>NZ_JAJSAO010000007.1:0-288257 GCF_021729055.1 Microbulbifer zhoushanensis
GCCGGTAACTTGTTCGTGGCAAGTTACGGGCCTCACCTTACCGAATTTTTGGGGGATTTCACCATACAAGCGGTTGTGGGCGCCGCGAAAAGCGCGGCTGGGACAGCTTACACTACGCTCCAGCCGCCCCTAAACCGGACGTTATGCCCAAGGGAGATATGGAAATCATGTACCTATCGGCGAGAGAAATTGAACAGCTTGAGGGTGTCGAGAAACAGCACTTTTTGTATCCCGAGGGTGTCAGAATCAATAAACCTCTGGGTGATGCGGTCGGACTCCAGAAGATGGGCGTGCACCAAGTCTCTGTTCCCGCTGGCCACTACTCGACGGAGTACCATGTTCATCATTATGAAGAAGAGTGCATTTTCATTTTGTCTGGTAGTGGTGTGGCGACTTTGGGGTATGAGCGGCAACGAGGGAACGCTGGTGATTTCATCGGCTGCCCCATCAATGGTAAGGCACACGATATGTTCAACGATGGTGTCGAGCCCGTCGTTTGTTTGGTTATTGGGCAACGTCTCGATCAGGATGTGACTGATTATCCGAGGCTCGGTAAAAGATTGTTCCGGAATAGCGGTGAGTGGACGGTAGTGGAGCACTCCGACATCCAAACAATCAAAAGCAAAAAGGCATAACAAGTCATGGCACTCGGACGGCCGCAAAGCGGCCGCCGGTGCTTCAGCGTTAAAAGCTAAAGGGAACCTTCGGTGAACAAGGAAGACCTTTCCCCAGAAGACCAAGCCTACTACAAGCGTTTTGAGTTCAAGCCGTTACGAGTATTGCTTTATCTGCTGGCGGTAATTTACTTGGTGTTTGTTTATGCAGTCGGTGGTTCCCAATTCAGCGGAGGCTTTTTCAGCGGCGCGGTCGGAACCTTTGTTCTGATTCAGGGTATCGATCTCTCTCAAAGACGACTGATCTTCATTGGCGGATTCCTGACAGTTGTGAGCGTCTTCCAGACAATATCGTCGCTGTTGTAGTGACTACCGAGTGCTTTGTTCAAAAGCCTTTAACAAATAGTTGTAGTACATTTCGGGCCTGGGGCCCTACACCGGACGCCCATTTCGCTGCGCTACACGGGGCTGCTAAACACGGGCGTTATGCGCTTGAGTAACTGAAATATTGAGAGCGTATAAATTGAAGTTGTGGAGATGGGAAAAAGGTAGGCAGAATACCGGCTATGAAAAGCTTTTCGTGCTCGGTTCGAAATGGCCAATTCCTTTTGATTGTTATCTTCTGAGATTCAGAGAAGGTGCAGAAATTCCACCCCATAAAGATAGGGTTAGTTCAGGTAGCCACTACCGATTGAATGTAGTTATAAAAAAGGCAAATTCTGGTGGTGAGTTTCTGTGTGATTCGCCAATTTTTGAGAATTCGAGGGCAAAGTACTTCCGTCCAGACCTGTCAGAGCATTCAGTATCAAGGGTGGTTTCAGGTACACGTTATGTGCTCAGCCTCGGTTGGGTGCGGCACGCATAACAAGGCGCAGCATTCGCCCGCAAAAAAGCGTGGCCTGCGATGTCCTGCACTCCGCTTCACTTCACTCTCGGTTGTCGATCACCATCAGAGTATGAAAGCTGACAGACATAAAGTGTCTCCGAAAGTGGTAGCAGATTACCAGCCTATACTGGGCGTTAATAACTCAGGCTCCGAGGGGATGGCGCCGAACACGGCTTAAAGAAAGTAGGTCCAGTATTAAGTGCGTCATGCCCCAAACTTTTTCGGTTAGCCTCCGGGGCAGTTTCCCACCTAAGATTAACTATCTGCTCGACCGAGAGCTCATCCTTGCCGTTATGACAAGAGTCGATCTGTTGGCGTTGGATATGCACCTGCGTAGGTCCCGATACATTCAAAGAAGCTCAGTGGCACCGTTTTCTCTCAAAGAGCGCGCTGTTGGGATTGCCAGCCCATACCGAATGGCGTGCCGATTAACCGGAATAGGACGCGAAATAATCGCTGCCAGACTGAGTGAATTAAAGCTATCCCTAGTGCTGAAAACTGTGCCGGCTAAAGCACTGTTCGAAAGAACCTCGGCTAGTATGTGAGCATCACGAAAGCCAGTGGAATTCGAACATGAACAAGCCTTACGTAAAGCTCGATAAGAATGATGCAGCTGTTCTCCTTGTAGATCACCAGTCCGGCCTGATGTCACTGGTGCGTGACATCGAACCTGACATGTTCAAGAACAATGTGCTGGCCCTTGCCGACCTGACAGAATACTTCAAGCTGCCGGCAATTTTGACGACAAGCTTTGAGGATGGGCCGAATGGTCCCCTGGTCCCAGAACTGAAAGAGAAACTTCCCGACGCGCCATTTATTGCCAGGCCGGGCCAGATCAATGCCTGGGACAATGAGGACTTCGTCAAGGCTGTAAAAGCCACGGGCAAGAAGCAGCTGATCATTGCGGGAATTGTCACCGAAGTCTGTGTGGCGTTTCCGGCATTGTCCGCGATTGAGGAGGGATTCGAGGTGTTTGTTGTGACAGATGCGTCGGGGACCTTTAACGAGCTTACTCGCCACTCGGCGTGGAACCGGATGACGCAGGCCGGTGCGCAACTGATGACATGGTTCGGCCTCGCCTGTGAATTACACCGGGACTGGCGCAACGATGTAGAAGGGCTTGCCACACTGTTTAGCAACCATATCCCGGATTATCGCAACCTGATGACCAGCTATGACAGGGCGGGTTCAGGAAAGTAGAGGATCCTTGTGGCGAGGTGAATTTATCCTGCTTGCCTCGAGCCCCCGAAATAGCGGGCTTTGGAGTGGTGTAACCGGGGCATGGTTGGCACCGCTTGTGGCAATGGCCTGGTAACGCTGTCCTGGCGCGACGGAGACAAATATCGTGAAATCGGTAGCTTACTTTCTGCTGGCAATTTGCGCGGGCTATGCGGGTACGACGCTGGGTGCGCCCGACCTGATTGTCACCAACGCGAAGGTGACAAGCTTCAGTGGTGGCGACAACCTCACCGCCTTTGCTGTCAAGGATGGTGTCTTCACTGAGGTCAGTGAAAATGCCGACGAACTGCTGGCAAAGAAGGGCAAGGACACAAAGGTCATTGATGCCGGTGGGCGCCGCGTAATCCCGGGACTCAACGACTCCCATGTGCACGCCGTCAGGGGTGGGCGCTTTTACAACACCGAGACCCGCTGGGAGGGCGTGGAAAGCCTGGAAGAAGGGCTGGAGATGATCAGCGAACAGGCCAGGCGTACCCCGGAAGGCCAGTGGGTGCGGGTGATCGGCGGCTGGTCCCCCTACCAGTTCAGGGAAAAGCGCATGCCCACAGTGGCGGAGATTAACCAGGCTGCGCCCGATACCCCGGTATTTGTGCTTTTCCTGTACTCCGGTGGGATTCTCAACAAGGCGGGTATGAAAGCCCTGGGCGTCAACCGCGACAGTGTGGCCCCCGAGGGAAGCCGCTATGAGCGGGACGACCAGGGTAACCCCACCGGGAGACTCATCGCTGATCCCAACCCGATGATCCTCTACCGGACCATTGGTGCACTGCCAGCACTGAATGCGGAGCAGCAATACAATTCCTCGGTCCAGTTTTATCGCCACCTGCTCAGCCTGGGCGAGACAAGCTCGGTGGATGCAGGGGGAGGCGGCCACCAGTTCCCGGATGACTATAAAGCCTCCACCAAAATGGCAAAAGATGGGGAGCTACCCGTGCGGATCTCTGCTTACCTGTTCCCCCAGGATCCCGGCAAGGAACTGGCGCAGTTCAAAAAGTGGATGGCCAATTACGATCACGACCAGAACCTTCACAGCGGCCACGAAAATGGCTATGTGGTAGAGGGTGGCGGTGAGTTCCTGGTCTGGTCCGCGGCTGACTATGAGAACTTCACCTCGGCGCGGCCGGACCTGAAGGAGAACGCGGAAGAGGAGCTGGAGGCGGTGGTGCGTCTGCACGTAAAGCAGGGTTGGCCATTCAGGCTCCACGCTACCTACGACGAATCCGTTGGCCATATTCTCAACGTGCTGGAGAAGGTGAACAAGACCCAGCCACTCAACAAGGTCCGCTGGGCCATCGACCATGCGGAGACCGTCTCGGACAAGAACCTCGAGCGGATCAAGGCCCTGGGTGGCGGGGTCGCGGTACAGGGCCGTATGGCCTTTGCCGGGGAGTACTTCATTGACCGCTACGGCAAAGAAGCCGCAGGTCGCGCACCGCCGATCCGCAAGATGCTGGAGATGGGTATCCCGGTGGGGCTTGGCACCGACGGCACCCGTGTGGCCAGCTTCAACCCCTGGGTGACCTACTACTGGGTTGTTTCCGGCCGAACTGTTGGCGGAACCGAGTTATACGGTAAGGACAATCGCCTGGACCGCAAGACGGCACTGAAGCTGTTTACCAGAGGGTCCGCCTGGTTCTCCGGTGAGGAGGACAGCAAGGGGGATATCGCGCCGGGAATGGTGGCCGATTTTGCCATCCTCGATCAGGATATATTCGAGGTGGACGAGCGCAAGCTGCTGGATACCCGGGCCGACCTGACCGCAGTCAATGGTGAAGTTCGGTACGCCTCCGAGGCGTTCCCGGAATACCACCAGCCGCCGACAAAAGCCCTGCCCGAGTGGTCACCGGTGAACAGCATGGAGAGGCGCTAGCTGATAGTCCAGCGCCGCCGACGAACATTCGCTTTGCACCCATCCTACAGAGCTGGCGCGGATGCGTAGTTCCGGGAAGATGCACTTTCTATCCACCGGATTCGCTACCATTTCCCTGCTGTTGAGCGTGGGGGGAATGGCGGATTCCAGTGGCCTGCCCCCGATAGAAAAATTACGCTACCAGGAGGACTATTCCGAACTGGCGAATAGGCCGCCCGCATCCTGCTGGCCGGACTGCTGGAAGTATATCCCGCTTGGAAATCGCTCCGGCCGCTACCTGACCATCGGCGGCGAGGTGCGACAGCGCTACGAGTACACCGACAACCCCACCTTCGGTGAGGACGAGCAGGACAAGCATGGCGTCTGGCTGCAGCGCTATTCACTGCTCGGCGACCTGCACTGGAATCGACACCTGCGCTTCTTCGGCCAGCTCACCAGCGCGCTGGAAGCCGGTCGCGCCGCCGGCCCGAGCCCGGTGGATGAAGACGAGCTGGAGTGGCAGAACGCATTCCTGGACCTGGGGCGGGAGACCCGCGCCGGCCGTGAAGCCACACTGCGCCTCGGCCGGCAGGAGATGGTATTGGGCTCTGGTCGGCTTGTTGATGTCCGCGAGGGACCGAACGTCCGGCGAACCTTCGACGGTGGCAGGGGGTTCGTCATCGACAGTCGCTGGCGTATCGACCTGCTGGCTGCTCGACCCCGCCGGGACCTGCGGGGTGTTTTTGATGACGATAGCAATAACAACCAGGCGCTGTGGGGCATCTACAGCGTATTACAGCAGCCGTTGCCCTTCCCGGGTGACCTGGATCTCTACTACCTGGGGTACGAAAATGAGGACTCCACCTACGTGCAGGGGACTGCGCATGAGGATCGCCATTCCCTTGGCGCCCGTTACTGGGGCGAGGCAGGCAACTGGCGCTGGAACTGGGAGGCGCTCTACCAGTTTGGGCACTTTGGTCAGGGAGATATCAGCGCCTGGACCCTGGCGACCGAAACGACACGCCGATGGCAAGCCGTTCACCTGCAGCCGGCACTGAAGCTGAGCATTAATGTTGCCAGTGGTGACAGCGACCCGGACGACGATGACCTGGGCACCTTCAATCCGCTCTATCCCCGGGGGAACTACTTTTCCGAAGCTGCGGTTTTTGGTCCGCGCAACTTTTATAACTTTCACGTGTTTCTCTACCTACAGCCTTCAGAGAAACTGGCGTTTACAACTGACCTGAACCTTTTCTGGCGCCTGGAGAAGGAAGACGGGCTCTACAGCCCCAGCGGGCAGATAGTCCGGGGGCCCAACGGCAGTGACAACCATTTTGCGTTCACCGCGCTGTCACTGACTGCCGAATACACGTTCCGCCGCGGGCTGGCATTCACCGCGATTTACACCCATGGCAATCCGGAAAAGTTCCTGCGTGAAGCCGGGCCGTCCGAGGATATCGGGTTTACCGAAATTACATTGCAGTATCGGTTCTGATACTGGTCCGGGTGAACCCCTGCTTCGGGAAGCGCTTCGCTGTTCGGGGTGATCGGGCATTCCAGGCGGTGCCTGGTCTTATTGTTGTGGACGCGAAATTAGTATTAATCGCCCGGTCGCTGCCAGGCGCAACTTGCCCGGGATCGGGCAAAGGCCGAGGAGAGCGACTGTTATGCCCCTCATCGTTGGCTGCGCAGGCGAGGATAAAAGCGGGAGAGGGAAAACCTGCAAGCATGCCCCGGGTTCCCCGGGGCATGCTGAAGCTACTGTGGGCCCGTGTTCCCGGCGTTAAAAAGCGTAAGTGACGGCACCAAAGCCCTTGATCACACGGTCATCGTCGACAATCGGGCTGTCGGTGATGTCACTGCCCAGGTCTTCCACGCCGACACTGAGTATCACCCGCCAGTTTTCGGTAATCTCATACAGGCCGCCAAGGCCAACCTCGACGGTGACGGTGTCGCCCACGTTGTAAGCCGGGCGGGCCGGCGTAGCCGCGGAAACGGGAACACCAAAGTCATAGTCGGCCAGGTCGCTGCTCAGCCAGTTGACGCCCAGTTCCGGTGACAGGCGCAGCTTGCCGAACTGGAAACCGCGGGATACCCGCGCCACTGCACTGCCACCGCCGATCTGGTCCAGCACATCGTGCTCATAACCCAGGTCGAACTCGAAACCGTTGGGGCCCTCGTAAACCAGGCCCAGGCCCGCCATCAGCGTGCTGTCGCGATCGCCCAGGCCCTCCAGGAAGTCGGAGTCGTCCTCTTCGTAGGCACCGACACGATAAGTCGCCGTGATTGCCAGGCGCAGGGTGTCGCTGCCCAGGATGCCGTAACGCAGCGCCGGGCCTATCCACTGTAACCGGTCACCGAAATAGGTGATGGCGGGAATCGGCTGCACCACAGTGGTGTCGGAACCCACATACGGGCTGCTGCGGGTGATCACGCCCAGGCCCACGCCCCACTGGCCTGACTCGCCGAGAATCTCGTATAGCTCGATTTTGACTTCGTTGGGCCGGTCCTGCGCTACGTAGAAACTTGCCTGCTGGAAGCTGGGGGGGCCCTTGGGCTGGTAGTTGTTGGACAGGCCGATGCGCTCCCGGGGGATGCCGATAAAGTTGCGGTCAAGCGCCCGGTTATTGTTCGAGTCGAGGTACACGAGCACCGCGACCTCGCCGGCAGGGGCATCGGGAATCACGTAATTCTGCCCGGGCTGGATGTCATAGCGCACCTCGCGCGCGGGACGCCGGAAATCACCAAAAGCATCCGGGTCATCGTAAACCTGCAGTACGACCACTCCCTCTGGCGGCAGGTTTTGCATGCGAACATTAATATCGGCTGCGCTGGCAGTCGCGGATGCGAGCAACGAGAACAGCAGTGAAAGTACGGCTGGTTGTTTCATAAGCAGAGGTGGTCCCGGGAATTCCAACTTCTATGTACGCAGAGGCTGAAGAAGCAGATGACTGTTAATGCGGACCGCGCTCGCAGTGAATCACAGCCCGCAATCCGTTTGTCATTGCCTTCCTGCGGTGTGTCGCCCGTTGGCGCTTCAACATGCACCATGTAACAGTGTAGGAGTTTCACAATACCCCCAATGCAGAGTCTTCCATCGGCTTTGCTCCGGTGACCGGTTCGCATTGGGGGTTGCGCACGCGCAGGTAAGGGGACTTAACCCATCCGGGCGCGTTCAGCGTAGGGAAGGGAGAGGGCAGCTGCATGGCCGGGGCGGCCGAATTAGTGAAATCGGGAATATTTCGCAGTAGTCTGGACTTCTCATTGACTGATAATCAAAAAACTTCTGTGGAGCTAACTTGAAAACTGTCCAACGAGGACGCTTCTGCCGCCAGCGGGGCGTTGCCACCGGTGTTGCATTACTGGCTATCACCCTGCTGACCGGGTGCGAACCGGCTGCCGAGTCTCCCGGGGAGCGGGAGCAGCCCCGGGCCCAGCCGGTGGTGACGGAAACCGTGGCATGGCAGCCGCGGCTGGTGCGGGTTGAGGCCGTTGGTACCTCACGTGCGGACAAGAGTGTCACCCTGTACCCGGAAGTGAGTGGTGAGGTGGTGGAGGTGAGCCTCAAGGCCGGCGACCGGGTCGCGGCGGGCCAGACCATCGTGCAGCTGGACCAGCGCGACCAGCGCCTGGCGGTGCAGCTCGCGCGGGTGGCACTGGAAGATGCCAAACGGCTGTACAGCCGCTACCAGCGCACCCGGGACTCCGGCGCGGTGACCGAGAACGCCGTGGACGATGCCCGCAGTGCAGTCGAGCGCGCCCGGCTGAACCTGGACCGGGCCGAAGTGGCGCTGGACCATCGCTCGATCGAGGCGCCCTTCGACGGCTATATCGGCATTAGCAACATCGACCCCGGTGCGCGGGTCGATCCCTCCACAGAGATCACCACCATCGATGACCGCAGCACGCTGCTGGTGACTTTCCAGGTGCCCGAGTTGTTTCACGGCCAGATCGACGAGGGGCAGCCGATCTCGGTATCCACCTGGTCCAACGGCGACCCCGGCCACCAGGGTGAGGTGATCGATATCGACAGCCGGGTGAGCCCGCAGACCCGCACCTTCACGGTGCGGGCGCGGGTTGATAACGGCGACGACCGGCTGCGCCCGGGCATGAGCTTCCGGGTAACCCTGAAGCTGGCGGCGGGCCGTTACCCGGTGGTACCGGAAGTGGCGCTGCAGTGGGGCAATGATGGCGCCTTTGTCTGGGCCGTGGACGGCAGTGGCAAGGTGCGCCGCGTGCCGGCCACGGTGGTGCAGCGGCTGCAGGGTGCCATCCAGGTGGATTCCGACCTGCCCGAGGGGATGTCGGTTGTGACCGAGGGCACCCAGCGAATGCGCGAGGGCATGCCGGTGGCCAATATGGCGAGGTTGTAATCCCATGAGCAATGATTCCACTCGCGACAGGGATTCCGCAGTGAACCAGGACGCCGGGCCACACCGGGGTGACCTGGCCTCCCTGGCGATCCGCCGCCCGGTACTGGTGCTGGTGCTCAACCTGTTGATTGCCATTGCCGGTATCGCCGCATTCAGTGCGGTGGAAGTGCGCGAGCTGCCGGATGTGGATGTACCGGTGGTATCGATCCGCGGTGAGATGCCCGGCGCTTCCCCGGAGACCATGGATTCCGAGGTCACCAGCATTGTCGAGGGGGCGGTGGCGCGGGTCTCCGGCATCAGGAATATCCAGTCCTCCAGCGAGGAGAACAATTTCCGTATCCATGTCGAGTTCAACACCAATGTGGACCTGGATACCGCCGCCGCCGATGTGCGCGAAGCGGTGAACCAGGCCCAGCGGGACCTGCCCCAGGACGTGGAGCGGCTGGTGGTGGTCAAGGCCGCCGACCAGCCGGAGCCGGTGATCAACCTGGCGGTAACCAGCGAGCGCCTGCGTGATGAGGCGCTCACCTACATCATCGAGAAAGACATCGTTCCGGAGCTGATCTCGATTCCCGGCGTTGCCGATGTGCCCATCTCCGGCCAGCGCCAGCGCGTCCTGCGGGTGGTGCTGGACCCGCTGCGCCTCACCAGTTTTGGCCTGTCAGTGAGTGACGTGGCGGCGGTACTGGAGCAGGCACCGCTGGATGTACCCTCCGGCAGTTTCCGCTCGGAGGACCAGCAACTGCTGGTGCGCACCGACGCGTCGACGGTGACCGAGGAACAGGTGCGCGATATCGTGATCAGCGGCACTACCCGCATTGGCGATGTGGCGCACGTGGCGTTCGGGCCCGAGGATGTGCAGTCGCTGGTGTACCTGAACAACCGGCCGGTAATCGGCCTGGGTATCGTGCGCCAGGCGCAGAGCAATACCATCGATATCAGCGAGGACGTGCGGCGGGTAATCGACAGCCTGAACCTGCGCTTCGACAATCTCGAAATCACCGTGACCGAGGACCGGGCGGTATTTATCCAGGGTTCGGTGCGGGAGGTGGTTACCAGCCTGTGCTTCACCATCGCCATCGTGATTGCCGCCATCTGGCTGTTCTTTGGCAATATCCGCACCACCCTGGTTCCCAGCACCGCCATTCCCATCGCCCTGGTGGGCACCCTGGCGGGTATCTGGTTGATGGGCTTTTCCATCAACATCCTGACCCTGCTGGCGATTGTGCTGGCCACCGGCCTGGTGGTGGATGACGCGATTGTGGTGCTCGAGAATATCCAGCGGCGCCGCGCCCAGGGCCTCGGGGCCCGGGCGGCCGCGGTGCTGGGTACACGCCAGGTGATCTTTGCCGTACTGGCCACCACGGCGGTGCTGGTCAGTGTGTTTATCCCCATTTCGCTGCTGCCCAGTACCGCCGGGCGCATGTTCCGCGAGTTCGGGCTGGTGCTGGCCACGGCGGTGGCGCTGTCCTCGGTGGTGGCGCTGACACTGGTGCCGATGCTCACCGCGCGTATTACCCGGGATGAGCGGCAACAGCGTCCGCACCCGGTCTACGAGCGCCTGGTGGGTATTGGTGGTCGTATCGCGAACGCTTACCAGCGCAGCCTGGTCGCCTGCCTGTGCCATGCCCGGTTGAGCTTCGCGGTGGCGCTGATGCTCGCTGTGGGCGCGGGCGGGCTCTACCTGGTGCTGGGCAAGGAATTGCTGCCATCGGAAGATCGCGGGCTGATCCGCGTCGATGCCACCGGCCCGGATGGCGTGGGGCAGAATTACATTGCCCGCCAGGCGGAACATATCGAGGATGTGGTGCGACCGCTGGTGGAGCGCGGCGATGCCACCGATATCATTACGTTGATCGGGCGCTACGACCCCAACCGGGCCCGGGTGACCCTGCCCCTGGCGGACTGGGAGGAGCGGGAGATCTCCCAGCAGGCACTGGCCGGGGAAATTGCCGGGCCGCTGGCACAGATACCCGGCGCCCGAATTCGCGTCAGCAGCCCCAACAGCCTGTCCCTGCGCGGCGGTGGCGGCGGGATCGAGATTGCCCTGGTGGGCAATGACTACAACCGCATCTACCAGGCCGCCCGGGAGATGGCCCGCGCCATTGAGGACCGGCTGCCCCACCTGAGCCAGCCGGATATCAGTTACCGGCCCACCCAGCCGCAGCTGTCGATCGAGATCGATCGTCGCCGTGCGGCGGACCTGGGGGTGCCGCTGGAAAATATTGCCGTAACCCTGCGGGCAGTGGTCGATGGGCTGGATGTGGTGGACCTGAATGTGGGCGACCAGGCCGTACCGATCATGCTGGAGGCCGCCAACACTACCGTCTCGTCACCGGAGGACCTGGTAAACCTCTATGTGAAGAGCAGCAGCGGCGAGCTGCTGCCGCTGTCGAGTATGGTCAGCCTGCGCGAGGAGAGCGTGGCAGCGGAGCTGGACCGGCACGGCCAGCGTCGCGCGATCGAGATCGATATGGGGCTGGCTCCGGGCTACCCGCTGGCAAGCGCGGTGGAGGAATTGCGTGCCCTGGGAAGCGAGATCCTGCCGCAGGATGTCGGCATCCTGTTCCAGGGCGAGGCCGATACCCTGGAAGAGAGCTCCCGCGAGGTGGCGATGACCTATGCCATCGCCGCCCTGGTTGTATTCCTGGTGCTGTGCGCCCAGTTTGAGGGCATCAGCAGTGCCGTGATCGTCATGACCACGGTACCGTTCGGGCTGGCCGCGGCGGTCTACGCGCTGTTCCTCACCGGTACCACGGTGAACATCTTCTCCCAGATCGGGCTGGTGATGCTGATCGGCCTGATGGCCAAGAACGGCATCCTGCTGGTGGAGTTCGCGGACCAGCTGCGCGACCGTGGCCACAGTGTGTACGAGGCGATTACCGAGGCGGCACAGGTGCGCCTGCGCCCCATCGCCATGACCATGCTCTCTACGGTGCTGGGCGGGCTGCCGCTGATCCTGAGTAGCGGTCCCGGCGCCGAGGCGCGCGGTGCGATCGGCTGGGTGATGTTCGGTGGCCTGGGGCTGGCGGCGCTGTTTACCCTCTACCTGACCCCGGTGGTTTACCTGGGGCTGGGGCGCTTCCACAAGCCGCGCTCGGTGGAGAGCAGCAGGCTGGAGGAAGAGCTGCAGGCGGCTACCGGCAATTAAGTCGGGCCTGGAATTTTGCCCTGGTGCCGGCGGTGGTTTTCCTGTCGCCGGTAGTTTTCTCTACCTGGACCTTTCCCCGGGACAGGAACAGGCTGGTTGATAGCGGGAGGTGGCCATGGCCAGTAAAAATCCGGGCGGGCTGAACGCAAACGGCTGGGTGACTTTTCTCGCCCATTTCCTGTTTATCCTCGCGGCCTGGACCGTTTTCATCAAGTATCTCTTTCCCATCGGTTACGCGCTGGCGAACGGCGAGCCATGGATGCGCTACATATACTGGGATTTCTGGCCGGTGATCCATGTGTGGCTGGGTTGGGCGTTGCTGGTGCGGCCCACTTACCTCTACCGTCTTGCGCTGGTGGTGTCGCTGGTGGAGATACTGATTATTGGCACCAAGTTCGCCCAGTTTCTCGTGCAACCCGAATGGTCTATCTGGCGCACCAACTGGTTTGTAAACAAGGTGTTCGTACTGGCCTGTTTTATCCTGTTGCTGGCCACGGCGTTACTGAAACCAGCCTCCCTTGAAACCCGAGCCCTTAAAACCAGAGTCCCTTAAAACCTGAGTCCCTTAAACCCGCTACGCCACTCAATTCCGGGAGGCAGCAAGCATGACGACAAACACTCACGCGAAGACTGGCCGCCGGCAATTCCTCAAGCTGGTGTCTACGGGTCTGGCTGCCATGGCAATGTCCCCGGTACTGCGAGCCGCACCCGATGGCCTGTTGCGCAAGGCGATCCCCGCCACCGGCGAGCAACTGCCGGTGATCGGGCTGGGTACCTGGCAGACGTTCAACGTGGGCAGCGACCCGGAATTGCTGGATGCCCGTACCGAGGTGCTGCGGGCATTTTTCGATCATGGTGGCGGGCTGGTGGATTCCTCCCCGATGTACGGCTCGGCACCGGATGTGATGGGCTATGCCCTGAAAAAACTGGGTGTGCCCGAGTCACTGTTTTCCGCCGAGAAAGTCTGGAGCCCGGCGGGCGGATCCGCCCGGGAACAGTTCCAGCAGCTCGCGGCGCGCTGGGGCCTGCCGGAATTCAACCTGCTGCAGGTGCACAACCTGGTGGACTGGCGACAGCAGCTTGAAACCCTGCGCGAGCTGAAGGCGGAGGGCAGGATCCAGTATATCGGTATCACCACTTCGCACGGCCGCCGCCACCGGGAGTTCGAGCGGGTAATGGCATCTGAAGACATCGATTTCGCCCAGCTGACCTATAACATCACCCACCGGGAAGTGGAGGCCCGGCTGCTGCCGCTGGCACGGGAGCGGGGTATTGCGGTAATCGCCAACCGGCCCTACGACGGTGGTCGCCTGATCAAGGGCCTGAAACGCAGCGAAAATGTCCCCGCCTGGGCCAGGGAGGAGTGCGGCTGCCAGACCTGGGCCGACTTCCTGCTGAAGTTTATTGTCAGCCACCCGGCGGTGAACTGCGCCATTCCCGCCACCACCCGGGTCGAGCACCTGAACGAGAATATGCGGGCTGGCAATAAACCGCTGCCATCCCCCGACTGCCGCCGGAAAATGATCCGGCATATCGAGTCGCTATGAGCGAATGGTCCAGCTACCGCCTGGAGGATTTCATTCCCTTTACCGCGGATGTCTATTATCGCCTGCTGGAACGGATGGGCGAGGATTTCTGGCCGCTGCACCTGCTCACCCTTTTGCTGGGAGGCGTAATTATTGTACTTGTCCTGCGTGGGCGTGCGCGTCTCGCCTGCCTGCTACTCGCCCCGGCGTGGGTCTTTGTGGGGGTGGGGTATTTCATGCTGCGCTACGGTGAGCTCAACTGGGCCGGGCAGGATATCGGCTGGGGGTTTGTGCTTGAGGGGATCATGCTCGCCGCAGTCGGTGCCAGCGGGCTCGGTATCGATCACGCGCCACGATTCAAAACCCTACCGGTGATGCTTGGTGCGCTGCTGGGAGTGCTGGGATTGTTCGGCTTGCCAGTGATTGCCCCGCTGCTGGGCTACGGCTGGTTCCAGGCGGAGACCTTCGCCATCCACCCGGCGCCCACCGCAATAATGACGCTGGGTGTGGTACTGGTGGCGCTCCGTGGCATCGGCCTGTGGGTGGCCGCGGTTATACCCCTGGCCTGGATTGCAATTTCGGGGATGACGTTACTGGTGCTCGAGGCACCCTGGGCACCGCTAACCTTTACCGTCCTGGCAGCGGGGCTGCTCGGCCTGGTGTGGAAAACTGTGGCCGGGCTCAGGCGGTTGCGCGGAGGCGGGGCTCCCGCCTGAGTTGGCAGGTTTAGTTCGGCGTACCGATGGCCTGCAGCTGCTGCACCAGAGTTGCGAACGCCGGCGTGCCCGGGTGGATCCAGTCGAAGTGGCCCGCGCCCGGTTCCAGCACTCGGTTTACTTCGGGTCCGCCCAGCCGCTCGAACTGTGCCCTCGGCACGATCGGGTCCAGCTCTCCCTGAAGCAGTGTGACCGGGGCAGTAATCTTCCGTTCCGCCGGATTGGCTTCGGTGTAGGCATTGCCGTTTACCTCCGGCATGCTGCCCATAAACTGCGGTGTCGCCTGCTGGCAACTGTTGTCTCCGGCCGCGTACAGCTTGATATCCGTGATCGCGGCCAGGCCCACGGCAGAAACCGGGGGTGCTTTCCCCGGAAACATTTGCTCCCAGTCCGACGCCGCCAGCAGCGCCAGGTGGCCGCCGGCGGAATGTCCTATCAGGATAACCTGGTCGGGCGAGACCCCAAACGCCCCGAGTGCCGGCAGTGCACGGATCCCGCGCTGGATATCCTCATAGCTGGTGGGCCAGCCTCCTCCGGTCTCGCCGCTGCGGCGGTATTCGAGGTTCCATACCGGGTAGCCATGGCGCGCCAGCGCCGTCGCGAGTGGAAAGGTGTGGGTAATATCGTAGGCGCTTAACCAGCAACCGCCGTGGATCAATATGATCAGCGATCCGCTGGATTCTGTGTTTTTCTGTGGCAGCCACAAGAGGCCGTACTGGCTTGGGTCATCGCCGTAGGCAATTTTGTGTTGGTGTGGCCGGTGGGGCAGGGCGGTGGTGTCGGAGTAGGCCGGATTTGCCGATACAGGTGCATAGCCATCGATGGTGTTATGAGCATCACCGGGAAAAAGCATGGCCGTAGCCAGTAACAAGCTGAGATGGCCCATAAAAGCCTCCTGGTTATTAGTTGGAACTGCTGTGCTACCTCCGCGAACTGTTCCCGGCTGACCTGGCTCCTGCAATTGCTTCAGCCCGGGGCTCCAGTGATAGTATCGCTTTAATGGTTTGTAAGGGACTTTCAATCAGGCTTAATCAAGGATTTTAGAATGGGGGTAGGGGATAACTCGGCGAATGACACCGAGGGACGGGCTGCTGAAAAGCTGGGAGGACAGTCCGGGCGCGAGTTTTTTATTGTGGTTCTGCTCGCAATCATCGGGTCAGAGATGATCTTTGCCAGGTTGGGCTTTGACTACAACATGTTCTCCGATCCTTTCAACTTATCCAGTTTGTTGTTTGATCTCGGCATATATGCACTGCTTTGTCTTGTGGTGACGAGACTGTATCGCCTGCTGTCGATTGCCTGGCGAGCGTTTATAAATTGGTTTTATTGAGTGCCATGGCAGAGTGCAAGGCGCATGGTGATCCCGGGACCGAGAGCTCCGTTTTTCCGAGCGCAGGCCGGGTGTGCTGTTACGATACATATTCATGTATTGTTGGAAGTTTTCGGTGTAAATAAAAATAGGGATGATAATGACCAGATATTTGATGGGGATGGTTTCCGGGATGTTATTGGCACTGGTTGGTTACCTGGCCCAGGCGGCCAGCCTGCCGCCCCGGGATACTTTCTGGCTGTCCGCAATGTTGCTGTTGATGATAGGCCTGATCACCTTTGCCACATTCAGGGTCAAGGCTTTTCGCGATTAACCCGGCGTGCTGTCGGGTGAGGCTGTTTACCGTTTCGAAGTATTTCGGGTATCGGTAATTGTGTGCCTGGATAACAAGGAGGGACAACTGATGCAAAATGAGCAATCCGCCAGGGAGGCATTCAAACAATGGTGGCAGAGTGCCTCCAGCATCGAGCAGCGCGCCCTGATCACCCTGGGGGTGATTCTCAGCGGGGTCCTGGTTTTTTGTGCTGGGGTGCAGGCAGGCAAGATCGCTGCGATGCTGTTATCGGCAAATTAGCAGAGAACCCGGTTAGCGGATTCAATATTTTCTGTCGTTGTCGGGGGGTGCTCTCTTCCCGGGGATCCCGGCTCCGGGATGTCCCGGGTAGATTACACGCCAACCGTCGTTAGCTATCAGTCCACGGCGGCGGCATGACCGCAGGATGCCCGTTCATCTATCACCGCGCGGACTTCCCCGATGCGGACTATGATGGCGTGGTAGTGTCGGGAAGGGTGGTCGGTGTCGGTTTATATCGGCGCCGATGGCGGTGAAGAGGGCGTCAAGCTGGAAGGCGGGCCCTGGCAGCCGGGGCGCTCTTAAAAAATCCTGGCACCTGGATTGACGCTGGCGCCTTTTCCCGGGAGCGGCGCAGGTACTGTGGAGGAATAAAATGGAATTCCTGATTTTATTGATCGTGCTGGTCGCCCTGCTGGTGCTGCCGCTCAAGATGGCGGCGGCCATGTTGGGGGCCCGCAATACCGGCGCCTTCTATTGCCTGTTTGCGTTACTGCTGGCGGTAATCATCCAGCGTTTTGTCGGCGGCATGATTCCCGGGGTGACTGCGGAATGGGGCATGCTGATCACCATTCCGCTCGCGGCCATTGCCTACATGCTGGTGCTGGGTACCGGATTCCTCAAGGCGATCCTGATTGCCATCGTGCAGGGGCTGATCATGGTCGGTGCAGTCATCCTGTTTGGCGGGCTCCTTGCGGCATAAGCCCGCTTTCGTCAGTCGCTGACCGGGGCCAGTGACAGTTTTACCAGGTCGCTCTCTGCCAGCATCGACCTGACCCCGATCATGCGGTCCGCCCGTGGATGCAGGTCAAAGTGCAGCCGGAAGCGGTTGTGGGCCAGCAGCCGCTCCATCCGCCTGCCATCGTCCAGTCTGATACGCACTACGAAGGCATCGTTGCCGCGATGCTCGGTGTAATACAGCCAGTCTCCCCGGACCTGCCAGCGATTGGGCTGGGCTGAGGCCACTTTGCCCAGTTCCCGCCTCGCAGCGGCCTGGTCCACGCTCACGAGCAGCCATGCCCGATTTTGTTCGTCGATGGCAACCGCGCGGCCATCTGCGAGGATGCGCAGGGCGGCGTATCCGTGCAGTAACGGGGCGTGCCGGCCGGTTCCGGGCTGGAAGCGATAGATTACTGACGCACCTTTTTCGCGCCTGGCGTAGAAGAGGGCACTGCTGTCCGCTGACCAGGTGGGGGCGCTGGCGAGATCCAGGTCGCTGGTAAGGTAGTGCAGCTCCCCGCCTTCACCGGAAACCGTGAACAGACGGCGCCCGGCGATACCCGCCACCATGGTGCCATCGGGACTGGCCTGCAGGGCCTGTATCCGAGTCTCCACCGGCAGTGATACCAGTGTTTTCCGCCGTTGTTGCGGGTCCTGGCGCTGAATGTAGAGCCGGTCGCGAGCCAGTGACGCGTAGAAGAGACGTTCGCCGCCGCGGGAGTAATGAGGGAAATCCTCCGCGCCGGGCAGGTCAAAGCGATCTGCAGCCATTAATGATTTGGCGGCGAAGGGATCCGGCTGCTCCTCCAGGTCGAGGAAGTTGCCGTTATGGCGGCGCATCAGGAAGCAGTCATTGCCACACTGGAAAAACAGGTCGTTGATAAAGCGGTCCGGTGTGGGCCGGGGCACAAAGCGGTCTTCATCCAACCGGTATTCCATTAGTTCGCCATTGAATCCCGACAGCCCGATGCGCAGTCCATCCGGGTGCCATGCCAGCCGGTCAACAGGAGTGGTGAGCAGGCGGGTATGCAGGAGTGTGCCTGTGGCCAGGTCCAGCACCAGCAGCTCCCGCTTGTTGTCCTCAAGCCCCCGCAGCAGGGCAAGCCGGCGGCCGTCATGGGATTCCCGCGCAAAGTAATCGCCCACACCGTTGACGCTCGGTGCCGTTAGCTGGTGCAGGGATTGCCGGGTGAGTTCCAGCCGCCAGATTCCCTGGGGCTGGCCGGCATCTTTCAGGTAGATGGCCTCGCCGGAGCGAGACCAGCCCTGCAGGTAGCGGCGCTGGCCATCTCCCTGTGGCAGCGGGCGCGGGTCGACAATACCGGTTTCCGGATCGTAGCCCGCCAGGTAGTGCTGTAGCTGTTCTCCCTGGCTGCGGGTATAGACCAGCCGGGTGCCGTCGGGGGACCAGTGGGCATTGGCGTAGTTGGCGCTGTCCCAGGTAAGCCGCTGCACGCGGCCGGAGGGCAGCTCCTTGGCGTAAAGCTGCAGGGTGTCGTCTTTACTGGCGCGGTGGGAAAACACCAGTCGCTCGGCAGCCGGGCTGTAGTCGGGACTTACCTCGGAGCCCGGGAGACCGGTCAGTTGCTCGATCACCGCTTCCGGTTCGCCGGCCCCACGACCATCAATGGCCGTCATCGCGATGGCGGCTACCAGGACCGCTGTGATACCGCTAGCGGCGATCGCGATGGCCATTCTGGACGTGCGCCTGCCTGTCGTGACTGGCCCCGTCCTGGCAATCAGTGCATAGCCTTTCAGGGGCAGGGTGCGGAGATAGCGGGGGTCCCGGGCATTGTCTCCCAGGGCCTCGCGCAGTTTCTTCACCATGGCCCGCACGGCATCGTCGCTCACCACCCGGTCCGGCCAGATCTGCCGGTTGATGGTATCGCGGCTCACCGTTTCACCGGCATGCTTTACCAGCAGTGCCAGGAAGGTACTGACCTGCGGCTCCAGCCGGTAGGTTTCTCCCCCGCGCGAGAGCTTGCCGTTGCGCGGGTCGAAATGGAACTCGCCAACCCGCCAGCTATCTGCGACGGGCTCGCCGGATTGTTTTTCTTTTTTCAAATCAGCCACTTACACCTTGTGACCGGCTGTGACCAGTGTCCCGCGCCGGCCTTCACAGGTGTTCACATTCCTTCCTTTGCGGACCGCAGCGGGCACGCCGATATTCCCCTCATTAAATCACAGCCATGCCCCTGCGGGCATGCCGACAAACCAGGGGGATCCCACATGAAAACACTGTTGTACTGCACCGTGGTATTGCTGATATACGCGACCGGCACTGTCGCCCAACCGGAAGCAGGTCCGCCGCGAAACCTCCACGAACTGGAGCAGGCGATTGAGGCTATCGGGGCCAGGGCCCGAACGCCGGGCCTTGCCGTCGCCCTGGTAGGTCACGGTGGGTTGCTGTGGCAGCACACCGCCGGCATGGCAGACCTGGCGGCAGGACGGCAGGTAACCGCCGACACACAGTTTCGGCTGGGGTCCATCTCCAAGATGTTTGTCAGCCTGGCGGTGATGAAACTGGTAGAGGAGGGCCGTGTCAGTCTCTCGGATCCCCTCGCCCGGCTGGCGCCGGAGATCGAGTTCCACAACCCCTGGGAAGGGAAGCACCCGGTACGACTGGTGCACCTGCTCAACCACAGCAGTGGCTGGGACGCGCCGCATTTCCCGGAACTGGTGTCCGCCGGGGGTGAGCCCATCAGTATCCGCGCAGCCCTGGCACTGCACCCGCATTCACGCACGTCACGCTGGGTGCCGGGATCCCGCTCGGCCTATAACAATACGGGCCCGTTAGTGGCCGCCTACATCGTGGAGAAGTTAGCGGGCATACCTTACGAGGAGTTCGTGCGGCGCCAGTTCTTTGTGCCGCTGGCTATGAACGACAGCGGTTACTTCTATTCGGACAACTATCGCTCACACGCTGCCACCCCCTACCGCAGGGGGCGGCCGCAAGGTTACTGGCACCTAAACAACCGCGCTGCCGGTGGGCTCAACAGTAGCCTTACGGACATGGTGAAATTCGTGCGTTTCCTGCTGCAGCGGGGTCGCGCCGGCGAAGACAGGTTGTTGTCCCCGGCATCACTGGTACAAATGGAAAGTCCCCGCGCAACGCTTGCCGCGGATGCCGGGCTGGAACTCGCCTGGGGGCTGGGCAACACTGTATTCCGGCACGATGACACGGTGTTTTTCGGCCATGAGGGAAGCCTGCCCGGTGCCCGTAGCCTGCTTGCCTACCAGCCGGAGCTGCAGAAGGGCTATGTGATCCTGGCCAACGGTGAAGGCCCGGCGGTGGCGGAAATTCACCGGCTGCTGTCGGCCTATATCGCCCGCACCAGCCAGCCGGCTGAAGTCCAGCCGGCACGTGCGCTGGCACAGGCAGACCTGGCCATGTCGGGCCTGTACCGCTCGATCAGCCCGGTCTCCGGTCGCTTTGGTTTTGTTGCCAGCCTGTTGCCCTGGAAGCTGCAGGTTCACGACGGTGTTATCACCGTCGGGCCGGTGCTGGGTGGCCCGGTGCGAGAACTGGTGGCGGGTTCCGGAAATACCTACCTGCAGCCGGACAGCGGGCGGGTGGCCCTGGTACGGGCTGAAGATCCCGTGGCGGGAGACGTGCTGCACTACGGGCCGCAGACACTGGTGAAGACCGGTGTGCTCGTCGCCTATGCGCCATTGCTGCTGTTGGTTCTCTGGCTCGTCTGTACCCTGGCCGGCCTGCTGATGGCACTGGTATGGCTGCCGCGGTTGCTACTGGGCCGCGGCTCCCGCGGCGCGAAGGTGGCGTTGCGGGCCTGGCCGATGCTCACCGTACTGGCGCTGGGAATGGCAATAGCGGGCGTGTTGCTGGCATTCGGTGGGCCGAGCCCCTACGCCGAGGCCGGTCGTGTCTCTGTGCCAACGCTGCTGGTATTCAGCGGTACCGTCCTGTTTCCGCTAATGGCACTGTGGAGCCTGCGGGTCTGGTTCCGCCACCGGGATGCGGGTATTGGTCAGGTGGGGCGTTTCACTTTCTGGCATGCCACTGCCATGGTGATGCTGAACCTGGCACTGGCTGCCTACATGTTCGGCTGGGGCCTGATGGGAATCCGGTTGTGGGCCTAGTGCCTGCAGCCAGCCGGGTCAGTGGCAGCAGCTCAGGGCTGCTGTCCCCGGATGATGGTCAGCACGATCTCGCCCACATTGAAGCCCCACTTGCTCAGGCTGGACTCGTTGATCAGCACCCTGTCGGACACCAGGTACATACGATCGTCGACATCCACCTCGATGGTGTCTCCCTTCCAGGGCACCTGCAGGGTATAGCGGATAAACATGGCGTTGCCGCTGACGCGGACCTTGGCCGGGCCGACCACGTCGCCGGCAGTGCCGGAGAAGGTACGCACGCCGGCACTGTCGGCTCCGGTGGGTACAAGGCGCCAGTCGCGGAACTGCACCTCGCCGTCGTCGAACACGAATCGTTCCTCCAGCAGGCCCTCGCCATTGTTCCAGCTGCCCTTAAGCTGCGCATTGAACGTGCGCGTCACGCGGCCGGAGCGATCCTTGAGGATGCCGTGCGCAGTCAGTGGGCCGCGGAAAAATTCTTCCGGCACAAACTGTGGTTGCCGGTCGCGATACGCGGAAACATCGGTACTGGAGCAGGCGGCCAGCAGCAGGCTGGCCGCGACAAGCAGGACTACACGGCGTATTGCAGTTCCGGGCATCGGGATATTCCTCTCGGAGGTTCGCAAAAGGACTCTACGCCGGCCAGCAATATCCGGATCAGGCAGTGGCGCGAACTCAGTCCACGGCAAGCCCTGCCTGCTCGAGCTTCTGGCGCAGTGGCGCCAGCTGCCCGGCAAACTCCCGCCAGCGTCCCACGGAGCGGGCGTGCAGGGGCTGGCGTACCTGGGAGGCACTGGCGGTGGCAGCGGCGGCCCCGGAGCGGTGGAACTCCAGGCAGGCCTCCTCGAACGGCAGGCCCAGGTAGTCCAGCAGCCGTTCCGTCTGCGTGCGCTGTTCCGCCACCAGCACATCGTAATTCACGCTGTACAGGCGGTCGCCAAGAAGTGCCTGCCAGTGATCCATCAGGGCCCGGTACTCCACGTAGTAGTCCGCCAGCTCGTCGAGCCGGTAAGAGTAGGGATAGGCATCGGCGAACAGCTGCTTGTAGATGGCGAAGCAGCTGTCCATCGGGTTGCGGTGAACGTGGACGAAGCGCGCCCGGGGAAAGGCTTTGGCCAGCAGCCCCAGGTAGAGGAAGTTGCCCGGTAACTTGTCGGTGAAACAGGGCACATCACCACGCAGGTGGCGGATGCTTCCCAGGTAAGTTTCGGCAGCTTCAGCCGGATTGATACCGGCCGCGGCCGCGGCGATCTCGGCATTGACCAGCCCGGGGACTGTGAGACCGGTGCTCCTTTTCACCGCCAGTGGCCACTGGTGGAGCTCTCCCAGCGGTTGCACCCGGGAGTGGCTGCCGAGGACCTGCTCCACGAGGGTGCTGCCGGAGCGTGGCAGGCCCAGGATAAATATCGGGGCAGCATCGCTGTCTGCGGTTTTTCCCGTGGCCGTGGACTCGAGCCAGTCCCGGTCGAACCCCTGCCGCAGGGTTTTGAACAGCGCCCGGTCCGCAGCCGGGGTGTAATCGGTACGGCGGCGCTGGGCCTCGGCGCCGGCATGGTAGTGGGTCCAGGCGCTGTCCCAGTCCTGCAGGTCCTCGTATTCCTTGCCGATGGCATAGTGCAGGAACGGGCGGCCAGGGTGGTTGGTGCCGAGCCCCGATACCAGTTTCTCCATCGCCTCGATATGCCCACGGTCCCCGGCCCGGTGGATCTTCGACAGCTGCCAGTGGCTGCGGTAGTGGCCGGGGTCCTGCTGCAGGGCCTGTTCGAGGTAGGTGCGTGCGCGTTCCTTTTCACCCAGGAAAACCTCTACCGAGGCGGCGTTGGAGAGGATGGCCATATCCGCCGGAGCCAGCGCGGCGGCGCGGCGGAACAGCGGGGCGGCCTTGTGCTGCTTGCCAATATGGCTGTACACCGTTGCCACCAGGTCCAGTAGCTTGGCGTTGTCGGCCAGCTGCGGAACACAGCGGTCGGCCTCCTGCTCTGCCTCCACATGCATACCGGCCTGCACCAGGCAACGGGCGCGCTGGGCGCGGGCATCAAAGCGCCCGGGGTCCAGTTGCAGAACCCGGTCGAAGGCCTTGAGTGCCATACCGGGTTTGCCACCCTCGGCTGCGGCAAGGCCCAGCACCAGGTGCGCATCCGGCTGGTCCGGGTCGCGCTGCAGTACCTCGATACTCAATCGGGTGGCGGTGCGCCAGTCCCGCCTCTGCATGGCGTCACGTACCTGCTGCAGGCGTCGGGCGATATCGGTGTCGGGCATGGCGTCAGTACCTCTGGGTTTGCATCTCGAGACGGCTGCCCGTTGATGTTAGCGGTTTTTCCGGGGACGGGAAAAGCGGGCACAAAAAAGCGGGGCCGGGCCCCGCTCAAGCATCCTGTGAGAGGTGGTTGTTAGAATTCGTAAGTAAAATTCAGGCCCATGGTGCGGGGCTGGCCGACGTAATAGAACTGGCCCCGTTCACCGTAGCGCTTGGCACTGCGCACACCCGAGAAGTAGTACTCGTCGGTGACATTGTCGAGGAACAGGGAAGCGCGCCACTGGTCGAGGCGGTAATCCGCTGACAGGTTGTAGACAACGTAGCTGTCCAGCACCTCATTGTCCGAGTTGTCGAACTCGTACAGCTCATCCTCGTAAGTAATATCATTCAGGCGGCTCTGGACCTCGTCCTTGTAATACGCGTTGCCGCGCAGGGTCAGCTCACCCACAGGAACCGGGATAAAGTAATCGAAGGCCGCGTTGAACTGCAGGTTGGGAACGCCGGGGAAGGCATCGCCGTCATAGCCACCAATCGCCAGCGCGTCACCATCCAGGCGATGGTCGTAATAGGTGACCCAGCCGCTGAGGGTCAGGTTATCGCTGACGGCCGCCTGGGTGGACAGTTCAATACCGTCGATCTGGCCCTGGTTGGCATTGCCGGTGATGTTGATGGCGGCAAGCTCGGACTTGGTGGGGACCTGCAGGTCTTTCCAGTCCACCCGGAACAGCGCGCCGTTGAAAATCATGGCACCGTCGGCGAGGGTGGTGTGCCAGCCGAGTTCATAGTTGACCGCGGTATCGGAATCGTAGGCTTTCTCGCTGTCCAGCAGCTGGGCGCCGGCGTTGGTGCCGCCGCGACGGAACCCCTCGGCCACCGTGGCATAGAACATTACGTCAGCAGTGAAGTCATAAGCGGCATTGAACTTGAATACCGTGTCATCGATCGAACCGTCACGGACATCACATTCCGGCTCGACGGTGTCGCGGGTCCAGTACCAGTAGACGGGCAGGAGTGTGCAGTCGTAGGCGTAATTCTCTTCCTGCTCAAAGTATCGTGCACCCAGGGTGAACTGCAGCTGGTCATTGGCGTGGAAGGTTGCTTCACCGTATACCGCCTGTTCCTTGAAGGTGCTGTCGGCGAAGCGCCAGTACTCAAGCTCACCATACCCGGTATCGATGCCGGCCCAGTCCTGGTAGCCCGGGGTGTATTCACGGGCATCCAGCAGGGTGTCAGTCTCCTCGTAATAAACCCCGGCGATCCAGTCCAGCCAGTCCGGCGAATTGGACTCGGTGGAGAGGATACGGGTCTCGTGCACCAGGGATTCCGAGTTGTTGTCGTCCACGGTGAAGCCGGAGAACTCGGGGAAGTCACAGTAGCCAGGCCAGATGTCCACGCACAGCAGGTCGGTCTGGTCGCGGTTGCCGGTGCCTTCGTATTCAGCGATGGAGGTGGTCGAGAAGATTTCCACCAGGTCGGTATTGAGGCCAAGTTCCACATTGAACAGGTCGTCGCGGTTCTCGCGTACTTCCTCGTAGCGCAGTGCGGAACTGAAATCACCGCCAGTGAACTCCGGGTTCACTGCCTGGCGGCCGCCGGCGGTCTGGTCCTGCACGTAGTAGCTGGCCTGGGCGAAGAAAGTGTCGTTGGGCTCCCACCGCAGGGCAGCGCGGACGGAATTGGTTTCCTCGGTGTTGGCATCCTTGATGGTGCGCTCAGCATTGCTTACGCCCGGCTCAACCAGCACATTTTCATAGTCCACGAAGCCGGCGTCATCGACACGAGTGCCAGAGACGCGCAGGGCCAGCGTATCGGAAAGCGGCAGGTTGAAGACGCCGCTGACCTCACTTGAAATCCCGTCACTTTCGCTATTCTGCGAGATCTCTGTGCTGACAGAACCTTCCACTGCCTCGGTGTTGGGGTTGTTGAGGATATAGCGCAGGGTGCCGCCCATGGCGCCGCGCCCGTAGAGGGTGCCCTGGGGGCCGCGCAGGACTTCCACGCGATCGATATCCACCAGTTTGAAGTCGATCAGCAGCGGCGTGTCGTTGACGTAACGGGAGATGATGTCCTTACCACCCTGGTTCTCGGACGCCTGCAGGCCGCCGACGTTCATGCCGCGCAGTGTCACCAGGCCGGTGCTGCGGGCGCCCGCGTCGATCATCTGCATACCGGGGATAAACTGGGACATCTTGGTCAGGTCGTCGGCACCGACGTTCTGCAGGTCCTCACCGGTGACCGCGGTGATGTTGTAGGGGATCTCCTGGATAGACTCGGAACGACGGCTTGCGGTAACCGTGATTTCCTCGAGCTGGGTGGCATTGCTGCCGGCCTCCTGGGCCTGCAGCACCGCGGGTGTCGCGTTGGCAGCGATGGCCAGGGCAATCAGTTTCTTACTGTATCTCTTCATGGGAGCACCTTGGGTTTTCGTGTAGTTATGAATTTTTTGTCGCCCCTGTGGCTCCCCGCACAGGTGGCGCAATACACCTGTGGCTTCCCTGCAAGGGGGGAGTTGAGAGGGCTCTGGGGGGATTGATCCCGCCGGGTTAAAAAACCAGATACAACTCGATGATTTTTCGTGGGCAGGTCAAGAGAGGGAAAAAGGGGGTTCCGCTACCGTGCCCGATAGCGTCAACTCAATTATCGAACCATTCGCTGAGGTAGAAGTCGCTGGAGCGAGCGCGGAGCGGGTCGCCCACAACGTGGGTGTATTTCAGCATAGCCATGTGTTCTTGTTAGCGATGTAAACCGTTGTACAAAAATGCGGGCATGCTGGCAAGCAGGCAGGGCCCCCAATTTGGCGAGCTGTCTGCAATATGCAAATTCCGCTGCGGAAAGTCAGGAATGACAGAAAGCCTGTTTCCTGAGAGCGCTCAGGCGGCGGTGCATGCGGAAACTCATTCGGTCCTGTTGCGCTACCTGCTGCGATTGGCTGGCTGGAACCAGGGTTGCATGAGCCGGCCCGGTACCTGGCATCAGTGGCTGCCGTGGGTGAAGGAGGCCGCCTCTCCCGGTAGTGGTAACTGCGGCAGGCTGGAAACAGCCTGGACCAGGCCTTCCTTGTAGAGCTCCGCCGCGTGCTCTTTTTCCCCCAGCGCGTGCAGCAATCGCGCCAGCTCCGCCGAGGTGGCGGGGTCCGAGCGCAGGGTCAGGCTCTTCTCGAAATGCTGCCGCGCCTTGCCCCAGAGCTCGTTGCGCAGGCACAGGCGGCCCAGGCAGGTGTACAGGTCCGCGTTCTCGCCGTATTCCTTCAGCCAGCCGTCGGCGACAGTCAGCTGCGCCGCGGCATCAGCGCCGGTCAGGCAGCCGTAGAGGCGACCCAGCTTCGCACGCCACTCATGGTTGAGGATCCAGCGCAGGTGCTTTTCCGCTTCCTCGTCACGTCCGACCAGGTGCAGTTGCTCGGCATAAAGCCCGCGCAGGTCCATATTGCGCTGCCAGCGACCACTGAAACTCTGCCAGATATCGAACAGCTTCTCTGCATCCTGGCGGGCGCCGGCCTCCAGCAGCTGGTGCTGGTACACCTCCTGCTCCAGCTGCTGCATTTCCTCCTCGGGCATATTGGCGTGCTTTTCCAGGTCCGGCAGCAGTGCGCGCAGGTGATTCCAGTCTTCCAGCTGGTAGTAGGCCTGCTTCAGCATCTGCAGCACCGCCGGGTGTTTCGGTTCCACCTGCTTGGCCCGCTCGAGGCTGGCGATGCACTGCTCGTAATGCCTGTCCAGCAGCTGCATGCGCGCCTGGCTGAGTGCCACCGCCAGGCGGGTGTCGTCGCCGCTCGCCTCCGCCTTGGCCAGCAGTTCGTTGGCCTCGTCCCGATAGCCCAGTTCGAAGGCACTGCGTGCCGCGGCGAGGTAGTTGATCAGCGGGGCGTCGGACCGGGGGGCGGATTTCAGCAGCTGGCGCCGGGCGCGGGCCCAGTTGCCCTCCATAAATTCCACCAGGCCGTTGGTAAGGCGGCGGCGTGCCACCCGGGTACGGCCGAAACGAATGCGGCTGACCCCGCCCTCGACACCGCGCAGCAGGCTGCGCAATAGCCAGAAGACCAGGAATAGCAGCAGCACCGCCAGGGTCACTGCGCCCACCGCCACCCACAGGTTCATTTCAATGCGCTTGCCGCCAACTGCCAGCAGCATATAGCCGGGATAACTGCGAATCATTTCGGTGAGGAACGCCCCGAACAGCAGGAACGCGAGCGCGGAGAACAGGAAGCGCTTCACGATGTCGCCCCCCCGTCTTCGGCCGGCCCGGGACTGGTGTTGTGCAGTCTCTCGATATAGTCGTGCAGGGCTTTCTGCGAGGCATTCAGGTCGGGCAATTCCGCTTCAATGGGCTCTTTTGCCATCGACTCGAGCTCGCGCACCAGGGCATCGCGGCGCTGGTTGGCAATACCGTAATCCAGCAGCAGCTGTCGCGCGCTTTTCAGGGAATCGCGATAGACGGTGCTGTCACCGCGCAGTACCGCCAGCTGCGCCTGCTCCATATTCAGCCGCAGGCTCTGGCGGAACCGTGCCTCGCTCTGGGGGGAGAGCAGTACCGGGTCGATATCGCCGTCGCGGATACGCACGGAATCCTTGAGAAAGCTGGTGAAGTTCTCCCAGCTGCGCTCCCAGGCCGGCTGTGTCGAATCCGCTGTATCATCTGGCGCCTCCTCTCCGGAAGCGCCCATTGCCAGGTCGAACTCCGGCTGGATACTGGCCTTCAGCATCTGTTCCTGCAGGGCGCCCAGGCGCAGGTACAGCCCCTGCTGGTCGATATCCTCGGCCATCTTCAGGTCGGTAATATCTCGCGCCAGTTGCTGGCGAACACCGTAGAGGTCGGGTCGGTCCACGCGGCGCAGGATGCGGTCCACTTCTTCCAGCAGGCCCAGGGCGGCGCGGCTGTCGCGTTCGAGCAGCAGGCGCTGGTTGGCCAGCCGCAGCAGGTAATCGGCCTCCGCCAGCTGCCAGTCGGTGCGGCTGACGTTACCCAGCTCGCCGAGGCGGCTGGACTGCGCCGCCAGCTCCCGTTGAAGTTGGGCCAGCTGCTGGCGCAGTTGGGCCACCGTGGTGCGCTGCTGGTTGAGTTCGCGCAGCATGTCTGCCATGGCCTGGGCCTGTTGTGCGGCCTGTTGGGCGCCGGGCTGGTGGGGTGGAGTGGAAACTCGGGCGCCGCTGTCCGGCGCTACCGGCTGCGGTATTGCCGAATCCCGCGAGCCTGCTTCAGCGGGCGAGGGCGTTGCGGGTTCGGGGGAAGCTGCGCTCTCACCTGTTCCGGTGGGGGTGTCATCCGCTGGCGCTGCGACGGTCGCGGTCGATTCGCGCTTGTCGCTGTCGGGTAGCAGTTCAATGGCCTGTTGCACACCCGCCTGGAATTGCGGCCAGTTGTACCAGGCCCATGCGCCACCGCCGCCCACCAGGGCGGCGGCCAGGAGCAGCCACAGCCAGCCGGAGCCGCTGCGCGACTTGTCCGCTTTCTTGCCGCCTTTGTCACCGTTTTTTTTGTCCGCGGCTGCCCGGGCAAAGTTGCTTTTGGGCTCCGCCTGGTCCGTGACCACAGGCACATCCTTGTGATCCCCGGATTTTTTCGAGTTGTCGTCAGTCATGAGCTGGCAGGCACTGCAGTGGAAAATGTCGTCAAATTATAGCGACTCGCGGCATCCTTTATACGATCTCTGGCGCGGATTTGAAATTTTTTACCGCGATCGGGGCGGCCGGGACCGCTCAGCGGGAAAAGATCGCACGCAGGGCGGCAAGCATGGCGCGGTCACCGGCGTTGGCGGCGGCGGTTGCATGCTGGAAGCCCAGCGCCCGCGCCTGTTCAGCCACCCGCTCACTGGGACAGACCAGGGCGGCACGATAGAGCGCATCGCGGCCGCTGGTGCGAATACAGTGGGCCAGGTTGTCCAGCGTTTCACCGCTGTGGACGGTGATGGCGTCGGGTTGGACGCTGTAGCCTGCCAGCTCCCCCGCGGCGGCTCCCGGCAGGGTTCGATGGTAGAGCTCGCAGTAATCGACGCGTGCACCCCGCTCGCGCAGGGTCTCGCCGATCAGCGTGCGGCCGCCGGCACCGCGAAACACCAGTACGCGCTCGCCTTCCACCCGCTGCAGGGCCGGCAGCGCCAGCAGGGCTTCGGAATCCATACCGCCGCCGGCGCTGCTGCAGGTCACGTCGTGGCTTTCCAGGTCCCGTGCGGTGGCGGCGCCGATGGCATAGTAGCGGGGCCCGGCCGGCAGTTGTGGCCAGTAGCTGTCCAGCCAGTCGAATGCCAGCCGTACTGCGTTACGCGACACAAAGATGGCATGTTCCACCTGGTCGAAATCCAGTACCTGGTCCCTGATGCGCTGGCAGGCGGGGCCGGTGTCAATGGGTTCGATCGCCAGCATGGGGATACTGTCCACGGTGGCGCCCGCGGCGGCGAGTTCCGCACACCAGTCAGAGGACTGGTGTGCGGGCCGGGTAGTGAGTACGCGCACACCGCGCAGTTCACTGGTCATGGGGTCAGAGGGCGGCCAGGATCTTGTCAGCGCCGCGGGCCAGCAGTTCCTCGGCCAGGGCGGTGCCGAGTGCGGCCGCCCCGGAGCGCGGACCGCGGGTTTCTGCACTGACAATTTCGCGGCCATCCGGGTCACCCACCAGGCCGCGCAACCACAGCTGGTCTCCCTCGAGTTCGGCGTAACAGCCGATGGGGATCTGGCAGCTGCCATTGAGGCGCGCCACCAGCGCCCGCTCGGCCGCCAGGCGATCTGCGGTGTCGCCATGGTGCAGCGGGGCAAGCAGGCGGTCGAGCTCGGCATCGCGGCGGGACTCGATGCCCACGGCACCCTGGCCGCCCGCCGGCAGCATGATCTCGGGGGCGATAAAGTCACGGATGCGCTCGCGCATCTCCAGGCGCAGCAGGCCGGCAGAGGCGAGGATAATGGCATCGAACTCGCCCGCATCCAGCTTGGCCAGTCGTGTATTGACGTTGCCGCGCAGGAACTTCACCTGCAGGTCGGGCCGGCGCGCGAGCACCTGGCACTGGCGGCGGAGGCTGGAGGTACCCACTACGGCGCCCTCCGGCAGTTCGTCGATGTGCGCGAAGTGATTGCTCACATAGGCGTCGCGGGGATCCTCTCGCTCACAAATCACCGGCAGGTGCAGGCCTTCCGGAAACTCCATGGGCACGTCCTTCATGGAGTGCACGGCGATATCGGCCCGGTCGTCGAGCATCGCTTTTTCCAGCTCTTTCACGAACAGGCCCTTGCCGCCCACCTTGGCCAGCGGGATATCCAGCAGCTGGTCGCCGCGGCTGGTCAGCGGCAGCAGTTCCACCGCGAGGCCGGGGTGGTGGAGCTCCAGCTGGTCCTTGACGAAATTGGCCTGCCACAGGGCAAGGGCGCTCTGCCGGGTGGCGATGCGGATGCGGTCTATAGCCATACTGCCTGGTTCGGTTGGGAAATGGGCCGCCAATTCTACCAGACCATAATGGCGCGGTGGGCGTGCGGGGTCAGTCGGTGGCGGCCCTGGCGCGCAGCCAGTCCTCCAGGAAGATACGGGCGGCGATGGAGTCCACCGGGTCCTCGGCGTAGTTGCCGCGATGGCCGCGCGCGGATGCCTCTTCTTTAGCGGCGCGGGTACTGAGTCGCTCATCCACCAGTTCCACCGGCAGGCCGGTACGGCCGTGGAGGCGTTGGGAGAACTTTCGAGCCCGGGCGCAGAACTCGCTCTCGCTGCCGTCCATGTTCAGCGGCAGTCCCACCAGCAGGTAGTGCGGCTGCCACTCGGCGACCAGGGCCTGCACCCGGTTCCAGTCGGGCTTGCCGTCCTTTGCCGGCAGTGGTGCCAGCTCCCGGGCGCTGCCGGTGAGGCTCTGGCCAAAGGCCAGGCCAATGGAGCGGGTGCCGAAATCAAAGGCCAGCGCGGTGACAGGTTTGGCCATCAGGCGTGACCCGCCTGCGAGCCCATGCCGGAAAGGTCAATGCCGTGGCGCGCCGCGGCGGTTTGCCAGCGTTTCTCGATGGGCGTGGCGAACAGGATCTCCGGCTCTGCCGGCAGGGTCAGCCAGGCGTTCTCCACCAGTTCCTGTTCCAGCTGTCCGGCGCCCCAGCCGGCGTAGCCGAGGGCCACCAGCACATCGTCCGGGCCGCGACCGGTGGCCAGGGACTCGAGGATGTCCCGCGAGGCAGTGAGACTGATATCGGGACTGACCTCGACAGTGGAATCGAACTGGGCCCCGGTACCGTGCAGGACAAACCCCTGTTCCGGGGACACCGGGCCACCCAGCAATACGACCTCGTCACCTCGGAGGCTGGCATCCTGCAGGGATAACTGCTCGAAAACCTCCTTCCAGTGCACCTTGCTTGGCACATTGATGACGATCGCCATGCTGCCGTCCGGGTTGTGCTCGCAGACGAAGGCGATGGTGTGGTGGAAGCGCGGATCCTGCATGCCGGGCATGGCGAGCAGGAATTGCCCCTTCAGGCTGGAGTGGGTCAGGTCGCTGTCGATATTGTCTCGGTGCATAAACTCAGTCTAGTCGGGGAGGCCGGGGGTGCCGGCGAGAACGCCCGGGCTCCGTGGTCCGGGGATTACCCCCGGGAGGGCATCTTGCCGGCGGCGGTGGAGAAGCCGGTCATTTCGAAGCGCCAGGTGCGGATGATTTCCAGTCGGTCGGCCTCCTTGCGGATCTCCGCCGGGAAGGGGGCGAATGGCGCCGCGAGGCGTACGATCTGCTGGGCGGCGTCGTCGAGCACGCGCTCGCCAGAGGACTCCAGGATAACAACTTCCTCCACTGCGCCCGTGGGCAGGAGTCGCACCATCATCCGCAGGCTGCCAGTGATCTGCTGTTGCAGGGCCTCCTCCGGGAAATTGTCATTGCCGACAGATTCCACTTTTTCCCGCCAGCCGTGCAGGTAGGCGGCGTCGGCTGAAGCCTTGGTAGCCACCGAAGTAAGCCGGCGGACCCGTGGGCGCTGGGCGATTGTCTGGCGGATCTTGTCCAGGCGGGCCTGCAGGCTGGCGATCTCCGGATTCACCTGCGGCAGGTCGGTGGGTGCATCACCGCGCTTCTCGTCGGAGCGCTTGTCCTCGGCCGGGAGCTCCGGCGCTTCGCGCGGGCTGTCGCCGATGGTTGTGACCAGTTGGCGTCGCTGGTCCGCCGGCCGGGCGGCCTGCTGCTGTGGCAGCGGGTTTACTTCCTGGATGCGGGTATCGGCGATTTCGGCGCGGCGGTTGCTCGACAGTTCCCTTGGTGTCTCGGCGGTACCACTGGCCTGCTGGTTGTGCTGTGCGAGGTAATCCGCATCTTCCGGCGCCTGCGTGGTGTGGTGTTGTGCCAGGGTCACTTCCAGGGTCGGCGGCGCCTGGCGACCTTCCGGCGCGGCAAAGGCCACGCCGAATATTACTATGGCGTGAAATGCACAGGCCAGGAACAGTGCGAAGACAAAGCGCTCGCCCTGGGCTGCCTGTGGATGGTTATTACTGGCGGTCGAGTTCATTCCGGTGATTGTGTACTGCTTATTATTTGCCCGTTGTGCTCGTCAGGTATCCCGGTGACTGCAATCACTGGTTTGCAGTGATGGTGCGGGATGACGCGGCACGGGATGCCCCGGTTACCTTGCCGGGGATTGATCCCCGGGGCCGCATCTACCGGCCGTTGGCCAGTCTATCCCTTTTTCCCCAGCAGGTCTGTGATCGCGTCCATGAGCAGCCCGCCGATATCGGTGCCGTAGGCCGCATCGATTTCGCGCACGCAGGTGGGGCTGGTGACATTGATCTCGGTGAGGTAATCACCGATCACGTCCAGGCCCACGAACAGCAGTCCCCTTTCCTTAAGGCTGGGAGCCACCTGCTCTACGATCCAGCGGTCGCGGTCGGTCAGCGGTCGTGCTTCCCCCCGTCCGCCTGCGGCGAGGTTGCCGCGGGTCTCGCCGGCTTCCGGGATCCGGGCGAGGCAGTAGGGTACCGCCTCGCCATTGACCACCAGGATGCGTTTGTCGCCGTCCTTGATTTCGGGGATGTAGCGCTGCCCCATAATCTGGCGGCGGCCGTTATCGGTTAGTGTTTCCAGTATCGCGCCCAGGTTGCTGCCGTCCGGCTTGCAGTGAAAGATACCGGTACCGCCCATGCCGTCGAGCGGTTTGAAAATAACGTCCCGGTGGCTGGCATGGAAATCCCGCAGGCGCTGGATATTGCGGCTGACGATCAGGGGCGGGCAGCACTGGGGAAAGCTGGTGGCAAAAATCTTTTCATTGCAATCGCGCAGGGACTGGGGCCGGTTGACCACCAGGCAGCCCTCACGCGCGGCACCCTCCAGGATGTAAGTAGAGTAGAGGAATTCATTATCGAAGGGCGGGTCGACCCGCATCAGCAGGGTGTCGAGGTCGCCCAGCGGCATGTCCTGTACATCGCCGAGTGTGAACCAGTTCCCGGGGTCGTCGAACACTTCCAGGGGGCGCCCGCGTCCCATGGGCCGGCCGTCCTCCAGGTAGAGGTCGCCCTGTTCGAAATACCAGAGCCGGAAGCCGCTGCGCTGTGCTGCCAAAAGCAGGGCCAGGGTGGTGTCTTTCTTGAACTGGATTTTGGCGATGGGGTCCATCACCACGCCGAGGGTCTGGCTCATAGGTAGGGGGTTCCGTTGCTGGTCGTCTTTGCCCGTGGCTAAAGTAAGGTCTGATCAATGGGGAGGCAACCGTTTCGGGCGACAATATACGCGAAAGTGCTCCGGGGTGGGGTGACGATAAATTGTGCATGCCGTCGAACAGGATTGGGACCGGTGGATTGTGCGATAGTTCTATGTTAAAAGTTCCCCTTGGCGTGCGACCCCGGCGAGTGCCCTGGAAAAGTGGCGCGGGGCGCCCAGACCCTGCTAGTGGTTCAAAGAAACGGCGCGGCAGCAAATAAGAACGGTTACCAGTGCCGAAAATAAATATTCAGGGGATACAACAACACTATGGAGCTGAACTGGGAAAGCCTGACGGTAATGGTGATCGACGACAGCAAGACGATCCGCCGCACCGCAGAAACTCTACTGCAAAAAGCGGGTTGTACCGTCGTCACGGCCACCGATGGCTTCGATGCATTGGCAAAAATTGCCGATTCCCGCCCCGATATCATCTTTGTCGATATCATGATGCCGCGCCTCGACGGCTACCAGACCTGCGCACTGATCAAAAACAACAGCGAATTCCGCGCAACCCCGGTAGTAATGCTCTCCAGTAAGGATGGCCTGTTCGATCGGGCAAAAGGGCGTGTTGTCGGCTGTGATCAATATTTAACCAAGCCGTTCAGCAAGAGTGAGCTGATGGGGGCGATTTCCGCTCACGCGAAGCCCCATCATGCGGCATAGGGCTGGTTGCGGATTGTGACTTTGCGCTCCCAGGTAGCGTAAGATAGGCGGCTTGTCCGCTGTCCGGCGGGGCCCGATCACGGTTCCAGCCGGGATAAAAAAGCAACAATAAAAAACTTAACAGGGTGTGCGGGTACCGGTTTCCGGTTTCCAGCCCGCCCAGCAAGACCAAAACAGTCACGCAGGCACTAGGCACTTTGGGGAATAAGTGGCCTGTGTGGCCAGAGAATGTCACGGGGAAGAAATGGCTAAGGTATTGATTGTTGACGACTCTCCGACAGAGACGCACAAGCTGACTACCATTCTGGAAAAGAACGGGCACTCGGTGCTTACCGCCACCAGTGGCGAAACCGGTGTGGATGTGGCACGCGAGCAGCGTCCGGATGTCATCCTGATGGACATCGTTATGCCGGGCCTCAATGGTTTCCAGGCTACGCGCCAGCTCAGCAAGGACAACCACACTACCGGTATCCCGATCATCATGGTCACTACCAAGGACCAGGATACCGATCGCGTCTGGGGCATGCGCCAGGGTGCGCGCGCCTACCTGACCAAGCCGGTGGCTGAGAGCAAGCTGTTGGGTGTGATCGAGGAGGTGTTGGCTTAAGCCAGCGGCAATCCGGTGCAGTCTGAACAGTCCCCCTATCTCGCGCTGGTTGATATTGCCAACCGCGCCAAGGCGCAGGCCGCAGGCCTGCCTGGCCGCCAGGAAGTAAAACCCTATTGGAGTGGTATTGGCTTTTCCCTGTTGGGGCATCGCTTTGTCGCTCCCATGGATGAAGTGGTGGAGCTGCTGGAAGTGCCGCCGCATACCTTTATCCCTGGTGTCCAGCCGTGGGTGCGGGGGGTGGCCAATGTCCGCGGGCGGTTGCTGCCCCTGTTCGACCTGGCAATGTTTTTCGGCGGTAGCCTGAGCAGTGGCCGCCACCAGCGCCGGGTGCTGGTGGTGGAGCATGAAAAGGTCTATGCCGGGCTGATCGTCGATGAGCTGCACGGTATGCAGCACCTGGCCCTGGAATATGCCCGCCGTGCGCCGGGAGATTTGCTGGAGCCTTTCGCGCCCATGATCAGCGGGCAGTTCCTGCGGCAGCAGGATCGCTGGCTCGTGTTCGATATGCTCGCCTTGATCAATGATTATCAGTTTATGGATGCCGCGGCTCACTGAGTACGCGGCATTCCTGTTTGTCCCGCGGGGGATGAACGCACAACAGGTGTCGCCGGCAGGCTGGTATTGTGTATTGCCGGGGCATCTATCGATCTTCGGTTCAACAGTGGTGAAAATAAGACGGCCTCAACAATAAACGGGGCCCGCCAGGAGTAAACTATGAAAACAGGCTCCCAGAGTTCCTTTTCCGCGCTACGCCGCAACCCGGCCGCGCTGTTCTTGGGTCTACTGGTGCTCGCCGCATTGGCGGGCCTGATCGTCAGTATCTTCCTGGTGCAGTCCCGGGGAGACCAGGACAAGCAATACCTCCAGCAGGTTGCCGAGCTGCGGGCCCTGGCCTACCAGGTGGTGACATACGCCCCCGCTGCCACCGCCGGTGACGAGCAGGCATTTGTCGAGCTGGAGAGTGTTATCGACGACATGACCAGTACCTGGAACCAGCTGCAGGGGGCCGATGAGTCCACCCGCGAGGTGCTGCGGAGTGAGCTGGCTGAGTATGGTGAGATCTGGCGCCAGGTGAGGGCCCAGGCGGACACTATCATTGACAACCGCGACACCATTATCTTCCTGAATGACGTTGCCAGTACCCTGAACGACTCGCTGCCGGAACTGCAGGCAGAGCACAACAACATTGTGGAAATCCTGCTGGCCAACAACGCCCCCGCGAACCAGGTGGAGCAGGCCCAGCTGCAGGTCTGGCGCGCCGAGCGTATCGGCCGGAACATCGACAAGATGCTGCAGGGTGGTGAGGATGCCGAGTCTGCTGCCGACCAGTTCAATACCGATGCCAGCCTGTTTGGTAAGGTGGTAGAGGGCATGAAAGGCGGTGACGTGGTGATGGGAATCTCCCGCGTAACCGACGAGGAGGCCCGCGAGTCGCTGGACGAAATCACCGAACTGTTTGAATTTGTGAGCTCCTCTGTACGGGAGATCTTCGAGGCCACCCCGGCACTGTTCGCGGCTCGCCAGGCGGCAGACGGTATCCTCGCCTCTTCCCCGCAGCTGCTCGAGTCCCTCAACACCCTTAACGACCGTATCGTTAACCTTTCCGCAGAGCGCCAGCCGAATAACCAGACCATCGCTATTCTTGCCGGTGTGTTCGTGCTGCTGATCTTCGGCATGATGGTTACCGCCTTCTCCGGCACCCGTCGCAGCCTGCGTGAAGAGTCCGAGACCAACGAGCGTAACCAGCAGGCCATTATGCAGCTGCTGGATGAGCTCGCCGACCTGGCCGATGGTGACCTTACCACCAGTGCCACGGTAACCGAGGCCTTTACCGGTGCGATTGCCGACTCCATCAACTACACGATTGACCAGCTGCGCGTACTGGTATCGCGAATCAACGGTACCGCCCAGGAAGTATCCGGCCTGTCCGAGGAGACGCAGCAGACTGCCCTCCACCTTGCGGAGGCCTCTGAGCACCAGGCCCAGGAAATTGCCGGTGCCTCTGCGGCCGTTAACGAAATGGCGGTAACGATTGACCAGGTATCCGCCAACGCCGCCGAGTCTGCCCAGGTAGCCGAGCGCTCGGTACAGATCGCCAGCAATGGTGCCAAGGTGGTACAGAACACCATCAAGGGCATGGACAATATCCGTGAGCAGATCCAGGACACCTCCAAGCGGATCAAGCGCCTGGGTGAATCCTCCCAGGAAATTGGCGATATCGTGAGTCTGATTAACGACATTGCCGACCAGACCAACATCCTCGCACTTAACGCCGCGATCCAGGCCTCCATGGCCGGCGACGCGGGTCGGGGCTTCGCGGTGGTAGCGGACGAAGTACAGCGTCTCGCCGAGCGCTCCGCCGGCGCCACCAAGCAGATTGAAGGCCTGGTAAAGGCGATTCAGTCCGACACCAACGAGGCGGTGACCTCGATGGAGCAGACCACCACCGAGGTGGTGCGCGGTGCGCGCCTGGCCCAGGACGCCGGTGTTGCCCTGGAGGAAATTGAGGGCGTATCCACCAACCTGGCGGCCCTGATCCAGAACATTTCCAACGCGGCACGACAGCAGGCCTCCTCTGCCGGCCATATCTCCAACACGATGAACGTGATTCAGGAGATTACCTCGCAGACTTCCGCGGGTACCCAGGCGACAGCCCAGTCCATTGGTAACCTGGCCAAAACCGCTACCGCCCTGCGTGAGTCCGTTGCCGGCTTCAAGCTGCCCGCCGAGGATACCGGTGTGGAGACCGGTGACGACCTCTACGATGTCGATCTGCCGGATGTGGGCGAGGATGATTTCCCGATGCTCGACGGCGAGGAAGACGACGCGACTGCCCGCGAGGATCGCGCCCTGGCCTGAAGCCCGGACGGGTAGCCCGTGCGCAAGCCGCGGGTACCCGGCGAAATACAGAATTATTGAGGACTTGGCGTGAGTCACGACAATCCGAATTTCCAGGCCCTTGACTGGCTGACCGGAGAGATCAACGAGACGCTGGCCCAGGCACGTCACGCCCTGGAGAGCTATGCGGCCGACAGCACGGAGCCCTCGCTCCTGCAGAATTGTCTCGAGCTGATCCACCAGGTCCACGGCAGCCTGCATATGGCAGAGCTGACCGGCGCTGCCATGCTGGCCGAGGAAATGGAACAGCTGATCCAGGCACTGGCGTCTGACGAGGTGGAGAACAGCGAGGAGACACGCGAATTCCTGATGCGTGCCCTGCTGGAGCTGCCGCTGTATCTGGACAAGGTCGCCTACCAGCGCCGCGATAATGCGGTGCTGTTACTCCCCCTGCTCAATGACCTGCGCGCGGTCCGCCGCGAGCGCCTGATTACCGAGGGCGGACTCTTTTCGCCCGAGCTGTCAGCGCTCGAGCGTGCCGCCGGTGCCCGCCAACCCCTGCTCTCAGACAAGGCCCGGCTGCAGGAGTTGGTGACCAAGTTACGCAAGATGTATCACGTTGCGGCGGCCGGTTTGATCCGGGACGTCAACAGTGGCGATAACCTGGCCTACCTGCAGAAAGTCACTGACAAAATGCTGCTGCTCTACAGCGGCAGTGTGCGCCAGCCACTCTGGCAGATCCTCGAGGGCCTGCTGGAGGCCATCGGTGAACACCGTATCACCGTGCAGCCGGCATTGCGCCAGCTGCTGCGGCGGATTGATGTGGAATTCCGCCTGTTGCAGGGCCGTGGCGGCCAGGTGCTGGATGCGCCCCTGGACCGCGGCCTGGTCCGCAACCTCCTGTTTTACGTCTACATGGCCGGGCCAAACGGCCCGCGCTGCCAGCAGCTGTACGACACTTTTGCCCTCGATCGGGCGGTGCCGGGAACACCACGGCCCGATACTGGCGAGGCGCTTGCCATGGGCCCCGAGGCCATGGGCACCGCCGTGGCCGCCCTGCGCGAAGAGTTGCAGAGTGTGCGCGAGGCTCTGGACCCCACCGTCGCTGCAGCCGAAACGGTTTCCCTCGCTGACACCGCTACGATCGCCCAGCGTATCGCCGATACCCTGGGGGTCCTGGGGCTGGAAAATCATCGCATACGCGCCCGGGGTATCTACGAAAGCCTGCGCGATGCGTCGCGCAGCGGGGATCCACAGGAACTCCTGTTGCAGGCCGCGGGTGAAGTGGTACAGCTGGATTCGGCACTGGCTGCGACAGTCAGCCGCCAGCACCAGGAGCATGCGGAACAGCCCCTGATGGGCGACGCCACCGACTCGGTACTGAGGGAGGCGCGCGCGGGCCTTGAGTCAGTAAAGGAATCGGTAGTCGAGTACATCGCCAGTCACTGGGATGTGCGGCACCTGGACAGGGTCCCGGAACGGCTGCAGGAAGTAGGCGGTGGTCTGGAGATGGTGGGTTACCGCCGCGCAGCGGACATTGTCTCTGCCTGCACCCGCTATATTTCCGAGCGCCTGATCGAGGCAGCCGAGCAGCCTGAATGGAAGCTGCTGGATACCCTGGCAGATGCCATTACCAGCGTCGAGTACTACCTCGAGCGGCGCGCGGACGGCATCGAGGATGCCGATATGCTGCTGGCCCTGGCGGAGGACAGCGTCACCGCCCTGGGCTTCCAGGTTAAGGGTGACAGTGCCGACGCAAGCGTATCGGAACTGCAGGACGACGCAGGGGTTGCCGCGGAAGCTGTGCCGGCGGTGGAAGAGCCCACCGCTCCTACAGCGGATTACTATGCGGACGAATCCCTCAGCGGGGACGCAGGTGCTGCGACAGAAATCCCGGTCGCGGAGGCAGGGCCGCCCTCGCCAGAGGAAGCGACAGAATTCCCGGCTGCCGATTTGCAGCAAGGCTCGGCTGAAGCGGAACCCCCGGCCGAGACCGCCGCATCCGCCTCGTTTGTCGATGACGACGATGAGAGCCTGATCGACGACGAAATCCTCGAGATTTTCCTGGAAGAGGCCGCCGAGGTCCTGGAAACAATCGGCGAGTACTTCCCCCGCTGGGCTGAAGATTTCAGCGACCACGATGCCCTGATCGAGTTTCGCCGGGGCTTCCACACCCTCAAGGGTTCTGGCCGCATGGTCGAGGCGCTGGATATCGGCGAACTGGCCTGGTCGGTTGAGAACATGCTCAACCGCGTGATCGATGAGACGGTCAAGCCGCAGCGTGGCCATGTCCACCTGATAGAGCATGTCTGCGCCAAGCTGCCATCGATGATCGAGGGCTTTCGCCTGCAGACCGGCGATCCGGAGCCCGAGCGTACCAGCCAGCTGCAGGAGTGGGCCGACCAGTTGTCCCGCGGCGAAGTCCCCGCAGGCCTGTCCGCCCCCGAAAAAGGTGCTGCGGTCCCGCAGGAGGACCAGCCTGCCGCAGAGCTCGTGCCTCCGGCGCCCGAGGATTCCGATTTTGATGACAATGCGCAGTTGTGGGAGATTTTTGCGCAGGAGACCGAGACGCATCTAGCCACCCTGGATGAGTACCTTGCTGCAATGCGCGAGGCCGCGCCGGTCTACGATGTGCCCTCGGATCCACTGCACCGCGCCCTTCACACCATGAAGGGGTCTGCCCATATGGCGGAAGTCACCCCGGTGGCAGAGCTGGTCGCGCCGCTGGAGCGATTCGTGAAAGAGCTGCGCACTTACCAGGTGCGTATCGACGAGGACATTTACGAGCTGCTCGCGGATGGCGCCAGTTACGTGCGCATCGTGCTCGAGCAGATACGCGGCCAACAGCCGATCCACATCGAGAAGGCTGAACAGTTCCTCGCCCGCACCGAAGAGCTGCAGGAACGCTCCGTCGGTCACCTGATCCGCGAGCGCGAAGCGAGCGAACCGCGGGAGGTCGATCCGCACCTGCTGGCGGTCATCATGGCCGATGGCATGAAGGTCCTGCTGGATGCGGACGAGGTGCTGAACGCATGGCGGCGGACCCCGGAGGATACCGCGCAGCTGAAACCTGTGGCGGAAGAGTTGGAAGTGCTGGGTGAGGCCGCACGCCGTGCGCAGCTGCCAACCCTGGCAGAGCTGTCCCAGTTACTGCTGGAAGTTTACGTGCGCATCCTCGACGGACGGCTGGAGGGCGAACCGGCCCTGTGGTCGACGCTCGACCAGGGCCACAGCGAATTGCTCGACCTGGTGGATGCGGTGGCCGCGGCCCAGGACCTGCCGGACGTCAGCGATGCGGTGGGCGAGGCCCTGCGCTCACTGGCGCACGGTGAGAGCGTCAGCGAGGATGACGACTTTGACTGGGCTGAGCTTGGAATCGACCGGGCCGACCTGCCGTTAACCGGTGACAGCGAAACGGAAGCTGAACCGGCGGCCGGCAGTGATGATGCCGCAGGCAGCTCGGCCGGAAGCGACTGGGCCGGTCTGGGTATCGATAGCGGCGACCTGCCGACAACCCGGGGCGGTGAGCAGGAGTACGACCTGGCCGGGCAGGATGACTTCAGTGACCTGGGGCTCGACCCGGAACTCCTGGGCGAGTCCGGCAACGGGGACAAACCTGCTACAGCCGGTGAGGAGCAGCCTGCTGCGCCGGTTGTGGAGCCGTCCAGCACGGCGGCACCAGCCACTGGCAGTGACCAAACCGCGCACCTGAATGCCCTCCTGGCTGACATCGACCCGGATGTGGTGGATGTATTCATGGAGGAGGCCGGTGACCTGGTCGATGAACTGGAAGAGTTGATCCAGGGCTGGGAGGCCGATCCCGCGGACTACAGTCGTGCGGAAGCACTCAAACGCGTACTGCATACGTTCAAGGGCGGCGCACGCATGGCTGGCCTGATGGGGCTGGGTGAAGTGGCCCACCGTTTCGAAACCGTAATTGAGGCTATGCCTCCCCGCGAGCACCCAACCGGCGGTTTCTTCACCGATGCCCATGGCATCTATGATCGCATCGCTGCCGGTGTTGAGACCGTGCGCGCGTGGATGGGCGGTGATTCCCTGGAAGAGTTTGCCCTCCTGCTCGAAACTGCCTGGGCCGACAGCCAGGTGGCCGATCTGCCGCAGGTGGCGGAGATCATCGAGGAAGACGGGGTAAGCCCGGTCGAAGCCGGCCAGCCGGAAGGCGATAGCCAGGCTGCCGACGACGACGGAGCGGTTGAACCGGAGCAGGAAAAGGACGAGCAGCAGGTGCCGGCATTGCTGGGTGCTGTGGAAGTGGGTCCGGCCCCGGCCACTACGGTCGAGTCGGCTGCCAATGTGCTGCCGTTTGTACGTAAGAAAGACAGCCTGAAGGACAGCGACCAGCGCTCCGGAAACCGCGGGCAGCCGCAGGAAATGGTGCGGGTCGCGGCGGAGCTACTTGAGGAACTGGTGAACCTGGCGGGGGAAACCTCAATCTCCCGCAGCCGCCTTGAGGAGCAGGTGAGTGAGTTCGGTTTTGCGCTGGACGAGATGGATTCGACCATCACGCGCCTGAACGAACAGCTGCGCCGCCTGGATATGGAAACCGAGGCGCAGATCCTGTTCCGCCAGGAGCAGCTCGCCGAGCAGGATGACAACTTCGACCCGCTGGAAATGGACCGCTACTCATCCATCCAGCAGCTGTCGCGCTCTCTGCTGGAGTCCACCTCGGACTTGCTGGAGTTGCGCAACACCCTGGGCAACAAGGCCCGTGATACCGAAACGCTGTTGCTGCAGCAGTCCCGTGTAAACACCGAGTTGCAGGAAGGCCTCATGCGCAGCCGCATGGTGCCTTTCTCACGCCTGGTGCCGCGCCTGCGCCGTATCGTACGGCAGGTCAGCGCTGAGCTGGGCAAGCAGGTCGACCTGGTCTTCTCCAACGTAGAGGGGGAGCTGGACCGTTCCATGCTCGAGCGTATGGTGGCACCGCTGGAGCATATGCTCCGCAATGCGGTGGACCACGGGATTGAGTCGCCGGAATTGCGCGCGGAATCTGGCAAGCCCGAGCGCGGTCGGATCACTGTCGCACTGGAGCGCGAGGGCAGTGAGGTGGTGCTCACCATCAGCGATGATGGTGCCGGTATCAACCTGATGAAAGTGCGTGAGAAGGCGATCGAGCGCGGCCTGATGCGTGCCGATGCGGAGCTTTCGAACAACGAGATCCTGCAATTCATTCTCAAGGCGGGCTTCAGCACCGCCGACCAGGTGACGCAGATTTCCGGTCGCGGCGTGGGTATGGATGTGGTGTCCGCCGAGATCAAGCAGATCGGTGGCGCCGTGCATATTGAGTCGCAATACGGCACCGGAACCAGCTTCACTGTGCGTCTGCCCTTTACCGTGTCGGTCAACCGGGCACTGATGGTGAGTGTGGGGGATGATGTTTTCGCCCTGCCGCTTAATACCATTGAGGGTATCGTGCGCCTCAGCCCCTACGAGCTGGAGCACTACTACAAATCCCCGGATGCCCGTTTCGAGTATGCCGGTGAACCCTACCAGGTGAATTACTTCGGTACCCTGTTGCAATCCGAGGCGCGGCCCAAGCTGGGACTCGATGAATCCCAGCTGCCAGTGTTGCTGGTGCGCTCCGAAGGGCATGCAATGGCATTGCAGGTGGATGCCGTGCTGGGCAGTCGCGAGATCGTGGTAAAAAGCCTGGGGCCCCAGTTCGCCGCGGTGCAGGGGGTCTCCGGGGCCACTGTAACCGGTGACGGTACCGTGGTAGTGATTCTTGATGCCCACGCGCTGTTGCGCCAGCAGGCCGCCCTGCTGGCACGTCCCCCGGAGCCGACCCTGGCGCTGGCGCCGCGGGTGAGGCAGGAAGCGGAACAGGCACAACAGCGGGTCATGGTGGTGGATGACTCGGTTACCGTGCGCAAGGTCACCACGCGCTTCCTGGAGCGTGAGGGTTACCTGGTGAATACCGCCAAGGACGGTCAGGACGCCGTGATCCAGCTGCAGGATATCCAGCCCGATGTCATCCTGCTGGACATCGAGATGCCGCGGATGGATGGTTTTGAGGTGGCGCGCCATATTCGCGGTAACAGCCTCCTGCGCGACATCCCCATCATTATGATCACATCGCGGACCGGCCAGAAGCACCGTGAGCATGCGCTCTCCCTGGGGGTAAACCACTACCTGGGCAAGCCCTACCAGGAAGAGGTGCTGCTGGAGGCAATCCGCGAGTACACCGCAGAGACGGCCGGCCAGTGACGGGGACAGAGACGATCGTGAGAGAGGTGGGTGTATGAGTGGAACAGAAGCGCTCTCGCTGGAGACGCCCCAGGAGGTCAGCAGCCTGTTGCTGCCCCTGGCGGATGGCCAGCTGCTGGTGCCGGTGGATATCCTGTCCGAGGTAATTGCCCTGCAGGCGCCGGTATCGGCTTACGATGCGCCGGACTGGTACCTGGGCGAGATCAACTGGCGTGAGCAGCGGTTGCCAGTGCTGTCTTTCGAGGTAATGCGCGGCCAGTCACTGTCATCCATGGACGACAGCGGTCGCATTGCCGTGCTGGCCACCGGTAACCCCGCCGGACGCCTGCCGTTTTTCGCCATGGTGCTGCGCGGCACGCCGCGCCTGGTACGGGTTACGCCTGACCAGTTGATGGGGCGGGACCGTCCCTGCGCCATGGGTGAGTTGATGCATGTTTCCCTGGCAGGCGAAGAGGCGGTGATCCCGGACTTTACTGCCCTCGAGCGCGCCTGCCTCGAGTACCGGAGCCGTAACTAGCCTTACTCCTCACCGGTACCATCCAATAAAAAACGGGGCCAGCTGGCCCCGTTTTTTATTGGCAGGATAGAGCCCCTGATCGGGGCTGCGACTGCGATTCCGGCCCGATCAGAACAGTTCCTCGGGCAGGGACTCCTCTTCTTCTTCATTGTCACCGGCACTGTTACCGGAAGAGGGGTAGCCGGGCCGGTAGGAACTGTAGGACTCGTGTCCGGGCACGCGGTTCTCACGGAAGACCTCGAACATGCCGCCACGGGAGGTGCGCAGTCCGGTGCGCGGGTTGATGCGCACAGTAACGATATTGTCCGGCTGTGGCAGGTGGCGTTCCGGCAGGCCCTCGAGAGCGGTTGACATGAAGTCGATCCAGATTGGCAGGGCGGCGGAGCCACCGTACTCGTTCTTGCCGAGTTCAGTATTGGAGTCGAAGCCCACCCAGGCGCTGGTGGCCAGGTGCGGGCTGTAGCCGGAGAACCAGGCGTCGCGCGGGCCGTTGGTGGTACCTGTCTTGCCGGCAATATCGCCGCGCTTCATGGAGAGTGCCTTGCGGCCGGTGCCGCGCTTGACCACGTCCTTGAGCATGGAGTCGATGATAAACGCCGTTTCCTCGGTCATGGCGCGCGGGGCGCGCGGCAGAGCCTGGGCGGTGGGATCGGCATTGAGCGGATTAACCTGCAGCGTGCGCAGCTCGATCGGCTCCTCCTCCGGCAGCACCTCTTCGTCCTGCACCTCGGCCAGGTCGATGGGCTCCGCCGCCAGTCCTCCTTCCCCCGGTTCTTCGGCCAGGTCCCCAGGCTCGTCGCAATCGCGACAGACTGTCAGCGGCAGTGCCTGGTATATGGTTTCACCATTGACGTCCATCACCCGGTCGACCAGGTAGGGCTCTACCCGGAAGCCGCCGTTGGCAAAGGCCGCGTAGCCGCGCACCATCTCCAGCGGCGTGAGCGCCGAGCTGCCCAGGGCGATGGTGAGGTTGCGGGCCAGCTTGCTGCGCTCGAAGCCGAAGTTCTCGGCGAAATCCAGGGCATAGTCGATGCCGAGCGCCTGCAGGAGGCGGATCGACACCATGTTGCGGGACCGGTACAGGGCCTTGCGCAGGCGGGTGGGGCCGAGGAAGGTGCCGGTATCGTTCTCGGGACGCCAGACATCCTGCAGGTTGGTCTCCTCGAAGATGATTGGCGCGTCATTAATCATGCTGGCGGCGGTGTAGCCCTTCTCCAGAGCCGCTGCGTAGATGAATGGCTTGAAACTGGAGCCCGGCTGCCGCGCTGCCTGGGTGGCACGGTTGAAGTGGCTCTGGCGGAAGTCGTAACCACCAACCAGCGCGCGGATGGCGCCATCCTCCGGGGCCAGCGAGACCAGGGTGCCCTGGGCCGCAGGTACCTGGGCGAGGTGCCACTCGACACGTACCTCCGGCTCCTCCAGCACTGCCGCCGGCTCGCCGGGATCCGCAAAGGGATCGGCTACCGGCTGGCGGTCATCGGCATCAGTAAGCTCCTCGGTCGCGTCGACGGCTACCGCCTCCTGGTCCCGGGGGTCGATTTCCACGCGACGCAGCCGGATCACGTCTCCCGGTGCGAACATCTCCTCTGCCGATTCAATGCGGGCGCCGCGGGCATTTTCGGAAATGTAGGGCCGGATGCTGCTCAGGCCATTTTCCCAGAGCACCTCTACCACACTGCGATCGCGCAGCTGTACCTGCAGGCGCTTGGGTTCTACGGCGGTGACTACTGCCGGCTCCAGCCCGCCGAGGACCGGAATTTCATTGAGCAGGTCGACCATCTGGTCGTTGTCATCCAGTAGCTCTTTCTCCAGGCGCTGCTCGGGGCCGCGGTACCCGTGCCGGCTGTCATAGGACTCGAGGCCTTTCTGCAGCGCGTCCTGGGCCGCCTCCTGCAGGCGGCTGTTGACGGTAGTGATGACCTGGTAGCCCTCGGTGTAGGCGCTGTCCCCGAACAGGTCGACGGCCTCCTTGCGGGCCATCTCGGCAATATAGGGGGCGTGCAGGTCGAGGTCGCGGCCGTGATAGCGGGCGGATACGGGCGCGGTGATGGAGTTCTTGTATTCCGCCTGGCTGATATAGCCCAGGTCGAGCATCCGCTTCAGGATCCAGTTGCGGCGCACCAGCGCCCGGGTTGGATTGGCAATCGGGTTGTAGGTCGACGGTGCCTTGGGCAAGCCCGCCATCATCGCCCACTGCGCCAGGCTCAGGTCACTGATCTCACGACCATAGTAAACCTGTGCTGCGGCCTGGAAGCCGTAGGCACGGTTGCCGAGGAAAATCTTGTTGATATAGAGCGTGAGGATCTGGTCTTTGCTCAGCTCGCGCTCGATCTGCAGTGAGAGCAGGATTTCATTGAACTTGCGCAGGAAGCGCTGCTCCCGGCTGAGGAAGAAATTGCGGGCGACCTGCATGGTCAGGGTGCTGCCACCGGACTGAATGGAGCCCGTTTGCAGGATTTGTGAGGCAGCTCTCATTAGGCCTTTAATGGAAACGCCCTTATGGGAGTAGAATCCCGCATCCTCTGCCGCCAGCACCGCCTTGATAAACATCTCCGGGGTTTGCTCGATCGTTATCGGAGTTCGGCGCTTTTCGCCGAACTCTCCGATCAACTTCATATCCTGGGAGTAAACGCGCAGGGGAGTCTGCAGGCGAATATCGCGCAGGCTCTCAATCGAGGGCAGCCCGGGCTTCAGGTAGATATAAATGCTGGAAAACGCCATGCTGGCGGCAGCGACCCCGGCAAGGGCGAGCCAGAGCAACGATAGCAGACGGTTGCGGGCTTTTTCGGTCATGAAAGTACTTCTGTTCAGTCTGTTCAGGTCTTAACCGGGTCAGATTAACAATTATACGAAGATTGTGCGCTATTACCTATGAAAATGCTGGTTGCAGCTTTAATTTAAAGTGCTATAACATCAAACCCTCATAACCCACGGAAAAGATAAGAAAAATGGGGATGCTCCCTTTTCTCAATAAAGGTCCCAGAGCCATGCTGGGCCTCGATATTAGCTCGACCGCGGTAAAGTTGCTGGAGCTGAGTCGCAACGGCAGCAAATACCGGGTCGAATGCTATGCAGTCGAGCCGCTGCCGCCCAATGCCGTTGTGGATAAGAATATCAACGATATCGAGGCAACGGCGGAAGCAATCCGCAAAGTTGTGCGTCGCTCCAAGACCCGCCTGCGCCGTGCCGCGGTTGCCGTGTCGGGCTCGGCAGTGATTACCAAGACCCTGGAAATGGCCTCCGACCTCAATGACGACGCACTGGAAGCGCAGATCGCCCTGGAGGCGGACCAGTATATCCCCTACCCGCTGGATGAGGTGAACCTGGATTTTGAAGTGCAGGGTCCTTCCAGTCGCGGTGAGGGCCAGGTAGAGGTCCTGCTGGCGGCCTGTCGCAGCGAGAACATCGACCAGCGGGTCACCTCCCTGGCGGGGGCCGACCTGCAGGCAGCCGTGGTGGACGTAGAGGCCTACGCAATCGAGCGCGCCTATACCCTGCTGGAGCGCCAGTTCCCGCCGCAGGAGCAACTGGTGGTGGCGGTCGTGGATATCGGCGCCACCATGAGTGCGCTGTCGGTACTTGTTGATGGTAAGACTGTATACACCCGCGAGCAGCTGTTTGGCGGCCGCCAGCTTACCGATGAGATTCAGCGCCGCTACGGCCTGTCCGCGGAAGAGGCAGGGCTGGCCAAGCGCCAGGGCGGCAGCGGCCTGCCCGATGACTATTACCCGGAGGTGCTGGAGCCGTTCCGGGACGCGGTGATCCAGCAGGTGACCCGCTCCCTGCAGTTTTTCTATTCCTCTACGTCATACAGTGACGTGGATTACATCCTGCTCGCCGGTGGCGTGGGGGCGATGGACGGGCTGGCCGACCTGGTCAGTGAGAAGCTGGGCAAGCCCACGGTCGTGGCCAATCCATTTCACGATATGGCAGTGGCCTCGCGGGTTAACCGCCAGGCGCTGGCGAGTGAGGCCCCCTCACTGATGATTGCAGCCGGCCTGGCAATGCGCGAACGGGAGTTCTAACCATGGCAAATATCAACCTGTTGCCCTGGCGCCAGGAATACCGCGAGCAGAAACAGAAAGAATTCTCCCAGGTGCTGGTGGCAGTGGTCCTGGCTGCGGGTGTGGCGTCCTTCCTGTGGATGAAGACCGTCGATGGGCAGATCGACAACCAGAACGAGCGCAACCAGATCCTGCAGGCCGAGATCAAAGTGCTGAATAAGCAGGTCCGCGAGATCAAGAACCTGAAAAAGCGACGCCAGGAATTGATTGACCGTATGCGGGTTATCCAGGAGTTACAGGGTAATCGCCCACTGTCAGTGCGTTATTTCGATGAGATGGTCCGTGCTACGCCAGAGGGCCTGTGGCTGGACAGCCTCAAGCGCAGTGGCAAAACCATCCAGGTCGCCGGCGTGGCCGAGTCCAACAACCGGGTGTCCTCTTTTATGCGCAACCTGGACGGCTCGGACTGGTATGAGTCGCCCAACCTGACGGGGGTCACCGCCCGTCCCGAGTTTGGCGAGCAGGCCAGCGCGTTCCAGCTAACAGTGGACGTGACCGGGCGTAAAAAAGACGGCGAAGAGTCGGGAAAAGAACAAAACGCGCAAGCGGGTAAATAAAGGAACCGGTTCATGGCATTGGAGGATACGCTCAAGCAGCTCAATGAGCTCGATATCAGCGATATCGACTTTTCCCGTGTGGGTGTCTGGCCAGTGGCTGGTCGCGTGGCACTGCTCACTCTTGTATCGGCCCTGATTGTCGGGTTGGCTTACTACTCCCTTATTAGTGACCGGTACCAGCAGCTGGAGTTCGCGCAGAAAAAAGAAAAAGAGCTGTTAGTCGAGTTTGAGAAAAAATCATTTGAGGCCGCCAACCTGGACGCCTATCGGGAGCAGTTGGCCGAGATGGAGGAGACCTTTGGCGCATTGCTGCAGCAGCTACCCAAGGATACCGAGGTTCCTGGCCTGCTGGAGGATATCGACGAATTTGGTCGCGGCAGTGGCCTCACCATCCAGAAAATTGCGCTGGAGCAGGAGCAGGTGGGCGAATTCTATGTCGAGCTGCCGATCCGCATTGAGGTGCAGGGTGGCTACCACGAGTTTGGCGCCTTTGTGAGCGGTATCGCCGGGATGCCGCGGATCGTGACACTGCACGATTTCACCATTCAAACCAGCAAGGAAGGCGGTGCCCTGCTCAATATGGCCATCAATGCCAAGACCTACCGCTACAAAGAGCAGGAGGGTGAAGGATGAGCAGGCATTGGATCCCATTACTGGGCCTGATGGTCCTCTCCGGTTGCAGCCTGGATGGCGGGCACAGTGATCTGCGGCAGAAAATGACCGAGATCAAGCACAAGCCCAAGGGCCAGATTGAGCCGATCCCGACGTTTACCCCTTACAGCCCATATGTCTACAGTGCCGCGGCTGAGCGCAGCCCCTTCGCGCGCCCGGTACTGGAGTCAGACCAGCGCCTGGTGGGCCGGCGGCTCGATGTGGCCCCGGACTCGGATCGCCAGAAAGAATTGCTGGAGCAGTTCAACTTCGACGCGCTGTCGATGGTCGGGACGCTCGCCCGTGGGGGGCAGTTGTGGGCACTGATCGACGACGGTGACGGGGGAATTCACCGGATCACCGTGGGTAACTATGTTGGCAAGAACCACGGCAAGGTGGTCAATGCCTCGAAATCACAAGTGGATGTACTGGAGATCGTGCCCGATGGCACCGGGGGCTGGATTGAACGTCCCCGCGCTCTGACTTTGGAAGAGAAGGACAACAACTAATGAACAACAAGCAGCTCGCCAAGGTTTTGGCTCCATTCAAGGCGCTGTTGCTGGGACTGGCGCTGTTTCCGCTTGCGCTTCATGCTCAGACGAACCAGTTGACTGACATCCAGTTCTCGGAACTGCCGGGCAGCCGCTTACAGCTGCGTCTATCGTTTTCGGACACCCCGCCCGAACCCACAGGCTACACCATCGAGGAGCCCGCACGGATCGTGATGGATTTCGCCGGTGTCGAGAGTGTCCTGCCGCAGAAGAAATACTCCCTCGGTGTGGGGGCGGCGCGGAGTGCTGTGGTGGTTTCCAGTGATGACCGCACCCGCCTGATCGTCAATCTCGATGAGTTGCCGGTGTATACCAGCGAGCGCCAGGGCAACCAGGTGGTGATGGAGATCGGTGCCGACTCCGCTGCCACCGCCAGCGCGACTTCGGCGCCGGCTGCCGCAGCGAGCACAGGCTCCAGTGGTGCCATTGACCTGGGCGGCCAGCAGCGTTTCCGGGCGGCATCGAATGTGGCGATCAACAATGTGGATTTTCGTCGCGGTGAAAGTGGCGAGGGCAAAGTGATCGTCAGCCTGAGCGACCCGGCAGTCAATATTGATGTGGAGCGTACCCGGGGCAAGATTTACCTGACGTTCCTGGGCGCCGACCTGCCGGATTCCCTGCGCCAGCGACTGGATGTCACTGACTTCGCCACGCCGGTCAATGCAATTACCGTGGATTACGATGGCCGCAATACGGTCATAACCGTGGATCCCAACGAATCCGACTACGACTACCTGGCCTACCAGGCGGACAACGAGTATGTGCTGAGCGTGAAGCCGCTGACGGTGGCCCAGCAGCGTGAGAAAGCCCAGGAGTTCCAGTTCAGCGGGGAGAAGCTGTCGCTGAACTTCCAGGATATCGAGGTGCGGTCGGTATTGCAGCTGATCGCGGACTTTACCGACCTGAACCTGGTGGCCAGTGATACCGTGTCGGGCCGCATTACGCTGCGCCTGGACGGCGTGCCCTGGGACCAGGCACTGGAGCTGATCCTGCGCGCCAAGGGCCTGGACAAGCGCCAGGAGGGCAATGTGATCATGGTGGCGCCGGCGGCAGAGATCGCCGAGCGCGAGCGCCAGGAGCTGGAAACCCGCAAGCAATTGCAGGAGCTGGCGCCGTTGCGTACCGAGTATATACAGGTGCGCTATGCGGATGCGCGGGAACTGTTTTCCCTGTTTTCCGGTCGCCAGGGCGGCGGTGGCGGCAGTCAGGGTAATTTCGCCGGTGGCCAGCAGGACGCCAGCGATCAGCGCAGCATCCTGTCTGCTCGCGGCAATGCCATCGTCGACGAGCGCACCAACACTATTATCCTCACCGATACCGAGGAAAAGATTGCCCAGTTCCGTGAGCTGATCGAGGCCATCGATGTGCCCATCCGCCAGGTGATGATCGAGGCGCGCATCGTCAATGCCAATACCGACTTTATGCGCGAGTTTGGTGTGCGCTGGGACTACACGGAAGACCACGACGTAAGCGACGATACGATTGGCATCGGTTCCGGTCGCCAGATTGCTCTGCCCCGCCCGGGTGATGGTTCGGGCCCGGATGTCAACGCGCCCCAGGCTGACTTCTCTCCGGTTATTTCCGACCTGAGTGTGACCAACCCGGCGGGCAGTATTGCCTATGCCATCCTGAAGGAAGACTTCTTCCTGGGCCTGGAGCTGTCCGCTCTCGAGGATGTGGGTAAGGCGGAGATCGTCTCCCAGCCCAAGGTGGTGACCGGTGACAAGCAGCAGGCCAGCATCCAGTCCGGTGTGGAAATCCCCTACCTCGAGGCCACTTCCTCCGGTGCCGCCTCGGTAACTTTCCGCGAAGCGGTGCTGGAACTGAACGTGACGCCGCAGATTACGCCGGACAACAATATCATCATGGACCTGACCATCGACCAGAACAGTGTCGGCGAGCTGTTCACCGATATTGTCAGTGGCAGCCAGATCCCCGCCATCAACATTAACTCGCTGCAGACCAAGGTGCTGGTGCGAAACGGTGAGACCATTGTGCTGGGTGGCATCTTCGAGAGCCAGGTGCTGGAAGGGGAAACCAAAATCCCGCTGCTGGGTGATATCCCTTACCTCGGTCACCTGTTCAAGACCACAACGCGTAGCAATGACAAGCGTGAGCTGCTGATGTTTATCACTCCGCGCATCATGGAAGACGATCTCTTCTTCACGAAGTAAATTCCGGTGATCAACCGTGCTATCTTTCTTGTCGGCCCCATGGGGGCCGGCAAGTCAACTATCGGCAAACTACTGGCGGCGGAGCTGCAACTTCCCTTCGCCGATTCTGACCGGGTGCTGGAAGAGCGCACCGGGGCGGATATTCCATGGATCTTCGACGTCGAGGGCGAGGAGGGGTTTCGCCGTCGGGAGACCGATGTGCTGCGGGACCTGTGCCGTGGCCCGGTGCAGGTTGTCGCCACCGGAGGCGGTATTGTGCTGGCGGAAGAGAACCGGCGCCAGTTGCGAAAACACGGGCTGGTGGTCTACCTGCAGGCGAGCCTCGACCAGTTACTCGAGCGCACTTCCAAGAACAGCAACCGTCCACTGTTACAGGTGCCGGATCCCCGGGCCCGCATCGCGGAACTGTTGCGCGAGCGCGATCCGCTGTACCGCGAGGTCGCCGATATTATCTGCGATACCGATTACTGTACGCCGCGGCAGGCAGCGTTAAGGGTTGCCGCCCGCCTGACCTCGTCGGTTTCCCCGGCCGACTGAGCGGGGCCGGACCCGCCAATTTCCTTTCCAACGGTTGTGATAAAGTGCGGTTCGTCGCAACCAGCAGGCGCTGGCCTGTTGTCTGATTCCCGCTATGGGCCATTGCCATCGCCAACCGGAGGGCGCAATGCACGAATTGAATGTCGAACTCGGGGAGCGCAGCTATCCGATCCTTATCGGATCCGGGTTGTTGAGTGAAAAGCGTTACCTCGCTCCCTATATCCGTGGCCGCCAGGTATGTGTCGTCACCAACGAAACAGTGGCGCCGCTCTATCTGGAAAAGTTACTGGATGGCCTGCCGGAATGCGACCTGCTGGACACGATTGAGTTGCCCGACGGCGAGGCCTTCAAGACCCTGGAAACCCTGAACCGTATCTTCGACCGCCTGCTCGAGCGGCGCCATAACCGCAGCACGACCCTGGTGGCGCTGGGTGGCGGCGTGGTGGGGGATATGACCGGCTTTGCGGCCGCGTGCTACCAGCGAGGCGTGGATTTTATCCAGGTGCCGACCACCCTGTTGGCCCAGGTGGACTCCTCTGTGGGCGGCAAGACCGGGGTCAACCACGCACTGGGCAAGAACATGATCGGCGCCTTCTACCAGCCGCGCCTGGTGCTGGCGGATATGGATACCCTGGCCAGCCTGCCGCCGCGGGAACTCGCCGCCGGAATTGCCGAGGTGATCAAGTACGGCATGATCTGTGATGCGCCATTCTTCGACTGGCTCGAGCAAAATATGGCGCAGCTGCTCGCCCGCGATCCTGCAGCGTTGGCGTTTGCGGTCGAACGCAGTTGCCGTGCCAAGGCGGCAGTGGTGGCGGAAGACGAGCGGGAATCCGGTCGCCGGGCGATCCTCAATTTTGGCCATACCTTCGGTCACGCCATTGAGACGGTGCAGGGGTACGGCAGCTGGCTGCATGGCGAGGCAGTCGCTGCGGGTATGGTGATGGCTGCGGAGCTCTCCCGGTTGCGCGGTGAGATTGAGCCGGAAGTGGTCGACCGGCTGCGCCGCCTGCTCGATCAGGCGCAGCTGCCAACCAGGGCGCCGGAGGCCATGTCTGTCAGTCAGTTCCTCGATGCGATGGCAGTGGACAAGAAGGTGATCGATGGCCAGCTGCGGCTGGTTTTACTGCGCAATCTCGGCGAGGCGCATGTCGTTGCGGGCACCTCCCGTGAACTGCTGGTCGAGGCGTTGCAAACCTGCGGGGCGCTATGACAGCAGGCGCCCCAAAGCCGGGCAACTGAGGACTATTTAACAAAAGCCTATACTGAAAGAAGATAAGTCGGTTTTTGCCCCTCTGAGCAGAAGATAAGACTGCCAATTCTTGCAATTTCAGGAGGGCGCAAGTAATATTGCGCGCCCTTTGGAAAAAGCGGCCGAGAAAAAGCGCCAAATAAGAAAAAAGCCCCGCACGAGGGCTTTTTTTGTCTGGGCCCGGCCAAAAGATAATGCGAGGAGATCTATGGGTAACGGTCTTTACAGGTTGGACGAGTTCAAGGACAACTGCGGCTTCGGCCTGATCGCCCATTTGAAGGGCGTAGCCAGCCACAAGCTGCTGGAAACTGCGATCGAGTCCCTGACCTGCATGACGCATCGCGGCGGTATCGCCGCCGATGGCAAGACCGGCGACGGGTGCGGCCTGCTGATTCAGAAACCCGACGCCTTCCTGCGTGCAGAGGCGCGCAGTGCCTGTGGCGCAGAACTGACCGATAGTTACGCTGTCGGCGCGATCATGTTGCCCCTGGATGATGCGACTGCCAGCACCGCCCGGGATATCCTCGATGGCGAAATGGAGGCCCAGGGGTTCCGTGTGGCCGGCTGGCGAGAGGTGCCGACCAACCCCGAGTGCCTGGGGCCCATTGCCCTGGAATCCCAGCCCCGTTTCGAACACCTGCTGATCAACGATGCGGAAAAGCCGATGGGCGAGGCACGCTTCAATGCCCGCCTGTTTGTTGCCCGCCGCCGCGCAGAGCAGAAGCTGGCCGAACAGGGCCTGGATGAGGTCTATATCGCCAGCCTGTCGGCCCAGGTTGTGTCCTACAAGGGCCTGATGATTCCCGCCGACCTGCCACGTTTTTTCCCGGAGCTGGCTGACCCGCGCCTGGAAACTGCGATCTGCGTGTTCCACCAGCGCTTCTCCACCAACACCATGCCCCGCTGGCCACTGGCGCAGCCGTTCCGCCTGCTGGCACACAATGGCGAGATCAACACCATTACCGGCAACCGCAACTGGTCTGTGGCCCGCACACCGAAGTTCGCCAGCGAGCTGCTGCCGGAACTGGCGGAACTGGCACCACTGGTGAATCGCGAGGGGTCCGACTCCTCCAGTCTCGACAATATGCTGGAAATGCTGACCATCGGCGGCATGGAACTGCACCATGCGGTGCGCATGCTGGTGCCGCCGGCATGGCAGAACGTGGAGGGGATGGATTCCGACCTGCGCGCCTTTTACGAGTACGTCTCCATGCACATGGAGCCCTGGGATGGCCCCGCTGGCCTGGTAATGACTGATGGGCGTTACGCTGTCTGCACCCTGGACCGCAACGGCCTGCGCCCGTCGCGCTGGGTGATTACCAAAGACGATTTCATCACCGTGGCGTCGGAGATCGGCACCTACGACTACGACCCGAAGGATGTGGTCGCGAAGGGCCGCCTGGGCCCGGGCCAGATGCTGTCGGTGGATACCCGCGAGGGGAAGCTGCAGCACACTGCCGACATCGACAACATGCTCAAGCAGCGCCAGCCCTACAAGCGCTGGCTGAAGGACAAGGCGCGCCGTATCCGCTCCACCCTGGTGACTGCACCGGTGGACAACAATTTTTCCTACGAACAGTTCAAGGTTTACCAGAAGCTGTTCAGCTCCTCGCTGGAGGAGCGTGACTCTGTCGTGCGCCCGATGGCCGAAGCCGGCCAGGAGGCAGTGGGTTCCATGGGGGACGACACGCCCATGGCGGTGCTGTCGCGTTACAACCGCTCGATTTACGACTATTTCCGCCAGCAGTTTGCCCAGGTGACCAACCCGCCGATCGATCCGCTGCGGGAAACCATCGTCATGTCCCTGGAAACCTGCCTGGGACGGGAAAAGTCGGTGTTTGAGGAAACGCCGGAGCACGCCAATCGCGTGATCCTCTCGTCGCCGGTACTTTCGCACATGAAGTACACCGCGCTGCTGGACGTCAACCGGGTGGGCTTTGAATCGCGGATCTTCGACCTGAATTACGATCCGTCCAAGCTCGACCTGAAATCAGCCGTGGAGCAGCTCTGCGCCGACGTGGAAAAGGCGGTTCGTGATGACGGCATCGTGCTGGTGGTCCTGTCGGATCGCGAAATAGCCGACGGCAAGCTGCCAATCGACGCGCTGCTGGCCACCGGTGCCATACACCACCACCTGGTGCATGCCGGCTTGCGCTGTGATTCCAATATCGTGGTGGATACCGCCAGCGCCCGCGATGCGCACCAGCTCGCCTGCCTGGTGGGCGTGGGCGCGACCGCGGTGCACCCGTACTTCTCCTACAGCATCATCAATCACCTGATTGAGACCGGGGAGCTGCTGCTGGATGCCGCCGAGGCCCAGAAGAACTACCGCAATGGCATCATCAAGGGGATGCTGAAGATCCTGTCCAAGATGGGCATCTCCACCGTGGCCTCGTATCGCGGCGCGCTGCTGTTCGAGCTGGTGGGCCTGGACCGCGAGGTGGTGGACCTGTGTTTCCCGGGTGCTGCCAGCCGTATCCAGGGGGCGGGCTTCGCTGACCTGCAGGCGGATATGGCCGCGCGCGCGAAGATCGCGTGGAAGTCCCGCAAGCCGGTTTCCCCGGGCGGGCTGCACAAGTTTGTCTACGGCCAGGAATACCATGCGTTCAACCCGGATGTGGTCATGTCGCTACAGCAGGCAGTGCGCACCGGCGACTACTCCGCCTGGCGCGACTACGCCGAGCTGGTGAACAAGCGCCCGGTGGCCACACTGCGCGACCTGCTGGCCTTCCGCGACGACCTGCAGCCGGTACCCCTGGAAGAGGTGGAGCCGGCGGAGAGTATCCTGCGCCGTTTCGACAGCGCCGCCATGTCCCTGGGGGCACTCTCCCCAGAGGCCCACGAGTCGCTGGCGCAGGCGATGAACCGTCTCGGCGGCCGCTCCAACAGCGGCGAGGGCGGTGAGGACCCGGCGCGCTTCGGCACCGACAAGGTATCCAAGATCAAGCAGATCGCCTCCGGCCGCTTCGGTGTCACCCCCCATTACCTGGTCAATGCCGAAGTCTTGCAGATCAAGGTGGCCCAGGGCGCCAAGCCCGGTGAGGGCGGCCAGTTGCCAGGCGGCAAGGTCAATGACCTGATCGCGCGCCTGCGCTACTCCGTGCCCGGGGTGACCCTGATTTCCCCGCCGCCGCACCACGACATTTATTCCATTGAGGACCTGGCGCAGCTCATCTATGACCTCAAGCAGGTCAACCCGGATGCGCTGGTTTCGGTCAAGCTGGTATCGCGGCCGGGTGTCGGCACCATTGCCGCGGGCGTGGCCAAGGCCTATGCGGACCTGATCACCATTTCCGGTTATGACGGTGGCACTGCCGCCAGCCCGATTACCTCGATCCGCTACGCCGGTTCCCCGTGGGAGCTGGGCCTGGCGGAAACCCACCAGACCCTGCGGGCCAATGACCTGCGCGGCAATGTGCGGGTGCAGACCGATGGCGGGCTCAAGTCCGGCCTGGATGTGGTCAAGGCGGCAATGCTCGGTGCCGAGAGTTTCGGTTTCGGCACTGCGCCGATGGTGGCGCTGGGATGTAAGTACCTGCGTATCTGCCACCTGAACAACTGCGCCACCGGTGTTGCCACCCAGAACCAGCAGCTGCGGGATGAGCACTATATCGGCACCGTCGAAATGGCGATGAACTTCTTCAAGTTTGTTGCCGAGGAGACGCGCGAGTGGATGGCGCGCCTGGGTGTGCGCACTATGGATGAGCTGGTGGGCCGCGTGGACCTGCTGCAGGCCCTGGATGGGGATACGGACAAGCAGAAAAAGCTGGACCTGTCGCCACTGCTGCATACCGACGAGTTGCTGGCCAGCAAGCCGCAGACCTGCCAGGTATCGCAGAACGATCCCTGGGACAAGGGCGAGCTGGCGGAGCAAATGGTTGCCGAAATCCTGCCGGCGATCGACAAGCTTGCCGGCGGCGAGTTCAGCTATCGCGTGACCAACTGCGATCGTTCCATTGGTGCGCGCCTGTCCGGTGAGATCGCGAAGCGCCACGGCAACCAGGGCATGGTGGACGCACCGGTGAAACTGCGCCTGGAGGGTGTTGCCGGCCAGTCGTTCGGCGTATGGAATGCCGGTGGCCTGGAGATGTACCTGGACGGTGACGCCAACGACTATGTGGGCAAGGGAATGGCCGGTGGCAAGCTGGTCATCCGTCCACCGGCGGGCAGCAGCTTCGAGTCACAGAAAACCAGTATCGTCGGCAACACCTGTCTTTACGGCGCGACCGGCGGCAAGCTGTTCGCCGCCGGCCGTGCGGGCGAGCGATTTGCCGTGCGCAATTCCGGTGCCTTTGCGGTGGTGGAGGGTGCCGGTGACCACTGCTGTGAATATATGACCGGCGGTATGGTGGCGGTGCTGGGCAAGACCGGGGTCAACTTCGGTGCCGGGATGACCGGCGGCTTTGCCTACGTGCTGGACCTGGAACGCGACTTCTTCGACAAGTGTAACCACGAGCTGATCGAGCTGCGCCGGATCAGCAGTGAGACCCTCGAGCCCAACCAGAGCCACCTGCGCGAGGTGATCGAGGAGTATGTTAACGAGACCGGCAGTGAATGGGGCGCGGAGTTACTGGATAACTTCGACGATTATCTCCACCGCTTCTGGCTGGTGAAACCCAAGGCCGCGAGCCTCGCCGGCTTGCTGGCGGATGTGCGCAAGCGTGGCGAATAAAGGGGTGATGAAAATATGAAAGATCGATTGAGCAATGATTTCCAGTTTATCGATGTGGATCGCACCGATCCGCCGAAAAAAGACATCATCACCCGCACCAATGAGTTTGTGGAAATTTACCAGCCGTACAGTGAGCGCCAGGTCGCCAACCAGGCGCACCGCTGCCTGGATTGCGGTAATCCCTACTGCGAGACCGGCTGCCCGGTACACAATTTTATTCCCAACTGGCTGCGTCTGATCTCCGACGGCAACATCATGGAAGCGGCCGAGCTGAGCCACCAGACCAATACCCTGCCGGAGGTGTGTGGCCGGGTATGCCCCCAGGATCGCCTGTGCGAGGGTGCCTGTACCCTGAATGATGGTTTCGGTGCAGTTACCATCGGCAATGCGGAGAAGTACATTACCGATACCGCCTTTGCCCTGGGCTGGCGGCCGGACCTGAGCCATGTGGTCAAGACCGACAAGCGCGTTGCCGTGATCGGCGCCGGCCCGGCGGGTCTGGGCTGTGCCGACGTGCTGGTGCGCAATGGCGTGCAGCCCGTGGTGTTCGACAAGTACCCGGAAATCGGCGGCCTGCTCACCTTCGGCATCCCCGAGTTCAAGCTGGAGAAGTCGGTGATGCAGCGCCGGCGCGAGATCTTTACCGAGATGGGCATCGAGTTTTGCCTCAATACCGAGATCGGCAAGGACATCAGCTTTGAGCAGTTGCTGAATGACTACGATGCAGTTTTCATGGGTATGGGCACCTACACCTACATGAAAGGCGGTTTCCCCGGCGAGGACCTGCCCGGTGTGCATGACGCACTGCCGTTCCTGGTGGCCAATGTAAACCGCAACATGGGCTGGGAGAAGAACCCGGAAGAGTTTATCTCTGTTGAGGGAAAGCGCGTCGTGGTACTGGGCGGTGGTGATACCGCCATGGACTGTAACCGCACTTCCATCCGCCAGCGGGCGCGCAGCGTTACCTGTGCTTACCGCCGGGATGAAGAGAATATGCCCGGCTCCCGCCGGGAGGTGGCCAATGCCAAGGAAGAGGGCGTACGCTTCCTGTTCAATCGCCAGCCGGTCGAGATCGTTGGCGATGGCAAGGTGGAAGGCGTCAAGGTGGTGACCACCGAGCTGGGTGAGCCGGATGAAAACGGCCGCCGCCGCCCGCAGGTGGTGCCCGGCTCGGAGGAGATCATCCCTGCGGACACGGTGCTGGTGGCCTTCGGTTTCCGTCCCAGCCCGGCAGACTGGTTCGGCGAGCACAAGATCGACACCGCTGACTGGGGCGGTGTGGTGGCGCCGGAGGAGCAGGAGTTCAAGTTCCAGACCTCCAATGAAAAGGTCTTTGCGGGTGGTGACATGGTGCGCGGCTCCGACCTGGTGGTGACCGCCATCTGGGAGGGGCGCCAGGCTGCCGAGGGCATCCTCGACTACCTCGACGTCTGATCCCTGCCATCCGGTCCCCGGCCGCCGTACTCCTGGCGGCCGGGGGCGCAATTGCCTCCCACTGTCCTAGACCTGCTGTCCTCTGTACAATGGCCGCCCATTTTTCGACCGCGGCCAAAGCACCCATGTCCGACAGCAGCTATCCCGAACTGAAAAACGACCGTTTCCTCCGTGCCCTGCAGCGCCAGCCGGTGGATCGCACCCCCGTATGGATGATGCGCCAGGCCGGTCGCTACCTGCCGGAGTACCGGGCTGCGAGGGCCCAGGCGGGCAGTTTCATGGACCTGTGCCGCAATACCGAACTGGCCTGCGAGGTGACCCTGCAACCGCTGGAGCGCTACCCGCTGGACGCCGCCATCCTGTTTTCCGATATCCTCACCATCCCCGATGCCATGGGGCTGGGGCTCTATTTCGAAGAGGGCGAGGGGCCCAAGTTCCGCAAGCCGGTCCGCACGCGGGCCGAAATCGAGTCGCTGGAGGTGGTGAACAGCGCCCGTGACCTGGACTATGTCATGAATGCCGTGACCACTATCCGTCGCGAGCTGAACGGCCGGGTGCCGTTGATCGGTTTTTCCGGCAGTCCCTGGACCCTGGCAACCTATATGGTGGAAGGCGGTTCCAGTCGCGATTTCGCACGCTGCAAGGAGATGCTTTACTCCCAGCCCGAGCTGATGCACCACCTGCTGGGGGTGCTGGCCGACTCTGTCACTGATTACCTCAATGCCCAGATCCGCGCCGGCGCCCAGGCTGTGCAGATTTTTGACACATGGGGGGGTGCCCTGAGTCACGGTGCCTATCGGGAGTTCTCCCTCCAGTATATGGCGCGCATCCTGCAGGGACTGATCAAGGAGGCGGACGGGCGCCCCGTGCCGGCGATCCTGTTCACCAAGGGCGGTGGCCAGTGGCTCGAGGCCATGGCTGATACCGGCGCCACTGGCCTGGGCCTGGACTGGACCACGGATATCGGCGCCGCGCGCCAGCGGGTAGGGGATCGTGTGGCCCTGCAGGGGAACCTGGATCCGGCTGTACTGTATGCCTCACCGGAGAAAATCCGCACCGAGGTGGCGGCGGTGCTGGAGTCATTTGGTCACGGTTCCGGGCATATCTTTAACCTGGGGCACGGCATTACACCGAAAGTCGATCCGGAACATGCACGGGCCATGATCGAGGCGGTCTGCGAGCTGTCCCCCCTGTACCACCAGTAAAGTTTCCGTTGGGGCGGAAGGAAGTTTCCTGTTCTGGCAGGAAACTGGCGGTTTCTGTCTCTGTAACTATCGAGATCGTGCACCAGAGTGGAATCTCGTGCTATAAAGACGAACTGGTACAGGCGCGGGTGAGCACTGCGTCACTTAAATAATGTGAAATAAATAAAATTTGACGGAAACCCTCACGAGCGTGGCGATCCAGCAGGTCAAGGTTTATACGGAGCAGCTACAGCGCGGCATGTTTGTATCCCGGCTCGACCGGCCGTGGACGCATACACCCTTTGCGCTGCAGGGCTTCTACATCCGTGACCTGGAGGAAGTTCGCCAGCTGCAGAAATACTGCCGCTACGTCTATGTCGATATCACCAAGACGGTGGGCGATGTAGGCGCCAGTTTGCGACGGTTGTCACGCCTGAATGCGGGCGGTGACAGGGAGCCCGTGGCCGCTTCATCCCGCAACCGGACAAAAGTACCTGCCCTCATACCCTGCCGGCCCGTGCAGGTTTCCCACCAGGCCTATCCGCCGCCGGTCGCCGCACGCAAGGCCGCACCCAGGGCACGAAGACTACTCCGGCAACTCGAGGCATGCCTGCACGAGGTGATGGTGCAGGTCAGTAGCCAGGGGCCGCTGCCCATCCCCCAGGTAACTGCCGTGGTGGAAGAGCTGGTGGACAATGTGCTCCGCAGCCCCGACGCCGCAGCCTGGCTTGCCCGGGTGCGGGAAAAAGACGAATACACCTACAAGCACTCGATGCGGTCCGGCATCTGGGCGGTCATCTTCGGTCGCCATATTGGCCTGGGGCGTCACGAACTGGTGCAGCTGGGACTCGCCTGCCTGCTAAAGGATGTCGGCAAGCTGCAGCTGGACGACAGGGTGCTGCGGGCGGGGCGGAGAAATGCCAAGGTTGAGCGGGAGTATCGCCGCTTTGTCGATTACAGTGTCAAATTGCTGTCCACAGAGCCCCGCCTGGATCCGCAGGTGGTGAATATTGTCCATTGCCACTGTGAACGCCATGACGGCAGTGGTTTCCCGAGGGGCCTGCGGGGAGACAAGATCCCGGTACTGGCACGCATGTGCGGCATCGTCACGTTTTACGATGAGGCCACCAATCCCCGCAGTGAGGCTTTCCCGGTGGCACCATCCCGGGCGGTCGCCCAGCTCTACGACCTGCGGGGGATCGGCTTCCAGGAACAGCTGGTGGTGGAGTTTATCCAGGCAATAGGCCTGTACCCCACCGGCACTGAGGTCGAGCTGTCCACCGGCGAGGTGGCGGTAGTGGTGGAGCAGACATACCATCATCGCCTTCGCCCGCGGGTAATGGTGGTGCTGGACCGGGACGGGCAGGCGCTGCCCAAGCCCCGGTTACTGGACCTGGCCGTGGATGACGATCGCAAGCAGCGCCTGATAGAGCGCGGCAAGCTGGGTCCCAACGACAAGATCACCATCGTCCAGGATCTCGAGCCGAGCCGTTACCCCGGTGTGGATGTTGCCGCGATAAGGGATCACTACCTGCTCAAGGATGGCGGCATCGCGGCCGTATTTACCCGCTTGTTCTCCCGCTAGATTCCTGTTGCCCGGGCCTTACTTGTTGCCGGCGGTATTCGGCTGTCGGGGGATGGGCCCGGCCAGCATCGCTAGCAGTATTGACCCGGCCACCATGCCTCCCAGTGAACCCGCCAGCGTGGCCACGCTGATTCCCTGATCCAGCAAAATCCCCACCACTAGCGGCGACACAGCGGTCGACAGGATCATCACACCCTGCGACACCGATCGAATTGCGCCCAGGTGGCGGGTGCCGTAACGCTCCGGCCACAGGGCGCCGGCGGCAGTGCCGGTGCCCGCCTGGGTGATGCCGAACAGGGTCAGGTAGGCGAGTGGTGCCCAGGGAGCCTCGAACAGGGCCAGTAACAGCAGTCCCGCCACCATGGGCACCAGGGCCAGCGGCAGGCTGCGCTGCGCACCGAACCTATCCACCAGGCTGCCGGCCAGGAAGAGCATCAGCAGGTGGCCCGCCGCATAACCGCTGAAAGCGGTCCCCAGTAATGTGAGGGACCAGCCCCGGGCCTCGCCGATTGCGGCCTGGTGGAAAAGAACGGCGGTTACGACTACCGGGGTCATCAGGATCGCCGGCAGCAGCAGGTAGAAGCCCGGGTCCCGCAATACCTGGGCCCGGCTGAAACCCTCCCCGGCGTCCTCGTTCCCGTCCCCTCCGGCCTGGCTGTGCTGGCCGGCGCGGGCGAGCCACAGCAGGGTGGGCAGTGCCAGGCCCAGCAGCAACAGTGCTGATGCGATCCAGGCGCTGCGCCAGCCGAATGCCTCGATCAGCCAGGCACCGCCGGTGGGCAGCAAGGCCTCGGCGAGCGGAAAGCCCAGTGCGGCCACTGCGATCACCTTGCCCCGGTTGCTGCTGAAATAGCGCCCCGCGGTGGTCATACCCAGGTGGGTCATAAAGCCCTGGCCGGCAAAGCGCAGCAGGAAGAACCCGGGCAGCAGCATCAGGGCGTGATTGGCAAACGCCATCACCAGGCAGGCTGCCGCCAGTAGTACAACGATCAGGGCCGTGATGCGACGCAGCGGCCAGCGGTCCACCAGGCTGCCGCAGGCCAGCAGGGCCAGGGCCGAAACCAGGGTGGCGGCACTGTAGCTGGCGCCGTACCAGGCGTTACTGAGGGCGAATTCCTCGCGCAGTGCACCGCCGAAGATCGAGATAAAAAAAGTCTGCCCGAACCCGGAGGCGGCCACGGCGAGCAGCGCGAAAAATACCAGGTGGGCGCGTTCGCGCATGAATGCGGGAAGCTGTGGCATTGCAGTCAATTCATCCGTGGGAGGGAGCGGCCCCGCGCCGGGGCCGCTATGGTGTGTGGATCAGGCAATATCGCCGAAGTGCCGGCCCATGCGGACCTCGGTTTCCGCCGTCAGGGATTCGAGCCAGTTCACCCGCTCGGCGCCGAACAGCATGATCACGGTGGAGCCCAGTTTGAAACGTCCCATTTCCTCGCCTTTCTCCAGCTCTACCGGCTTGCTGTCGCGATAGTTGATGGTCTGCACCCGGCGCTTCAGCGGGGCCACCAGGCCGGCCCAGACGGTCTCGATGCTGGCGACGATCATGGCCCCCACCAGGATCATTGCCATGGGCCCGGCCGCCGTGTCGAAAACACAGACCACACGCTCATTACGGGCAAACAGTCGCGGTACGTGCTCGGCAGTCACGTCGTTCACGGAAAACAGCTGCCCGGGGACGTAAGTCATGCTGCGCAGGGTGCCGTCCACCGGCATATGCACACGGTGGTAGTCCCTGGGGGAGAGATACACCGTGGCGAAGTGGCCACCGGTAAACTGGGCCGCCAACTGGGCATCCCCGCCCACCAGCTCCATCAGGCTGTAGTCGTGGCCCTTGGCCTGGAACACGCGGCCGTTCTGGATTTCACCGAGCTGGCTGATGGTGCCGTCGGCCGGGCAGGCAATGGAGTTCTCCCCCTCGACCACCGGCCGTGCACCGTTTTTCAGTGCCCGGGTGAAGAAATCATTGAAGGATGCGTAGGCGGTGTAGTCCGGCTCTGCAGCCTCGCTCATGTCGACGCCGTATTTCTCCACGAACCAGCGGGTAAACGGGTCCTTGATCGCCTTGATGCGGGTCTCCGCCAGCCAGCCGGCGGCGCGGGACAGGGCGTGTTGCGGGGTAAGGTACTGCAGTGTGGTAAAGACTTTTGGATGCATATCAAATGCCTGCTGGCCAGGCTCCTAACTGGTAAAACTTGGAATATATCGATGCCGGGTGAGTGCCTAGGTTTCCACCGGGGTGTCCGGCAGGTTGCCCCACTCGCTCCAGGATCCTGGGTAAGCGCGGATATCCAGGCCCAGGGACCTGCCCACCAGCCAGGTAAACCCGGAGCGGTGGTGGCTCTGGCAGTGGGTTACGATTTTTTTACTGTCGTCGATGCCCAGCGCCGCCAGGAATTCCCGCGCATCCGCGCGGATGCGCAGATTACGACCGGGATCCATCAGCTGGGTCCACTCGCAGTTGATGGCGCCGGGAATATGGCCACCGCGCATCGCCACCACTTTCTCGCCGCTGTATTCCTGCGGTGAGCGCGCATCCCAGACACAGAAGCTGGGGGAGTCGAGCTGCTGGCGGATCTCGTCAGTATCCATTATCGGTGCCGGGTCGATTGCCAGGGAGATCTCGCTGGGGGTAATTTCGGGCTCGTCGGTCGTCAATGGCAGGCCTGCAGCGCGCCAGGCGTGCATGCCGCCGTTGAGATAGCTGTACTGCCGGTGCCCGATAACCTCCAGGGTCCAGAGGAAGCGACCGGCCCAGCCGCCACCCTCGTCATCAAAGGCCACCACGTGGAGGTCCGGGCGCAGGCCGATGGCGCGGAATACCTGGGTCAGGCGCTCGACAGTGGGCAGTTTGCCCGGTGCCGGTGGAGTTCCCGCCAGCAGGGCCTGGAAGGGCAGGTGCAGGGCGCCGGGAATATGGCCGCTGGCATAATTCTGGGGGGAGCTCAGGTCTACCAGCAGCAGGCCCTCGTTCCCGAGCCGGGCGGCGAGCTGCTCCGGTTCGACGATCAGTGGCAGTGATGCGGACAAGGTGCGTCTCCTTTCATTCGATTCCCGCTGATCCCGCTCTCCGCTGGCGCAACCGGCGGATCGGCGATCATTCCTCCTGCAGGCTGTTGCGCAGGTGGATAAAGCTGTTCATGCGTCGTTCGCTGATTTCGCCCCGGGCCAGGGCCTCGTTGATGGCGCAGCCCGGTTCGCCCTGGTGGCGACAGTCCCGGAAACGACAGTGACCAATAAATGGCCGGAACTCGACGAAGCCCTCGAGCAGGTCCGCCTCGCTCATATGCCACAGGCCGAATTCGCGAATGCCGGGGGAGTCTATCAGATCACCGCCGGTGGGCAGGTGAAACAGTTCTGCCGCGGTGGTGGTATGGGTGCCTTTCTGGGTCGCCTGTGACAGCTCCCCGGTGCGCGCTCCGGCCTCCGGCAGCAGCGCATTGACCAGCGATGACTTGCCCACGCCGGACTGCCCCACGAATACACTGGTGCCCTGTGCCAGGGTTTCCAGCAGCCCTGGTAGCCCCTCCCCGGTTTTGGTGGACAGCCGCAATACCGGGTATCCCAGCCCGGGGTAGGGAGCCAGCAGGTCCTCGAGCGCGGCGCGGTTGCTGTCGTCGATCCGGTCGATCTTGTTGAGAACCAGCAGCGGGTGTATCCCGGTGGTTTCGGCGGCGACCAGGTAGCGATCGATGGCATTGGCGAAGGGCTCGGGGTAGGGGGCGATGACGATCAGGATGCGATCGATGTTTGCGGCCACGGTCTTCAGGTCACCATAGCGATCCGGCCGCTGTAATTCCGACTGTCTTTCCAGGCGAGCGCCGACGACGCCAGTGCCACCGCTGCGCTCCCCGAAGGCTGGCCGCCAGGCCACCCGGTCCCCGGTCACCAGGGTGTCGATATTGGCGCGCATATGGCAGCGCTGGCGCAGCTCGGGGTCGCTGCTGCTCTCCACCAGTACCTGGGTACCGTAGTTGGCGATCACCAGTCCGGTCTGTTCCGGCCCCAGGTCGCCTTCTTCGAGGACGTGTTCAGCACCTTCCGCGCGTTTGCGGGCACGCGCCTCGCGTTCCTGCTGGATTTTCTCAATGCGCCACTTCTGGCGCCGGTTCAGTTTGCGTTTGCTCATCTGCTCATCGTAATCGGTGCCGGTGGCGATTCGTCGCGGATTATAGCCTGACCGAAGCGCCCGGCGTTGTTTTCGCGGTTTAGTTTGCATCCGGGGGCAGTTGCGGTAACTTGCTGCCATGCAGAGGAGACCCGCAGTGGACCAGAACAACCTTATCTGGATCGACCTGGAAATGACCGGCCTCGATCCGGAAAAAGAGCGCATCATCGAAATTGCCACCATCGTTACCGACTCGCGGCTGACCATACTGGCCGAGGGGCCCACCATGGCCGTTCACCAGAGCGACGCCTTGCTGAATGCGATGGACGAGTGGAACACCGAGCAGCACGGTGGTTCCGGGCTGGTGAAGCGGGTGCGCGAATCCACTATATCCGAGCGCGAGGCCGAGCGGGAAACCATCGACTTCCTGCGCCAGTGGGTGCCGGAGGGGGCCTCCCCCATGTGCGGCAATTCCATCGGCCAGGACCGCCGCTTCCTGGTGCGCTATATGCCCATGCTGGAGAGCTATTTCCACTATCGCAACCTGGATGTGAGCTCAGTCAAGGAGCTGGCCCGGCGCTGGCGCCCGGATGTGCTGGAGGGGGTCAAGAAGGAAAGCAGCCACCTGGCGCTGGACGATATCCGCGACTCCATCAACGAGCTGCGCCATTACCGGGACAACTTCTTCCGGCTCTGATGCTCTGCGGGAGTGGTGGCACAAAAGGGCGGACACAAGGTGCGCCCCTACGGGCGTGACGGGCCCCGGAGAGGTGGGCGAGGACCGGTTTCAACGCTGGACCGTAGGGGCGGATCTTGTATACGCCCGGTTGCCGGCTGGCAGCGGTGACAAACGCAGGGTTTCTCCTATGGCTCCCGCCTGATTTTGCGTTTTCGACGTCGCCCGCTGCGCAGGCGCGCCAGCGCCCACTGGATATGTTCCGCAACCAGCGGCGTGGTGCTTGCAAGGCGCTGTTCCAGCGCCGCGATCACTTCCGGGCTTGCCTCGCCGTTGCCCAGGGCCACCGCCAGGTTGCGCTGCCAGCGCTCGTAGCCGATGCGGCGGATGGCTGAGCCGGCGGTGCGATCCAGGAACTCCTGTTCGGTCCAGCCAAACAGGGTCAGCAATTCGCCGTCGTCGAGGCCGTGGCGCGGGTGGAAATCCGCTTCCGCGGTGGGTTTGGCGAATTTATTCCAGGGGCAGATGATCTGGCAGTCGTCACAGCCGAACACCCGGTTCCCCATGGGCTCGCGGAATTCCTCGGGAATCGCGCCCTTGTTCTCGATGGTCAGGTAGGAAATGCAGCGCCGCGCATCCAGCTGGTAAGGGCCCACAAAGGCATCCGTCGGGCAGACCTTCAGGCAGGCGGTGCACTCGCCGCACTGGTTTGGCTGTTCACTGTGATCCACCGGCAGGGCCAGGTTGGTGTAGATTTCACCGAGGAAGAACCACGAGCCGGCGCCGCTGTTCAGTACCATGCAGTTCTTGCCGATCCAGCCCAGCCCGGCCTTTTCCGCCAGTGCCCGCTCCATCACCGGGGCGCTGTCGGTAAAGGCGCGGCCGCGGGCGTCCAGGCCGTGGTCCGCGCAGAATGCTTCGATCTGTGCCGCCAGCCTGGCCAGCCGCTTGCGGATCAGCTTGTGGTAATCGCGGCCGGTGGCATAGCGGGACACGTAAGCCTTGCCCGGGTCCTTCAGAATCCTTACGGGTTGGGTGTCCGGCGGCAGGTAGTCCAGGCGCACGCTGATGGCACGCAGGGTGCCGGGCTCCAGCAGGTCCGGCCGCCAGCGCTTGGCCCCGTGGGCCGCCATCCAGTCCATATCACCGTGGTAACCGGCGTCGAGCCACTGCTGCAGGCGCTCACCGTGGCTCTCCAGCTCGCAGTCGGTAATGCCTGCCTGCTGGAAACCCAGCTCCCGCGCCCAGGTCCTGATCCTGGCGGCCAGTTCAGAGAGCAGTTTTTCGGTGGCAGCGGTGTCGCTCATGGGGCTCCGTTGGGCCGCCCTCCTGGAGGTGGCGGGATCGTTGGACAGGGGACAAATTATACGCCCGGAAAGGTATACTCCCGGGTATTCCGCAGGGCCGGGGAAGGCCCGGCGGCGGCTATTCTGCCACAGATTAAAAATTAACCACACTGGAGCCTCCCAGGGAAGCGCAATGGAAGTCCCACATCCCCTCTACAGCGCCGAGTCGGTCCGCGAGCTGGACCAGCGCACTATCGCCGCGCTCAAGATCCCATCGATCACGCTGATGAAGCGCGCCGGTCGTGCCGCCTTCGCCCAGCTGCAGGCACGCTGGCCCGAGGTGGGGCGCGTGCAGGTGTTCTGCGGTGGTGGCAACAACGGCGGCGACGGTTATGTGATTGCAGCCTTGGCGGCGCAGAAGCAGATCCCGGTAACCGTCTATGCCTGCGTGGAGCCGCAGAAACTGTCCGGCGATGCGCAAGAGGCCTTCCGCTACGCCGAGCGCGAGGGCGTGCATATTGTGACCTCGCTGGCAGAGGTGGACAGCGCCGACGGGCATACGGTGATCGTCGATGCCCTGCTGGGCACGGGCTTTTCCGGGACGGTGCGGGAGCATATGGCTCATGCCATCGAGCGCATCAACAAGTCCCCGGCGCCGGTGCTGGCGGTGGATATGCCCTCCGGGGTGGAGTCTGACAGTGGGGCAGCCGGGACCGCGGTCCAGGCAGATATCACGGTAACCTTTATCGCGCGCAAGTTCGGCCTGTTCTGCGGCCGCGGTGCGGCGCTGAGCGGCGAGGTGGTGTTTGCCGGCCTGGGTGCGCCGGATTCGGTATATCGGGATATGCCCCTACTGGCGCAACGTTACGACGGCGCCAGTGTGCCACGGCTGCCAGAGCGCCCGGCGGATGCTTACAAGAACCAGTTCGGCCACGTGCTGGTGGTTGGGGGTGATCGCGGCTTCGGTGGCGCGGCGATGATGGCGGCGGAATCTGCAGCGCGCACCGGCGCCGGCCTGGTTTCCCTCGCCACCCGGCCCGAGCACCTGCCGGCGGCGCTGACGCGATGCCCTGAGGTGATGGCGCGCCCGGTGATTTCCGGGCAGGAGCTCGAGCCGCTGCTGGATGCTCCCAGCGTGATAGCGGTGGGCCCGGGGCTGGGTCGCGATCCCTGGGGCGAACAACTGCTGGCGCGCGCTGCCCGCGCACAGGTGCCGGTGGTGCTGGATGCGGATGCCCTCAATATCCTCGCCGGTGGGCGCGTGCTGGCGGGGCACCGGCGCGACGACTGGATTCTTACGCCCCATGTGGGTGAGGCGGCAAGGCTGCTGGGCTGGGAGACTTCCGAGGTGCTGGCTGACCCGCGCGGTGCCGCGCAGGCGATTCAGGAGAAGTTCAGCGGTGTGGTGATACTCAAGGGAGTGGGAACCCTGATTGCCCACGAGGGCGGGGTGGACCTGGTCAACAGCGGCAACCCGGGCATGGCCTCCGGGGGCATGGGCGACCTGCTTACCGGGATCGTCGCTGCGCTGGTTGGGCAGCACATGCCGCTGCCGAAGGCAGCGCAGCTGGCAGTGTGGCTCCATGGTGAGGCGGGTAACCGCGCAGCCACAGATGGCCAGCGCGGCCTGCTGGCCACCGACCTGCTGCCCTGGATAAGAAAACTGGTGGACTGATGGAACTGAACCGGCAGCTGGCTGACGAAGAGTCCACTGTGGCAGCGGGGGAGGCGCTGGGTCGCGCCTGCCTGGCAGTGGGGATGCCGGCCGGCATGACTGTGCACCTGCACGGCCAGCTGGGCGCGGGCAAGACGACATTCTGTCGGGGCGTGCTGCGGGCCTTCGGCCATCGCGGCGCAGTCAAAAGCCCCACCTATACGCTGGTGGAGCCCTATGAGCAGGGGCCGCAGCGGGTGTACCACTTCGACCTCTACCGCCTGGGCGACGCCGAGGAGCTGGAGTTTATGGGGGTGCGCGACTATTTTGCGCCCGATAGCCTGAGCCTGGTGGAATGGCCGGAGCGGGGTGAGGGTGTACTGCCGCCCGCGGACCTGGTGGTGGCACTGTCGGTGCCGCAACAGGGGCGGGCACTGCGCATGCATGCGCAATCCGGGCAGGGGGAGCGGGTGCTCAGGGCAATTGCTCCCCTGTTGGGATAAACTTACCGCCGACAGGGCAGGGACAAGCGGCAAGAATAACGTTAACAGGGCTGAACCATGAATCGAGTCTGGCGTCGACTTAGCGGCCCGGCCTGTGTGCGGGCAGCGGCACTTTTTCCTCGACATCTTTCACGGCTTCTCGCGCAGCATCGCGGTCAACAGCGTCTAACTTTGCCGGGGGCACTGGCCCTTATTGCAGTGCTGTTGCTCCCTGCCGGGGGGGCGCTGGCGACCGAAGTCCAGGGGGTACGCCTGTGGCGGGCCCCGGACCACACACGACTGGTATTCGACCTCAGCGGTCCCGCCGAGCACAAGCTGTTTACCCTGAATAACCCGCACCGGGTGGTGATCGATGTGGACGACACCCGCCTGGCGGCAGCGATTGAGGGGCTGGAGCTGGAAAACACGCCTATCGAGCAGGTGCGCCATGCCCGGCACAACAAGAAAGACCTGCGGGTGGTGCTGGACCTGAAGCAGGAAACCAAGCCGCGCAGTTTCGCCCTGCGACGCCTGGACGAAAAACCCGATCGCCTGGTGATTGACCTCTACGATCACGTCGTGCAGCAGGAGAAAACCGTGCTCGAGGTCAGCCGGGAGCGCGATATCGTGATCGCCATCGACGCCGGCCACGGCGGCGAGGACCCGGGCGCATCCGGTCCCGGTGGGCTGCGCGAGAAGGATGTGGTGCTGGCCATCAGCCGGCAGCTGCACAAGGCGATCGACAGTCGTCCCGGTTTCAGTGCCAAGCTGGTGCGCACCGGTGATTACTATATTCCACTGCGCGAGCGGGTGAACAAGGGGCGCAAGATGCGCGCCGACCTCTTCGTCTCCATTCATGCGGACGCCTTTACCCGCAAGGATGCCCGCGGCGCCGGTGTGTACGCGGTCTCCTCCCGCGGCGCCACCAGTGAAACCGCGCGCTTCCTGGCGCAGCGGGAAAACGAGTCCGACCTGATTGGCGGTGCCGGCAGCCTCAACCTGGGCGACAAGGACGACACCCTGGCTGGCGTGTTGCTGGACCTGTCGATGACGGCAACCATGAATGCCAGCCTCGATGTGGGCGCGAGTGTCCTGGCGCAGTTGGGCCAGGTGACCCACCTGCACAAGAAGCAGGTGGAGCAGGCCAACTTCTCCGTGCTGCGCTCGCCCGATGTGCCCTCGATCCTGGTGGAGACCGGCTTTATCACCAACCCCCATGAGGCTCGCCGGCTGCGTGACCCGTCATTCCAGCGCAGGCTGGCACAAAAACTCAGCGAAGGTATAGTGGCGCACTTCAGTAGCCGCCCGCCGGCGGGATCCTGGCTCGCCGCCAATGCCGGCCAGAACCGCAAACACACCATCGCCCGCGGGGATACCCTGTCGGCGATTGCCGCGCGCTACAACGTTTCGGTTACCGCGCTGAAAAAGGTCAACGGCATCAGCAATTCGGTGATCCGGGTGGGCCAGACGCTGAGGATTCCCTCGGGCTGAGGCCCGTCACATAAAAAGACCCCCGATACAGGAGCCTGGTCACAGGCCGTTATTCCCGTTTATGCACGACAAGATCCAGCAACTCTCCCCGCGCCTCGCCAACCAGATCGCCGCCGGCGAGGTAGTCGAGCGCCCCGCGTCCGTGATCAAGGAGTTGCTGGAGAACAGTCTCGATGCCGGCGCCACGCGCCTGGACGTGGAGATCGACAACGGCGGCATCAAGCGGATCAAGGTGCGGGACAACGGCAAGGGCATCGGCCAGGATGACCTGCCCATGGCCCTGGCCCGCCACGCCACCTCCAAGATCCATGCGCTGGAAGACCTGGAAGCGGTGGCCACGCTCGGTTTTCGCGGCGAGGCGCTCGCCAGTATCTCGTCAGTGGCGCGCCTGGCGCTGACCAGCAGCCGCGACGAGAGTGGCAAGGGCTGGCAGGTCAGTGCCGAGGGGCGCGACATGCAGGCGCAGGTGGCCCCCGCCGCGCACCCGCGCGGTACCACCGTCGATGTGCGCGACCTGTTCTTCAATACGCCCGCAAGGCGCAAGTTCCTGCGCACCGAGAAGACCGAGTTCAACCGGGTTGACGACACCATCAAGCGGCTGGCGCTGTCGCGGTTCGATGTCGCCATTACCCTGCGGCACAACGGCAAGGGGGTGCACAACCTGCGCGCCGGCAGTGGCCGGGTGGAAATGGAGCGCCGGGTATCGCAGGTCTGCGGCCCGGCCTTTATGCAGAATGCCCTGCACATCGACGTTGAGCGCAGTGGCCTGCGCCTGTGGGGCTGGGTGGCGGAGCCGGCCTTCTCGCGCTCGCAGGCCGACCTGCAGTTTTTCTACGTCAATGGGCGCGCCATTCGCGACAAGGTGGTCAGCCACGCAGTGCGGCGCGCCTTCGCCGACGTACTCTACCACGGCCGCCATCCCGCGTTTGTCCTGTACCTGGAGCTCGACCCGGCTTCGGTCGATGTCAATGTGCACCCCACCAAGCACGAGGTGCGCTTCCGCGACAGCCGCCTGGTGCACGATTTCCTCTTCGGCAGCCTGCACCGGGCGCTGGCTTCCGTGCGGCCGGGGGACCGGGACGACGCCAATGGCGGCGAGGCCCCCGCGGGCCAGCCGCTACAGCCATCGCCGGCGCCGGCGGTCGCGGGAGTGGCGGCGGGGGAGTTTGCCGGCCAGCAGCGTATGCCCCTGTCCTCCTCACCTTCGCCGGAGCGTTTGCAGGGCCAGATGCAGGGGTACGGGGCGCTGCACCAGCCCTATGCTGGTGGCGCCGCGGTGGCCGAGGCATCACCTGCCGCCCCGGCATCGCAGGGCTGGAATGCATCCCTGCCGGCTGAGGCCGATGAAGCCGCGGCGCCCCCCCTGGGCTTTGCCCTGGCGCAGCTGCATGGCATTTATATCCTGGCGCAGAATGACCAGGGGCTGATTGTGGTGGATATGCATGCGGCCCACGAGCGTATCGTTTATGAACAGATGAAGACCGCCCATGCCGCCGGCGGTATCCAGGCACAGCCATTGCTGGTGCCGGTGAGCCTGGCGGTGAGCCAGCGCGAGGCGGATTGCTTTGAGGAGCGCAGTGAGGTCTTTACCGCGCTAGGCTTTGTTCTGCAGCGGGCGGGACCGGAGACCCTGCTGGTGCGGCAGGTACCCACCATGCTGCATGGCGCCGAGGTGGAGCAGCTGGTGCGGGACGTACTTTCTGACCTGCTGGCCCAGGGTGGCAGCGACCGGATCGGGGAGCGCATCAACGAGGTGCTGTCCACCATGGCCTGCCACGGCTCGGTGCGGGCCAATCGCAAGCTGACGGTGCCGGAGATGAACGCCCTGTTGCGGGATATGGAGCGCACCGAGCGCAGCGGGCAGTGCAACCACGGCCGCCCCACCTGGACCCAGGTGAAGCTGGGCGACATGGATAAGTGGTTTATGCGCGGCCAGTGAACCCGCGGCAAGGATGATGCAAGCTTGAAAAATGCCAACGGCGGCGACCTGCCGCCCGCCATTTTCCTGATGGGCCCGACGGCCTCGGGCAAGACCGACCTGGCCATGGCGATCGCCGACCGGTTGCCCGTGGAGCTGGTCAGCGTCGATTCGGCGCTGGTCTATCGCGGCCTGGATATCGGTTCGGCGAAGCCCGGTGCCGCCGAGCTGGCGCAATACCCCCACCGCCTGATCGATATCTGTGATCCGGCCGAATCCTATTCCGCCGGTGATTTCCGCCGCGATGCGCTGGCGGCCATGGATGAAATCACTGCCGCCGGGCGCATCCCTTTGCTGGTTGGCGGAACAATGCTGTATTTCCGTGCTCTATTGGAGGGAATGGCTGAACTGCCTGCGGCGGATCCGGCCGTGCGTGCCGAGATCGAGGCGCGGGCGGCGCGGGAGGGCTGGCCGGCACTGCACGCAGAGCTGGCCGGGGTGGACCCGGAACTGGCTGGCGAGCTGCATCCGAACCATTCGGTGCGAATCGAGCGGGGCCTGGAGGTTTACCGCCTTACCGGGCGGCCGCTGTCGGAGCTGCGGCGCGAGCAGGCTCGCGACCCGCTCACCGATCGCTACCGCGTGACCCAGCTGGCACTGCTGCCGCGGGACCGCGCGCTGTTGCACGAGCGCATAGAGCGACGCTTCCTGCGGATGCTGGAGCACGGGTTCGTGGATGAGGTGCGCGCCCTGCACGCGCGGGGCGACCTGCACGCGGACCTGCCGGCGATTCGCGCAGTGGGCTATCGGCAGGTATGGCAGTACCTGGCCGGTGAGCTGGATTACGACGAAATGGTCGCCGCGGGGATCGCCGCCACCCGGCAACTGGCCAAGCGCCAACTCACCTGGCTGCGGCGCTGGCCGGACCTGGCGCGGATTTACCTCCAGGCGCCGGATGGCACATTGCGCAAAAATGACGAAATCTTGGCGGAAGCCTTGAAATTTCTCGCATGAGCAGCCATAACGTGGGTGTGCCGTCCTCAGGTCGGTATTGATCAGTCAGTTATTATCACAGAGTCCGGCGATTTCCGGCTCATTTTGTACGCGTATTCAACCGTAACCGTTCTTTAGTTCGCGGCGTTCGCGAGCGCGATTATGGCCTGCATACGGCTTCCAGCTTTTGACAAGGAGAAAAAAGATGTCAAAAGGGCACAGCTTACAAGACCCTTACCTCAACGTTTTGCGCAAAGAGCGTATCCCGGTTTCCATCTATCTCGTAAATGGCATCAAGCTTCAGGGGCAAATTGAATCTTTTGACCAGTTCGTGGTGTTGCTCAAGAACACCGTGAGCCAGATGGTATACAAGCACGCCATCTCCACCGTAGTGCCGTCCCGTGCGGTGCGCGTGCCGCTGCTGAACCCGGCGGCCCAGGGTGGTGCTGAAGGTGCTGGTGAAGGTGGTGAGCGCGACAGCTTCGCCTGATCCCGCCCTGCCCGAAACGCAGTGAGTGCCCCGGCCCGCCGGGGCTTTTGCGGTTGGGGGGCGGCAATAGCCGTGCCCGCAACAAGCCTTTTCTGCCGTGGGGAGCGGTAACCGTGATTCCCCGGCAACAGTTGAGAATTCCCATTGTTTTTTGATCGACCGGAATCCGGTGAACTGGCGGTGCTGGTGCACCTGGAACTGTCAGCAGTCGACAGCCCCGAGGACCCGCGCGAATTCGAAGAGCTGGCCCTGTCCGCCGGTGCGGACCCGGTCACGTTCATTTTTGGCCAGCGCGCCAAGCCCGATCCCCGTACTTTTGTGGGGCGCGGCAAGCTGGAGGAAATCCAGCAGGCGGTCAAAGAGCACGGCGCCGAGCTGGTGATTTTTGACCACAACCTGTCGCCCAGCCAGGAGCGCAATGTCGAGCGTGAGCTTCGCTGCCGGGTGCTGGATCGCACCGGCCTGATCCTGGATATCTTTGCCCAGCGCGCCCGCACCCACGAGGGTAAGTTGCAGGTGGAGCTGGCCCAGCTGCGGCATATGGCCACGCGGCTGGTGCGCGGCTGGACCCACCTGGAGCGCCAGAAGGGCGGTATCGGCCTGCGCGGGCCCGGTGAGACACAGCTGGAAACGGATCGCCGGCTGCTGCGGGCCCGTATCGACTCCATCGAGAAGCGCCTGGAAAAGGTACGCCGACAGCGCGACCAGGGGCGCCGCGCCCGCACCCGTGCCGAGGTGCCCACGGTATCCCTGGTAGGCTATACAAACGCGGGCAAGTCCACGTTATTCAACCGGCTGACCGATGCCGGCGTATATGTCAGGGACCAGCTGTTTGCGACGCTCGACCCCACCATGCGACGGGTTGAGCTGCCGAGCGTGGGTGGCATGATCCTGGCCGATACCGTGGGCTTTGTCTCGCACCTGCCGCACCGGCTGGTCGAGGCGTTCCGCGCCACCCTGGAAGAGGCGGCCAGTGCCACGCTGTTGCTGCACGTGGTGGATGCTGCTGCGGACGATCGCCTGCACCTGATGGAGGAGGTGCAGTTGGTACTCGAGGAAATTGACGCCGCTGACTTGCCGCAGCTGGTGGTGTACAACAAGATCGACCTGCTGGCGGCGAAAGAGCCCACCATCGATCGCGATGCCGACGGCGTGCCGCGGGCGGTGTGGGTGTCGGCGGTCACCGGGGCCGGGTGTGACCTGCTGGTGGAGGCCATTTCCGAACGCCTGGGCGAGCAGATGGTGCGGGGGCAGCTGCTGGTTGCCCCGCGCCACGGGCGCCTGCGGGCACAGCTGTACGAAATCAACGCGGTCAAGCACGAAGCCTACCGCGACAACGGCGACGTCGAGCTGGAGCTGGTATTGCCGCGGGGCGACCTGCAGCGATTACTGGCACCCTATGCCGACGCCGGCGACGGACCGCAGTGGCGGGCGTCGGAGTGACGGAAAACCGGTAGCGATCAATGCTAGAATCGCGCCGCAACGAACAAGATTCTCAGAGAGTTGGAGTAAGTCGATGGCCTGGAACGAGCCGGGTGGTAATAACAAGGACCCCTGGGGCGGCGGTGGAGGTAACAATCCCAACGGCGGCCCGCCGGACCTGGATGAGCTGCTGCGCAAGCTGCAGCGCAAGTTGAGCGGCATTTTCGGTGGCGGTGGCCCCGCCAGCGGCGGCGAGTCCGGCCGCTTCCCGTGGGCGCTGGTGGTGATTGTCGTGGCAGTCCTCTATGGCCTGCTGGGCTTCTACCAGGTTAACGCCAACGAGTCGGCCGTGATCATGCGCCTGGGCAAGTACCACGGCACCGAGATGTCGGGGCTGCACTGGAATCCGCCGCTGATCGACAGTGTCACCAAGGTGAACATGACCGAAGTGCGTACCGAGCGCACCACCGGCCAGATGCTCACCGAGGACGCCAACATCGTCGAGGTGGTGCTCACGGTCCAGTGGCATATCGATGACGCGGAGTCCTTTGTGCTGCGGGTGGCCGACCCCCTCAAAAGCCTGCAGGAAGCCACCGACAGCGCGCTTCGCCATGTGGTCGGCTCGGCGACGCTGAACGGGGTTATCTCGCAGAACCGGACCCAGGTCTCTGCCGACACCCAGCAGCGCCTGCAGGAGTACCTTGACCTCTACCAGACCGGTATCCGCGTCGACGTGGTCAACCTGACCGATGCCAAGGCGCCGCGCGAGGTGCAGGACGCCTTTGATGACGTGACCAAGGCCCGCGAGGACGAGGTGCGCTTCAAGAACGAGGCCCAGGCCTACGCCAACCAGGTGATCCCGGTGGCACGCGGTAGCGCCCAGCGCATGATCGAGGAGGCCGAGGCCTACAAGGCCCGCGTGGTCGAGCTGGCCCGGGGTGAGACAGTCCGCTTTGAAAAACTGCTGACCGAATACCAGCTGGCCCCGGCGGTGACCCGCGAGCGCCTGTACCTGGACACAGTGCAGGACGTGATGAGCAATACCTCCAAGGTGATGGTGGATGTCGAGGGCGGCAACAATATGATGTACCTGCCACTCGACAAGCTCGCCGAGGGCACTGCCAGTAATGCGGCCCAGCGCAAGGATACTTCCCCCCAGGTGATCGACGAGATCTACCAGCGTGTGGTGGAGCGCCTGCGCACCGAGGCTGCCAACAGCCGCCGCAATCGCGATGTACGGTAAGGGGGGAGAAGCATGAACAACAGAACTCTCGTAATCATCGCCGCGCTGCTGCTGGCAGTGCTGGCGATCTCCTCCAGTGCCTTCGTGGTCAAGGAGACCGAAAAGGCGGTGCTGCTGCGTTTCGGTGAACTGGTGCGGACCGACTATGAGCCGGGTCTTTATTTCAAGATTCCGCTGGTACATGAGCTGCGCAAGTTCGACGCGCGAATCCAGACGGTCGATTCACAGCCGGTGCGGATGCTCAACTCGGAAAACAAGTTCATGATGGTGGACTCCTATGCGAAGTTCCGCATCTTTGACGTGAGCCGTTTCTATGTCGCCACCCGCGGCGACGAACGCAACGCGGTGCGCCTGCTTTCCGAGCAGATCAATAACCGCCTGCGTAACCAGTTCGGTGTGCGCGACCTGCACGAGGTGGTGAGTGGCCAGCGTGATGAGCTGATGTCCGAAATCACCACGAACCTCAATGAGGTGGCGCAGACAAACCTGGGCGTGGAAGTGATTGACGTGCGGGTGAAGCGCATCGACCTGCCGCCGGAAGTGTCGGAATCCGTGTTCCAGCGGATGCGTGCCGGCCGGGAGCTGGAAGCCCGTGACCACCGCGCCAAGGGCCAGGAGGCCAGCGAGCGCATCCGCGCCAATGCGGACCGCCAGGTGGTGGAGATCGAGGCCGAGGCCGAGCGCAAGGCCGAGGAGCTGCGCGGTGAGGGGGATGCCACGGCAGCTTCCATTTACGCGGCCGCCTTCAGCAAGGACCCGGAGTTCTATCGCTTTACCCGCAGCCTCAAGGCCTACCGGGAGTCCTTCAACGATCGCGCGGATATGCTGTTGATCGAGCCGGACAGCCAGTTCTTCCGCTACCTCAAGGATGCCGAGGGGAAGAAGGACTGAGTCCCCCCTAACCGGCCGGTCAGGGCACATAATGCGGTGCCGGGGGGCATGGTGCCCCCGGCCCGGTTGTTACCCCTACCTTCCGCCGGCCACTTGATGGTAAAATCATGCAAACCGGGCGTCGCCCGGTTTTTTTGTGGGCTGCCGGCCTGTCCGGCCGGTTCCCGTCGCTTCACAATCAGCGCCTGTTGCAATCATGACCCAACCAGATCGCTGGATGCTGCCGGAAGGCATCGCCGAAATCCTGCCCGCGGACGCCAAGTGCATCGAAACGTTGCGCCGTCGCCTGCTGGACCTCTATCACAGCTGGGGCTACGAACTGGTAATCCCGCCGATGGTGGAGTTTACCGATTCCCTGCTGATCGGCATGGGCCGCGATATCGACCTCAGCACCTTCAAGGTGACCGACCAGTTGTCCGGGCGCACCCTGGGCATTCGTGCGGATATCACTCCCCAGGCCGCGCGCATTGACGCTCACAGCTTCCCGCGTGCCGGCGCCAACCGGCTGTGCTATGCCGGCCAGGTGCTGCATACGCGCCCGCGCACAGCCATGGGCTCCCGGGCCCCGATCCAGATCGGTGCCGAACTCTATGGTGTCGACAGCCTGCAGGCCGATATCGAAGTCATCTCGCTGATGCTGGAAAGCCTGCTGGCCGCCGGGGTGGAGCAGATCCACCTGGACCTGGGTCATGTGGCAATCTACCGCAGCCTGGCGGCAGCCGCCGGCCTGGATGCCGAGCAGCAGGGTGAGCTGTTCGGGATGCTGCAGAGCAAGGCCAGCGCCGATATCCAGCAGTGGGTCGCCGACAATATTGGTGAAACCCGCATCGCCAGCTGGCTGTGTGCGCTGCCGGGCCTCGCCGGCGGCAATGACTGCCTGGCACGGGCGCGGGAGCTGTTCGACGAGGCGCCGCAGGCCCTGTGGGAGGCACTGGCGGACCTGCAGCAGGTGGCTGACGCCCTGGCGCAGCGCTACCCGGCAGTGGAGCTCTTCTTTGACCTGAGCGAAGTGCGTGGCTACGACTACGAAACCGGGCTGGTATTCGCCGCCTATACCCCGGGCCACGGCCAGGCTCTGGCAAATGGCGGCCGCTATAACGGTATCGGGTCGGTGTTCGGTCGCGAGCGTCCGGCCACCGGCTTCAGTACTGACCTGGTGGCCCTGAATACCCTCGGCCGCGATTCACTGGCGGAGCCCGGGGCAATCTTTGCCCCGCAGGTGGATGGCGAGTCCCTGTGGCGCAAGGTGGATGCCCTGCGCCGCGCGGGAGAGGTGGTGATTACCGCCATGCCCGATATCGGTGAGGGGGAGATCCTGGAACGTTGCGACCGTGAACTGGTTGAGCGCGATGGTGAATGGGTGGTGCAGCCGCGGGGCTGAACCGGACTAAGATTATTGAATTTGCAGCGGCGGCCGCTGCAGTATCACGTGGATTCAGAGATTTAGGCAAATGGGTAAGAACGTAGTAGTGCTGGGCACCCAGTGGGGCGACGAGGGCAAGGGCAAGATCGTCGACCTGCTGACCGAAAAGGTCTCCCTGGTGGTCCGCTTCCAGGGCGGGCACAACGCCGGCCACACCCTGGTCATCGACGGTGAAAAAACCGTCCTGCACCTGATTCCCTCGGGCATCCTGCGCCCCAGTGTCACCTGCCTGATCGGCAACGGCGTTGTGCTGTCGCCGGAAGCATTGCTGAAGGAAATGGCCGAGCTGGAGGACAAGAGCGTGCCGGTGCGTGAGCGCCTGCGCCTGTCCCCGGCCTGCCCGCTGATCCTGCCGGTGCATGTGGCCCTCGACCAGGCCCGGGAAAAGGCACGCGGCGATAACCCCATCGGTACCACCGGGCGCGGCATCGGCCCGGCCTATGAGGACAAGGTGGCCCGCCGCGGCCTGCGCCTGGGCGACCTGTGCAACTGGGATTACTTCTGCGAACAGCTGAAAGAACTGCTGGAATACCACAACTTTGCCCTGACGCAGTATTACAAGGTGGACCCGGTCAGTTATGACGACATGGTGGCGGAGGCGAAGGTGTGGCGCGACCAGCTGGTGCCGATGATCACCGACGTGGCCGACTGGCTGCACTGCGCCCGCGAGCGCGGTGAGCACATCCTGTTTGAGGGGGCCCAGGGCTCCCTGCTGGATATCGACCACGGTACCTATCCGTTCGTGACCTCATCCAACACCACCGCCGGGGGCACCGCCACCGGCTCCGGTTTCGGCCCGCTCTACCTGGACTATGTACTGGGTATCACCAAGGCCTATACCACCCGCGTCGGCGGCGGTCCTTTCCCCACCGAGCTGGGCTGCGACGTCGGCCGCCACCTGGGCGAGAAGGGCCACGAGTTTGGCGCCACCACCGGGCGCCAGCGTCGCACCGGCTGGTTCGACGCCGTGGCGGTGCGCCATGCCATCCGTATCAACAGTATTTCCGGCCTGTGCCTGACCAAGCTGGATGTGCTCGATGGCCTGGACGAGGTGAAGATCTGCACCGGCTACCGCAACAGCGCCGGTGAGGAAGTGCCGGTACCCTTCGACGCCGCTGGCTGGGAGGGAGTCGAGCCGGTATATGAGAGCCTGCCCGGCTGGAGTGATACCACCTTTGGCGTCCGCCGCGAGGCTGACCTGCCCGCCAATGCGCGTGCCTATATTGCCCGTATCGAGGAACTGGTGGGTGCGCCGATCGACATCGTCTCCACCGGCCCGGATCGCAGCGAGACCATCGTGCGTGAAACCTCGGCCCTGTGCGAGATGGGTATCCACAACCCCAGCGTCTGAGCCGCCGGGATCGATAGCCAGCGCGGCCGGGAGCCTGCCCGGTCGCGTTGCCGGAGCCCCCGGCCGGGGGCTCACGTTGACCAATTCCTCCTGCCTGTATTGTGAACAGCCGGTCCGTCATGGCCCTTGCTTTCCTCCCCATCTCTGTTGATGATGGAACCCGTTTTCAGAATTTGGTCACATTCCTGTGCCATACTCCAGACTCATGATTTTCCGGGGTAGTCCATGTCATCCAGCACCGCCGTCTCGCGCTACAGTCTCGCCGAGGAAATCGCCAACAGCGTCACCCACGGCATCGGCGCACTGCTCGCCATTGCCGGGCTGGGCATACTGTGCGGGTTCGCCGCGGTCTATGGGGATGCCTGGCATATTGTCAGCTGCAGCATCTACGCTGCCACGCTGATTCTCTGTTTCGGTGCCTCGACCCTCTATCACAGTGTCACCCACGAACGCGCCAAGGGCGTCCTGCGCACCATTGACCATGCCTCCATCTTCCTGCTGATCGCCGGCAGCTACACGCCTTTTACCCTGGTTACCCTGCGCGAGGCTTCCTCGCCCGCGGGCTCCTGGGGCTGGTGGCTGTTCGGGATTATCTGGGGGCTTGCCCTGGCGGGGCTGGTGATCCAGTTTACGCCGCTGAAAAAGGTGCGTGCCCTGTCGATTACCCTCAGTGCCCTGATGGGGTGGGTGGTGGTGGTGGCGGCCAAGCCACTGCTGGATAACCTGGCACCCGGTGGCCTGTGGCTGCTGCTGATCGGCGGCCTCTGTTATACCGGGGGTATCGCCTTCTACCTCTGGCGCAGCCTGCGCTTTCACCATGCCATCTGGCACCTGTTCGTACTGGCCGGCGGTATCCTGCATTTCTTTGCCGTGCTGATTTACGTTATCCCCTGATTCCGGCGGGCCGTGGGTGACGACGGGGTTGGCGCCAGTGCTTGACCGGCGTCACGCTCTACACGATTCGACTTTCAGTTTGCCGTCGCCGGCTCTACCCTATGGCGAGCACTGACTGTCGAAGGAGTTTGCATGTCCAGTCTGCCCGTATTGCGGCCCGCACTGTCCCAATGGCTCACCCGTGCGGGGCTTGCCCTGTGCCTGGTTTTCTCCACACCACTGTTGGCCGCTGATGCGGGCTTCCAGCAATGGGTGAAGGAATTTCGCCAGACCGCCCTGAATAACGGTATTTCCCCGGAAGTGTTCGATCGCGCCTTTGAGGGCATTGATTCTCCGGATCAGTGGGTACTGGACAAGGCCAGCTACCAGCCGGAGTTCAAGGCGCCGGTGTGGCAGTACTTTGACAACCGGGTGCAGAAGCGCGCGATCCGCATGGGCCGTGCCAAGAAAGAAGAGCTGCAACCCTGGCTGGACAAGATAAAACAGCGCTATGGGGTCAATCCCAATATCCTGCTGGCGATCTGGTCGATTGAATCGAGCTTCGGTGCCATCCTCGATAATGACAGGGTAATCCGCAATGTGGTGCGGTCGCTGGCAACCCTGGCCTATGCGGATCCCAAGCGCAGCAAGTTCGGTCGCCAGCAGCTGCTGGCGGCGCTGAAAATCCTCGAGAGTGGCGACGTCGACGAGAAGCACCTGGTGGGTTCCTGGGCCGGCGCCATGGGGCATACCCAGTTTATCCCCACCAGCTACCAGGCCTATGCGGTGGATATCGACGGCGATGGCAAGCGCGACATCTGGAACTCCGTACCGGATGCCCTGGCCACGGCCGCCAGCCTGCTCTCCAGTAACGGCTGGCGCCGCGGGGAGACCTGGGGTTATGAGGTGACGATCCCCGAGCGCAAGCTGCCTGCCGGTAAGCTGCCGCTGCGCAAGTGGGAGCAGCTCGGCGTCAAGCGGGTCAATGGCAAGCCGTTCCCGCGCCCGGATGATATTGCCGAATTGAAGCTTCCCGCCGGTCGCGAGGGCCCGGCTTTCCTGATGCTGAAAAACTTCTTTGTGCTCAAGCGCTATAACAACTCCGATCGCTATGCCACGGCGGTGGGCCTGCTGGCGGACCAGATCGGCGGCGGCAAGGGACTGGTCAAGGACTGGCCGCGCCCGTTTACCCCGCTGGACCCGGCCCAGGTGGAGGAAATGCAAAAACTGCTGAAGGCCCGCGGCTATTACGAGGGTGAGATCGACGGCAAGGCCGGCTCGGGGACCCGCAAGGCGGTGCAGCAGTTTGAGAAGGAGATCGGTGTTGAGGTCCAGGGCTACCCGAGCAAGGAGGTGCTGGAAGCCCTGCGCGAGCGCCAGTAATAGTGAAAACCCCTGTTTAATCCAAACAGGGCCGGGCTTCAGCCCGGCACTGTTGTTTCAGGGCCGCTTAAAAGTTCTCATCCGGCAGCAGGCTGTCCTGTAACAGTTCCAGGTTCTCGGCCACTTCCTGGGGTTCATGGAAGTAGGCAATATGGAACATGGCATCGCCTTCCTGCACCAGCGGGAGGTTCTGGCGCCCGATCACAATGCCATCGGCATTACAGGGTACCCGGTCGATCTCCTCGCCGAACAGGTCGGAGATGGAAGCCAGTGCCTCACCTTTCAGTACATGGTCACCCAGGTCCTTGCGATAGTTAACTATGCCGCTGCCGGTGGCCCGCAACCAGCCACTGCGCCTGGCCACAAAGGGTTCGATATTGCCCTTTTTCTTCACTCGCGGCAGCATCTCCAGGTGACGCATGACATTGATGATGCCCTTGTGGCCCGCCCGTACGCAGAACTCGTCAAAACGCAGGGCCTCGCCGGCCTCGTAGAGCAGGATACGCACGCCCAGGTCGGCTGCCGCCTGGCGCAGGGAGCCGTCGCGCAGGGTGCTGTTCAGCAGCACGGGCACACCGAAGGCGCGGGCCATGTCACGGGTGGGCTGGTCGTCGAGGTTGGCGCGAATCTGCGGCAGGTTGCTGCGGTGGATGGCGCCGGTATGCAGGTCGATACCGTAGTCGCACTTGGAGACAATTTCCTCCAGGAACACATGGGCCATACGCGCAGCCAGTGAACCCTTGTCGGAACCGGGGAAGGAGCGGTTCAGGTCGCGCCGGTCCGGCAGGTAGCGGGACTGCTCCAGAACCCCATACACATTGACTACCGGTACCGCGATCAGGGTGCCGCGCAGGTTCTTGAGGCTGCGACTGCCAATAAGGCGGCTGATGATTTCGATACCGTTCAGTTCATCGCCGTGAATGGCGGCACAGACGAACATGGTTGGACCCGGTTTCTTGCCGCGCTTGACGTAAACCGGGATCGCCATGTCTGTGCCGGTATAAAGCCGGACAATCGGCAGTTCGATGCGGCGGGTTTCCCCCCGGGCAACCTCGACACCGCCAATAGAAAACTTTTCTGCCATTGCTCCCTTCCTGGCTGCTGCTGGCACTCATTGTAGGTGCAATAGGGTCGGGAAAGCGATGGCCATGATTTCTGCGCCTGGCAGGCCGGGAGTCATCCTTCCGACAGGGCTATTCCGCGGGACAGAAGTACCGGTGACAGGGGCTGGTGGTGGCAGCCTTTGGGCACGCGGTAACCGCAGTTTTGCGAACAGGTGACAGGTGTATGATCGGGGCAGCCGCCGGCAGCGGATTGCCGTCCGTGTTAGGGTAGGCAATCTGGCGCAACGATTGGAAATTTGCCTGGGGGAATAACCGTGGCTATTAAAGAATCCGGTTTTGCCATGCCGCCGTTGCTCGACACCAAATCCGGCGAGCGCCGCCGGGTGGGTTTTGAGCTCGAGTTCTCCGGTGTGACGCTGAAGCAGGCCGGTGAAGCGGTACAGTCGGCGCTGGGTGGGGAATTACACTCCGATTCCGTGGCCGAGCTGTCGCTGCACAACGAGCTGGGCCGCTTCAACATCGAAATCGACTGGGACTTCCTCAAGCGCGAGGCCGCCGAAGCGGGGGCCGAGGAGGGTGGCGACGGCTGGCTGGAGTTGCTCAGCCAGGCGGCGTCCCTGGTGGTCCCGATTGAGGTGGTCTGCCCGCCATTGCCCCTCGATCGGCTAAAGGATCTGGAGCCGCTGGCCCCGGCATTGCGCGAGGCCGGTGCGAGGGGTACCGAGGATTCGCTGATCGCCGCTTACGGGGTGCATATCAATGCCGAAATCCCGCAACTGAATGCCGAGACGCTCGACGCTTACCTGCGCGCATTCGCCCTGCTGCAGTGGTGGCTGGTGCAGGCACATCGGGTGGATATCGCCCGGCGTGTCAGTCCCTATATTGACCTCTACCCGGAAACCTATATCCGCCTGTTGCTGGAGCGGGAAAAACCCACCCTGGACAACGTCTTCCGCGATTACCTGCAGCACAATGCGACTCGCAACCGCGCCCTGGACCTGTTGCCACTGCTGGCGGAAATTGACGAGGCGCGTGTGCGCCGGGCCGTGGACGACCCCCGCATCAAGCCGCGCCCGGCTTTTCACTACCGCCTGCCCAACTGCCAGATTGAAAAGCCGGGCTGGTCGCTGGCCTCCAGCTGGAATACCTGGTGCGTGGTAGAGGCCCTGGCAGCGCGACCGGAATGGCTGGCAGAACTGGGCGAGGCATACCTGGCGCGGAGCCAGCCCCTGCTGGGCGTGAACCGTGGAAACTGGACTGAGTTTATGTCGGTATGGCTGAGCGACCACGGATTGGTGTAACCGGCACGGCCAGCCGCTGGTCGCCGGGCTGGTGGTGTACGGCCGCTGCGCTGCGACTGGCGGGCGCGACACCGGAGCGTATCAGCGTCCGCCATAAGCCCACGGGCCGCCCCCTGCAGGGGCTGGTCATTGGTGGTGGCGACGATATCAGCCCGGAACACTATCACGGGGACCTGCGGGAAAAAGTGAAATCCGACCCCGAGCGCGACCTGCTGGAAATTCACTGGATTGAATATGCCCTCAAGCATGGCCTGCCACTGCTGGGTATCTGTCGCGGCGCCCAGCTGATCAATGTGGTGCTCGGTGGCGACCTGCACCTGGATATCCGGCCATTGCGGCGGAAAACCTACAACCGTCCCGGGCTGCTGCCCACCAAGCAGGTGTTCCTCACAGAGGGATCGGCATTGTCGCGCCTGGCCTCACGCAAAAAGTTACGGGTCAACAGCCTGCACCACCAGGCAATCAACCGGCTGGGCCGGGGCCTGCGAATCGTCGGTGAGGACCTCGACCATTTCACCCAGGCCGTGGAGAGTGCCTCGGGGCAGCCCATCATCGGTGTCCAGTGGCACCCTGAGTACCTGTTCTACCTGCCCTCCCAGTTCGGGCTGTTTCGCTGGTTGCGGAGATGTGCCGGGTGATAGTCGAGTACCTGATCCTTTTCTCCTCTGCTTTTCTCGCCGCGACCATCCTGCCTTTTTACTCTGAGGTGGTACTGTTCGCGCTGTTGCGGGAAGGTGGTGACCCGGCACTGCTGGTGGCGGTGGCAACACTGGGGAACACCCTCGGTGCCGTGGTGAACTGGGTGCTGGGGCGCTACCTGCTGCATTTCCAGGACCGGCGCTGGTTTTATTTCTCCCGCAAGCAGATCAGCCGTGCCCAGGAGTGGTTCCAGCGCTATGGTTTCTGGTCCCTTTTGCTGGCCTGGATGCCGGTGGGCGGTGATGCCCTCACCCTGATCGCCGGCATCATGCGCGTGCGCCTGTGGCTATTCGTACTGCTGGTGGGGATCGGCAAATGTTTGCGCTATATCTCTGTGGTGTACCTGCAGCAATGGTCGGCCTGGTAGTTCCGTAGCGGCACTAGTCGAAAATAATCGCTTAAGCCCCCGGTGCCCTGCCGGGGCAGGGCACCCTTCACCATTGTCTCTTCCCGTATTGCTTTGTACCGGACGCTGTCACCGCAGCAGGCGCTAGCGGGGCCCGGGGCGCTGGACTAGGCTGGGACTGCATACCAACTATTGTGTAGATGTGCCCGGGCGTTCGCTGTGACAGGCCTGGGATCCTGGGATTACCCTCTCTTGTCGGGCTGGGGACATGGCGGCGGACAAGCAAAGTGAGACAAACGGCGGAGCCGCGAGTAAGCGGCAGGTGCGTGGGTGGCTGATATTACTGGCCCTGGCGTCGCTGGCATCGCTCTACTTTTACATCCGCTACCAGGAGCAGCAGGAGGTCTTTACCAATACCTACTACTTCCGCACCCTGCAGGAAGTCGCCGCAGAACTGGATACACGCCTTGAGCAGCTCTACAACGTAAACTGGTGGGGCGAGAGCGACGTCAAGATAGTTTCTATTTTCCCGACGTATAAACCGGCCTCTGACGCGGATTGCCTCGGGGTCAGGGAAGTAGTGCGAAAAGGGGAGCAGAAGGCCCACGATTCCGTCTTTACCCTGAAGGGAAGCCATGTCATCGGCTGTCTCGGTTCCGGCAGGGGTTACGAGGTTTCCATCAGTGATGTGCTTCCTGATCCGGGCGGCGACTTTGTCCTCTACCTGCTCGCCGATGCGGGTGGCAGGGTTCTCGGCAGCACTGGCGGGGCCTCAGGTCTTTCGATCATCGATACGCGCGCGATCAGTCGTGAAATCCAGGCGCAGGGAGGACAGAGCTGGCTGGGATTGGTCTCGAAGAAAGAGGGCCCCGAGATCGACGAAAGGAAAGAGTTGCCAGGGCACAGCTATTACGTGGATATGGTACTGAGTTCCGGGGCGTCGCGGGTATATATCCAGCCATACCGCCTGCGCTCGGGAGTCGATTTACTGATTCCGCGGAGCGATGGAGAGAATGGGGAGGGGTTCGCGCCATCAGACCACCTGTACCTGATAGGGGTGCTGCCCGACCGGTTGCTGGACCTGAAGGAGGACAAGCGCTGGAATCTCAGCCTGCTGCTGCTCTCAATCATGTTCCTGGCTTCCTGCTGGACCGTCGCGCGGCTGGTGATGATGTCCCGCAACGAACCGCTGGGTACGTTTTTTTACTGCGCCACCTTTGCGGGTACTTTTGTTGTTTTCATTATGGTTGTGGCCCTGTGGCTCGCCTGGGGTGAGCGCGCCGCAGAGGTCGCCCGCAAACAGGCCAACGCAAGGGAATTGTTACAGGAGACCTCCGCGCGCCTGGAGAGCGAGCTCTACTGGCTGTTCCGCGACCTGGAGAGCTTCCACACCTATTATGCCCGGCTGTTGTCATCCGGGGTTCACCCAGAGGCAGGCACGAAACCTGAAGGCACGCCCGGCGCTGCGGGCGAGCTACGGGATCCCGGGTTACTGGTGCTGCCAGGGGGGAATGTTAATTGCCGCCAGGTTGAGGCAGTGACCCTAGGAGACGGGAGCGGCTATGAACGACCCGAGGAAGCTGAAAAGGAGTGGACCCTCAGTCCTGATGAGGTTGCGGTTGCACGCAGTATCACCGACAAGCGTTCTGAGGGGCTGCTTCCGTTTTCTCAGGTTTACCTGTTTGGTTGTGGTGCGCGACTTGTCACGCCAGGCGAGGTCGGCGAGAGGTTCGATAGCAGCCAGATGGCTGCACAACGCGGACCCAAGTTGATCAATGTCTTCCTGATGAACCAGAGCGGCGACCGGGTGTTGCCGACCTTCCAGTTTGTCGAAAGCAACAAAACGCCGATCAGTTATCCACTTGGGCACCGGGATTATTTTCGCGAAGTGCGCGCGGGTACAGGCTGGCACGGGGTTTTCGCGCGCGGTAGCGGGCCTGCGCCGGTCAGTGGATGCTGGGCCACTTGCGCCGACCCGGAGCATGGCATCGACGAAGGGGATACCCGCAGTATCCACAATTTTTATATCCAGCGCCTGTTGAACTTCAGCAGCGGAACTCGCGGCACCACGGTCGGTATGCCGCTGGCTAAAGAAGGGGTAGGGGCGGCAGATGGTGCCGACTGGCCGCCCGGCGACTATATCCTCGGGTCCGATATCCTGTTGCCCTCGATGACGCTCAATGAGTGGCACGAGCCGCAAAAATTGCAGGACCTGGTGTTGATGGTGGTGGATCGCTCCACAGGTGACGTCCTGTTTCATATGGATCACCGACGGACCATGGTGGAGAACCTGTTTCACTCGGGGCAGGGAACGGTAGCAATCAGTCAGGTGATTCGCTCGGGCCTGTATCGCAACCGGGCGGTGCCCGGGTTTTACCGCGGCATCTCGGGTGATTTTATTGCCGGGCGGTTGCCGCTGGAGCAATGGGTGGCTGTGGCGTTTATTCCCGACGATGGTACCGACAGCCTGATGACGAATTTCTTCCTGTCGATGACGGCGGGGATGGGACTTTCGCTGCTGCTGGTGACCGCACTGCTATACGCACTGCCCGCCATTTTTGGGGATCCCAAAGCGCGGCTGGGTATCCCGCTGGCGATCAACCGCCATAACACACTTTTGTTTACTTCAATCCTGATTGCCAGCCTCTACCTGGGTTTCCGCATGGGCTCGGTGATACAGGGGGAGCTCGGCGAGGGCCCTGTATCGACGGCGGCCCCGGTATGGGCGCCCGTTATCGCACTGTTGCTGGTGCTGGCCTGGGGGTGCTGTCGCTATTTCCACATGCGGCGCGTCTCCGGTGGTGATGCAGGGCTGGCACCGGACCGCGGGCTGCTGGTCCTGCTGACGCTGTATTTCCTGTTTGGCCTGGCGATTATTGGCCAGCTGCAGCGTGTCGGAAATACACCGGTTTCGGCGATGCACTGGTACTTTTCCAGCAAGCTCTACCCGGCACGTCTCAACCAGGAGCTGGCCGAACTGGAAACGATCGCGCTGACCCGTTACCCCAATACTATCAAGCGATTTGCTGCTGATCCGCTGGACCTGTTACCGATCAGCCCGCGCTGGCGGACGGCGCTGGCCTGCACCCGCGACGGCAAGCCTTCGAACCAGCGGCATCGGCTGCCGGCAGAAATCGGCACCTTTAGCCAGCTCACAGCCACCACTGGGGTGGCGAACTGGCTTCGACGCTATGTGCTCGGATGGACCAATGACGGTCGCTGGCGGGCAGGCCACGCGCCCGATCCTTGCGACGATGTTGGGAAAGTCGACAGCCCTGGCGGTGGGCAGGCAGAACTCCCCGATGCCAGCCCTGCTGGTGACGGCACATTACAGCTGGCTGGCCACATGGCGTTGTATATTGTCCTGCAGGTGCTGGTATTCCTGGTGATCTGCCGTCTCTGGCTGATGTTCTACCGGCGTGTTATTACTCCCAGGATGTTTGGTACGCCGGATTTCCTTGTGCACCTGAAGCAGCTCTCAGGACCGGGCGGGCGCCTGCGCGGCGTTCGGCCGGCACCAGGACTGGTTGTGGATTTGTGTGATAAGGAAGTCACGGGTATCGGCCTGGATATGCTGGTGCACCGGGCCGGCCAGGACAATGGTCCCGCCACGCCGGTACTGGACCTGCTGCTGGCCCACTGCCCGGCGCTGCGTACCAGCAGTGAGGATGAAGAGCAGTTTCCCGAGGTGCGTGTCCGGCTCAATGGGATGGGTTCCCGGGGCGGAGCACCGGTCGCCGGCAAGGCGCCAGCAATCTGCCTGGAAAATATCGAGACCTGCCTCGCTACCCCGCCGGGGCGCGCGCGGTTGCTGCAGTTGGTCCGGCAGTTAAAGTCCATGCAGCTGTCAGGACGTTTGTCGGAACTGCGCCTGTGCCTGGAGAGCCAGTGCTTCGAGACCTTGTTGCTCAATGCCCATGCGCCGGCGCCCGGACGCAGCTGGCCCGATGCGCAGGAGCGGGCAGCCTGGGCCGAGTTGCTGATGGACTTTACCGTCGACTTGCCGCAGGCGCTGGTGGAGCGCGCAGATCCGGCTTTTGTGATTGAGGAGTGCCGGGGTGGCCGGTTGCTGCGCTACCTGATCCCTGAACTTGCCGAGCACGCGCGCGGGTCAAGCGGTCGCCTGCGACAGGGCTGGCGCACCCTGCTGGACCGGCACAAGACCGGGCCGGAGTGGGCTTCGATCCTGTGTATCCTGCTAAAGGCCGGCGCCCGTTTCCGCTACCAGTGGGAAGCCTGCTCAAGTGAAGAGAAGCTGGCCCTGTACTACCTTGCGCGCGGCAAGCGCATCAATCCCGCAAACACCCAGGTACTTGAACAGCTGGCGATACAGGGCCTGGTGCGCATCGAAAACGGCCGCGTGCAGATCGTGAACAACAGCTTTGCCTACTTTGTCCTGAACGCCGAGGATCTGGAGTCCATGCGCCAGTTGCTGGAGAGCGGTCACCAGGGCGCCTGGCTCACTTACCGGTTGCCGGTGACGCTGGTGATCCTGCTGCTGGTTGGGGCAATCGCCATCAGCTCGGGGAACTCGATTTACCTGATAGTGGCCACAGTGATGGGATTGCTGGGTAGCATTGGCAGCCTGGTTGGCAGCGCGCGGATGATTCATGAGAACCTGCGCTAGCCACCGTACACACTTCGGGCAGGACTCTCTCGGCAGGGGTTGATCGCGGATTTTGCTGGCAGGTTCGTAAGAAGCTTCAACAGGCGGAATGCGATGCCTTGGCGTGGCTTTGTCGAGCAACCGGGCTGGTCCCATTATTGGCGACTCTATCCCAGTCGGCTGGCCAGCTGCAGCTGCCTGCTTCCGAACTGAACTACTACTATACAGGCCCGCGGCCGGAATACTGGTTGCCCGCACCAGGTAAAAAGCACGCAGTCTCCGCGCGGCGCACTGCGGGCGCCGAAGTTATTGCGTCGCCCCTTTTCATTCTGGGGTCCTGTTGCGCCACTCGTGCCGCCAGTGGTCCGGCTTGTCGCGCAACCCGGCAACCGACAGGCGGAAATATGCGAACATAACGCCAAATTTCTGCCAGGGAGATAATGATTCGTGAATCAGGACCAGAACGCACCGTTGCGAGAGGATGTCCGCCTGCTTGGCGAGGAGCTCGGATCGGTTCTGCGTGAGCAGGCCGGCGAACCGCTCTTCGAAACCGTGGAAACCATACGCCAGGCGGCGGTGGAGAGCCGTGGCCAGGGTGAGATGCAGGCGGGGCGCCTGCGCAAACTGCTGGACCCGCTGGACGATGACACCCTGCTGGAGGTAGCGCGGGCGTTCAGCCAGTTCCTCAACCTGGCCAATATTGCCGAGCAGCGCCATCGCGAGCGCCTGCACCGGCATCACCAGCGTTTTCCGGGAGACCCGGACACCGACCAGGGCCTGCGACAGGTACTTGCCGAGCTGAAAAAAGCCGGTGTCGACAAGGCTAAGGTGCGCTCGGTGCTGGACCAGTTGTCTGTGGAGTTGGTGCTTACTGCACATCCTACTGAGGTCACCCGCCGCACCCTGATTCGCAAGTACGACCGGATTGCCGACCTGCTCACCGACCGGGACCGGCCCGACCTCACCGAGGAGGAGGCGGAGCACCTGCGCCGCCACCTGCGCGAACAGATCCTGTCCGCCTGGAGCACCGACGAGATTCGCCGTGAGCGCCCGACGCCGGTGGATGAGGCCAAGTGGGGGTTCGCCACTATCGAACAGTCCCTGTGGCGAGCGGTGCCGGCAGTCATGCGCGAAATCGAGGCGGAGCTGGAGCTGGCGGGCCTGGACCCGCTACCGGCAGACTGGGTGCCGATCCGCTTTGCCTCCTGGATGGGCGGTGACCGCGATGGCAATCCCAATGTGACTGCCGCTGTTACCCGCCGGGTGCTGCAACTGGCCCGCTGGATGGCCGCGGACCTGTACCTGCGCGATGTGGAAAACCTGCTGGCTGACCTGTCCATGCATCGCGCCAGTGATGAGTTGCTGGCGCGCACCGGGCCCAGTCATGAACCCTACCGGTTACTGTTGCGACAGGTTCGCGACCAGCTGCAGTTGACCCGCGAGCAGATGGAAGCGCGGGTCAACGGCAAACCAGAGCCGGCGGGAGAGGGTTACACCAGCGGCGCACAGCTGGCCGGCGAGCTGCGCCTGATTGATCGCTCCCTGCGCGAGGTAGGGCTGTCCGCCATCGCTGATGGCCAGCTGAAGGATACCCTGCGCCGGCTAAACTGTTTCGGCATCACCCTGCTGCGCCTGGATATCCGCCAGGAGTCCACCCGCCACAGCGACGCACTCGATGCCATCACCCGCTACCTGGGCCTCGGCAGTTACGGGGACTGGGACGAGCCGACCCGGCAGCGCTTCCTGCTGGCGGAACTGGAGAATCGCCGGCCGCTGGTCGACAGCGCCTTCTACCAGAGCGAGTTCTGTGATGACGAGGTACGCCAGGTGCTGGAGACCTGTGGCGTGATTGCAGAGCAGGGACCGGAGGGGCTGGGTGCCTACGTGATTTCCATGGCCCGGGCCTCGTCCGATGTGCTGGCGGTAATGCTGCTGCAGAAGATTGCCGGTGTGCAGGAACCCATGCGGGTGGTGCCGCTGTTCGAGACCCTCGATGACCTCAACAACGCCGGCGATATCATGAGCGCGCTGCTGGAGATTCCGTCTTACCGGCAGCGTGTGGCGAAGGGCCAGGAAGTGATGATCGGTTACTCCGATTCCGCCAAGGATGCCGGCTTCCTGGGCGCGGCCTGGGCCCAGTTCCGCGCACAGGAGGGACTCACGGCAATTTTCCGCGAGCACGGTATCCCGCTCACCCTGTTCCACGGTCGCGGTGGCTCCATTTCCCGCGGTGGCTCGCCCACCCGCATGGCGCTGTTGTCGCAGCCGCCGGGGTCGGTCGCCGGCCGTATCCGGGTCACCGAGCAGGGCGAGATGATCCGCTTCAAGTACGGGCGGCCGTCCGTGGCCGCCTACAACCTGGAGCAGTACGTGGCCGCCACCCTGGAGGCCACCCTCTTGCCCCCGGCGGAGCCGCGCCCCGAGTGGCGCGCGGCCATGGACCGGCTCACCGAGGTATCGGTCAACAGCTATCGCGAAGTGGTGCGCGACGATCCGGCGCTGGTGGGTTACCTGCGCACCGTCACGCCGGAAACCGAGCTCAGCCGCCTGGCCCTGGGCAGCCGGCCGGCACGGCGCAAGCCCGGCGGTGGGGTCGAGACCCTGCGGGCAATTCCCTGGGTGTTTGCGTGGACCCAGATCCGGCTGATGCTGCCCGCGTGGCTGGGCACCGGCGCGGCGCTGGAGAGTGCCCTGCAGAGCGAGGAGGGCGCCGCCACCCTGCGCACCATGAGCGGGGAGTGGCCGTTTTTCCAGACCGCGGTGGATATGCTGGAGATGGTGCTGGCGAAATCCGACACCCGGGTGGCGTCATGGTACGAGGAGCGGCTCACCGGCGACGCTGAACTGGTTCGCCTCGGTGGCCTGCTGCGTGAGCGGCTGGCTCACACGGTATCGGCACTGCATGAACTGACCGGCCATGAGAGCCTGCTCGACAACAACCCGGTCATGCGCTGGTCGATTCGCGTGCGCGACCCCTATACGGATCCGCTACACCTGCTGCAGGCGGAGCTGATGGCGCGGCTGCGCGAGCGCGATACCGACCCGGTGCTGGAGAGCGCGTTGATGGTCACCATTGCCGGCATCGCCGCGGGGATGCGCAATACCGGCTGATGCCCGCCGCCGGGTGGGGCAGAAATAAAAAAGGCCGACTCGCGAGAGTCGGCCTTTTTTGGAATTGGTGCCCAGGAGAAGACTTGAACTTCCACGACCTTGCGGTCACTAGCACCTGAAGCTAGCGCGTCTACCAATTCCGCCACCTGGGCAATTCGACGGTGTGCGCCGTCGAGGGTGCGCAATATAAAGAATTTCCGGGGCGTGTCAATCGCCGACTGTGACCGGTGCGACCCGAATCGTTAGTGCGGCGTAGGACAGGGGGCAGGGCGCCCCAACGAAAAAAGGCCGACTCTCGCGAGTCGGCCTTTTCGGAATTGGTGCCCAGGAGAAGACTTGAACTTCCACGACCTTGCGGTCACTAGCACCTGAAGCTAGCGCGTCTACCAATTCCGCCACCTGGGCAATTCAGCGGCGTGTGCCGTTGAGGTCGCGAACTATAGAGATTTGGCCGCAGGGTGTCAACGGCCTTTTTTGCGTTTAATTCAACTTTTTCTGGTATGGTCGGGAAACGCGGGGAAATCGCTTATACTGCCAGCAATGAGCGGCAACACCGACCGGCCGGTTCCCGGCCATATTCTCAATTCCCCGCCGCCTGCAGACTCCGCCGGATGATCCCGGCGACCGTGGATGAGCCGCGGTTCCCCAACAACGGACGATGTTTTGACACGAGACAAACCTACAAACCATACCGACGCCGATCCCCACGCCCAGCGCGAGGCGGAGAAATACGACAAGCCGGTGCCCAGTCGCGAATACCTGCTGCAGCTGCTGGAGCAACAGCATGAGCCGGTGTCCTGGGAGGCGGTGGCGGAACTGCTGGATATCCACGATGAGGATCGCCGCGAGGGCGTGCGCCGGCGCCTGATCGCCATGTCCCGGGACGGGCAGATTGCCAGTAACCGCGCCGGGGATTTCGGTGTGCTGGACAAGATGCACCTGGTGCGCGGGCGTGTGATCGGCCATCGCGACGGCTTTGGCTTTGTCTCGCCCCGTGACGGTGGCGACGACCTGTTCCTGTCCCACCGGCAGATGCGCAAGGTATTCGACGGGGACGAGGTGCTGGTACGCGAGACCCCCGGTGGCTTCCGCGGCAAGCGCGAGGCGGCGGTGGTCCGGGTGCTCAAGCACAATACCCGGCAGCTGGCAGGTCGCCTTTATCAGGAAAATGGCATCTGTTTCGTGCGCCCGGACAACCCGCGCATCAACCAGGACATCATGGTGGCGGCGGACAAGGTGGCCGGTGCGGCGCACGGCCAGTACGTGGTGGTGGATATCGTCACCCAGCCCAGCCGCGACAGCCTGCCCCAGGGCGAGGTGGCGGAAGTGCTGGGCGACCACCTGGCGCCGGGGATGGAGATCGATGTCGCCATCCGCAATTACGGCCTGCCCCATACCTGGCCGGCAGCGGTGCAGAAAGAGGTGGATGCCATCGCCGATGAGGTGGGGGAAGCGGACAAAAAGGCGCGGGTCGACCTGCGCCAGCTGCCGCTGGTGACCATCGATGGCGAGGATGCCCGCGATTTCGATGACGCCGTGTTCTGCGAGTTGATGCCGGACAACAGCTGGAAGCTGCTGGTGGCCATCGCCGACGTGTCCCATTATGTGCACCCGGGCAGTGCCCTGGACGAGGAGGCACATAGTCGCGGCAACTCGGTGTATTTCCCCGATTTCGTGCTGCCCATGCTGCCGGAGAAACTGTCCAACGGCCTCTGTTCCCTGAATCCGGAGGTTGATCGCCTGTGCATGGTCTGCGAAATGCAGATTGACCAGCGCGGGGAGATCCGTGATTTCCGCTTCTTCGAGGGCGTGATGCGAAGTCATGCGCGCCTGACCTATACCCAGGTGGGGCAGATGATCGAGGAGCGCGACAGCCGCGACAGTGGCCTGCGCAAGCAGTTTGCCGCGCTCACTCCGCACCTGGATAACCTGCACGACCTCTACCGGGCACTGCGGGGCGCGCGGGACCGGCGCGGCGCGATCGATTTCGAGACCACCGAAACCCGGATCCTGTTCGACCAGCAGCGCAAGATCGAGCGTATCGTGCCGGTGCAGCGCAACGACGCCCATAAGTTGATCGAAGAGTGCATGCTGGCGGCCAACGTCTGTGCCGCCAAGCTGGCGGAACTGTCGGAACTGCCTTCACTCTTCCGTGTGCACGATACCCCCAAGGAGGAAAAGCTCACCAACCTGCGGGAGTACCTGGGTGAGCTGGGGCTGCGCCTGCCAGGCGGGGCAGAGCCACAGCCGATGGATTTCCAGGTGTTGATGGAGCAGGTGGAGGGGCGTGCCGACGCCCACATCATCCAGATGATGATGCTGCGCTCCATGAACCAGGCGGTGTACCAGCCCGAGAATCGCGGGCATTTCGGCCTGGACTATGAGGCCTATGCCCATTTCACTTCGCCGATCCGGCGCTACCCGGACCTGCTGCTGCATCGCGAACTGCGCTGGCTGATTCGCAATGGCAGCGCCAACCCGGCGGCGGTGGCCAAAAAGGTTCACCCGGTGCCGGGTGCTGAAGCCATTCCCCGGGAAAAGATCATTCCCTACGACATGCCCGCCATGGTCCAGCTGGGTGAGCACTGCTCGATGACCGAGCGCCGGGCCGACGACGCCACCCGCGATGTGGTCAGCTGGCTCAAGTGTGAATACCTGCAGGACCACGTGGGTGAGGTCTATCCCGGGGTGATCAGTGCGGTCACCGGCTTCGGCCTGTTCGTGGAACTGGACCAGCTGTATGTGGAGGGGCTGATACATGTCACCGCGCTGCCCAAGGACTACTACCACTTCGAGCAGGCGCACCAGCGCCTGGTGGGTGAGCGCAGTGGTACCCGCTACCACCTGGGCGATTCGGTAACCGTGCAGGTGGCACGGGTGGACCTGGAAGAGCGCAAGGTGGATTTCACCCTGGAAGAGCTGTTGACGAGCCCCAAGCGCAAGCGCCCGCGTAAAGGAAGCGGGGGTAAAGAGAGCGGAGGCAAAGAGAAAGAGACCCGAGTCAGCCCGCGCGCCATGGAGATGGCGGTTGAACACCAGCAAGAGCGGGGCCGACGCAATGGCTCGGGTGGCGCCAAGGGCCCGGAACGGGATGCTGCAAAAAAAGCCGGCCGTGCCGCCGGTAGCCCCTGGAAGAAGCGCCCGGAAACCCCCCCGGGCGAAACGCCATTCCGTAAGCGCAAGGTGGGATCCGCTGAGACCGAACCGGTTGCAGCGACCCCGGCCACAGGGGAATCCGCCCCTGCCGGTGGTGAACAGGGGGAAGAGGCGCCCCGCCGGCGCGGTCCGCGCCGGACCCCTCCCCGCAAGGGAGGCAAGCGCCCCGCAGTGGCCGCACGCAAGGCGGCGCAGAAAGCCGCCAAGGCCGGTAACGGCAAGGGCAAGAAGAAAGTCCGCAAGAAGCATGTCGCCGCCAAGGGCAAGAAGAAAAAGTAGCCAGGCACGTGCAGGTTCCCGTTGACCCAACCAGTTGAATTGGATTTATGGCCACAGAGATCGTCTATGGCCTGCACGCAGTGCAGGCTCTCCTGAAAAGCTCTCCCCAGCAGGTACAGGAACTGCTGCTACTCCGTGGGCGGCGGGACCAGAAGCTGCAAAAGCTGGTCCGCCAGGCGGAGAAAAATGATATTGCCCTGCGCTATGTGGACCGTCGGGCCCTGGATGAAAAGGTGGGAGACGATGGCAACCACCAGGGCGTGGTGGCCGTATGTGCGGGGGCCGCGAAAGTCTACGATGAACGGTTCCTCAAGGAGCTGCTGGAAACGCTCGACCAGAAATCCGAGGCGCCTTTCCTGCTGATCCTCGACGGCGTAACCGATCCCCATAACCTGGGCGCCTGCCTGCGCTCCGCCGAGGCCGCGGGGGTACACGCGGTGATTGTGCCCAAGGACAAGTCCGCCGGTCTAACACCGACTGCGCGCAAGGTTGCCTGTGGCGCAGCCGAAGTCCTGCCGCTGGTGACAGTCACCAACCTGGCGCGCACCATGCAGCAACTGCAGCAGGCGGGGGTATGGATTTTCGGCGCCGCCGGCGAGGCCGAGCAGGATGTGTTTGCTGCCAGTCTCACGGGTGGTGTCGCCCTCGCCATGGGTGCGGAGGGCTCGGGCCTGCGTCGCCTGACCCGGGAGCACTGCGACCACCTGATTCGCATTCCCATGGCTGGAGAGGTGAGCAGCCTCAACGTCTCCGTTGCCACTGGTGTCTGCCTGTTCGAGGCGGTGCGCCAGCGCGCCAGCTGAACCCCGGAATAGCGGTCCCGCCGCCATTGCGTTATCCCATTGCTGAAAGCTGTGCCGGTTGCGATAGTGGCCGGCAAGCCTTTTTTCGCCAGGCAATTGAAACCTCTCGCAAAATCCGGCGGTAATCGACGCCTGGGTTCAGGCGTTGCGTCAGAATACACCCTCCTCCTGCTAAATTTTCCCCGCGGCAGAATTTTCCGGAACCCTCTGTCCCGCCCGCTCGTGTAACAGCGACAGGCCGCCTCAGCAGTATGCCTCCCCTCCGGGGACTTCCGCATTGGGCCGGCATTACCCCAAGTTCCAGCCAATCGGGAGTAGTGGTTTGAATACCTGGCTGACGCGTTTTTTCCATGCCCCGCGCTCACCGGAAGACCGGTTTGTGTCCCTGGTCTCGCCCCACCTGCGCCGAATGTACCGCATGGCTTACCGGTGGACCTTGAATGCTCACGAGGCCGAAGACCTGGTGCAGGACGTGCTGGTGCGGCTGTTGCCGAGAACGGCAGAGCTGGAAAGCGTCGAGCGGCTGGGACCCTGGCTGGTACGGGTGCTCTACCGGCGCTTTGTCGATCTTTACCGCCGCCGCTGCGCATCACCCATTGATCCCAGCCAGTCGCTGGATGACACGGATCAGGAGAGTCGATTGCCCGGTGATGGCGGTGAAGATCTCAGGCGTACTGAAATGCAGCGCGCATTGCAGAGGGCCCTGCAGGAGCTGGACGATGAATGGCGCGATATCGTGTTACTGCACGATATGGAGGGCTACACCACAATCGAGGTGGCGGACATCATGGATATCAGTGTGGGGACTGTGAAGTCCCGCCTGCATCGCGCCCGCGCCAAGCTTAAAAAAAGTCTCTCCCCCGGAACCCTTCAGATTTCTGAAGCGTGTTAGTGAGCATAGGAGCAGCTCATGCGATCGAGGCACACAGTGAATCATCCCACCCCCGCGCAACTGGCCGACAATGAGTTAATTGGCGCTCTCCGGGATATGCCAGTCCCGCAGCCGGACGCCGGTTACGAGCGCCGGGTACTCCGTGCGGTACTGGATTCGCAGCAAGCCCGAAATAAGCGTCCGGCCTGGTTTTTCCAGCCGACGCGCTGGCCGGTGGCAGCTGCCGCCATCATGTTGCTCACCCTGGTTTTCTCCCAGGGCGCACTGCGGGAACGGTCGCCGATGGCGGGCCAGGCATGGGCTCCGGTTGGGCAAACTCCGCATACAGTGCATGTGGTGCTGGATAGCCCGCGCCAGCTGCGGGGCGCAATCATCCGTGTGACCTTGCCGGCCGGTGCTGTGCTGGAGGGGTACCGCGACGTCGATACCCTGCAGTGGCAGGCGGATATTCCTGCCGGTGGCAACCGGCTGTCCCTGCCGCTTCTGGTGCAGGAGGGTATCAGCGGCGGGACTGTCCAGGTGGAAATAGAGCATGGCGGCGCGCGCAAGGCGCTGGAAATTTCAATCCCGTCGCCACCGGATGGCGGCGGTGCGTCCATCACCAAAACCTGAAAGCAGGTTGTTTTTTTCCAGAAGAGGTAAAGGAAGATGTTACGGAAAAATCTACTCGTCCTGGGGCTGGCCACTGGCGCCTGCCTGGCATTGCCAGCCCATGCCCAGGAAGTTGAAAGCCAGGCCGACCTGGATGTCACCATGTCGGTTGTCGAGGACGCACAGGATGCACAGGATGTGCTGAACAGCATTGAATTGCCACCGGAGTTGCGGGAAGTGGCGGAGCAGCAGATGGCAGCCATCTTGGCGGCGATGGAAGCGGCCCGGGCAGGGGAGTCATCCGGTGAAGACCAGGCCAGTCTCGATCCCGAGACACAGGCGCGATTTGCCGAGGCCCTGGAGCGCAGCCGCGAGATGGCCGCAAGTAATACCGCCGCTGCCAATGCTGCAGTAGCCGACGCACAGCTGGCCGCTGAGGCCGCCCGCGAGGCGATCGAGGAAGCGGTTAAAAACGGCCTCACCGGTGCGGAAGTCGAGGGCATTATCGACCAGATGATGCAGGATATTCTCAATAGCCTGCCGGAGGATGTGCGCGAGCAGATGCCTGCTGATATCAACACCCTGATCGAGGAGGCGAAAGGGACCACCACTGATACCCCCGAAACCTGACAGTGGAGTATATGTGTGCCTGGCGCGGGGAAGTGCCCCGTGCCGGGACTGTAACTGGTAATACTGATAGGGAACAATGGGGTAAGCAAAGTGAAGGTAAAGGAATACCTGAGAGGCCTGGCACTGATGGCTGCACTGAGTGCGGTATCACAGTCCGTGGCTGCAGTAGAGTTCGGTGACGGTGTGAAAGCGTTCAAGACCGGGGACTACCAGCGTGCGCTCACCGCTTTTTCGTCGCTGGAGGCACGTGGACAGGATAGTCCGCGATTGAAATACAACATGGGCGTCACTCTTGTAAAGCTGGGGCGATACCGGGAGGCCGGTACCTACTTCTACCAGCTCCTCAACGACCCGCAATGGCGCGACCTGGCACGCTACAACCTGGCGCTTACAGCGGAAAAGCGTGACCGGCCACTGCTGGCAGCAAAGCATTACCGACAGGTGACGCAGACTACGGATTCGGCAAAACTGCGCAAGCTCGCCACGAGCCGGCTCAACGCCCTGGCTGCAGAAGAGCGCGGGGCCCTGTCCCGCCAGTGGTTGGGTCTCGTCAGTCTTTCCGCCGGCTATGACGACAACGCCTACGCATTGCAAAATGACCTGCTCGCCGATGTGGAAACAGGGGAAGACAGTTTCACAGAGCTTTTTGCCTGGGGGCAGTACCGTCTGCACGGTAGCCCGGTGGATGGCTGGCGCTTGCATGGATACGCGTTCAGTCGCCGCTACCGGGAGCTGGAGAACCTGAATCTCAACAGCGTGAGCGCAGCCCTGTCCCGGGATCGGCGCTGGTGGGGCTGGGACACGGAATTGGGGGTGGCCGGCGAGTTTATCTACCTTGGTGGCGACCAGGTTTCCCGCCAGCTCAATCTTGTGGGCAGGCTTGTGAGGGAGTTCGGTCTGGGTAGTCTGTCACTGTCTTACCTGCCGGGTTATTACCTGGGCGGGGAGGGCTACGAATACCTGGACGGCTGGCGTCAGCGGGTGGCGTTAAAGTGGCGCCGTCCGCTGCTGGCGGGAGAGTTGCTGGCATTCTACCAGTACGACAGTAACGACCGTGCCGACCTGGAGCGGGAGGCCCGGGATTATTACAGCTACTCGCCGGCCCGCAACTCGCTGGGCGCTGAGCTGGAATGGCCGCTGACACTGCGCTGGAGTGTTTCCGCCGGGATGGAGTTTCGCCAGAGTGTATATGACGGCACCAACCAGTTGACCGGTGATGACGGCTCTGTCGTGCGGTATCAGCGTGAGTCTGATCGAATAAAGTCCTGGGTCGAGACGCGCTACCGGCTGAGCCCGAGATTCAGCCTCGATGGTAAGGTGCTCAATATCGATAACCGTGAAAACCGGGATATCTATACATTCGATAAAACCGAGTTCAGCCTGGGGGTCAGTTATATTTTCTGATCCCGGCGGAATCGGCCGGGGAGGGTAGAGCTGCATGTTTTCCCTGCCCGTCACGCCCTGGCCAGAGGTGCTTTTCCGGCGGCTTCATCGAATCCTGTAGACCTCTCCCTTGTCTATGCCGTGAAGCCGCCATTTTTAATTACAGTTTCATGTTCGTTGGTAATCTATTTATGCTTCGCACTTTCCCTTATTCAGGGGGCGAAGCCCGATAGAAAATATATTTTTCTTCGAGTGGCCCCTCAATCTTCAATACCTGACCGAATTGCCTCTCTTTTGCCTTTGTGAGTCTTAAATTATTGCTTCCCTGGTTTTTGCCTGCTTTGTTGGTTGGGTCGCGGTCATGCCGGGCCAAAAAGGTAAGCAAGATTATTGCTGCGCCAAAATTTGCCGCCATTGGATTTGCCGTGCTTTCGCTTGTGACCTGCCGCAGTGATGAGAACCCTGGCCATGTCACTTCCGGCCGGCGCACGGGGGTTTACCCGGGAATGGTGCGATACGGTCTGCGTAACCTGCGTGGGTAATACTACCGGTTGCCTGAATAAGGATGGCACCTTCGCCAGTAACGCCAGTAACGCCAGTAACGCCAGCATCTGCAGTGATCCCGCCTCTGCCTACGCTGTTATGCGAGCCGGAACTGGAGGAAGGGGGCTCGACTGCCCAGTGACCGCCACCAACCTCAGTGAGGTAGTGGATTTCAAGATGCTGCACCTGTTTCACCCGCAGGGCCGTGTGAGCTACCGCGTGAACCAGTTGTTCTATCCCCCCGGACCTGGAGGGTGTGTATGCGCGGGTGTTCCTGCCAGCATCGCATTCCCTGTTGGGTTACCTGCGCAAGTGCCTGGGGGGGGGCGGCAACAGGCCGCCGCTTACTGCCGGGTGCCATAGAGCTCGGCCGCCGGGCGGTACATCACCCATGAGGTGAGCACATACTTGTCACCGGAGGTGGGTACATTGCCCCGATGGGTATGGGTGAAACCGCAGGGTGACAGTACCAGGCTACCCCGCCGCGGCTTCAGGCGAATATCCTGGTAAATGAACTCGGTCTCGCCCCCCTCCTCCACATCATTCAGGTAAAGAAGCCAGAACAGCACCCGGTGCAGGGATTTCTGCCCGGGATCGGTGGGGTGCGGGTAGTGTTCCGAGTGCCAGTGACGGAACCCGCCGGTGGATTGGCGGTAGTGCTGGAAATTGATGCCGTCGAAGTGGAAGATCCCGGAGACCAGCATCCGCAGCTGCTCATCGGGAAGCTGCGCGATATCGTCGCTGGCCAGGTTCCGTGGCGCCTGCAGGCTGTCATCGTAGATGGTCGGGGAGAGGGCGCCGGTAAGCATATGCGGGTAGCGCCGGCAATAGGCCATCAGTGCGCGCAGCACCACCTGGTTGACGGAGGTGCACTCCTCCCGCCAGGACTCCATGCTGGAGATATACAGGTCAGAGCTGTTTTTCTTGCTCTTGTCCACACCGGAGCCGATGCGGCCCGCCTGCTTGTCCGGTGCGCTGTCGAAGCGCTGTATCAGGTGATCGCATACTTCTGCCGGAACCGCATCTTCAAACATTGCGACCAGGGAATCCATGAAAACCGCCTCTCTGTAGTTATTCTTGTGATCGTGGCGCCCGCAGTGCAAGGCCTGCAGTGCCGCTACGGAATATTCGCATGTAGTGCGGGGACAGGAAAGCGGTGGAGATCGTGACAATGGCCGGGGACCAGGCGCGGGTTGCCGTCCCGGTCACCAGTGCTGCAGTCCCCGGTGCCCATTGTCATCACTGTGCGGGCATTTGCCCCACGAGTGTTGCCGGGGGAATTCTTCTGGCGGGTGCGGGTCGAAGCCAGTCAATGGCTTGCGCAATCGTGATCGCGTTATATGCCTGTCTTTGAGATCCCTGTTTCTCCTTGCCGGCAGTTAATGGTTTTTCATTGCAGCGAAACTGTGCGGAACGCCTGTTTGGGCGAAGCCTGTGGGGCGTTGGGAAAATAATTGCTCCTGCCCGGGAACCTTTTCCCTGTCTGACACGTGTAGGATGCACAAGCAGTCTGTGTGCGATTTCTAGGGGGAACGGGTAAGCCCGATGACGTTTTTACGCTGGCCAAAAAGACCGGAAGACCGGTTTACCGCCCTGGTGCGCCCGCACCTGCGCCTCCTGCATCGCATGGCCTACCGCTGGACACAGAATAACGACGAGGCTGAGGACCTGGTGCAGGACATCCTCACCCGCCTGTTTCCGAGAGTCGACGAGCTGGAGAGGGTGGACAAGCTGGGCCCCTGGCTGGTCCGGGTGCTGTATCGGCGCTTTGTCGACCTCTATCGTCGCAATGCCAACTCCCCCATTGACGATAGTGTCGAGCCCTCCGGGGATGATGCACTGTTTGACGAGCGGCTCACCGTAGAGAGTGAGCAGCTGGAGAGGTTGATCCTGCAGCGCGAACTCAACCGGGCCCTGTCCTCGATCGACAGCGGCTGGCGGGATGTGGTTCTGCTTCACGATGTAGAGGGTTATGCGGTGCTGGAAGTGGCCGAAATCCTCGACCTGAGTGTGGGCACGGTGAAATCGCGATTGCACCGTGCACGAAAAAAATTGCGTTTGGCGCTGGAAACGGGAACCAAAACCGTTGCCGAGTCGTGTTAAGGGACAAACGGGAGCGAATGATGATGCATTGCAGACAGGCACAGCAGCAGCTTGAACAGCTCAAGCCCGAAAATGAGCCGGATCTGCTGACACACCTGCGTCGCTGTCATGATTGCCGGGAATATGCCGAGGACCTGCGGGTCGCTCGCCTGCTGCGTACCATGCCGGCTCCCGAGCCGGAGGCAGGCTTCGAGAGTCGTGTTCTGCGCACTGCGATCAGCCAGTCGCGCGGGGTGCCGCAGGGGGCGAATGCTGTCGGCTGGAAACTGGCCACTGCCGCGAGCCTGCTGCTGGCGATCTTCCTGGCCCTGCCCCGGCAGGCGCCGACTCCAGCGGAGCCGGTTGGGCAGCTGGCGGGAACCGTGAGCCCAGGGGTGATGCCGGTAACACTTGCCCTGAAGAGTGGGCGGGACCTGGCAGGTGCAAAAATCCGGGTGGTAATGCCTGAGCACCTGGAAGTGGACGGATTCGAGAACCAGCGCGACCTGCAGTGGCGCACGGACCTGAAGGCCGGGGCCAACCGGCTGACACTTCCGATACGCCAGCGTAATGATCGCGAAAATGATGTGATTCTGATCGAGATAGAGCACGACGGTGCCCGCCGGGAATTCCGGGTACCGGTCCCCGGCGGTAATGGTGCCGTCTTGCAGGGGCAGGATGCACAGGGAATGCAAAAGATATAGAGAGAAGTTGAAAAGCGAACCACGATGAGGTGGACAATGAAAGCTTATAAGAACTTGCTGATTGCAGCCGTATTCCTGTCGTCCCAGGTTGCACTACCAGCGCTCGGACAGGAAGAGGCCGATAATGACGACCTCGATATTGAAGTAACCGTGGTCGAGGCAAACGAGAGCGCCGCAGACGCTGTCAACAATATCGAGCTGCCGGAGGCGATCAGTGATGTTGCCCGCATGGCGATCCAGGAAGGTGGCCTGGCGGTGGCCGAGGCGGCACGCAGTGGCGAACTGGGCGGTGATGACCAGGAGCTGGAAGAGGTGGCCGGGGATGTAGAGGCTGCTGAAGAAGCGGCCATGAATGCGGAAGCAGCACTGGCCGAAGCGGCAGCCAATGCCAATGAGGCCGCTCGTGAGGCTATTAATAATGCGCTCTCCGGTGGGGGGTCCGCTGAGGAAATCCTGGAGAATATCCCGGACGATGTGATTGAGAACCTGCCTGAGGATGTGCTGGACAGGTTAAACGAAGTGCTGGATAACAGGCCGGATATAGAAACCCCCGAGGTCGACACGCCATCGGGCGGGTGATTCGCGCAAGGAAAAATGTGGTTTCAGGCTGGGCAGGAATGCCCGGCCTTTTTGTGTATATAAAAGAGGTGTTTTGTGCGCACGATAATAAATGCATTGGCAGCCTGTTGCCTCGCCTCCAGTGCGACCGTGGCAAGCGCTGAGCAGGATGCTTTCTCCCAGGGGACCACTGCATTCAAGCGCGGAGACTATGGCGTGGCCCTGGAGCGTTTCGAGGCCGCCCGTGCGCGTGGCAACCGTAGTAACAACCTGTCCTACAACCTGGGGGTGACCCTGTACAGGCTGGGGCGCTATCCGGAGGCCAGCGTCTGGTTTGAGTCCCTGCTCGACAGCCCGCAGTGGCACGACCTGGCACTGTTCCAGCTGGGGCTGGTGGCAGAGAAGCAGGGAGACCGAAAGCTGGCGCAGCGGCGCTATAAAAGAGTAGCGGCGTCGCGCTCGGAAAAGCTGCGTCGCCTCGCTGGTGTCCGGCTGGATCACCTGGATGACCCAGCCAGGCCTGCCGGGCCCGCGCGTGACAGCGGGGCGGCCCGCGGTGGCGGCCGGCGCGGCTCGGCGCTGCTGAGACTGGCCGCGGGCTACGATGACAACGCCTACGCCCTGCGGGATGAGCTGCTGGCGGGTGCGTCCGAAGGGGAGGATAGCTATACGGATCTTTTTGCCTGGGGCCAGTACCGGCTGGCAGGCACGCCAAGCGACGGCTGGCGCCTGCAGGGGTACGCCTTCCGGCGTTCTTACTCCGAGTACAGCTCCCTCGATCTCAGCAGCCTCAGTGCCGGTGTCGCCCGGGACCTGAGTTGGGGGGCCTGGCAGCTTGAGCTGGGCGGTGCGGCCGAACAGGTGGGCCTCGATGGCGAAGAGGTTTTCCGACAGCTGCGCCTCCAGGCCAAGGCCCGGCAGCGGATCGGTGACGGCGAGCTGGAGCTCTCGTTTATGCCCTCACGGTTTTCCGGTGGCAGTGGCTACGAATACCTGGATGGGACGCGCCAGCGGTTCGGGGCCGACTGGGAACAGCCCCTGGGCCGCGCGCAGTTGGAAGTGGGCTACCAGCTGGACCTGAATGACCGCGACGACCTGCTGGTTGCCACGGAGACGGGCGACAACTTCTATAGCTACTCCCCGGTCCGGCACACCTTCGGCGCCGAGGTGCAGTGGTCGCTCGCTGGCAACTGGTTACTGTCTGCAGGTTCCGAGTACCGGCTGAGTACCTATGACGGTGAGAACCGGCTGGTTGACACCGACGGTGTCGTGCGCGAGGCGCAGCGGGAAGCCGATCGCCTCAAGGCGTGGCTGGGCTCCCAGTGGCTGGTGTCGCCGCGGCTGCGCCTGGCGGGCAACCTGACATTCACCAACAACGAGGAGAATTTCGCGGTGTATGACCACGACAAAACCGAGGCCAGCCTCGGCGTCACCTACACCTTCTGATTGTCCCCGACGGCCCGTCGACAAGCGGGCCGACAGTTTTTCCCGGCGCACAGGGAAGCGTGCCGGCTTTATTCCAGCCAGCGTTGCAGTTCCGCAACGATGGCGTCCGGTGCCCGCAGCCAGCTCAGGTGCGGGTTGCCGCCGGTCAGCGGTAGGTCGAGGTGGCGTACCTCGCCCCCCAGCAACGAGGCCAGTCGCGCAGTTGCCGCCGGTGGCGCGAAGTCATCGCCGCTGATGGCCAGGTGCAGGGAGGGTCCTGCCCGGTTCTCACCAGTTTGTCGCCGCTCCGGCGCGAAGCGTCCGCTGAATACTGAGGCTGCCCAGTCCGCCATTACCCCGCGCGCCTCGCGACCGCCAAAACCCAGTACCCGGCCGGGGAAATAGCCCAGCAGGTGGCCGCTGCCCCAGGCCAGCCCCGCCAGGGCCAGCACCTTCATACGCATGCTGCCCTGCCAGCAGCGGAAATGCAGGTGTCCCGCGGCGACCGTGACAATACGCGCCTGTCCCGTCAGCCCCTCCCTCGCAGCCAGTGTCGCCACCTGGCCGCCGATACTGTGGCCGAGAACTGCCGTCGGCAATCCCAGCCGCTCCAGCAATGAAGGCAGGAACCCGTGCACCAGGTCGTTGTAACCGAAGTCCGAGCGCCGCGATGGGCGCGGCCGGCTGGTCCCGGTGCCAGGCAGCTCGGTGACCGCACTGCTGTAGCCGGCTTCCGCCAGGCTCTCCTGCAGGCGCTGGTAGCGGGAGGCGGGCACGCCCAGGGCGGGCAGCACAAGCAGCAGCGGGGCGTCGCCGCGGGGCCTGCGAAGCATGACCGGTACCCGGAAGGGACCGAACTGGTGATCGAGTATCTCCTGGCTGGGTGCCATGGCAGCTCCTGAGTTTCCGGGGTGGAGGGGAGTAAGTTACCCCCGGTCGGCGGATGCTGACATGACTGGAAAGATGAAACCGGTTGGCCACTTGCCCCGGGGGTGGCTGAGGGTATGCTGGATCGATTGATCAACTTGCAACCAGGGTGGCAAGTGCATAGAATACGCCGCCCGCGATGTGCCCCCGCAAACAGGGCCGTCGCTCTCCTTGCCTCACCGGACTGTCCGGGAGGCTGTTTAACCCGTAAGGAGCAAAAATGCGTCATTACGAAATTGTATTCCTGGTTCACCCGGACCAGAGCGAGCAGGTACCCGGCATGGTGGAGCGTTACACCGCCACCATCAAGGACAGCGGTGGCCAGGTTCACCGCCTGGAAGACTGGGGTCGTCGCCGCCTCGCCTACCCGATCAACAAGATCCACAAGGCGCACTACGTTCTGCTGAACGTCGAGTGCACCGAAGAAGCTCTGGAAGAGCTGACCACCAACTTCCGTTACAACGATGCCGTGCTGCGCAATATGGTGATTCGCGAAGATGAAGCGATCACCGAAGAGAGCCCGATCATGAAGGCGGAAAAAGAGAGCCGCGAGCGCAAGGCCGCCCGTGCCGAGCGCAGTGAGCGCCGCGAGCGCGCCGAGAAGGACGACAAGTCTTCCGGCGAATCCAAGCCCAGCGAAGAGCAATCTTCCGACCAGGCAAGCGAAGAGTAAGGGGGTTACCAGATGGCACGTTTTTTCCGTCGTCGTAAGTTCTGCCGTTTCACCGCGGAAGGTGTAAAGCGTATCGACTACAAAGATCTCGATACCCTGAAGGCCTACGTTTCCGAAACCGGCAAGATCGTACCGAGCCGTATCACCGGTACCAAGGCCCGTTACCAGCGCCAGCTGGCCACTGCGGTCAAGCGCGCTCGTTACCTGGCACTGCTGCCGTACACGGACAGCCACGAAGCCTAAGCAGCCGTTTTGCTTAGAATCGTTACAAGAGAAGCTATCTAAATATGCGCGCCCTGGCTGAGTTTATTATGCGCGGGCGCGTGCGGGCGGTGCTCACTGCGATGGTGGGTATCCCCCTGATCAGCCCGGCAGCGCTGGCCCTGGTGAGCCTGCGCAAGGGGACCAACGATGGCCTGATGGTGCTGGTCTGGGCCCTGTTGCCGGTGGTTGCCGGTGGCATGAGCGGGGTCTTTTCCCCGCTGATGACAGGCCTGGGAGCCACGCACCTGGCAGCGGTCTTCTGTGGTGCCCTGGCACTGCGCGGGACCCGCTCCTGGACTTCGGGGCTGGTGGCGCTCACCGCAGTAGCCTCAGCGGGAATCCTGGCGACATCGCATTTCAGCGGTGGCCTGCTGGAGACCCTGTTGCAGGCTGCCACGGAATCCGGTGGTGCACAGGCCGACCAGTTGCGCCAGGTCTTCAACAGTGAGGCCCTGGCCACCGGTTACCTGGCACTGGTGTCGGCGATTACCGCCACCCTGGCGCTGGTACTGGGCCGCTGGTGGCAGGCGCTGCTGTACAACCCTGGCGGGCTGCGTGAGGAGTTCCACCAGCTGCGCATGCCGCTGCCGCTGGCGGCGACGGCCATGTTGCTGTGGGTATTCTGCCTGTTGACCCCGGGGCTGGCTTTCTGGGGCGCAGTGGTCGCCTTCCCGCTGGTACTGGCCGGCATTGCGCTGATCCACTCGCTGGTAGCCCAGCGGGGCTGGGGGCGCGGTCCACTGGTGGCCATGTATGTGGCGCTGGTAATCGCGGCACTGCCGCTGGCCGGGTTCCTGTGTGGGCTGGCGCTGATCGATAGCTGGATTGATATTCGCGGGCGTTCCGCCAACAAGTAGGAACGGGCCGCACAATACTGAAATTGAGGAAACCGAGATGGAAGTTATTCTGCTCGATAAAGTAGGCAAGCTGGGCAACGTGGGTGACCGCGTTGAGGTCAAAGCCGGTTTCGGCCGCAACTTCCTGCTGCCCACTGGCAAGGCCATCCGTGCTACTGCCGCCAACATCGCCGAGTTCGAAGCCAAGCGCGCCGAGCTGGAAGCTGCCGCCGCCGAGAAGGTGAAGGCTGCCGAGGAGCGTGCCGAGAAGCTGTCCGGCCTGACTGTTACCATCACCGCCAATGCCGGCGATGAGGGTAAGCTGTTCGGTTCCGTGGGCGCCGGTGACATCGCCGAGGCAATTACTGCCGACAGCGTTGAAGTGGCCAAGGCCGAGGTCAACCTGCCGGAAGGCACCCTGCGTGAGACCGGTGAGTACGACATCGACGTACAGCTGCACGCTGACGTTGTCGCCACCGTCAAGGTTGTGATCGTCGCAGAATAAGCGCCACGCGCTTATCTGGCGGCCGGGCGGCCCCTGCGGTTCGCCCGCCGGGCCGGGCATTCTCCCGGGTGAACCTGGTTCACTCCAATGGGATGCCCATCTGCGGCCCAGTCGCGCTACAATCGGGCGCTGGATTCCCTGTGGATCCAGCGCCCGATCTGTTTCTGGTAGTCAGTTATTGCAATGAACGAAGAATACGCCGCAGCGGAAGAAGAACTGCAGACCGAGGAGACCTCGCCCCTGCCGCACTCTGTAGAGGCGGAGCAGTCGGTGCTGGGCGGCCTGATGCTGGATTCCAGCCGCATCGACAGTGTGGCGGAGCAGCTGGGCGAGCAGGACTTTTTTGTCGCCAGTCACCGGGTGATCTTTGGCGTAATGACCCAGCTGGCGGACGCGGAACAGCCGCTGGACATCGTCACCCTGGCCGAGGCCCTGGCCAGTCGCGACCTGCTGGCAGACGTCGGCGGGCCTGCCTACCTGGCTGAACTGGCCGAGAACACCCCCTCCGCGGCAAACATCGTCGCCTACGCCAAGATCGTGCGTGAGCGCTCGATGCTGCGCCAGCTGATTGCCGCTGCTGGCGAGATCAGTCGTACCAGCTTCAACCCCGGCGGCCTGGCCTCGGCGGACCTGCTGCAGATGGCCGAGCGCCGGGTGGCGGAAATTGCCGAGGGGCGGGCGAAGGACGGTGGCTTTGTCGGTGTCGACGCGCTGCTGAAAAAGACCGTCGAGCGGATCGACGAACTCTTCAAGACCGAGGGCGACCTCACCGGCCTGGGGACCGGCCTCACCGAACTTGACCAGCGCACCTCCGGCTGGCAGCCCGGCGAGCTGATCATCCTCGCCGCGCGCCCGTCCATGGGCAAGACCGCGCTGGCACTCAACTTTATCGAGACGGCGATGCTCAGCCAGGAGCGACCGACGCTCGTATTCAGTATGGAGATGCCCTCCGACTCCCTGGTAATGCGGATGCTGTCCTCGATCGGGCGCATCGACCAGGGCCGTATCCGCAACGGCAAACTGCAGGAAGATGACTGGCCCAAGCTCTCCAGTGCGGTGCAGAAGATGAAGGGCAAGGCCCTGTATATCGATGACACTCCCGCGCTGTCCCCCAGTGAGGTGCGGGCGCGGACCAAGCGCACCGTGCGCGATCACACCAACAAGCTGCTGCGGGAGAATCCGCAGATGAGCCGTGAGGACGCCGAGGCGAAGAGCCAGCCGGCCCTTATCATGCTGGATTACCTGCAGCTGATGCAGGTGAAGGGGGCCACCGAGGGGCGTACCCAGGAGATCTCGGAGATTTCCCGCTCCCTGAAAGGGCTGGCGAAAGAGTACGAATGCCCGGTCATCGCCCTGTCACAGCTGAACCGGGGTGTGGAGCAGCGCCCCAACAAACGGCCGATGAACTCTGACCTGCGGGAATCCGGTGCAATCGAGCAGGACGCGGACGTGATCCTGTTTATTTACCGCGACGAGTATTATAACGAGGACAGCCCCGACAAGGGGATGGCGGAGCTGATTATCGGCAAGCAGCGGAACGGCGAGATCGGCACCTGCCGCGCGGCCTTCGTGGGCAAGTACACGCGCTTCGACAACCTGGCGCCGGAGTATTACCAGGGCGACGACTGACGCCCCGTTTCCCCCTCCTGAAACAGAAAGGGCGATCCACCCGGATCGCCCCTGTCATATCCACAGCCGTAATCACCTGGCTGTGCGGTCTGCCCTATAACTGCACCACTACGTAGACCTCCTGGCCATCGCGCTGGGTGGGCATAAAGTACTGGTCGCCGTAGCGGTAGTACTGGACCCCGTTGATAATCTCCGCCGTGTAGCCTGTGGGCAGGCTGTCCAGGACTTCTCCCGGTGCGTAGCCAGTGCCACCCTTGACCGGCCCGCTGCCGCCTTTTATCGGGGCTGCGGGCACGGGTGGCGCGGGTGGCGCGGGTGCCGCTATATTGGCCCCGGCGGGCGGGGGGACAACCACATAGACCCGGCGCGCGGGATGCCACTGGTAAAAGGCGTCGGCGTACTGGTAGAAGATCGCGCCACCGATTTCCACCCGCACGGCGCTGCCCGGCAGGGAGACCACCGAGGCACCCAGGGGGGCGGAGACCACCACGTAACCGGCCGGACCGTGGCGGTAGAAATGGCCACCGTGGTAGTAGAAGGGCCTGCCACCGACACTCAGGTTGACAAAGCCATGGGGCAGTACCGGGAAGGTCAGCCCCAGCGAGATTCGCGGGCCGTGGCTGCCGCGCCAGTGGCGGGGGCCATGGTGATGGCGCTTGAAGTGATGATGGCCGTAGCCGTGGCGCTCGTAGCCGGCGCCGCGGGCGTCGGCGGCGGGGGCAAACGCAAAGGCAGTCAGCACCACCACGGCGGCCACCCATAGCGTCGTTTTCAACGATTTCATGGCTTCTCCGGCGAAGCGAGTACTTACATTAGTTTAAATTTTAACCCCTTTCATTGGCCCGGCGCCATGGCCATTTGTTAAGAATTGTTGCCTGCTCCGCCCGGAAACCCCCGGTCACTGCCGGTTGCGCTGGACAATACCCATCAGTTTGTAGAGCAGTTGGGCGGCGGCGAAGTCATAGGCGTGGAAGCCCTCGATGGGGGCGAACTCGAGCAGGTCGAAACCAATGATCTCCCGCTGCCGGGCCACCGATTCGAACAGGTTCAGCGTCTGGTACCAGCCGAGCCCCCCGGGGACCGGGGTGCCGGTGGAGGGGAAGACCGATGGGTCGATCCCGTCCACGTCCAGGGTAAAGAACACCCTGCTGGGAAAGTCCTCGGGCAGCGCAAACTCCTGGACATTGGCAGGTACCAGCTCGTGGGCATCCAGGTAGTGCACCCCGTACTTCTGTCGCGCCCCCATTTCCTCCTCGCAGTAGGCACGGATGCCCAGCTGGAACAGTGGCACACCGGCCTCCACCACCAGGCGCATGACACTGGCGTGGCTGTGCTTCTGGCCCTCGTAGCGGTCGCGCAGGTCGGCGTGGGCATCGATCTGGACCACGCCGAAATCCTCCACCCCTGCATCCAGCAGGCCCTTGATGACTCCCCAGGTGACAGAGTGCTCACCGCCAATTCCTACCGGCATCTTGCCCAGTTCCAGCACCTCGCGGGTAGCGGCGGCAATGTTTTCCATCACCTGTTCCGGTGTGCCGGAAACATTCACCGGCGAGCGGGTATGGATGCCGAGCTCGCAGGGTGAGGAAAAATTATCAAAGGTTTCCAGCTGCCAGGAGGCCTCGAGGATCGATGCCGGCCCCTTGCCGGTACCGCCACCGTAAGACACCGTTTCCTCATAGGGGATGGGGATAATATGGAACAGGGCATCCTCGGCGCGGGGCTGGTCGATCTCGGAGCCGAGGAAGATGGGGTAATCTTTGTCTGAAAGCATTGTTGCTCGTCCCTTCGGGGCGGATTGGGTTAACGGGTTGCGCCGGGCTGGCCGGCCACCTGCGCACTGGCAGTCAGGAGAGGCGGCCCTTGAAGTCCTCATAGCCGAACTCCTTCACGATCTCCAGCGCGTCGGTAGACGAATTCCACAGCGCGATGGCTGGCAGTGGAATGCCGTTGAAAGTGTTGGTCTTGACCATGGTGTAGTACGCCATCTCCTCGAACACCAGCCGGTCGCCCACCTGCAGGGGCTCGGCGAAACTGTACTCGCCGATACTGTCGCCGGCCAGGCAACTCTGGCCGCCCAGCTTGTAGGTATGCGGCAGTTCCCCCGGGCGTGCCGCACCGGTGATGTCGGGTCGGTAGGGCATTTCCAGGGTGTCGGGCATATGGCAGGTGGCAGATACATCCAGGATTGCCTGGTCGACGCCGTTCCATGCCAGGTCCACTACCTCGCCCACCAGCACACCGGAAAACAGCGAGATGGCCTCGCCGGGCTCCAGGTAGACCTGCACGCCATGGCGTGCCGAGAAGGCCCGCACGGCATCCACCAGCGCATCCAGCTGGTAGTCACCGCGGGTAATGTGGTGGCCGCCGCCGAAGTTGATCCACTCCATCCGGGGTATCAGCTCGCCGAACTTCTCCTCCACCGCGGCAATCGTGCGCGCCAGCGGGGCGAAATCCTGTTCACACAGGGTATGGAAGTGCAGGCCGCTGATACCGGCCAGGTCCTCGTCCTCGAACAGCGCACGCGGGATTCCCAGCCGCGAGCAGGGCGCGCAGGGATCGTAGAGGGCGTTGGTGCCCTCGGAGTGCTCGGGGTTGATCCGCAGGCCGAAGCGTAGCTCCGGGCGCTGTTGTTGTGCCTCCAGGCACAGCGCACGGTAGCGCTTCCACTGGGAAAAGGAGTTAAAGATCACATGGTGGGCAATGCCAAGGATCTGGCGCAGCTCGTCCTCCTTGTAGCCGGCGCTGAAAACATGCACCTCACGACCCTGGTCGCGACCGCCGTACTCCTCGTAACCGAGGCGCGCTTCGTGCAGGCCGCTGGCACAGGTGCCGCTCAGGTACTCGGCGATGAGATGCCCGGTGCGGAACATGGAGAAAGCCTTCAGCGCGGCCAGCACTCTGGCGCCGCTGCGTTCCTGCACATCGGCCAGCACAGCGAGGTTGTCCCGCAGTGCCGCCTCGTCCACCACGAAACAGGGGGAGGGAACCCGGGAGGGATCGAAATTACCGAAATAATCTTTGCGGGGCGTCAGGTCCATAGGTGCTCATTGTTACATGCCGGGCGCCGCCCCCCTGTGACGGGGCGACAGCGGCGGTCCCGGCTGGTGTGTGGGAGGGCGTTACTGGAATGGCTCGTCCAGCCAGGTTTCCTGCCAGGGCAGGCCGTACTGGTTCAGGTCGTGCATAAAGGGATCCGGGTCCAGCTGTTCCAGGTTCCACACCCCGGGCTTCATCCATTTGCCCTCCAGCATCATCTTGGCACCGATCATTGCCGGTACACCGGTGGTGTAGGAAATGGCCTGGGATTTTACCTCCCGGTAACACTCCTGGTGGTCACAGATGTTATAGACGTAGTAGATCTTTTCCTGGCCGTCCTTGTTGCCGCGGACGATATTGCCGATACAGGTCTTGCCCTTGGTCAGCGGTCCGAGGCTGGCCGGGTCGGGCAGCAGCGCCTTGAGGAACTGGATCGGCACAATCTCCTGGCCCTGGAACTCGATCGGCTCGATGCTGGTCATGCCCACGTTCTGCAGCACCTCCAGGTGCTTCAGGTAGCTGGCACCGAAGGTCATCCAGAAACGGGCGCGCTCGATCTCGGGGAAATGCTTCGAAAGCGACTCCAGCTCCTCGTGATAGAGCAGGTAGATGTCCTTCTCGCCAATGCCCGCAGGGAAGTCGAACACGCGCTTCTCTTCCATCGGCTTGGTGGTGATCCACTCGCCGTTTTCCCAGTAGCGGCCGTTGGCGGTAATCTCGCGGATATTGATCTCGGGGTTGAAGTTGGTCGCAAACGGCAGGCCGTGGTCACCGGCGTTGCAGTCGATGATGTCCAGCGTCTTGATGCGGTCAAAATGGTGTTTTTTTGCATAGGCGGTAAACACACTGGTGACGCCGGGATCAAAACCGCTGCCCAGCAAGGCCATCAGGCCGGCCTTCTCGAATTTTTCCTGGTAGGCCCATTGCCACTTGTACTCGAACTTGGCCTCCTCGGGTGGTTCGTAGTTGGCGGTGTCCAGGTAGTGCACGCCGGTTTCCAGGCAGGCATCCATGATATGCAGGTCCTGGTAGGGCAATGCAACGTTGATCACCATGTCCGGCTTGACCTTCTCGATCAGGGCGACCATTTCCTTCACGTTGTCCGCATCTACCTCTGCAGTATCAATCTTGCGCGGCAGCATCCCGGCTATCTTGTCGCACTTGCTCTTGGTGCGGCTGGCGAGGGTGATGTGCTCGAACACTTCCTCGACCTGGGCGCACTTGTGTGCCACTACCTGGCCGACGCCGCCGGCGCCGACAATCAATACGTTGGCCATGCAAATCCTCCGTTAATTTCCGTGCCCGGGTAACGGTAATTGTTCTGGTAGCCCGCTACCCGGTTACTAAAAAAGGCCTTAATTCAGGGAGCGCCCGGGGTTATTTCCCAGGCGGCGCCCATGGCTATTTTCAAAAGCCCCGTGGCTATTTCTCAAAATAGGTATAACCGCTCATGCTGGCGGTATAAGTGTGCAGTATCTGCTTGCGCTGTTGCGGGCTGATGCGGCCGTCCTTGACTGCCTTTTCCGCCAGCTTGCGGAACCGTTCGAACATGTCCTGCGGGCGGTACTCAACGTAGCTCAGCACATCGGCAATGCTGTCACCCTGTATTTCACGGTTGTAATCGACGCTGCCGTCGCCGTTGATCCGTACATTGACCACATTGGTGTCGCCGAACAGGTTGTGCAGGTCGCCGAGGGTTTCCTGGTAGGCGCCCACGAGGAAGGCGCCCAGGATATAGTCCTCGCCGTCTTTCAGGGGGTGCAGCGGCAGGGTTTTCTGTTCTTCCTGGCGGCCGATAAAGCGGTCGATCTTGCCGTCGCAGTCACAGGTGATATCCGCGATGATCGCCGAGCGGGTAGGCGCCTCATCGTGGCGATGAATCGGTACGACCGGGAAGACCTGGTCGATGGCCCACATGTCCGGCAGTGACTGGAACACACTCACATTGGCGTAATAGATATCAGACAGCACCTCGGGTAGCGCCTGCAGGTCCACCGGGATTTCCTCGGCCTCGTCGAGCAGGGCGCGAATTTTCTGCGCCGCCTGCAGGAACAGGTTCTCCGCGTTGGCGCGCTCGCGCAGGCTCACCTGCCCGTGCAGATAGAGCGAGCGCACTTCATCGCGGTAGTACAGGGCATCGTTATAACTCTCCTGCAGGTTCTTTGCGGTCACATTGTTAGCCGCATCCTGGAGATAACGCAGCATCGGGTGGTCGTCTTCGGTGATTTTCGTGTGTTCCAGTTCCACCGGCTCAAAGCGGGTGGTGTCGAGGATGTCGAAAAGCAGTACCGAGGAGTAGGCCACGGTGGCGCGGCCCGATTCGGTAATGATCACCGGGTGGGCCACGCCCTCGCTGTCCAGGGTGCCCATGATCGCTTCCACCACATCCACGCAGTACTCGTCGAGGGAGTAATTCTTGCTGTGCGTGTAGTTGGTCTTGGAGCCGTCATAGTCCACTGCCAGGCCTCCGCCCAGGTCCAGGTAGCCCATCGCGGCGCCTTCTTCCACCAGGTCCGCATAATAGCGGCACGCTTCCAGAACGCCGGTGCGAATGTCGCGGATGTTCGGTACCTGTGAACCCAGGTGGTAGTGCAGCAGCTTGAGGCAGTCGAGCATATCGTGGTGGCGCAACTGGTCCACCATGGCGATCAGGTCGTTACTGCCCAGGCCGAAAATACTGCGGTCGCCACTGGTGGCATTCCAGTAACCGCCCACCTTGGAGGCCAGCTTGATGCGCACGCCGATATTGGGGCGCACCTGCTCCCGTTCGGCGCAGGCGATAATGGTGGCCACTTCCGATGGTGTCTCCACCACAAAAAATACCTGCACGCCCAGGCGCTGCGCCTGCAGGCCCAGATTGATAAATTCCTCATCCTTGTAGCCGTTGCAGACAATCAGGGACTCGGTATTGTCGAGTGTCGACAGCGCCGCAATCAGCTCAGCCTTGCTGCCCGCCTCCAGGCCATGATTGAACGGGCTGCCAGCGCGTGCAATTTCCTCGATCACCTGGCACTGCTGGTTCACCTTGATCGGGAAGACGCCACGGAACACATTGTTGTAGCCGCACTGCTCGATGGCCCGTGCGAAGGACGTGTTGATCAGCGCAACCTGGGCGTCCAGCAGGTTTTCGATGCGCAAAAGCAGCGGCATGCCCAGGCCGCGCTCCATGGCGCCCCGTGCAATTTCCAGCATGGACACGGACTGCGTGTTGCCATCAGTAGTGGGTGCCTGCGCGGTAATCTCGCCTGCCTCGTTAAGGTCGAAATATCCTGCCCCCCAGTTGCGGATACCATACAGGTCCGCGGAATCTTCCCGGGTCCAGTCTATTATCTGCTGCTGCTTCATGGCGTCTTATCTGTTGCGTTTGTTCGGGCGCGAATCTTGGGCCCATCGCTTTCCGAAAGCAATAACTATAGATTCAAAAAAACCGCTTTTTTACAGCGGAAAAATTAAATTTTTATTCGGTTTTTTCGCGGCCGGTTTTGTCGGCGTGAAAAGCTTTCCCTGGAGGAGCCTGGATAGGCTCCATGCTGCCCGGTTTGCGCGCACAGGAGCGTGAAACACAGCGCACTTCGGCAAGCTGCCGGCATCTTTTCGCCGGGCTGCGGGTCGCCGACAAGAAATGAATGAAGTTTCAGTTTTGTGGCGCTGGTTACTTTATGGCGCCGGGCAAATTAATGCCGGGAGGGATCGGTGACTGGATTGGTAGGGGCAGCGGGCAGGCATAAAAAAGCGGCCCGGGGGCCGCTACAGGTCTGCTGATGGAGTCGCCTGGGGGATCAATAGAACCCGGGGTTCTCGACAATCCGGTAACCGCGGTGTCTGTGATCCCAGACGTAATAAGTGTCATAGGCCACGTAGTAATTAAGCCCGCCGAAGGTCAGGGAAATCGCTGTGCCGGGCAGGCTGGTGACCACCGCGCCGATGGGCGGGCGGGTCACTACATAGCCGTGATCGTGGCGACGATAGAAGATCCCGTCACTGTAGAAGAAGCCGATGCCACCCAGGCTGATGCGAACATAGTTGCGCGGCAGGTGGCGCCAGCGGTAACCGTAGTGGTAGTGTGACGGGCGCCAGTGGTGGCGGTGCTTGCGATAGTGGCGCTTGGTGTAATAGCGGTCCTTGTAATGGCGCTCTTTGTAGTGGCGTTTCTTCCAGTGCTTACGCTCGTGTTTCTTCCAGTGCTTGCGCTCGTGTTTTTTCCAGTGCTTGTCGTGTCCGCGTCCCGGGTGGCCATCGTGGCCCCTGCCGGTATGCTTGTAGCGATCACCGTGGCCCCGGCGATCGCCGTCGTAATCACCCCGGCCGCGACCCCGGCGATCACCGTCGTAGTCACCGCGGTCGTGACGCTTGCGCTTGTGGTCACCGCGGCGCTTGCCGTGGTCCTCACGCTCGGCGCGGCGGTGCTTGCGCATGGCGTCGTCAAAGGCCGACCCGGACAGCTGGGAGTCTTTCTGGTAACCGCGGAAACCGCTACGGCCTTCCCGGTCAGCAAACGCCGGGCCCGCCAGAAGCAGGCTGGTGGCTGCGATTACAGTAATCAGTTTTTTCATGGCTCTGTCTCCATCGTGCGATCGAGGCGCAGGGGGCCACCTCTCGTACTGTGGGGCACAGTGTGACGGGATGCGACTGAATCTTTCCTGAACCGATGCACAGATTTCCATTCAGGTTGCCGCGGTGCGGCAGCGCGGACCGGGGGATAAAACCGAGGAATTGTTCTGGTTTGGCGAATCTGCCGGCTTTTAGGGGTGTTTTCGCCGCGTTTTTGGCGGAGATGGGCGATTCTGTGGCGCTGCTTATATTGTCCAACGGATAGCCAGCGAGTATGATGCGGCGCTATTCGAGACCCCTTTCGCTACCCCTGAAGTGATTGCGATGCAAGTATTCCACCATGTGGCCAGCCTGCGTGAGGCGCTGGCCGAGGCCCGCAGCGCCGGCAAGACCATCGGTTTCGTGCCCACCATGGGCAACCTCCACGATGCCCATATCCAGCTGGTCGAGACCGCCCGGCAGCACTGTGACGTGGTGGTGGTATCCATTTTCGTCAACCGGCTGCAGTTCGGCCTCAATGAGGACTGGGACAAGTATCCCCGCACGCTGGAAAACGATATGGCGCGCCTGCGGGCGGCCGAGTGCGACTTCCTGTTCCACCCGGAGGAGAGCGAGATCTACCCCAACGGCATGGACCAGCAGACCCGCGTCGTCTGCCCGGCCATGACCGATGTGCTCTGTGGCGCCAGCCGCCCCGGGCACTTTGAGGGTGTCACCACGGTGGTGGCCAAGCTGTTCAATATCGTACAGCCGCACAAGGCGGTCTTCGGGATCAAGGATTTCCAGCAGCTGGCGGTGATCCGCCGCATGGTGGAGGACCTGTGCATCCCGGTGGAAATCGTCCCGGCACCGGTACACCGGGAGCCCGACGGCCTCGCCATGAGCTCCCGCAACAGCTATATCACGGCACAGGAGCGCCCGCGGGTACCGGTGCTCAACCAGTGTCTGAACTGGGTAAAGGAGGAGATCGAGGGCGGGCGCCGCGATTTTGCCGATCTCGAGGCAGAGGCGTGGAAACGCATCGAGCAGTCGGGTTTCAAGGTGGACTATTTCTCCATCTGCAACAGCCGTAACCTCGAGCCGGCCGCACACGACGATACCGAAATCACCATCCTGGGCGCCATGTACACCAGTGCCGCGCGCCTGATCGACAATGTTTCCCTGGAACTCTGAGGGGAGGTAGCCCGATGCAGATCGAAATGTTGAAGTGCAAGCTGCACATGGCGGCAGTGACCCAGGCTGAACTCTGGTACGACGGTTCCTGTGCCATCGACCAGGACCTGGTAGAGCTGGCGGGCCTGCGCGAGTTCGAGAAAATCGATATCTACAACGTCAGTAACGGCGAACGCTTCCATACCTATGTGATCCTGGCGGAGCGCGGCTCCGGCATCATCTCCATGAACGGTGCGGCCGCGCGCCGGGTACAGGTGGGCGATCGCATCATCATCGCTTCCTATGCGCAGGTGAGCGAAGCCGAGGCGGACAGTTTCAAGCCGAAGCTGGTCTACCTCGACGAGCACAACCGCGTCGAGCGCAGTACCAACACTATCCCGGTGCAGCTGGCCGAGGCCTGAGTCACCGCAAGCGACCGGGGATCAACCAGCACCCGGATCTCCCCCGGGCCCGTCTCCACTGAACTTTATTTGCTCCCCGCCCCTGTAGGGGCGAGCCCTGTGTTCGCCGGGGTGGTGGGCGGGAACGGGCGGAGACAAGATCCGCTCCTGCGGCATATTCCCCAGAGCTAATGGATACACGGCGGGTTCCATTCGCCAGTCACGCCGCCCATCTGGGGGCCTTGGGAGCCGGCAATCCCCAGCCTACCATCTGCCTGTTGCCCGCAACCCGACAGGCACCGTCATGCTTACCTGCCCGAAATCCGGAAAGGCAGTGCCCTGGGCAGACCTGCTGAAATCCGGGTGCCGGATCTTTATCGGCTCCAATGCCGCTGTTCCCAACGCCCTGGTGGCGGACCTGATCGATCACAGCCGTGGCCTGCACGACATCGAGGTCACCCATATCCTCACGCTGTCCGACAACGTGTGGGCCGAACCCCGCTACCGGGACCTGTTCAAGGTGAATTCACTGTTTATCGGTGGCGAGAAGGTGCGCGATGCGATTGCCGAGGGCCGTGCCGACTACACGCCCTGTTTCCTGTCGGAAATCCCACAGCTGTTCCGTGAGCAGGTCCTGCCCCTGGACGCGGCGCTGGTGATGGTCGGCCCCCCGGATGAGTTCGGCTACTGCTCGCTCGGGGTCAGTGTCGATGTGGTTTCGGCCGCAGTAAGGTTTGCCCGCAGGGTGGTGGCCCAGGTCAATCCACGGATGCCGCGCACCAGTGGCCACAGTTTCGTGCACGTGCAGCAGATTGATGCCTGGCTGGAACAGGCGCAGGAGCTTCCGGAAATACAGCCGCCGGAGCTGGACCAGGTAACCGAGCAGATCGGCCAGTACGTCTCGCTGCTGGTGGATAACGGGGCCACGCTGCAGCTGGGTATCGGCAAGATCCCCGATGCCGTACTGCGTTACCTGGGCAACCACCGCGACCTGGGGGTGCACAGTGAGATGATATCCGACGGTATTATCGACCTGATGCAGAGTGGGGTGATCAATAACCGCAGGAAAACCTTTCACCGCGGCAAGGCCGTGACCACTTTCTGCATGGGCACGCGTCGCCTTTACGATTTTGTTGACGGTAATCCGCACGTGGAGTTCTACCCCGCGGAACATGCCAATTCCCCCACCAGGATTGCCCGCAATGACAAAATGGTTTCCATCAATGGTGCCATTGAAGTAGACCTGACCGGGCAGGTGGTGTCCGATTCCATTGGCCGGAAGTTCTACAGTGGTATCGGCGGCCAGGTGGATTTTATCCGCGGTGCGGCCCTCAGCCGCGGTGGCAAACCGGTTATCGCCCTGCCGTCCACTACCCGTGACGGGCAGCACTCCCGTATCGTGACCACTATTACTCCCGGTGGCGGGGTCGTTACCTCCCGCGGCCACGTGCATTACATTGTCACCGAGTACGGCATTGCGTCGCTGCACGGCAAGAGTATCCGCGAGCGCGCCCTGGAGCTGATCCGCATTGCCCACCCCAGGTTCCGCCGCGAACTGCTCGAGCAAGTGCGGAAATTTTACTGGGTACCTGAATACCAGGAGCTGGCGCCCACCTCGGTGCCGGAACTGGGGCCGGTGGAATCGAAGCGGTTTACCTTTGACGGTATCCGCTACACCCTGCGCCCATTGCGGCCTGCGGATGAGCGCCTGTTGCAGGAATTCTTCTACACCCACAACAAGGAGACCCTGCTGATGCGCTACAACCACCACGTGACGCAGATGTCGCGGGAAAAGTCCTGCAGCCTTGTGAGCGTTGACCAGCGCCGCGACCTGGCGCTGTGTTTTACCGATCGCCAGGGGCAGGCCGAGGTGATCCAGGGAGTGGGGCGCTATTACTACATTGCTGCCGACAACAGCTGCGAAGTGGCATTCGTGATCAAGGAGAGCCGCCGGGGCAAGGGGATAGCCACCACGCTACTGGAGGAGATGGAGGGCATTGCCCGCAGTCGCGGGATAGACCGCATGGTGGCCTGTGTGCGCCGGGACAATCACCCGATGCTGGCGGTATTCGAGAATCGCGGCTTCCAGGCCATACGCGGCGAAGACCTGGATGAGGTCACGCTGGCACTGGATCTCGGTGGGGAAAAACCGGCATAGTGGGGTCCTCTTCCCGTTTGGCCTCAGGCAGCAACCGCCAGGAGCGCAGCATGTCCATCGGTTTCTTTACCCACCCGGCCTGCTCCCTGCACGAGATGGGTGAGGGCCACCCGGAGCGGCCCGCCCGACTGGCCGCGATCCAGGACCAGCTGCTGAGCAGCGGGCTGGATTTTGTCCTGCGCCACTTCGAGGCCCCGGCGGCCACCCGGGCGCAGCTGGAGCGGGTACATGAGCCCGCCTATGTGGAGTCCATCTTCGCCCGGGCGCCCAGTGATGGCCGCGAGATCCTGGATCCGGATACATCCATGTGCCCGGATTCCCTGGAGGCCGCATTGCACGCCGCCGGTGCGGCAGTGGCGGCGGTGGACCGGGTTATGGCCGGCGAAATACCCTCTGCTTTCTGTGCCGTGCGCCCCCCGGGGCACCATGCCGAACGCGATCGCGCCATGGGCTTCTGCTTGTTCAACAATATCGCCATCGGCGCGGCCCATGCCCGCCAGCACCACGGCCTGGAGCGCGTGGCGATCGTCGATTTCGATGTGCACCATGGCAACGGCACCGAGGATTTCGTGCGCGGTGAGCAGGGCTACCTGTTCTGCTCCAGTTTCCAGCACCCGTTCTACCCGTTTTCCGGTACCGGCGACCTCCCGGCACATATCATCAATTCACCACTGGCACCCGGTGCCGGGGGGGGAGAGCTGCGTCGCGTGGTGGAAGAAGACTGGTTGCCGGCACTGGAGGCTTTCCGGCCGCAGATGGTATTCATCTCCGCCGGCTTTGACGGCCACATCGAGGACGACATGGCACAACTGCGTTTTGTCGAGGAGGATTACCGCTGGGTAACCGACCGGGTGCGGGAACTGGCCGGGCGCCATGCGCAGGGACGCATTGTATCCACCCTGGAGGGCGGCTACGCACTGGGTGCCCTGGGGCGCAGCGTCGCGGCCCACCTGCAGGGGCTGATTGGCAACTGAGCCCGGCGCCAGGGGCGGGCTATTCCTCGTAGATGGCGTAGAACTTCTTTACCGATCCCAGGGTCTCCCAGGTGCCCCTGAAGCCTGCTGGTATGCAGAAGGCATCACCGGTGGCCACGCGCTCGCTGTGTCCATCGCTGTCGGTGATCACTGCCTCCCCCTCGATGATGTAGCAATACTCGTCCTCACTGTAAGTGAGCTCCCACTTACCGGCATCGGACGACCAGATGCCACAGAAAAAATTATCCCTGGAATTGGTGAAAAAGTGCTCGGTAAGTTGCTGCGGCTGTCCCGCCAGCAATTTGTCCGGTGCCACCGGGCCCGCCTCGCGCTCCCCGGCGCCCTCTTCGATTCGCAACAGTTTAACGGCCATGTTGCCGGTACTCCTTCTTATGATTCTCCAATCACAAAAATGTGATCACTTTTTTATGGGTGCTTATTGTGCCAGCGAGCGGCAAAAATGGCACGTGAATCCGTGGGCGACCGGGATTCATTTTTGTCTGCGCGTTATGATGAATTGGAAGGCTGGCTGACAGCGTTGTCATTCTGTCGTTGCCAGTGGTATAACAGGTCGGGATACTGGCCGGCGTGCCCAGCAGCCGCTCTGCCGCCGGCCAATGCGCTACCCTCTGGAGACATGTCAGCCAGGGCGTACGCCAACAGCCCGATAATTCTAATAAGGGAGAAAACGATGTCCGAAGTCCATACTCATCCCGTACCCCCGGAATTTGCCGCCGACGCGCATATCAGTGCGGAGGACTACCAGGAGTTATACCGACAGTCCGTGGAAGACCCAGAGGGGTTCTGGTCACAGCAGGCCAAGGATTTCCTGCAGTGGGAAAAACCCTTCACCCGGGTGGTGGAAGAGGACCTGAAGAAAGGCCATGCGGCCTGGTTCGCCGATGGCGAGCTGAACGTCACCGTCAACTGTATCGACCGGCACCTGCCCGCGCGCGCAGAACAGACTGCGATCATCTGGGAGGGTGACGATCCCGCTGACAGCAAGCACATCACCTATGCCGAGTTGCACGAGCAGGTATGCCGCCTGGCCAACCTGCTCAAGGCCCGCGGCGTCAAAAAGGGCGACCGGGTCTGTATTTACATGCCCATGATTCCCGAGGCCGCTTATGCCATGCTTGCCTGCGCCCGCATCGGGGCTGTGCACTCGGTGGTCTTCGGCGGCTTCTCCCCCGATTCACTGAAAGACCGCATTCTCGACAGCGACTGCCGCCTGGTGATCACCGCCGACGAGGGTGTTCGCGGGGGGCGCAAGATTCCTCTCAAGGCCAATGTGGACAAGGCGCTGTCCAGCTGCCCGGATGTGCACACTGCCATCGTGGTCAAGCGCACCGGTGCCAATGTGGACTGGGACAGCAAGCGCGATATCTGGTATGCGGAATCAGTGGCGGAGCAGGAAGCAGAGTGCGAGCCCGAGATAATGAACGCGGAAGACCCGCTGTTTATCCTCTACACCTCCGGCTCCACTGGCAAACCGAAAGGCGTGCTGCATACCACCGCCGGCTACCTGCTCATGGCCACCATGACATTCAAGTTCACCTTCGATTACAAGGAAGGGGAAGTGTTCTGGTGCACCGCGGACGTGGGCTGGATCACCGGCCACAGCTATATCGTGTACGGCCCGCTTTGTGCCGGCGCCATAACGCTGATGTTCGAGGGTGTGCCGACTTACCCGGATGCTTCCCGCTGCTGGGAGGTGGTGGACAAGCACAAGGTCAATACTTTCTATACCGCGCCCACTGCTATTCGTGCATTGATGGGGGCCGGCGATGAGTTCGTGACAAAAACCGACCGCGGCTCCCTCAAGCTGTTGGGTACGGTGGGGGAGCCCATCAACCCGGAGGCCTGGGAATGGTATTACGAGGTGGTGGGCGACGGCCGCTGCCCGATCGTGGATACCTGGTGGCAGACCGAGACCGGTGCCCACCTGATTACCCCGCTGCCGGGGGCCATGGATATGAAGCCCGGCTCCGCCACCCGACCGTTCTTCGGTGTGCAGCCGGCACTGCTGGACGAAAAGGGCCGGGAAATCGACGGGGAGGGCGAGGGTGCCCTGGTAATGAAGGCCAGCTGGCCCAGCATGATCCGCTCGGTGTTCGGTGACCACCAGCGCATGATCGATACCTATTTTTCCACTTTTCCCGGTTACTACTTCACTGGCGACGGCGCGCGCCGCGACGCGGATGGCGATTACTGGATCACCGGGCGTATCGACGACGTGCTGAATGTGTCCGGCCATCGCCTGGGCACGGCAGAGATCGAGAGTGCTATTGTCCTGCATGATGACACTGCCGAAGCGGCGGTGGTGGGGTATCCCCACGATATCAAGGGCCAGGGCATCTACGCCTATGTGACGCTGAAAGCCGGCCACGAACCCTCCGATGCGCTCAAGCAGGAACTGATCGACCTGTGTGTGAAGGAAATCGGGCCCATCGCCAAGCCGGATATCATCCAGTGGGCCCCGAGCCTGCCCAAGACACGTTCAGGCAAGATCATGCGCCGCATCCTGCGCAAGATTGCCGGCAACGAGCTGGATTCGCTGGGGGATACGTCCACCCTGGCGGACCCCTCGGTGGTGGAGGACTTGATCGAGCAGCGAGCCAACCGCTGATACTGGCGCTGGCTACCTGCCGGCAGTAGCCCGGCCGCAAAAGCGAACCCCAGGGGTTCGCTTTTTTTGTTTCCCGGCTGGGGGTCGGTGCCCGGAATCGAGGGATGCAGCGGAATTGCATTCCTGTGCCCGGAGGCAGGGAAGGTATCAAGAAGGCCTGCGGGAACTACCGACCAGAAAACAGGACGTCGACGGGATCCGCGCTGCCGGCAGCGCGCCTTAAAAAATTTCGGTGCCCTCACGCTTCAACTGATCGCGGTACCCCGCTGCCGGTGCATTCACACTGAAGTGTATCGCTGCCCGAAAACCAGGAGCACTGGTGTGCTCGATTATTTTGTCGGGTAGTATGTCCTGCATGTCCCCCGATAGCCCCGCGAACGAAGACATGACACCATTGAACCAGCAGCAATATCTCTGTGAGCACTATCGCTTTAATGCGGAGCAGCGCCTGAAGGGGTTTAATTTCTTTGTTGTCCTGTCGATTTTTGCCGAGGGCGGTATCTTTACTGCTGTTGAGAAAGGCTTCCACCCTCTGATCCTTACCCTGCTGGGCGGCTTTGTGCTGATTCTGTGCTGTGTTTTCTGGCTGGTGGACGCCCGCAGCCGGCAACTGCTGGCCATGGCCAAACCGGGGTTGAAACTGCTGGAGGCAGACCTGCCGCCGGCAGCGCGTATATTTACCCGCGACAGCGAGGAACGGGGCGGGCTGGTGCGGTTCACATTTGCGATCCGCGCGTTACTGGCAGCGCAGTTTATTTTCGGTGCCGGAGTGGCCTTTTACGGCCTCTGGCAGTGGCTGGTATAAATCGGGGGAATCACCTTGAACCCGGATGGCTTTCAATCCCGCTTGCCCACACTAAATGGGGACGGTGTGCAGTTACGGTGGCTGGAACCGGCGGACCTTCCTGTATTACAGCGGCTTTTCGGTGATGACGAGGTGGTGCGCTTCATGGCCCTGTCCCGCCTGGAAACACGAGCCCAGGCAGAGGTTTTCCTGGAGTCCATTGTCGAGGGGTTTCTCGAGGGCAGCCTGTACCAGTGGGGCCTGGAAGCGGGAGGGCAGCTCGTGGGGACCTGTACCCTGGCGGGTATCGACCGCGACAACCGGCATGCGGAGATCGGCTTTGCACTGGAGCGCGCCCATCGCGGGCGCGGGCTGATGGCACGTGCCACCCGGGCACTGCTTGGCTTCTCTTTTCGCTTCCTGGCGCTGCACCGTATCGAGGCAGATGTGGACCCGCGCAATACCGCCTCCATCCGACTGCTGGAAAAACTGGGGTTTGCACGAGAGGGGTTGCTGCGGGAGCGCTACCGGGAGCAGGACGGTTACCAGGATGCCCTGATCTACGGGCTGCTGGCGCGGGAGTGGCAGGGAATACCCGCCACGGATTCACAGCCTGTCGGTAGATAGTGACCCGGGTCACCCGGTGCAGGCAGCTGTCGGTTCCCCCTGTGCCCGGCCCCCTGCATGTATCCCATGCCCGCCTTCAGGGCGGGAGAGATTGACTACACTTCCGGCATATCGTTGAAGCCCTGTTCCCTTTTTCCCGATTCGCCGGAGGAAGTCGTTAATGCTCGACCATGTTGGCGTGCATGTGCACAGCTATGAACGCAGCAAGGAATTTTACCGCCTCGCCCTGGCGCCGCTGGGTTACGAGTTGATCCTGGAATATGCGGGCTGGGCCGGCTTTGGCTGGGCCGACCGGCCAAGCCTGTGGATCCGGGGCGGGACCAGCATGACCCCGGCCCTGCACCTGGCTTTCCGGGCCGAAGACCGCGACGCGGTGCGGGAATTTCACCGGGTCGCGCTGCAGGCAGGCGGCAAGGACAATGGAGAGCCCGGCCTGCGGCCGGAACAGCATGCAGATTATTATGCGGCATACGTACTGGATCCGGATGGCAACAATGTGGAAGTGGTTTGCCACTTGCCGGAACTGTCCGAGCCCTGAGCCGCAGGGTTAGCCCCCGGGTTGCGCCGGGGGCCGACGGCCCGGTAATGCGGTCCGGGCAGCCTCTTTTCTTTTCCGGTATCCTGCCTGGTCACCAATATTAACAATAAATAACCAGCAACCATGCAGAATGTATTTATTACCGGCAGTGGCAGCTTCCTGCCCGGTTTGCCGGTGGATAACCGGGAAATGGAAGGGCGCATTGGCCTGCTCGGCCCCCACAGCCGTCGCCTCAAGTCGGCGACCCTGCGCCAGAATGGAATTCGGCAGCGACACTATGCAATAGGTGCAGGTGGCGACTACCTGTTTACCAATGCGGAAATGGCTGCGCGGGCGGTCGAGGCTGCATGTGACCGGGGTCGGGTGGACAGCAGCAGCCTGGACTACCTCGCCGCCAGCACCACCCAGGGGGATATGCTGGTGCCCGGCCATGCCTGTGCCGTTCATGGTGAGCTGGGCAATGGCGCGCTGGAATTGGGGTCGTTCCAGAGCGTATGCGCCAGCAGCATGATGGCGATCAAGTCAGCGTACCTCGGCGTGAAGGCAGGGGAGCACCGGCGCGCGGCCGCCTGCGGGAGCGAGTTCTCGAGTCGCTGGTTCCAGCCCGGGTTTTACGATTCAGTTGACTTTTCCACGATGGGGACCGGGGAAGCTTTCCAGTATGAATTCCTGCGCTGGACACTGTCCGACGGCGCCGGCGCACTGTTGATGGAGACGGAACCACAGCCCGGTGTGCCCTGCCTGCGTATCGACTGGATCGAACAAAAGTCCTTTGCCCACCGTTTCCCCTCCTGCATGTCCGCTGGCAGTTCCCCCGGCCCAGATGGCAATCACCGTCCCTGGGCGCATTTCGGCTCCCCGGCCGGTGCCATCGAAGGGGCGGCTTTCCCGCTGCGCCAGGATTTTACCCTGCTGGAACAGATGTTCCCGGTCTGGGTTGGCTATTACCTGGAAGTGTTGGAACGCCGGGAAATTGATCCCGCCCGCGTGAAATATTTCCTGCCCCACTATTCGGCCCGGGCCCTGGGGGAGCGCATGAAACAATTGCTTGCAAGTGCCGGGGCGATGATTCCGGAAGAGCGATGGCGCAATCACCAGGACCAGGTCGGTAATGTGGGCAGTGCTTCAATTTTCCTGTTGCTCGACCGCCTGTTAAGGGAAGAGCAGCTACAGGAGGGGGACAGGGTCCTGTGCTTTGTCCCGGAGAGCGGCCGTTGCCTGGCCGCATTTATGTGCCTGACGGTGGTATGAAAATATGGGAAGCGAATTGAGCGAGGCCCAGAGGCTGGTCCGCGAGCTGGGGCAGACCTGGGCGGAGTTTGAAAGCCAGCTGGTACAGGTGCCCATTATCGCACGGGCGCTAAGGGGGGCCATTCGCCTGGAGGATTACCGCCAGTTACTGCACGATCACTACCAGCAGGTTATTGACGGCGCCTGCTGGATATCCCGGGCGGCCTCCTCAATTGGCCGCGAGCATCTCGAGCTGCGCTCGCAGTTCCTGCGCCACGCGGGCACCGAACACCGGGATTACCAGATGCTGGAACGGGATTACCAGGAAGTCGGTGGTGAACTGCGACAGTTGCGAGAGGGGCAGAAGAACATCGGGGCCACTGCACTTTCGGCCTGGATGATGCAACGGGCTTCGCAGCCGGATCCACTGGACCTGCTGGGGGCCATGTTTATCATCGAGGGGCTCGGCAAGCATTTCGCCGGTATTTTTGCCCGCGCCCTTCAGCAGCACCTGAACCTGCAGGATAGCCAGGTGAGTTTTTACCGCTACCACGCCGCACATGATGAAGATCACCTGCAGCAGCTCCACGACGTGTTCGATTCGGGCCTGTTGGAGGTGCCGGGAATGGCGGGGCGTATTGCGCACACCGCGCGGGTGACTGGTCGTCTTTACCTGTTGCAGCTGGAAGAGCTGGGGAATTACTGATGGGCTGGAAAAGCGATTTTGAACAGTCGAACCTGAACCATTCGGATCCAAATCCCTGGCTGGTGCTCTACCTCGATCGCAGCCTGCCAATCCATGACGGTGCCAAGCGCGCCTTGCTGGCCGGCCACAATACCTGGTCGCGCCGGCTGCTGTTGCCGGTGGTGCGGCCGCTGGCCCGTCTCTCCATTGTGCTGGTGCAATTGCTCCGCCTGCTGATCCCGGAGCGCTGGCATTCCTCGCGGATATTACATCGCACCATTTACTGGGGACTGCGGTACTTTGTGCGTGCGGACGCCAACTACCTAATCCTGCGCCACTTCAATATCGGCACGGAACTGCTGCAGTTTATTGCCGACAATGTCGGCGGCGTTGAGATCGGCAGTACCCGCCCGTTGCGGCCGCGGGAGCTGGCAGACCTGCTGGATGATACATTCCTGGTCCATGACCTCAATATTTATAATTTTATCGGCGACCTGAACAGTCAGCTGGCGGAGCAGGGGCGCGAGATCCTGCCGGCAACTGAGCTGGACTTCAGTGCCATCTCCGATGGGGATTTTGACCTTGAGCCGGGCGGGCAGTATGCCACCAGCGTCCTGGACCTGCAGACGGCGATCGAGTTGTACACCCCCCTTTACGCTCTTTTCCTTTCGGATCACGATTTCTGGCGTGCCAGTAACTCCCTGCAGCTGGACGAAACCATTTCGATCTATATTGGTAAGTTGCTAAACGACAGTACGGCCCTGTCGCTGGTCAATAATCGCCACCCTATGGTCCCCCACACAACATTGCAGGCGGGGTTCCGCCTGATGCTACATGGCCTGGATGCAGAGATCCTGCACGGCTACCTGCGACAGCTGAAACGGGCGGGCCAGTCTGGGGCAGCGGAGCAGGTGAGTGATGAGGGACGCGAACATGCCGTTGCCGGGACCTGATTGGCGGCAGTGATGAACGCGGAGCCGGGGCGACAGGTTCGCCTTGCTCCGGAACAGGATTGGCTGGGCTTCCAGCATCAACTACAAGGATATCGCCATGCGACCCCATGCTGCCCTCAGTGTTCTCAGGATTGTCCTGGTTATTACCGGGCTGTTTTTCATCTTTGGCATCTACGCCATGATGATGTGGGTCTGGCCCGAGGGCTGGGGCTGGACGCCAAGGCAGCCCGAGTATGAACAGATGATCATGGGTATCTACGCCACCCTGGGCGTGTTCCTAGTTCTCGCCGCGCGGGACCCGCTGGCCAATGCCAGCCTGATCTGGTTTACCGTCTGGTCCAGTCTGGTACATGGCCTGATCATGCTGGTACAGGCCATTGTCGACAGTACCGAGCGGGCCAACCTGCTGGGGGATGTGCCGGCGCTGTTGATCCTGGCTGCGGTGCTGGGCTACCTGATGCGCCGGGCCAGCCCCGCGCCCGCCGGCTAGGCAGGCCGCCTGCGAGGTTTGTGCGCGGCCGGGGCGGCGCGTTAGCATAGCTGCCCATTATCAAGCCGGTTGCCGATATGTCCGCAAACCCACATCCCTACGATGGCCTGACACCCGACGTGGTCATCGACTGCGTGGAGACCACCGGGCTGCTGTCCGATGCGCGCATATTTCCGCTCAACAGCTATGAAAACCGCGTTTACCAGGTGGGAATCGAGGACGGTGAGCCGCTGATTGCCAAGTTCTATCGGCCGGGTCGCTGGAGCGATGCCCAGATTCGCGAGGAGCACAGCTTTTCACTGGAGCTGGCCGCGGCCGAGATCCCCGTGGTGGCGCCGCTGGAGTTCGATGGCCGCACCCTGATGGAGGCGCACGGCTTTCGTTTCGCGCTGTTCCCGCGCCGCGGGGGGCGCCAGGTGGAGCTGGATAACTTCGAGCACCTGGAGCAGGTGGGGACCATGCTCGGCCGGATTCACGCCGTTGGGCGGGCGCGGCCCTTTGAGCACCGGCCGGCACTGTCCCTGCAGCACTTTGCCATCGACAGCCGCGAATTCATCCTCGCCGGGGATTTCCTGCCGCGGGAAAACCGCGACGCCTATGCCACGGTGACCGGGCATATCATCGACGAGATAGCGCCCCTGTTCGAGCGAGACTGGGAGACGCTGCGCCTGCACGGCGACTGCCACGCGGGCAATTTCCTGTGGCGCGACGACACGCCCTGGTTTGTGGACCTGGACGATTGCCTGACCGGGCCCGCAATCCAGGATATCTGGATGCTGCTCTCGGGCAACCGTGCCGACCAGACCGCTTACCTGGACACAGTGATCGAGGGCTATGAAACTTTTTCTCCCTTCAACCCTCAAGAGTTGCAACTGGTTGAACCGTTACGCTGCCTGAGGCAGATGCATCACGCGGCGTGGCTGGCGCGGCGCTGGGAAGACCCGGCGTTCCCCCTGGCGTTTCCGTGGTTCAACAGCCCGCGTTACTGGGCGGAGCATATACTGGCATTGCGCGAGCAACAGTCGGCCCTGCTGGAGCCGCCGCTGACCCTCGGCGCGATCTGAATCCACAGCGAACGGCGCGGTTGCTTGCGCCGCCAAGGAGCGATACCCGATGGAAGCCCATCAGCTCAATACCGCCGCCCGGGAGGGCGATGCACTCTGGCAGCAGATCCGCGCTGACGTGGCGCAGCAGGTGGAGCGCGAGCCGATCCTGGCCAGCTTCCTGCATGCCACGATCCTCAACCACAGCACGCTGGAATCCGCACTGAGCTTCCACCTGGCCAACAAGCTCGACAGCCCGGTAGCCCAGGCGCTGTTGATCCGCGAAGTGATCGACGAGGCGCTCGACAGTGACCCGGCCATCGGCCGCGCCGCACGGGCCGACCTGAAGGCGGTACAGCAGCGGGACTCGGCCTGTTCCTCGCTGTATGAGCCCTTTCTCTACTTCAAGGGCTTCCACGCCCTGCAGGCCTGGCGGGTGGCCCACTGGCTGTGGCAGCAGCAGCGGCGCTCACTGGCGCTGTTCCTGCAGCACCGTATTTCGGTGGTGTTCAGCGTGGATATCCACCCGGCGGCGACGCTGGGGCAGGGCATCCTGCTGGACCACGCCACCGGCATCGTGATCGGCGAGACCGCGGTGGTGGAGGACAATGTGTCCATCATGCAGTCGGTAACTCTCGGCGGTACCGGCAAGGAGAGCGGCGACCGGCACCCGAAGGTGCGCGAGGGTGTGCTGATTGGCGCCGGCAGCAAGGTGCTGGGCAATATCGAGATCGGGCGCTGTGCGCAGGTGGCCTCGGGCAGCGTGGTACTCAAATCAGTGCCGGCGAAGAAGCTGGTGGCCGGCGTGCCGGCCCGGGTGATCTGCGATGCCAGCTGCGACGCGCCGGCCCTTTCCATGGACCACTGCGCCCTGACCCAGGTGGACCGGCAGCTGCCCTGATTACTGCCATCAAAGTGACCCGCCTGGATCAATTGTTCCCGTTTGTTGTCGGAATTGCTTCCTCCTGTGCCTAGACTATGCGCAACCGTTGTTCTGCCCGGCTCCGGCCGGGGGAACGCCGGTGGCACGGGTGATCGGTAAACACAACTATCCTGATAGCCATGAAATACAGTCTCAGCGCCAAAAACCTTGTCTGCCGCAACCTGGAATCACGCGCCAGTTATTGCGCCGGGCTGACCAACCCGGACCAGACCCGGGAAATCACCAGCATTGTGCGCAGCGACAGCGGGTTGCTTTCGCATAACTTCAACCAGGCGGTCACCAATGCGGTGGTCCCGGCGATGATCCTGAAGCGCTTTGTGGTGGACTATTTTGCCGAGCGCCACAGCCCGTTCACCCTCTGGCACTGTGCCAGCAAGCCGATGGACGAGGCGGAACTGGCAGAGCTGGGGCTGGCCCACCGTGACACCCTGGTGGCGATGGCCATTGAGATACAGCGGCTGGCGGCGGACGAGAATCTGCCGGATGAGCTGCGCGACCGGCTGGAGATAGTGGCTGTGGGCGCTGAGCAGCTGGGGGAATACGGCGACCTGCAGGCCCAGCCCTTTGGCGGCACCCGGGAGGCGCCGCAGGTGCGCAAGTTCTACCAGAAGCTGGCGGAAATCCCCGAGCAGAAGCGCAGCCGCCTGAAGTTTTACCTGGCCCGCCTGGATGGCGAGGCAGTAGCCTCGGGTTGCCTGTTTGCCTCGGCCGATGCGCTGGGGATCTATGACCTGGAAACGGTCGAGGCTCATCGTGGCAAGGGCATCGGCCGTGCGCTGTTCAACCACCTGCTGGCCCAGGCCCTGCACAGCCACCACAAATATGCGGTGGCACTGACCCCGGAGAACCGCCAGAGTGCGTACCTGGACGCCGGCTTTTTCGCGGTCGGCCAGGTCAGCCGCTACCTGTTCGAGCCCTGAGTCCGCGCCAGCAGCTCAGGCGCGCCCGACCGGAAAGGCGATGACTTCCTCGATCCGCCGGTAGCCGCCGGCCAGCATCAGCAGCCGGTCGATACCCAGGGCCACACCGGCACACTCGGGCATGCCCGCCCACAGCGCCTCCACCAGCCGTTCCTCATAGGGATAGACGTGCAGCTTGTGCGCGCCGCGGTAGCGGTGATCGGCCTCGAAGCGCCGCAACTGTTCTTCGGCATCGGTCAGTTCCCAGTAGCCGTTGGCCAGTTCCAGTCCGCCGACGTAGGCCTCGAACCGCCGCGCCACCGGCCTGCCGGTATCATCGGGCAGCACCTTGGCCAGTGCCGCCTGGCTGGCGGGAAAGTCGTACAGGAGGGTAATGCCCGGTCCCATCCGCGGCTCCAGGTAATGGCTCATCAGCAGGTCCAGGCATTCGTCGCGATCGGCAGGGGCGAATGAGAGTTCCACATTTTCGGCGGTACACTCGCGCAACGGTTCGATGCCGGCGGTATGGGGGTCCAGCCCCAGGTGTTGCAGGAACAACTCCCGGTAGCTGAGGGATTCCACCGTTTCGATATCCAGCAGGGTGCGCAGCAGCTCGCCCACCTCGAGCATCAGGGCGCGGTCGTCCCAGCCGCAGCGGTACCACTCCAGCATGGTGAATTCCGGGTTGTGGCGACCGCCGGCCTCTCCCTCGCGGAAAGCCTTGCCCAGGTAGTAGCAGTCGCCCAGTCCGGCCGCCAGCAGGCGCTTGAGCCCAAATTCCGGGCTGGTGGCGAGATAGGCCGCGTCGCCGTTAAGCAGGGCGGTAATGGAATCGATATGGGGGTCGCTGGTGGCGCGGCGGGAGAGCACCGGAACTTCCGCTTCCAGCACCTGGCGCTCGGCGAAAAACTGCCGCACCCGGGCCAGCAGCGCGGCGCGCTGGCGCAGTGCCGCGAGGGACGCTGTAGGTTGCCAGGTATGTTCGGTCATTGTGCGGGGCCTCATGCAGGAACGGCCGCTGGCCGCGACCGCTGGTGGCCCGGGCCACCCTCAATCGCGGCCAGCGGCCGCCCATACAGGAAATAGTGTGCCGGAATCAGTCGTCCTTGGCGCGACCCAGGTACTCGCCGGTACGGGTGTCGACCTTGATGGTCTCGCCAATCTCCAGGAACAGCGGTACCTTGACCACGGCGCCGGTGGACAGGGTCGCGGGCTTGTTGCCGCCCTGGGCGGTATCGCCGCGCAGGCCCGGGTCGGTATCGGTAATCTCCAGGATTACATGGTTGGGCGGGGTCACTGCCAGCGGGGAGCCGTTGTAGAGGGTGACGGTGCAGATATCCTGCTCTTTCAGCCACTTGGCGGCATCACCCACCGCTTCGACGCTGGCCGGGTGCTGTTCGAAGGTGTCCGGCTCCATGAAGTGATAGAACTCACCGTCGTTGTACAGGTACTCCATTTCCCGGTCCATCACGTCGGCGGCTTCGAGGCTCTCGCCGGAACGGAAAGTGCGCTCCCAGACCCGGCCGGTCTTGAGGTTGCGCAGCTTGACCCGGTTAAATGCCTGGCCCTTGCCGGGTTTGACGAATTCGTTCTCCACGATGGAGCAGGGATCGCCGTCCAGCATTACTTTCAGACCGCCCTTGAATTCGTTGGTGGAATAACTAGCCATGAGTTCCTCTAAATCAGAAAAACGGTGCGGTTCGCATAAAAAGCACCGCCCGCTCTTTAAATTTCACTGTAACTGCTTAAAATTTGCGCGCTTTGCGCCACAGAATAGCCGCTTATGATACAGCACGTCCCAGCCGCCAGTGAAATCGTTGCCCGGGAGGAGGCTCCCGCTGCCTCCGGCCGCCGCTGGCAGGAAGAGATGACCGACCTGGTCACGGACCCCGCCGAGCTGGTGAAGCTGCTCGGGCTGGACCCGGAACAGCTCCCCGCCGCCCTGCGCGCCGCCGACGGCTTTGCCCTGCGGGTGCCGCGGCCCTATCTGCGCCGCATGCGCCCGGGGGACCCCCGCGACCCCCTGTTGTTGCAGGTGCTGCCGGGGGCCCCAGAACTGGAGCCGGCGGCGGGATTCACCAGTGACCCGCTGGCGGAGGCGCAGGCCAACCCGGTGCCGGGCGTGGTGCACAAGTATCGCGGGCGCCTGCTGCTGATCGCCGCGGGCCAGTGCGCCATCAACTGTCGCTACTGTTTCCGCCGTGAATTCCCCTACAGCGACAATCACCTGACCCGCAGCCAGTGGCAGGGGGCGCTCGACTATATTCGCGCGCAGGACGAGCTGCGTGAGGTCATCCTCAGCGGCGGTGATCCGCTGGTGCTCAATGACCGCCAGCTGGCACGGCTGGTGGAAGAGCTGGCCGCGGTACCGCACCTGGACAAGCTGCGCCTGCACACCCGCCTGCCGGTGGTGGCGCCCAGCCGGGTTACCGATGAGCTGGTGACATGGCTCACCGGTTCGCGCCTCAGGCCGGTGCTGGTTTTGCACTGCAACCACGCCCGCGAGATCGACGATGAAGTCCGGGCGGCACTGCGGAAGCTGCGCGCTGCAGGTGTCACCCTGCTTAACCAGGCGGTGCTGCTGCGGGGCGTCAATGATTCGGTGGCGGCCCTGTCGGCACTGGGGGAGGCCCTGTTCGCCAGCGGGGTGCTGCCCTATTACCTGCACCAGCTGGACCGGGTGCGTGGCGCGGCCCACTTCGAGGTGGATGATGGGACTGCGCGGGACCTGGTGCGAGGCCTGAGGGAGAGCCTGCCCGGTTACCTGGTGCCGAGACTGGTGCGGGAGATACCCGGGGAAAGGTCGAAAACGCCAATCTAGTTTAGCTGGGTGACAGCGCTGGCAGAAGCATGTCGGGTTAGACCTGTTTGGCGCTTTTGGCGTGATCGTTGTCTCAATATTGTCGCATAAAGCTTCTTTATGGGCTTGTGAGTCTAATTTCGCTCTTCTTATACTGCTGTAACCCAACGGACGGTTACAGTAATAATGATGGATGATATAGATGCCGCCGCCCCGGCCCGGGCGAGCGCCCCCGCGAGCTTTGCCAGCAAGCTCGGATTGCCCTCACGTGCGCTGCCCGCCCTCAGTTGCGGCTGCGCCAGCGAAAGCCAGCTGGACCGGTGGCTGAGCCAGTACGAGCTGCATCCTTTCCACCCCTCCGACCAGCAGCGGCTGGTGACTTTGCTGGCAGGGCTGGTGGAGGAAGTTGCCCAGTGGCGCGCACCGGCAGCCACCCGCCTGCCAATCCTGGAACTGCTGCGCCAGCATGCCGTCACTTGCGGCGATGCCATCGTCACCCAGCGCAGTGCGCTCAGTGCCACGCAACTGGAAAAGCTGCGCCGAAGCCTGCAACCGGTGGTGGGGCTGCTGCAGAAACTCTTTGTGGCCTACGCCAGCCTGTGGGTGCAGCTGGAGGACACCGCCGGTGTTCCTTTCCTGATGCGGGAAAAACGTGCCCGGACCCTGCACCGGGCCGTCGATGCCGGCGGCCGGCTGCTGCGGGTCACTTCCCTGTTCGGCCTGGCGCCCCCGGAGAACTGCTGGCGCAACCTGCATCTGCTCCTGCAGCGCGGCTTCCCGCAGCAGGTGGCGTGGCGGCGGGTGTCGGATCCACTGGAATCCCGCGGCCGCACCAGTGCGGTAGATGCCTATATCAGCGCGGCGCTGTTTTTCAGTGCCAATCCCGGCCAGTTGGACGGCGAGCAGCAGGATGCGTTCTGGTGCCGGACCCGGGACTGGTGCCGCCTCGGCACGCTGGAGGAGAACTACACCGAAACGGGCGATAGCCTGGTGGCCTCCACGGAGCTCGACCAGGCGCCCCTGCCCGCGGGCAGGCTGTCCGCCAGGGCGGTCGACAGCGACCGGTTCCGTGCGCCGCGGGGCTGGAGGCTGGGCCTGTCAGCGGTCCTGCAGCGGGTGGAAAAGCACCTGGAAAAGAATTTCGATCCCCTGGTGGAGCGTGCCCGCGATGCATGGGGCGGTGCCACGGGCCGTGGCGAGGAGCGCAAGCCGGGGCAGGCGGAGTGCGTGGTCAGCATCGGCCTCGGGGCTACCTGTTTCAACCTGCGGGAAAAGGATGGCAGCGGGCCGGGTACTGGCGATATGACTGCCTGGCTAGACCGGGAAGAGGAGCGCGTATGCCTGGAGGCGGCAGCGGTGGATTACCAGTCCGGCCGCACCATGGCGGAATACGATGTCAGCCTGCCCTGCGCACCGAGTCTCAGGAGCGAGCGCAGTGCGGGGACCAGCGGCGCCGCCCGCCACTACCAGACCGAAGTCGCCGAGGTATTCAACCGCAGTGCCCGCGGTCTGGGGTTGAGGCTCTCGCCGGCCGCTGGAGAGCGCCTGCGGGTTGGTGAGCTGGTCGGCGTGCGCATGCCAAATGGCTGGCAGGTGGGGGTGATCCGCTGGCACCTCAGCCGGGTGGACTACAGCGATGCCGGTGTCGAGATCCTGGCTCGCCACGTGGCGCCGGTGGAGGTTCGCCGGCGCAATTCCGCCGGTCGCGCTTCGGCGCCAATCCCGGCCCTGCTGACCCGCGAGGGTGACGGCAAGTGTGTTGCCCTGGTCCTGCCAGTCCCCCTGTTCAAGGCCTACGACGAGGTCGAGGTGATTACCGGCAGTGTGACCCGCCCGGTTAGCCTGCAGCGACAGACGGTGGCAACCCCCTCCGTTGCCCGGTTCGATTTTGTGTGAGGTCTATCTCCATACCCGTGTGCGGTGGCTACCCGCTCTTGTAAGCCACCGACGCCGCGACCTACACTTAGCGCTCTTGCGCCGCTGTCCCAGCGGCGGCGCACTGACGGCCCGTAACACCGTCCCGGGACCGCAGATGTAAGTATCAAGAGCATAATAAATGAGCAGCAACGACACGATTCGTCTCCTTCTGATTCACGACACACCCTCTGAAGCCCAGCGCCTGGTCAGCATGCTGCACAATGCCGGCCGCCCCAATCGTGCCCAACACGTGCCCAGTGAGCCAGCACTGACAAAGTTGCTCCAGGACAATACCTGGGATCTCTTGATTGCCGCGGAAAGCAGCAAGCAGGTGCCGCCACCCGTGGCCCTGCGCACCATCAGCAAATTGCAGAAAGATGTACCGGTCCTGCTGCTCACCGAGCGCAGCGGCGCCCAGCCGGTGGTGGAGGGCCTCAAGCTCGGGGCCCGGGATGTGGTGACCGTGGATGAGGACCAGCACCTGCTGATGGTGATCCAGCGGGAGATCACCGCGCTGCGCAACCGGCGCCAGGCGCGCATGCATGATCGCCGTTATCACGCCGGGCTGGCCCGGGCCCAGGAGCTGCTCGACAGCTCCAAGGACGCCATTGCCTACATTTCCGACGGCCTGATCGTCTATGCCAACCAGTCCCTGGCCGAGCGCCTCGGGTACAAGGACCGGGACGATGTGGAGTACCAACCGCTGATCGATATGGTGACCGAGGGGGAGCAAGAAGACGCTCGCGCCTTCCTGCGCCAATGTGCAATCGACAATAACGATGTCGAGGCGCAGGAGTGGAAATTCACCGCCAGGTCCGCCTCCGGCCGGCCAGTGCCGGTGCGCGCCGAGGTGCTCTCCACTGTCTACGATGAGGAGAACTGCCTGCAGGTCCGTATCGCGGCGAGCTCCGGCAATACCGAGGAACTGGAAGCACAGCTCAGCGACATCAAGAGCCGTGACCCCCTCACCGGCCTCTACAACCGGCAGCATTTCCTGCGCATGCTCGACGCCGCGATCAAGGCCGCCGCCAGCTCCCAGCGTACCGGTGGCCTGATGTATATCGAAGTGGATCGTTTCGAGGAAACTGTACAGAAAGCGGTCGGCGTCGCGGGTGCCGATGCGCTGCAGAAGAAAATAGCGGAGCTGTTGCAGTCGAGCGTGCGTCGCGGTGACGTAGTGGCCCGCTACGGCGAAAAGAGCTTTTGCCTGATGATGGCAGAGACCACCCCGGACAGTGCCGAGCACCGAGCCCGGGAGCTGATGAAGAAAATCGCCGACACCATCTTCGATGCTGCCGGCAAGACGGTACAGGTCACCGCATCGATTGGCGTGTCCCTGCTCAGCGAAGCCTCCGTTAATGCCCAGAAGGTTCTTGACCAAGCGCTCCAGGCCCACGAGCAGGCACTGCAGGACAGCGAGCAGGGCAATGGTTTCGCGCTGTTCGAGCCGGGCGCCGACCAGGAGGGCGATGCCGATACCTACCACCGCGCGCGGGTAATCCAGGCGCTGGAGGCCGGCAACCTCAAACTGCTGTACCAGCCGGTGCTCAGCCTGCAGGGCACCGGCGAGCAGATGTACGAGGTGCTGGTGCGCATGGTGGATGGCAAGGAGGAACTCTCACCCCTGTCATTCCTCGAGGGGTTGGGAGACGACAGCCTGGCGATCAAGATGGACCGCTGGATAATCCTGACCGCAATCAAGGCGGCTGCCGCCCAGCGCGCCCGGGGCAAGGATGTTTCCCTGCTGCTACATATTTCCGCGGCGTCGCTGAAGGATTCCGGCTTGACCGCCTGGCTGAAGGTTGCCTTCAAGGCGGCCAAGGTGGCACCGAAATCGGTGTCATTCCAGGTCAGCCAGGGCGATATCAACAGTAACCTGCATGCGGCACGGGATTTCATCAAGCAGGTGCGTGAGTTCGGCAGCCGGGTAGTGGTGAGCCGCTTCGGCGCCGGTCTCAATCCTTTCAAGACCCTCGAGCATGTCACCGTGGATATCGCCAAGGTGGATCCGTCCTTTGTCCGGGAAGTACAGGATGAGGGGGAGAACAGCGATACCCTGGTAAACATGGTGCAGCAGCTGGCCGAGGCGAATACGCGGGTGATTGTGCCCCATGTGGAGCAGGCCAGTATGTTACCGACCCTCTGGCAGAGCGGCACCGACTATATCCAGGGCTATTATGTGCAGGCGCCCGCCGAGCACCTGAATTTCGATTTCAGTCTCGATTGACCCGCCACAGATGCTTCCCTCGTCCTGCCGGGCCCACAGGCCCGCAGGACACAGATTTCCCGGCGGGCAGTCATTTGGGTATGCTTTGCCGGATTTTCCCTTACAGCACGAATAAGCAGAATTGACCTGGAGTCATCCTATGTTGCCCCGCATACTCTGTAGCAGTTTGCTCTGCAGCGCCCTCGTCCTTGCGAGCGGCTGCTCCAAACCGGAATCCGACGGCGCGGCGGGCGAGCCCGCAAAACCCGAGGTCGAAGCAACCCAGCCTACCGCGAATGGTGCCGATGCAGCGCCCGCCGCGGAGGACCAGGGGAGTGCCCAGGCGCCGGAATCGGGTGTGGACTATCACTCTTTCGCCAACACCGGTGACTACCGTGTACGGCACCTGGACCTCGACCTGACGGTGGATTTTGACCGCAAGGTACTCGAGGGCGAAGCGGTACTCGACTTCAAGCGCCTGACGCAAAAGAATCCGCCGATGGTGCTGGATACCCGCGACATCAAGGTTGAGGCGGTGCGCGCCGGCCACGGCGGGGAACTGAAGCCGGTAGAGTTCTCCATGGGTAAAACCGACCCGGACCTGGGGACGCCGCTGAACATCCAGCTGCCCAAGAATGCCACCCGTGTCGCCATCCGCTACCAGACCTCGCCGGCCGCTTCCGGTGTCCAATGGCTGGAGCCGCAGCAGACCGCCGGCGGTGAACACCCGTTCCTGTTTACCCAGGCGCAGGCCATTCACGCGCGCAGCTTCGTGCCGCTGCAGGATTCACCGCAGGTGCGCATCACCTACAACGCCACCATCCGCACGCCGGAAGAGCTGCTGGCGGTGATGAGTGCGAACAATGACCCAAAGACGGAGAAAGACGGCGTTTACGAGTTTGAAATGCCGCAGCCGATCCCGTCTTACTTGCTGGCGCTGGCCGTGGGCGACCTGGAGTTCAAGCCCATGGGCGAGCGCACCGGCGTCTATGCCGAGCCGGAGCTGCTCGATTCCGCCGCAGCGGAATTTGAGGATACCGAGTCCATGCTCGAGGCGACCGAAGAGGCCTATGGCCCCTATCGCTGGGACCGCTACGACCTCTTGATCCTGCCACCCAGTTTCCCCTTCGGCGGCATGGAGAACCCGCGCCTGAGCTTTATTACCCCGACCGTGATCGCCGGCGACAAGAGCCTGGTGGCCCTGATTGCTCACGAGCTGGCGCACTCCTGGTCCGGCAACCTGGTGACCAATGCCAGCTGGCGCGACCTGTGGCTGAACGAGGGTTTCACCACATACCTGACCAACCGCATCATGCAGAATATCTACGGTGACCAGCGCTATCGTATGGAGATGGCGCTGGGCTATGACGACCTGCAGGCGGACCTGGAAGACCTGGACAGCCGCGACGAGATCATGGCCATCGACCTGCGTGGTCGCGACCCGGACAAGGTGTTTTCCAATATCCCCTATGAGAAGGGCTCCCTGTTCCTGTACGAGCTGGAACAGAAGATTGGCCGCGAGGCGTTTGACCAGTTCCTGCTGGAGTACTTCAACAACTTCGCGTTCGAGAGCATCACCACTGAGGACTTTATCGAGTACCTGCAGCAGACCCTGCTCAAGCAGTACCCGGACAAGCTCGATGAGGCGCGGATCCGCGAGTGGATTTTTGAACCGGGCATCCCCGAGGGTGCGCCGCAGCCGCAGTCCGATGCCTTCAGCAAGATCGACCCGGTGCGCCAGCAGTGGCTGGACGGCGAGATCGCCGCGAAGGACATCGATACCGGGGAGTGGACCTATCACCAGTGGAAGTATTTCCTCGATGGTATGCCGGAAGAGCTCAGTGACGAGCAGCTGGAGGAGCTGGACAGCGCCTTCAACCTGACCGAGTCAACAAACAACGAGATCGCTTTCAGCTGGCTGATGATTGCCGTGCGCAACGACTACCAGCCCGCCTTCGGGCGCCTGGAGAGCTTCCTCACCGAAATCGGTCGCAATAAGTTCCTGCGCCCGCTGTATCGCAACCTGGTGGAGAGCGGCAAGCAGGAAATGGCGGCGGAGATTTTTGAAGAGGCCAAGCCCGGCTATCACCCGCTGACAGTCAAGGTGAACAGCCGCATCATTTACGGCGACGACGCCCAGTAACAGCCGCGATCCCGGCTGGCCCGCCACCCGCGGTGCCCGGCCGGGAACCTCAGTCACCAGTGCCGGTAACGCGGACACCGGTAACCTGCCAATGCCCGGCCGGGCACCGCCCATCCGCGCAGGGGTTCACAGCGATTGAAAGAGTTGTAGAATCAGCTGCCACCTTGGCATCCGGGCGGCTACCCGCGGAAACCGGAAGTACAGTAAAGTGGTCAGATATGGTGGTCGGGACGGATTATTTTTGGCCTGTTCCCCCGGCTATCCGGGCCCGTTCACGGACGAGCGATTCAGGCAGAAACACACAGGAGCCGCGGGACGATGCGCTGGTTAAAAATTTTTGGTTTATTCGCATTGTTGGCCTTTGCCGGCTGCAGTGAGCAGGCGTGCTTCGAGCGCGGCAAGCCACCGTCATTGCCTTTCCCGCACGCCTTCGCCGTCAGCTGATTCGTAGCGGCAGCTCACTGCTGCAGTTCAGTCGGCCTGCAGCAGGGCAATCTGTTGGTCGTTGAGGCCAAACAGGTAAAGAGCCGCATCGAGCCCGAAATGGGTGATGGCCTGGGGGGCTTCCAGGCGCACCTTGGGTTTGGGGTGAATCGCGATGCCCAGTGCCCCCAGGTTCAGCATGGGGATATCGTTGGCCCCGTCTCCCACTGCAATCACACTCTCCAGTGCCAGGCCATGTTCCGCGGCCATCTGCTCCAGCAGGATACGCTTTCGCTGGCCGTCCACGATCGGTTCGATGACTTCCCCGGTGAGTACACCGTCGGCGAACTCCAGCTCATTGGCGTGGACGAAATCCACCGCCAGCTTTTCCCGCTGCAGGTAGTGTGCGAAATAGGTAAACCCACCAGAGAGGATTGCCGTCTTGCAGCCCAGGGCCCGCAGGGCCTGCAGCAGTTCGCGCGCGCCCTCCTTGATCGGCAGCTGCGGGGCGATGTCAGCCAGGCGCTGCTCGGAGAAACCCTGTAGCAGGGCCATGCGCTTTTTGAAACTCTGGCGGAAATCCAGTTCTCCCCGCATGGCAGCCTCGGTAATGGCAGCCACGCGATCGCCAATGCCGGTGATCCGGGCCAGCTCGTCGATTACCTCGGCGTCGATCAGGGTCGAGTCCATGTCGAAGCCGGCCAGTCGCGGTGGCTGTTGGGTAACGCCGGCCTGCAGCACCAGGTCCACGCCAAGCCTTTCCGCCAGTTGCAGGCAGGCGTGCCGCGCCGGGTTGAATTCCAGTTCCGCCTGCAACTGGAAGCGGATCACCGTGCGCTCCCGCGCTCGCGACAGGGTGTCTGCGGCCTGCAGGGCCCAGCCCTGCTCGCGGAAAAATCCCAGCAGGGCGCGCAGTTGCTCCAGGGTCGCCGCAGGCGAGAGCAGGGTGACGCACCAGGGGGCCGTGACCGCGGCGGCGGTGTCGGGCATCGCGACAGTGTCCGACGGGCTGGCGTCGAAGGGTGGGGTGTCCCGGTACCCGATCCCGACCCGCGCTGCGCCGCCCTGGTAATCCAGGTAGTGCAATGGGCAGTCCGTTGCAGGTTCCATCAGTGTTTCCAGGGGGAGCCGGAATTCCCGGTAGTCTGGCGTTGCGCCCATAGTGCCCTTCCGTGTTTTGGTTTTTGCGGGGCGGGCATTATAGCCCCCGGGACTTTATTCGCTAAAATCCACGGCAACGTGATAAACCCAAGAATACGCGCCCTATCCATGAATGCCCTGAAAAAAGAAATCCAGCGAGTTTACGCCGGGATGCCGCGGCACCTCCGCCAGCAGCTGATTGCCGCCGGTATCTGGCTGGTGCTGGCCTGTTTCTGCGCGGTGGCGCTCAGCAACTACTATGCCGGCCAGCGCGACGCGGCGATCGCCCGCGACCGGGTCACCGCGGAGGTGGCCGCGGCCTTCGTGGCCAGCCAGAGCCTCGAGAGTATCGTCGCTGGTGATCGCATCAGCCTGCAGCTGCTGGCCAGGAATATGCTGGAAATGCCGGTGATCTCCGGGATCGCGATCCAGGACGTGGAGTCCAGCGCGCTGGCGCAGGGGGGCGACCTGGATAGTGGGGAGACCGTCAGCGCACCAGTGGTGTTGCACGACAGTATCGCCGGCAACGTGATTGTCCACCTGCAGCCGGGCGAGGGCGTGCGCTACCCCTGGGCAAGCCTGTTACTGAGCCTGGTGTTCGCGCTGCCGGTCAGTGCGGCGGCGGCCCTGGCGGTCGGCAGCCTGGCGGCCCGGCGCACGCCGGTGGTGGCGGCCCGCCCGGCGCCGCAACCGGAGCCGGAGGTCCTGGTGGGACTCTACCTGCGCCCGCTGAACTGGAGCCAGCTGGGTAACCAGTTGAGCCGCTCGGCGCTGGAGCGATTGCAGGATGAGCTGCGGGAACGCCTGGCCCTGCTGGGCAGGATCTACGATGCGCGGCCGCTGAAGCATGCCGGTCCCCAGCAGGGACTGGGCTTCTGCGGTGACGATGCCGCTTTCCGGGCCGTTTGCTGTGGCCTGTTGCTGCGCGAGTTACAGGCCGGCGGCCGCTCCAGTGGCCTGCAGCTGGCCACCGCTGTGGTGCCGGCAGCGCTGGAGCCGGCGGATTTCGGCGGTGAGCCGTTGCTGGGCCAGGCCCGCGACCTGGCCTTGCACGATGACCTGCTCGAGGCACCGTCCCTGAAAGGGCGCATCGCGGTGCACTCCGCCAGTTGGGGTGCCGCGGTTACCGGCCTGGATGACACCTACCAGAAGCTGCTGGACAGCCAACTGCGGCAACTGCAGGGCGCCTGATTCCTCTTTTCCTTACCGCCCGGCCCGCCAGTGTGACTGGCGGATCTGCCTGGGTCGGTTTTACCTCCTCCCTTTACGTTTACGTTAACGTAAACCTCTGCTAGGCTCCTGACACTCTTTCAGGAAGCCACTATGAAGTCCGAGCAGAGCAAACCCGAAACGGAATCCGTGGCGGGTGCCGAACCCAGCAGTTACAGCATTTCCGACCTGGCCCGCGAGTTCGGTATCACTACCCGCGCCATCCGCTTTTACGAGGACAAGGGCCTGATCAGCCCGGCCCGCCGCGGCCAGACCCGTGTCTACCGCCCCGAGGACCGGGTACGGCTGATGCTGATCCTGCGCGGCAAGCGACTGGGTTTCTCCCTGGATGAGAGCCGCGAAATCATCGACATGTACGACCCCGAACACGGCAATGTCGAACAGCTGCAGCGACTGCTGCAACACATCAAACAGAAACGCGCGCAGCTGCAGCAACAGCTGCGCGATATCCAGAGCCTGATGGGCGAACTGGACGAAGCGGAGGCCCGTACCCGGGCCTCGCTGGCAAAAACCAGAGAACACTGATGAGAGACAGATACACGGAGTCGCTATGAATACCGCCTACCGCACCCTCAACTTCGGCCTCGGCGAAGAGATCGATATGCTGCGCGATATGGTCTACAAGTTCTGCCAGGCAGAACTGGCGCCACGGGCGGCACAGATCGACGAGGACAACCTGTTCCCGGCCGACATGTGGAAAAAGTTTGGCGAGCTGGGCCTGCTGGGGATGACCGTCGAGGAGGAATTCGGTGGCTCCAACATGGGTTACCTGGCCCATGCGGTGGCGATGGAGGAGATCTCCCGCGCCTCGGCTTCCGTTGGCCTGTCCTACGGGGCCCACTCCAACCTCTGCGTCAACCAGATCCGCAAGAACGGTACCCGCGAGCAGAAGGCGAAATACCTGCCCAAGCTCTGTTCCGGCGAACATGTCGGCGCCCTGGCCATGAGCGAGCCCAACTCCGGTTCTGACGTGGTCAGCCTGCAGTTGCGCGCGGAGAAGAAAGGCGATCGCTTTATCCTCAATGGCAACAAGATGTGGATCACCAACGGTCCCGATGCCGATACCTACGTGATCTATGCGCGCACCGAACCGGGCATCAGTTCCGGTGGCATCACCGCTTTTATCGTCGAGCGCGGCTTCAAGGGATTCTCCCAGGCGCAGAAACTCGACAAGCTGGGCATGCGTGGCTCGAACACCTGTGAGCTGGTATTCGAGGACTGTGAAGTGCCGGAAGAAAATATCCTCGGCGAGCTGAACGGCGGCGTGCGGGTATTGATGAGCGGCCTCGACTACGAACGCACTATCCTCTCCGGCGGCCCGGTGGGCATCATGCAGGCCTGCCTGGATGTCGTGGTGCCCTATGTGCACGAACGCAAGCAGTTTGGCAAGGCGATCGGCGAGTTCCAGCTGATGCAGGGCAAGCTCGCCGACATGTACGCCGACCTCAACGCCAGCCGCTCCTACCTGTATGCGGTGGCGCAAGCCTGTGATCGCGGTGAAGACTCGCGCAAGGATGCTGCTGCGGTGATCCTGTTTACCGCCGAGCGCGCTACCCAGATGGCCCTGCAGGCAATCCAGACCCTGGGCGGCAATGGCTATATCAATGAGTACGCCACCGGACGCCTGCTGCGCGACGCCAAGCTGTACGAGATCGGCGCCGGCACCTCAGAGGTGCGCCGCATGCTGATCGGCCGCGAGCTGTTTAACGAGACCCGCTGACCGGTCACCACCGCAAAATTGTCGTAGGAGCGGCCCCGGGCCGCCCCTACAGCCCAGACAAGGTTTACCTGCAAAGGCGAATCAGAGTTTATGAACCAGCTACAGAGCAAAATTAACACCCGCGACGGGGCTTTCACGGCAAACCGCGAGCAGATGGAAAAACTGGTCGCGGACCTGCGCGACAAAGTGGAAACCATTGCCCGGGGCGGCGGTGAGCGCGCTCGGGAAAAACACCTGGCCCGCGGCAAGCTGTTGCCGCGGGATCGCATTGACGCGCTGCTGGACCCGGGCTGCCCTTTCCTGGAGTTTTCCCAGCTCGCCGCCCACGATGTTTACGGCGAGGAAGTGCCGGCGGCCGGTATCATCACCGGGATCGGCACAGTGTCCGGCCAGCCATGTGTGATTGTCGCCAACGACGCCACGGTAAAGGGGGGGACCTATTACCCCCTGACGGTGAAAAAACACCTGCGGGCCCAGGCCATCGCCGAACAGAATAACCTGCCGTGTATTTACCTGGTGGATTCCGGCGGTGCCAACCTGCCGCGCCAGGATGATGTCTTCCCGGACCGCGAGCACTTTGGCCGTATCTTCTTCAACCAGGCCAACCTGTCGGCGAAAAATATTCCGCAGATTGCCGTGGTGATGGGCAGCTGTACCGCTGGCGGCGCCTACGTGCCGGCGATGGCGGACGAGTCGATCATGGTAAAAGAGCAGGCCACCATTTTCCTGGCCGGCCCGCCGCTGGTGAAAGCCGCAACCGGGGAAGTGGTCTCGGCCGAGGAGCTGGGTGGGGCCGAGGTGCACTGCAGGACCTCCGGTGTGTCCGACCACTATGCCAACAATGACGTGCATGCGCTGGAGCTGGCACGCCGCTCGGTCAGCCGCCTCAACCGCATGAAGCAACCGGGCCTGGATGTGCAGCGCCCGGTGGAGCCAATTTACCCGCCGGAGGAAATCTACGGTGTGGTTCCCGCCGACTCGCGCCAGCCCTACGACGTGCGCGAAATTATCGCGCGCGTGGTGGATGGTTCCGAGTTCGATGAGTTCAAGGCCCTGTACGGTACCACCCTGGTGACCGGCTTTGCCCGTATACATGGCTACCCGGTGGGTATCGTCGCCAACAACGGCATCCTGTTCGCCGAAAGCGCCCAGAAAGGCGCGCACTTTATTGAGCTGTGCGCCCAGCGCAATATCCCGCTGGTATTCCTGCAGAACATCACCGGCTTTATGGTAGGCAAGCAGTACGAGGCTGGCGGCATCGCCAAGCACGGTGCCAAGATGGTGACCGCGGTTGCCACTGCCAGGGTGCCGAAGATCACCATCCTGATCGGCGGCTCTTTCGGTGCCGGCAATTACGGCATGTGCGGCCGCGCTTACGACCCCAATTTCCTGTTCATGTGGCCCAACGCCCGTATTTCGGTGATGGGCGGTGAGCAGGCGGCCGGGGTGCTGGCCCAGGTCAAGCGCGACCAGATGGAGGCCCGCGGCGAGCAATGGAGCGCCGATGAGGAGCAGGCATTCCGGCAGCCGATCGTCGATGACTACGAACACCAGGGGCATCCCTATTATGCATCCGCCCGGTTGTGGGACGATGGGGTGATCGACCCTGCGGATACCCGGCGTGTTCTCGGCCTGTGCCTGGCTGCCGCAACCCATCGCGAGCCGGAAGAGACCAAGTTCGGCGTATTCCGGATGTAAATGGGGCGGCCGGTGGCTGCTCCTGCAAGAAATTGAAACACGCCCGAAGACAAGGACCCGATTATGAGTGACAAGCTGCTGAGCGAAGTCGACAGCGAAGGTGTGGCTACGGTTACCCTCAACAGACCGGAAATTCACAACGCCTTCGACGATGACCTCATCCACCAGCTGGGCGAAACTTTCGACCGCCTGTCGCAGCAGCCCGGGGTACGCGCGCTGGTGCTGGCTTCGGAGGGCAAAAGCTTTTCCGCCGGTGCCGACCTCAACTGGATGAAGCGCATGGCGAACTATTCCGAGGAGGACAACCGCCGCGATGCCGCGGGCCTGGCGGCGATGCTGTACAAGCTGGATAACTTCCCCGCGCCCACCATCGCCCGCGTCCAGGGCGCAGCTTTCGGCGGTGCCGTGGGGCTGGTGAGCTGCTGCGATATCGCTGTGGCGAGCGAGCGTGCCAGCTTCTCCCTGTCCGAGGTCAAGATCGGCCTGTTGCCGGCCACCATCAGCCCTTACGTGATCAACGCCATCGGTGCGCGCCAGGCGCGCCGCTACTTTGTCACCGCCGAACGTTTCTCCGCCGAACGTGCGCGGGAGATCGGCCTGGTATCCGAGGTCTGCCCCGAGGGCGAGCTGGACCTGACCGTGCAGAAGCTGGTCAACGCGATCACCGACAATGGCCCCCGCGCTGTGGCGATGGCCAAGCAGCTGGCGATGTCCATGTCCAACCGCGTGGTGAACGAGGAGTTGCAGGGTCAGACCAGTGCCCTGATCGCCGCGGTGCGCGTTTCCCCGGAGGGGCAGGAGGGCCTGCAGGCGTTCCTCGACAAGCGTGCCCCGGAGTGGATGAAAGGCAGCGACTGAGCGCCCTTTAACAGCAAGACAGGCTGCCGGGCCGATAGCTGGCGGCCACAGTGAATGAAGAGCAAAGCATGATTCGCAAACTGTTGATTGCCAATCGCGGCGAGATCGCCTGCCGCGTAATCCGCACTGCCCGTCGCCTGGGTGTGGCGACTGTGGCCGTGTATTCCGATGCCGACGCCAACGCATTGCATGTGCAGCTGGCCGACGAGGCGGTGCGCCTGGGGCCGGCCCCGGCACGGGAATCCTACCTGGATATCGACAAGGTAATCGGGGCCGCCCGGCAGACTGGCGCCGATGCCATTCACCCGGGTTACGGTTTCCTGTCCGAGAATGCCGTGTTCTGCCGTGCCTGCGCCGAGGCGGACATTATTTTTGTCGGGCCGCCGGCTTCTGCCATCGAAGCGATGGGCTCCAAGTCCGCGGCCAAGCGGATTATGGAGGAAGCCAATGTCCCGCTGGTGCCCGGCTACCACGGCAACGACCAGGATGCCGGGACCCTGGCCGAACACGCCGAGCGTATCGGTTACCCGGTGCTGCTGAAAGCGGCGGCCGGCGGCGGCGGCAAGGGCATGCGCCGGGTGGACAGTGCGAAGGACTTCCATGACGCGCTGGAAGCGGCCAAGCGCGAGGCCCAGAACGCCTTCGGGGACGACCTGATGCTGGTGGAGCGCTATGTTCTGAGCCCGCGCCATGTGGAAATCCAGGTTTTCTGTGATGGGCAGGAAAATGGTGTCTACCTGTTCGAGCGCGACTGTTCCGTGCAGCGCCGCCACCAGAAGGTGGTGGAGGAAGCGCCGGCGCCGGGCCTGGACGAGGACCTGCGTCGTGAAATGGGTGAGGCGGCCCTGCGCGCGGCCCATGCCATCGGGTATGTGGGTGCCGGCACGGTGGAATTCCTGCTCGATGCCAGCGGCGACTTCTATTTCATGGAAATGAATACCCGCCTGCAGGTTGAGCACCCGGTGACCGAGATGATCAGCGGCCAGGACCTGGTGGCCTGGCAGCTGGCAGTGGCCGCGGGCGAGCCACTGCCCCTGGAGCAGGACGACCTGCAGATCGATGGCCACGCCATGGAAGTGCGGATTTATGCCGAGGATCCGGACAGCGATTTCCTGCCGGCTACCGGCACGCTGCTGCGTCATCGCCCGCCGAGCGAGACCGATTCCGTGCGCGTGGATACCGGTGTGCGTGACGGCGATGAAATCAGCGTGCATTACGACCCGATGATCGCCAAGCTGATCTGCCATGGCCGCAATCGCCGCGAAGCCCTGGCGAAGCTGGACCGCGCGCTGGGGGAATACCAGATCGCCGGGGTGCGCCACAACATTGAATTCCTGCGCCGGGTGATCAACCAGCCGGACTTTGCCGAAGGTCGTGTCACCACCCACTTTATCGACGACCATGCCGATGAGGTATTGCAGCCGCAGCGGAGCCTCACGCCGCTCAAGTGCGCAGCTATGGCGGTGGCGATCCATCGCCGCGAAGTGCGCGAGATGCGTGGGCGGGCACCGGCCGGGGACCAGTATTCGCCATGGCATGCCGGGGATAACTGGCGCAGCAACCTGACCAGCCAGCGCAACCATGTGGTCGACTACCACGGCCTGCACGCACAGCTCAGTTTCTCGGTGGTGGGTGACCGGTTGCAATGGCAATGCTCCGCCGACGATGCGGAAGACCTGGACGGCGAACTGCGCCTGTTACCCGGCGAAGATATTTCATTGCCGGACGGCCGCCGCGTGACACTGACCAGTGTGGATACCGTGGAGGGCGGCTCGGTCTTCTTCGATGGCGGGCAGGTAGAGTACCGCCTGCTGCCGCCGGATATCGGTGAGGGCGGCGAACATGCGCTGGGACTGGAAGCGCCCATGAACGGCACCATTGTCTCCCTGCTGGTGGAACCCGGTAGTGCGGTGGAAAAGGATCAACCGCTGCTGGTGATGGAGGCAATGAAAATGGAGCACACCCTGCGCGCGCCGGCTGCCGGTACCCTGCAGCAGTATTTCTGTGCCGCCGGGGAACTGGTGGACGGCGGCAGCCTGTTGATTGATTTTGTCGCGGAGGAATAAGCGTGTCGCTGCCAGCAAAAGTAAAAATGGTTGAGGTGGGCCCGCGCGATGGCCTGCAGAATGAAAAACAGGAAATTTCCGTGGCCACGCGGGTGGCGCTGGTGGACCGTCTCAGCGCCGCCGGCCTGCCGGTGATTGAGGCGGGCAGTTTTGTCAGCCCGAAATGGGTGCCGCAGATGGCCGCCAGTGAGGAAGTTCTGGCTGCGATCGAGCGCCGCCCCGGAATTACTTACAGCGCGCTGACCCCAAACATGAAGGGCTACGAGCGGGCCCTGCAGGCCCGCGCCGACGAGGTGGCGGTGTTCGGTGCCGCGTCCGAGTCGTTTACGCAGAAGAATATCAATTGCTCCATCGCCGAGAGCCTGGAGCGCTTTCGCCCGCTGCTGGAGCAGGCGCGCGCTGACGGTATCCGGGTGCGCGGCTACGTGTCCTGTGTGCTGGGCTGCCCCTACGAGGGCGATATCGCTCCGGAAAAGGTAGCCGAGGTGAGCGCCGCGCTGCTGCAGATGGGCTGTTACGAGATTTCACTGGGTGACACCATCGGCGTCGGCACCCCGGAGGCCGCACGCAAAATGGTCGAGACGGTGGCCGCGTGCGTGCCCATGGAGAAGCTGGCGGTGCACTTCCACGATACCTACGGCCAGGCGCTGGCAAACATCTATGCGGCGTTGCAGGCCGGGGTGACGGTGGTGGATTCGGCCGTGGCCGGGCTGGGAGGCTGTCCCTATGCCCGCGGTGCCTCTGGCAATGTGGCCAGCGAGGATGTGCTCTATATGCTCAATGGCCTGGATATCGACACCGGGGTCGACCTGCACAAGCTGGTTGCGGCCGGAAACTTCATCTCCGCCGAGCTGGGCCGCGAGAGTAACTCCCGTGTTGCCCGGGCCATCACTGGCTGATCCCCACCGCCCGGGGGCTGCCTGAGCCCCTTCGGGCGGCCCCTGCCATACAGAATCTGCTAACATCGGCGCAAAGTCACCGAAACTGCAATGCCGATGAAACTGCTGAAGATTTCCCTCCTCGCCCTCACGTTCCTGCTGGTTGTTGTTGCCCTCGCCGCCCCCGGATTTATCGGTCCTCAGGTGGAGCAGCAGTGGCAGCAGCAGTTCGCGCGCCTGCAGGGGGCCGATAACACCGGCTACCAGCGGGGCTGGTTCGGAGCCGAGGCGGGCACACGGGTCAGTGGTCGTGACGGTGACACCCGACTGCGCAGCGAGATCCAGCACGGCCCGGTGGTGTTTACGGCTGCAGGCCCGCGGGTGGGCCTGCTCTACAGCGAGACCCGCCTGTCGGTGGAACAACTGGCACCGGCGCTGCGGGCCCAGCTGGAAAAAATTTACGGGCGCCTCGACCACAGCCCGGCGGTGCTGGAATCACTGGTGGGTGCCGACAACAGGGTCCGCAATGTGCTCAGGCTGGAGCCCTTCACCCGCAGCGACAGCGGCGGTGAGCTGAGTTTCGGCGGGGCCGAAATCGTGGTCGAGAGCGATTATGCCGGCACTGCGGTCGCCGGTACGCTGGAGATCGGCGCTGTGCAGCGTCGCCAGTTCGCGCTGGACAAGTTTTCGTCCGCTGCAGTGACAGGTCGCTTCAGCTTTATTCCGGGCGAATCCGGGGAATTGTCCCTGTCGCTGCCGGAACTGAAGGCCGACTCCGATGCCGGCCCGGTGGAAATCCGTGAGGCTACGCTGGCGCTGCGGGCCCGGCGGCTCGATACCGGGAACCTCGAAGTCCACTCCGATCTACAGGTGCCACAGGTCCAGTCTGCCACCCCGGTCTCATCCTTGCAGCAGCAGGTAACCCTGCCGGATATTGCGCTGGCGGACCTGGGGCATTTCCTCCATGCCCTGTTGCTGGTGCCCGCGGCAGAGCGCGACTGGCCCGAGATCATGCGCAGGCCATTGCAGCTCCAGCAACAGGCGGCAATCCAGTCGGCCAATGGTCCCATGCTGATGGACCTGGATATGGACTGGCGTGGCATGCCGGCGGGGATGCGGCCGGCAAAGCAGGCCCCCGGCCAGTGGCTGCAGCCGCTGGTGGGGACCATGACGTTCACTTCCGCCGAGCAGGCATTGATGCAGTCGCCGCTGGTGGGGCAGGCCATCGCGTTGCGGGAATACGGCCTGTTGCTGCAGGAGGGTGATGAGCTGCAGATGCTCCTGGAGGTCAATCGCGGTGACCTGCGGGTAAACGGCCAGCAACTGCCACCGGACCTCTTTATGCTGGCCCTGGGCGGCGGTTTCTAGGCGGTGCAATTGGCGCTGGAGGGGATAATGTCGCCCGCCGCCAGCAAGGCAGCGGGCTGGTATGCGAGGTCGGTTACCGGTCAGTAAGCGGGCCGGTTGTCTGCCAGTGTCAGCCAGCCACGTACCACGCGGTAGACCACCCACACCCAGCTGATGCCCAGGATCAGGAAGCCGAGGCCCATGATCCACCAGGTCAGGGAGCCGATCACAAACCACAGCAGGCTGAACCAGAAAGTACGGATCTGCCAGCGGAAATGCGACTCGGCCATGGTGCCGCGCACGTCGCCGCGCTTGACGTAGTTGATCAGCACCCCGACAAAGAAGGGCACCGCGGTAAACAGGCTGATGGCCTGGATCAGGTAAACGAGGGTGGCAAGGTCACGCCCGGACTGCTCGCGTGCTTCCTGGTTCTGGATCGGGTATTGCTCGGTCATCGCTTCTCTCACAAGGGGTTCCGGCCATTATAGTGCGGCCCCGATACCGCTTTTCAAGCCGGACCCCATTTCGCACCGCCGCGTGCGCGGCTCACTTTAACGCCCAGGCGGTGTGCACGTTGCGGTCCCGCCAGGCCTTCAGCTGCTGGATGGAAGAGCGCATCATATTCAGTACTTCCGTGCGTTGGTGGCGACAGTACTCGCGCTCACTGTCGGTGCCCAGAGAGTCGGCCAGCGTGCGCAGGCGAGAGGCGATGGCCTCGAGGCCGACTTCCTCGGAGCTGGCGGCCGCGGAGCGCGCCTGCTGTTCCGCATCCAGCCAATGGCGGCCAGTCAGGGCGCTGGTAAGGGAGGTGATGCGCTTGGGCAGGGCAGCAATGCGGCTGCTGAGCAACTCGGCAAAGGCCAGGTGGCCCAGCGTGTCCCGCTGGCGCTCCAGCGTGGCGGGGTTCAGCAGGCGGGAGGTGTCCGCCTTGGCCGGGCGGCGCGGCTGTTGCCGGGCGCGGCGGGAGACCCAGTTGAGCAGCTGCTGCAGCTGTGTATCCATCACCGGCCGGGCGAGCACCCCGGTCAGCCCCTCGGCCTGGTAGCGCTCCTTCTCGCCGCCCAGCAGGGCATTGACCAGCGCAAAAATCGGCAGGTCGCGGCCGGAATGCCGCCGGATCTTGCGGGTCACCTCGACACAATCCAGCTGGCCCAGGTCGCAGTCGAGTAGCACCAGGTCGAATTTGTCCCGGCCCGCGGCCTCGGCGCCGTCGAGGCCATTGGTCATACGCACGACCCGGTGTCCCCGTTGCTCCAGCGCCCCCAGCAGGGTGTCCTGCTCTTCGTTCTCCACCAGTAATACCGACAGGCTGCCCGACGAGCGGGCGGGCTGGGTGCCGGGCTCTGCGACCGGGATATCTGCACCGCCGCGTCGCCGCAGTTGGGACAGGGCCTGCAGGGCGGCTTCCAGTTGCCGCTGTGCCATTTCCGCCAGCCCGGCCGACTCGGGGTCGCCACCCCGCAGGAGCAGGTTGAGGGTACCCTGCACAGCTTCCAGGGGGCGCTGGAGCCGGTGGTTGATGGTGGCGTGCACATCGTTGCGCTCCTGCCGGAGCAGCTCAACGGTGTCGCGGGTTTCACTCAGCTGTACGTCGCGCCGGGCGACCTCGTTGTTGGTGGCCTGCAGGCGCCGGTACAACTTGGTGTTGTCGGACTTGAGGCGCTCGATAGTGGCGCTCGATTGCATTGCGGCGTGCCCGGCGCGCTGCCGTATAAAAAGGGCGGCAACCGCTGTCGCCACCAGCGCTGTGGCCAGCAACACTGGCCATACGAGTGCCACCTGGGTATCGGTAAACAACTCCGGCAGGGGGGCAGCGGAGGCGGGGGCGGCACCGGCGAAGGCGAGCACCGCCAGGGCGGCGCGCACGGGAATGCCAGCGCGATCCATGGTATTTATCATCCTTGTAACCATTCGCTGTGGAGCGGACCAATTCCTGCGGTCCGGGGGTATTGGGGCGGTCGTAACCACCCTGCGGTTCAATCTTCAATACTAGATAATGCAAAAGTCTGCACTATACAAGCGAGATGGGGGGATAAACCGGACAGTTTGGGGTGCGTTGGTACTAACTGAGGCGCCCTGTCAGGCGGCGCAGGGCAGCCTCTGCCGCAACAACTGCAGCATGCGCTCAGAGGGCAGGAACAGGTGGATGCCCTCGCAGTGACGCAGCAGCTCCGGATAGAAATAATCGAAGTGAGTGCAACCGAGGATCAGGATCTGCACACCGCTCTTGACCAGGGCGGCGGCCAGGTCGTCGAGGGCATGCTGGCGCACGATCACCTCCGGCGGGATCTGGTCCTCGATGTCCTCGACGATCTGCAGGTTGCCAATACCGATGACCTTGGCGGTATTGTTGCGCGAAAGGATCTCGCGCTCGATATTGGCACAGCTCTGGCAGTTGGCCGCCAGCAGGCCGAAGTTGCGATAGCGCCCGGTCAGTTCGGCATAGACATCGAGTGGGGAAATCACCTCGATCGGGGCCGAGGCGCGCATCTTTTCCAGGTCCACGGCACCGGAAAGGGAGTTGCAGTAGATCATGGCCGCATCGGCGCCGGCCCGGTGCAGCTCGACAATTGCATCCACCAGCTGGCTGGTCAGGGCGTTGCGATCCAGGGCCTGCAGGTTGGTCTGGGCCTGGGGAGATGCGGACAGGGACAGGCCGATACCCCGGACCTGGCGCTCGGCAAGGAAAGTGAGCCCGAACTGGGTGTCTGTGGCGGTGCCGGCGACGATGCCGATGGTCAGGTCACTGTTCTTTATCTCGTTTTCCAGCACTACTGACCTCATTGCGGATCCAGCGTCATGGTGGCGTCGATGCCGCGGGACCGCCTATTTATCCACATCCGGCGCAGCCAGTCGAGATAAATTCCGTAGGGCCGGCCCAGGGCGCCGGCAATGACCAGGAAGGTGGCGCTGGCCGTGGCGATCTCGGCCCAGCTGGCGCCACCCAGCAACATATTGCCCACGTAGAGCGGGAACTGGAAGCTGAGGAAAACAAAGGTGTCCAGCAGGTAGGCATTGACCGGCCCACGCCCGCCAAAGCGGTCCGCCACCCAGTGGCGATAGACCCCGAACGGGCGCGCGATCAGGGTATTGAACACCACCGCCATCAGGCGTACCTGGATATGCTCCTGCAGGCTCATGCCGGCCAGCAGCAGCTCGATCGGGATGGCAACGGCCCAGGAGAAGCTGTTCATGGCAAAGATGTCCAGCACTAGCTCCCGTCGCCGGCACAGGGTGTGGCCGGGGGGCGCCTCAATGGCGGGCATCTCCGGTGGAGTAATGGTGGTGGCAGTTGACATGGTACTTCTGGATTTCAGGGGCCGCTAAGCGGGCCGTTGGGTTCAATCACTGGATGAGGCGGCGATTATATCTACAGTTCGGATAAAATCTAGTCTGCATATATTAAGAACATGTAAAAAATAAACTGTATATCTCGATCTATGCTTTTTATTGGGGCAAATATCACCCTCAGGCCGGTCTTCGGGTAAGGTTGGTCATCACTGATCGGGACAACCGGGGTGGGCAGTGAAGAGGGTGCGGGCCCGCGGGTGCCGGGTGGGGGCAAAGGGGCAAAGGGGCAAAGGGGCGAAAGGTGGGGTTGAGCGGCAATTGAGGGGGCAGGGTGGTCGCCGGACCACCCGTTTCCAGCGGCAGGAGCCGCGATCAGCGGCGGGCCTTTTCCACTACCAGGCTGCCAATGGAATAGCCGGCACCGAAGGAGCAGATGACCCCCCGGTCGCCCGGTTGCAGGTCGTCGCGATAGAGGTGGAAGGCAATGACCGAGCCGGCGCAGCCGGTGTTGGCATAGCGGTCCAGTACCACCGGGGCGCGCTCTTCACTGGCGCCATCGCCCATCAGCTTTCGCGCGATCAGGTTGTTCATGTTGATATTGGCCTGGTGCAGCCAGTAGCGGGCCAGCTCGGCAGGGTCGCCCCCGGTTTCGCGGACATGTTCCTCAATGTGCGCGGCGGCCATGGGGCAGACTTCCTTGAACACCTTGCGGCCGTTCTGGCGGAACAGCTTGCCATCGCCGAACGGATCCACATCCGCGGCGCGGGAGGTGTAGCTGAAGTTGGAGCGGATGTTGTTGGAAAACACCGTCTTTGCGCGGGTGCCGAGAATCTCCCAGGCATCGTCGGCGGTACAGGTCTCGGCGCTCTCGACCACACTCGCCACCGCCACATCGCCAAAAATGAAGTGGCTGTCACGGTCGGTGTAGTCGACCTGGGGCGAGGCCAGCTCCGGATTGATCACCAGCACGGTTTTCGCCGCACCGGAGCAGACGGTATCCACCGCGCGCTGCAGGGCGAAGGTGGCGGATGAGCAGGCGACTTCCATATCGAAGGCAAAGCCGTCGATGCCCAGTGCACCCTGGATCTCGATGGCGATCGCGGGATAGGCCCGCTGAAGGTAGGATGCGCCCACGATCACCGCATCGATATCCCCCGGTTTCTTGCCGGCGGCGGCCAGCGCGTCCCTGGCGGCGGCCAGGCCCATCTCCGCCTGCAGGCAGAGCTCGTCGTCAGCGCGCTCAGGCAGGTAGGGGCGCATGCGTTCCGGGTCGAGGATACCTTCGCGGCTGACCACAAAACGGCTCTTGATACCCGACGCCTTCTCGATGAACTCCGCCGATGACAGCGGCCTGGCAGCTATCTCTCCGGCCTCGATGGCATCCGCATGTTCGGCGTTGAAGCGCTCGGCGAAGCGGTTGTAGGCGTCGACCAGCTCTTCGTTGCTGATCGAATGGGGCGGTGTCCAGAGGCCGGTGCCGCTGATCACCACACTGCGCGGCAGCTTGTTGTCACTCATCGCTGGGATTCCCGTCTGGCGCTCGACGGCGTGCGAGCGGCTGGTCACTAGGTATAACGTTAGCAGCGCTGCCCCCGGATTGAGACTCCGGTGCCAGGCTGGCGTGGGGCGCTATTCTGACGGGATGTCGTTTTCCGGTCTATTTCCGTTGAGGACGGAGTGTCAGGGGGTTCTGGCCAGTGCGAAGGCGCTTATAGACACGGCACCGGCGGAGTGCAGGGTGCGCGCCGCCGCCTCCAGGGTGGCGCCGGTGGTCATCACATCATCCACCAGCCCCACATGCAGGCCATCGAATCGCCCGCGGGCGACAAAGCAGCCCTCCAGGTTGCGCAGCCGCTGCCGCCGGTCGAGTCCCCGCTGGCTGGCGCCGGCCCTGGCCCGGCGCAGCTTGCCGGTATGGACCGGGAGCCCCCACGCATCCCCCAGCTTTGTCGCGATCACCTGGGCCTGGTTGAAGCCACGCTGCCAGTAGCGGCGCCAGTGCAGGGGAACAGGGACCAGGATATCGGGCGGTGGGGCCGGGGGGCCGAGCTGTGCAGCCGCCAGCATTGTGAGACTGTGCGCCGCCGCCATATCCCCCCGGTCCTTGAAGCGTCGCACCAGCTGCGCCACCGGGTACGCGTAGTGCCAGGCACAGTGTGCCGCGTCGAAGGCCGGAGGCCGGCGCAGGCACCGGGGGCAGGTGGCCGCCACCGGCAGGGGAAGGGCGCAGCGGGGGCAGGCGCATTGCAGTTGCGGCAGATCCGCGCTGCAGGCATGGCAGATGCCGGCGGCAGTGCCCGCAGGGCGGCTGCACAGCAGGCACAGTGCCAGCCTGCGTGACAAAAAATGTGAAATCAGTCTGTAAACCATTCCCTGGCCATTTGGTTGACAGCGGTCCGGCCACCGCTAAACTGGCGACTTTACCGGTGCCATCCATAACAAGCCGCCGCCAATAATCGATGGGAGACTACCCCTGTGACCGCCGCCCAGCAAATGACCAACGCCTCCTCCCTGTACGCCGGGGAGCGCCACGACTGGACCCGCCAGCAGGTCCTGGACCTGTTCGCGCTGCCGTTCAATGACCTGTTGTTTACCGCCCAGCAGGTGCATCGCATGCACTTCGATCCCAACCGGGTACAGGTGAGCACCCTCTGTTCCATCAAGACCGGCGCCTGTCCCGAGGATTGCGCCTACTGCCCACAGAGCGCCCGCTACGATACCGGGCTGGAGCGGGAGCAACTGATGAAGGTGGAAAAGGTGGTCGAGGAGGCGCGTGCGGCCAGGGCCAGTGGCGCCACCCGTTTCTGCATGGGGGCCGCCTGGCGCTCACCGAAGAAAAAGGACATGCCGTATGTCACCCGCATGGTGCGGGAAGTGAAAGCGCTGGGGCTGGAGACCTGCATGACCCTGGGTATGCTGAAGGACGAACAGGCCCGCGAACTGGCCGAGGCGGGGCTCGACTACTACAACCACAACCTGGATACCTCGCCGGAGTACTACGGCGAGATCATCACCACCCGCACCTACCAGGACCGCCTGGAAACCCTCGACCGGGTTCGCGCCGCGGGCATGAAAGTCTGTGCGGGCGGTATCGTCGGCCTGGGAGAGGGCGAGAAGGACCGTGCCGGGCTGCTGATGCAGCTGGCCAACCTGCCGGAGCACCCGGAGTCGGTGCCGATCAATATGCTGGTGAAAGTGGCCGGCACCCCGCTGGAAGATGAGAAGGACCTGGACCCGTTCGAGTTTATCCGCTGCATCGCCGTGGCCCGCATCATGATGCCAAAGTCCCACGTGCGTCTGTCCGCCGGGCGCGAGGCGATGAGTGACGAGATGCAGTCGCTGGCCTTCCTGGCGGGTGCCAACTCGATTTTCTACGGTGAGAAGCTGCTCACTACCGGTAACCCCGAGGCCAACGAGGACATGCAGTTGTTCGCCCGCCTGGGCATCCAGCCGGAGGAGTACCAGCAGTACGCGGATGAGTCCGAGGTGGAGGCAGACCTCGGTGCCCGCATCGCCGAACAGGAAAACGACCCCTACTTCTACGACGCCGCAAAATGACTGCCGCCAGTCCGCTGGCGGATATGCTCCGCCAGCGCCTCGATGAGCGCCGCGAGCGCAAGCTTTACCGCCAGCTGAAAACCCTGGCCGCCGCGCCGGGGCCGGAAGCGGAAGTGGACGGCGCTCCGCTGGTGGCTTTCAGCAGCAATGACTACCTGGGCCTGGCGACCCATCCGGCGGTCATTGCCGCGCAGCAGGCCGGGGCCGGGCTGGGCGCCGGTGCGACCGCTTCCCACCTGGTCAACGGGCACCTGCAGGTGCACGAGCAGCTACAGCAGAAAATCGCCGAACTTACCGGCCGCGAGGCGGCGCTGGTATTCTCCAGCGGCTATATGGCCAATGTCGGCACCATCTGTGCCCTGGTGGGGCGCGGCGACAACATCATCTCCGACAAGCTCAACCACGCCTCCCTGATCGACGGCGCGCGCCTGTGCCGCGCCGAGAGCCTGCGTTTTGCCCACAGCGACTTGCCTGCACTGGAGCGCCAGTTGCAGCGGGCGCAGCGCAACGGCGGCAATATCCTGGTGGCGGTGGACGGTGTCTACAGCATGGACGGCGACTGTGCCCCCCTGGCCGGGATTGCCGCGCTGTGCCGGCAGTACGACGCCTGGCTGATGGTGGACGAGGCCCACGGCTTCGGGGTCATGGGCAGCGATGAGCTGCCTGCCGCCGGCAGTGCGGCGGCTGCGGGCCTGGGACCGGAGCAGGTACCGGTGTTGATGGGTACCCTGGGCAAGGCGGCGGGCAACGCTGGTGCCTTTATTGCCGGTTCGCGGCAACTGGTGGATTTCCTGGTGCAGTTCGCCCGCCCGTATATCTATACCACCGGTATGCCGCCGGCGGTGGCCGCCGGCAGCATCGCCGCGCTGGAGCTGATGCAGGGCGAGCCCGCCCACCGCCGCCGTTTGCAGGCACGTATCGACCAGTTCCGCCAGCGGGCAGGCGAGCTCGGGCTGCCTCTCATGCCCTCCGCCAGCGCCATCCAGCCACTGCAGCTGGGGTGCGAGGAAACTGTGGTGCAGGTCGCCGCCCGGCTGCAGTCACAGGGCTACCTGGTAGGTGCCATCCGCCCACCGACGGTGCCCGCCGGTACCGCGCGGTTGCGAATTACCCTGTCCGCCGCCCACAGCGCAGCGCAGGTCGAGGGCCTGCTCGCCGCCCTGGCCGCGGCACTGCCCGGTGGCGTTACCCGCGATGTGACCACGGGAGAGCAATCGTGAATGAGTCCCTCTCGCTGGTATTCCTGCACGGCTGGGGCGGTGACAGCCGCATCTGGGAGCCACTGTGCACGCAGCTGGGGGAATCCTCCGGCCTGCCCACAGTCACCATCGACCTGCCGGGCTTCGGCAGTCGCGCCGGCGAACCCTGGCCCGATGACGAAACCCTGCTCGCCGATATCGCCGCCCGTTTACCCGGGCCCTGTGTGCTGGTGGGGCACTCCCTGGGGGGCATGCTGGCGTTGCGGCTGGCGGCGCACGAGGCCCGGGACGGCAACGGCAAAATCCGTGGCCTGTGCACCATCGGAGCCAACGCCAGTTTTGTCGGGCGCGAGCAGTGGCCGGGGATGGAGCCGCGGGTATTCGAACAGTTCTGCCGCGGCTTTGCCGCGGATCCGGCGGCGACGCAGGCGCAGTTCTGTGGCCTGCAGGCCCGGGGCGACCGGGCGATGCGGCCAGTCATGAAACAACTGAAACAGTGGATACAGCCCGTGACCGGGCCCGCCTGGGGGCGGGCCCTGGAGGTTCTGGGGCGCTGGGATAATCGCGCCCTGATAGCCGGCTGGCAGGATTCGCGCGTGCCCGCCCTGCACCTGCTCGGTGAGGGTGACGCGCTTGTGCCCGTGGCAGCAGCGGCCGAGCTGCGGGCGCTGGGCGCCGATGCGCGGGTGCTGGAGGGGGCTGGCCATATGCCGCAGCTCTCCTGCCCCGGACTGGTGGCGAAGCAACTCTGTGTTTTTCTCCAGGGAATCCACGAAACCGAAAGCGACGGGGCGCCCTTCGACAAGCGCGCGGTGGCGCGCTCCTTCGGGCGCGCCGCCAGCAGTTACGACCGGGCAGCCCACCTGCAGCGGGCCGTGTGCCGGCAGCTGCTGGGCCGCCTGGAAACCAGCCGGCCACCGCAGCGGATTCTCGACCTGGGAAGCGGCACCGGTTACGGCTGTGAGCTGCTGCGCCGGCGATATCCCGACGCCGAGATCATCGCGCTGGACCTGGCCGAGGGCATGCTGGACTACGCGCGTCGCGAACGCCCGGTGGCAGACCACTATATTGCCGCCGACGCGGAATTCCTGCCGCTGGCGGACGCCAGTGTCGACCTGGTGTTCTCCAGCATGGCGCTGCAGTGGTGTTACCGGTTGCCGGGGCTGTTTGCCGAGCTGCGCCGGGTGCTGGCGGACAATGGCAGCTGCCAGGTGGCAACACTCGGCCCGGGGACCCTGGATGAACTGCGGCGCAGCTGGGCCGCCGTGGATGGCGGTGTGCACGTCAATCGTTTTCTCCCCGCCGGTGACTGGCTGGCGGCTGCGAGGGGGGCCGGGTTGTCCGGTGCGCTGAAGTCCGAGGGCCGGGTGCTGCACTTCGATACCGTGATGGAATTGATGCGGGAGCTGAAAACCATCGGTGCCCATAACGTCAATCGCGATGCCGGGCGCGGATTGACCGGCCGCGCGCGCCTGCAGGCCCTGGCGGAAGCCTATGAGCAGTGGCGGACGCCCGCCGGCCTGCCGGCCAGTTACGAGCTGCTCTACCTGGATCTCGAGGCCGGGCAGGCGTCGAAAAACAAAACGGGCGCCGGCTGTACAGCGGGCGCCCGTCGGATGATCTAGCTGGTCCCGGAGGGGATCAGGGGTAGATGGAGATAGGGGTGGGGGTATCCACCATGGCCCAGATCTCGTCCATCTCACGGTTGTTCACCGCGATACAACCGTCGGTCCAGTTCATCCTTTTCAGGTAATCTTCCATACCGGTCCACTGCGGCTTGATGCCGTGGATCATGATATCGCCACCGGGATTGACACCCAGGCGCCGTGCGCGGGCCTTGTCCGCCCGGTTCGGGTAGGAGATGTGGATCGAGCGGTAAAAGCGGCTCTGCGGGTTTTTCCAGTCGAGGGTATAGCGGCCTTCCGGCGTGCGCTCGTCACCCTGCTGGATTTTGTGACCACGGGGGTTGTCGCCAAAAGAGACCTTGTAGCTCTTGAGCACGCGGCCATTTTTCTTCAGCTGCATCAGCGCCTTGGATTTGTACACGACGACCTCGTCCGCCTTGGTCACAGCGGCGGAGGCAAAGAACGGGGCAAGCAGCAACAGGGCAAAAGCAATGTATCGCATAATCTCGGTAACGCGTCTGGTTGGTCAAGGTTCCGGTTGTGTCAGCTTCCCTGCTATCGCATGGCGCGGCGGTCAGGAGTCACGCTGGGTGGCTCCGGCGGCACGGCACATACGGTGCGACTTTGATGGCAATGCTGGGTGACAGCGCTGTCCTTGATTGCCAGCCCGGTAAACCCGGGACTTTCATTGGAGAAATTATCCTAACCCGGGGCTATATACAGCGGCCGGCTGATTAATAATTACTCTAAGTGGGTAATTTATCAGCAAGTAGACGGCGTTTAAAGAGGCGTCAAGAAAAAAACTGCAAATTCAGGAGGGGTACCAGTGGCCAGATCCTTTTTCGTTGCCGGCACCGACACCGAGGTCGGTAAAACCCATGTGACCGCGGCCCTGCTGGCCGCTGCTGCCGCTCGCGGGCTGCAGACGGCAGCGGTGAAGCCGGTGGCCTCCGGCTGTGAGTGCACCCATGAGGGCCTGCGCAACGCCGACGCGCTGCTGCTGCAGGAAGCGATGACCATGGAGTTGCCCTACCAGCAGGTCAACCCGATCGCGCTCGAACCGGCCATCGCCCCCCATATTGCTGCGATGGAGGCGGGCAAGCGCCTGGACGTGGGGCGCCTGGCCGGCGTGTGCCGCGGGGTCATGAATAGCGGTGCCGACCTGGTGCTGATCGAGGGGGCGGGGGGCTGGCGCACCCCGTTGGGGCCGCGCGGGTTCCTGTCCGACCTGCCGCGGGAGCTGGATATCCCGGTGATCCTGGTGGTGGGAATGCAGCTGGGCTGCATCAATCACGCACTGCTGACTGCAGAGTCGATACGCCGTGATGGCCTGCAGCTGGCCGGCTGGGTGGCCAACTTTGCCCGCGAGGGCATGGCGCGCCCGGAAGAAAACCTGGCCACACTGCACCACCTCCTGCCGGCCCCGCTGCTCGGGGTGGTGCCGTTCGATGAGGCGGCCGACTACCGTGTCGCTGCGGAGCACCTGGGCCTGGATCCGCTCCTTTCCTGAGCACGGGCCAGTGGGTTCCCGCTGGAGTCCACTGGCCCGGGCTGCGGGTATCCGGTCGAGAGCCCGCATCCCCCCATCTGCCTGTCCGCGCCTCCGGTGCATGCAAAGACAGTTGACAAGTCCCTGCTGCGCGCCTAGATTCAAACGGCTGTTTGAAACAACTGAATGAGGCACACGGAGCATGGCTGACTACAAGGCCCCCCTGCGGGAGATGAACTTCCTGCTGCACGAAGTTTTTGCTGCGGATGAGCTCTGGGCACGCCTGCCCGGGCTGGCCGGCGCGGTGGATCGCGAGACCGCTGACGCGATTCTCGAGGAAATGGCCAAGCTCGCCGCCAACACCCTGGACCCGATCAACCGCTCCGGCGACGAAGAGGGCTGCCAGTGGGACGACGGCGTGGTCACTACTCCGGCGGGCTTCAGGGAAGCCTATGCCACTTTCTGTGAGGGCGGCTGGGGCGCACTGCTGGGCAACCCGGAATACGGCGGCATGGGCATGCCCAAAATGCTGGGCGCACAGGTCGAGGAGATGATCAACTCCGCCAATATCTCCTTCGCCCTCTACCCGGTGCTGACTGCCGGTGCCTGCCTGGCGCTCGATGCCCACGGCAGTGAGGAGCTGAAGCAGAAGTACCTGCCGAAGATGTACGAGGGTACCTGGTCCGGTGCCATGGACCTGACCGAGCCCCACGCCGGTACCGACCTGGGCATTATCCGTACCAAGGCCGAGCCGCAGGACGACGGCAGCTACAAGGTCACCGGCAGCAAGATCTTTATTACCGGCGGCGACCAGGACCTGTCCGAGAACATCATCCACCTGGTGCTGGCCAAGCTGCCCGATGCGCCGAAGGGACCCAAGGGGATCTCCCTGTTCCTGGTGCCGAAGTTCCTGGTGAACGAGGACGGCAGCCTGGGCGAGCGCAACGCGGTCAACTGCGGTTCCATCGAGCACAAGATGGGCATCAAGGCCTCCGCCACCTGCGCGATGAACTTCGACGGCGCCACCGGCTGGCTGGTGGGCGAGGTGAACAAGGGCCTGGCGGCCATGTTCACCATGATGAACTACGAGCGCCTGGGTGTGGGCATCCAGGGCCTGGGCGCCTCCGAGCGCTCTTACCAGAACGCGCTGGAGTACGCCCGCGAGCGTATCCAGAGCCGCTCCCCGGCGGGCCCGCAGCAGGCCGACAAGGCCGCTGACCCGATCACCGTACACCCGGATGTGCGCCGCATGCTGCTTACCCAGAAAGCGCTGATCGGTGGCGGCCGCGCCCTGTCCACTTACGTGGCGCAGTGGCTGGATATCGCCAAGTTCGGTGAGGGTGATGAGAAGAAAAACGCGGAAGCGATGGTGGCCCTGCTCACCCCGGTAGCCAAGGCCTTCTTCACCGATATGGGCCTGGACTGCACCGTGACCGGCCAGCAGGTGTTTGGCGGCCACGGCTATATCCGCGAATGGGGCCAGGAGCAGCTGGTGCGCGACGTGCGCATTACCCAGATTTACGAGGGCACCAACGGTATCCAGGCTCTCGACCTGGTGGGCCGCAAGACCGTCGCCAACGGCGGGGCCTTCTTCAACCTGTTTGCCGACGACGTGCAGGCGTTCGTCGACACGCACATCGATAACGAACACCTGGCCGAGTTCGTACAGCCGCTGGCGGAAGAGCTCCAGCGGCTGCGGGATGTCACCGGAAAGATCATCGAGGCCGCCAAGGCCGACCCCCACGCGCCGGGCGCCGCCTCGGTGGAGTACCTGCACCTGTTCGGTTACGTGGCCTACGCCTTTATGTGGGCCAAGGCTGCCGCCGTGGCCCTGCCTAAAGTGGATGGGGACAGCTTCTACAAAGGACAGGTCAAGACCGCGCGCTTCTATTTCCAGCGCCTGTTGCCGCGCACCCGCGGACTGGCCGCCAGTGTCGATGCCGGCAGCCACAGCCTGATGGATATCGAGGAGGAGCTGCTGTAGGCAGCCCCGCTGTAAGCGGCCCCCTCGACCTGTTTCCAAGCAGCCTTGCCAGCCCCGCCCAGCGGGGCTTTTTTTTGCCTGCTTGCCGGCCGCTTTTACCGTCAGCGGCTTTCTCCTAAACTGCTCCTGAACTCTCCGCGCGGACCCGGGGGCATAACAACAGGCGAAATATCCCATGAACGATAAGAAAAAACTTTCCGACGAGGACCAGGCACGGGTCGACAGATTCCTCCACAGCGGCGTCAACGAGACTGAGCGCAAGCCGTTCCGCCCGCTGCTGTTGCTCGGTGTGATCGTGGGGGTGCTGACCCTGCTCTCATTGCTCAGCCTCTTTATTGCCAGCACCAAGGGGGTGGTCTGATGGGGGCCCCGGGTGAGTTTGTGCCGCTGCAGTTTGAGCCGCTGGGTGAGACAGAGATGTGCAGCCGCGCCAGCGCGTTTTACCAGTTGATGCGCCGGCGGCGCACGGTGCGCGACTTCAGTGCCGCGCCGGTGCCCCGTGCGGTCATCGAGGATGCGATCCGCACTGCCGGCAGCGCCCCCAGCGGGGCCAATATGCAGCCCTGGCATTTCGTGGTGGCCGAGAGTGCGGAGATCAAGCGCAGGATCCGCCTGGCGGCGGAAGAGGAGGAGCGTGAATTTTACCAGCGTCGTGCCTCGGAGGAGTGGCTGCAGGCCCTGGAGCCGCTGGGCACCGACGCCCACAAACCCTTCCTGGAGACGGCGCCCTACCTGATCGTGGTGTTCCTGAAAAAATTCACCAGTGCCGGGGACGGCGAGCGGCGCAAGAATTACTACACATCCGAATCGGTGGGCATTGCCACTGGTATGCTGATCGCCGCCCTCCACAACGCCGGCGTCGCGACACTCACCCACACACCCAGCCCGATGAGGTTCCTCAACCAGATCCTCGGGCGCCCGGCCACGGAAAAGCCGTATATGATCCTGGTGGCGGGCCTGCCGGCCGAGGGGGCGGAGGTGCCGGCCATCGACAAGAAGCCGCTGGGGGAAATCGCGGACTTTGTCTAGCCCACTGCTGGTCTGCGGTGCCCCGGCCGGGCTATAGTCAGCTGGCAAGAGCATAATGGGCCTTTAAACTATGAAAATAAGAAAATTTATTCTCACGCTGGGCCTTGTGATGGGCCTGGGCGGTTGTAGCAGCCTGGCACAGATATTCCTGGAGAATGCCAGTGACAGCCGGATTCGCTACAGCTCCCATTGCCAGAGCCTGCGTATGCAGTGTCGCGGGGAGAATTACCGCGAGTGGGAGACCTCAACCGGCCGCCGGGGCTGTTCCTGCGACGGTCCCTCCAACCAGCAACCCACACCGGGGGATGTCCTTGGCCCCCGCTGAACCGGCCCCTGCCCAATAAGCGGCGCCGGGGATCAGCCCCGTCCCATTCGCAGCAGGTGGCGCCATTCACCCGCGGCCACCGGCTGCACCGACAGGCGTCCCTGCTTTACCAGCACCATTTCCTGCAGGTCGGGGTCGGCCTTGATCGTCGCCAGCGGCACCGGCCGCGCGAATTCTCCCTGCCAGCGTATATCCACGCAAAACCAGCGCGGTTTTTCCTGCGTCGCCTTGGGGTCAAAATAGGCTGATTCGGGGTCGAACTGGGCCGGATCCGGGTAGGCCTCCCGGACCACCACGGCGGTGCCCACCACGGCCGGCACCCGGCAGGCGCTGTGGTAAAACAGCACCCCGTCCCCTTCCCGCACCCGGTCCCGCAGGAAATTGCGCGCCTGGTAGTTCCGGATCCCGTCCCAGCGTCCCGTGCGGTCCGGCTCAGCGGCCAGGTCCTGCAGGCTGTATTCATCGGGTTCGGACTTGAAAAGCCAGTAGTTCACGGGGGCTCCTGCGGCAGTCTGTTGCCAGGCTGCGCCCGGCGGTATTTCGCCCGGGGCAGCGGGCAATTAGTATGTTTGACCAAAGTGGGAAGGGCCCCGTTCGGCCCCAGTGGCCGCATCGGCGGCTTCCCGGCAGTAAATTCTGCGCGGATCCCGGTCCGCGCGCAATTGCGGAACCATATGGGCAACAATGTCTTTCACTGGCTGGCCGAGAGGCTCGCCACGCATCGCTGGCAATACCGGGCCCTGCAGCTTTCCGGCTGGGGCGGTTACACCCTGCTCACGTTTGTCGGCAGCTTCTTCTGGGTGGAGAACCACTGGCTGCATACCGGTTATATCGCCGCGGCCACCGCGTCCGGCGTGCTGCTGTCCGAGGTCATGCGGCGAGGTTTCCAGCGCCTGTGGAACAAGCCCCCGGCGCTGCGACTGTTCGGGTCCCTGGGCGTGGTGGCGCTGGCGGCGGTCCTCTGGGCGGCAATCAAGTTCGCGGGCTCGGCCTGGCTTTACGGCACCGAGAAGGGCGAGCACCCGGCAGTCCTGGCCGTCTACTGGTTTTCCTACTCATTCCTGATCCTGATGACCTGGGCGGCGCTCTATTACGGCATCAAGTACTACCAGACCTCGCTGGCGCAGCAGGCCAAGGCTCTGCGTGCCGAGTCCATGGCGCACCAGGCGCAGCTCAAGATGCTGCGCTACCAGCTCAATCCGCATTTCCTCTTCAATACCCTCAATGCCATCTCCACGCTGATCCTGGACAGCCAGGGGCGCACGGCCAACGACATGGTGTCGCGCCTGTCGCAGTTCCTGCGCCACTCGCTGGATAACGACCCGATGCAGAAGGTCACCCTGGCCAAGGAAGTCGAGGCGCTGATGCTCTACCTGGATATCGAGAAGGTGCGCTTCGATGACCGCCTGGCGGTAAACGTCGACCTGGATGGCGACTCGCCGCGGGCACTGGTGCCCAGCCTGTTGCTGCAACCGCTGGTGGAAAATGCGATCAAATACGCTATCTCACAGCGGGAGTGGGGCGGCGAGATCAATATCAAGGCGCGGGTGTTTGCCGGTGAACTGTTGCTGGAGGTAAGCGACAATGGCCCTGGCGTATCCGAGGAGGTGCTGGCTGGCCTAGGGTCCGGGCAGGGCGTGGGTATCCGCAACACCTGCGAGCGCCTGCGTGCACTCTATGGCCCGGAGCAGAAGGTGCGCTTCCGCAACCGCAATGAGGGAGGGCTGGCAGTGCATATAAGAATTCCCTACCAACAGGAATCGAGACATGAGTGGCAACCGAGACAGACTGAGAGCCATCGTCATTGACGATGAACCCCTGGCCCGCAAGGGCCTGCGCCTGCGGCTGCAGGCCCTGGGTGATGTAGAGGTGATCGGCGAGTGCAGCAATGGTCGCGAGGCCCTGGAGCAGGTGCCGGCACTGCGGCCGGATGTCCTGTTTGTGGACATCCAGATGCCCGGGGTCGACGGCTTGCAGATGGTCCAGCAACTGCCGCGGGAAGAGATCCCGCAGGTGGTCTTTGTCACCGCGTACGACCAGTACGCGGTGGAGGCGTTCGAGGTCAATGCCGTGGACTACGTGCTCAAGCCCATCGAGGAAGAGCGGTTGCGGACCGCCATGGAGCGGGTGCGGAACAAGATCGCCAGCGCTGATATTGCCACCCAGCGGGAGCAGCTGCTGGAAGCGGTGGCGGACCTTACCAGCGAATCCCCCGAGGTGCTGGAACAGAAACTGGCGGCGGGAGATCTCCAGGGGGAGTGGGGCGGTAGCCGCTACCCGGAAAAGATAGCCATCAAGGATGCGGGCCGGATCACCCTGGTGCCCGCTGCCGACATTGACTGGATCGATGCCGCCGGTGACTACATGTGCGTGCACGCCAATGGCGAGACCCATGTCATGCGTATCACCATGAAGGAGCTGGAGCAGCAGCTGGACCCGGCGAAATTCCAGCGGATCCATCGCTCCACTATCGTCAACCTGGGCCGGGTGCGGGAGATATGCGCGCATATCAACGGCGAGTACCACCTGGTGCTTAATAATGGCGAACGCCTCAAGATGAGTCGCAGCTACAAGAACAAGGTCCAGCACTTTCTCTGACATCCGCTGGCCGCTGCATAGTCCCTCCCGCGCCGGCCGCTAGCCGGCGGACTTTGAAGGCTAATCCTGGCCAGTGTCGTGATCTGGTTGCGGGACCGGTCGTGGCTCGCGGCGGCGCCAGCTGAGGCGGTTCTCCAGCAGCCGGATGCCACATTGACTGTGGGGTTCTGCGTCCATTGCATGGACTTGGGCGGTTGAGTGCCTGCCATGCACATTACCGCCACCGTCACTATCGCGACCGGGACAGCCGCAACCGCTCCGACCTGGCGCGAATCTATCGGTGCTGACAGGCTGGAAAAGCGGCTGGACTACACTGAAAACTGAGTCCGCGGATGCATCCGGCACCCGCGCGCTCGTGCATTTCTTGCGCCAGGGACTTTCATGGACTGATACGGCTATGGTGGGTGATCCCGGACTTTCCCCTCCGTGCGCTCGTGGCGCAACACTGCCATTGCCCTCCCGGGCGGCAGCTTTCCTGCTGGCATTACTGCTGACTCTTTTTTCCTGCCAGGCGCTGGCGCAATTACCCGGCACCAAGAAGCCCGAGGAGTTTGCGCCGGAGATTCCCGATTTCGATAACCTCTCCGCTGACTGGTGGACCGGCTGGCCCGACGCCACCCGGGAACAACGGGAGCAGTGGTATGGGGAATTGCGGGAAGCCTGGCAGGAGCGACGCGAAAAACTACCGGACAGCAAACCGGTACAGGATCTCGCCCGTTCGATCACTACCACGCTGGAGGACATCGACAATACCTGGGACCGTTACCGGGAATACCAGAAAACCCCCTTCCTGCCCGACGTCGAATACCCGCAGAACCCCAATGTCCTGCAGTGGGCCCAGACTGACCAGATTGTCGCCCAGTCCCGCCGGCGCCTTTCCAGCATGCAGCTGGAAGCGCAGAGTCTCGATGAATCCCAGGCCGCCTCCCTCGACCGGTTGCGCAAGCAGGTGGCGGCGCTGCGGGAAGTGAGTGGCGATCCCACCGCGGTGCAGGTGGCCACCCTGAACCTGCTGCTGGCCCAGTTGCGTCACCTGGATGTGGTGGAGCGTCGCAAGACCGTGGCGGAACGGACCTCTGCCTGGGAAGAGGAAATCCGGCTCGCCGAGCAGCAGCTGGAGCGCATGCTGGCGGAACTCCAGTACAGTGAAGCGGCCGCGGAAAAACTGCAGCAGGATATCGAGAAGAAGGAGGAGGCGATCAGCGAGACCTCCGCCCAGGAGAAGCAGCTGGCCGAAACCCGGCCGCGCTCAGCCGATCCCGGCTTGCGACTGGAGCGCGAGCTGCGACTGATGGAGTTGCGCCTGCAGGAAACGGAAGAGCAGTTGCGCCGGCACAAGCTGGAGCAATTGCTGGCCATGAACAACGTCCTCAACCCGGACGCGGAAGACGTGAACCTGGTGCAGAGTCGCGAGCTGGTGGAGCGAGCGCGGGGCGTGGTGGATAAGACGTTACGCGAGCTGAACGTACGCCAGCGACAGGTGGCCAGCTGGCGGCGGGAAGACAGTGAGGTAATGAACCGCTGGTGGAATTACTTCGAGAAAGTCAGTAACGCAGTAACCCGCATCGATGACCTGGTTGAGGATGCCCTGCGTTATGAGTCCGCGGCCCTCAAGGTATTCCAGCAGCGCCAGGGGTGGTGGCGCACCGTGCGCGAGCAGGCCGGTTACCTGGGTAATGTGGTGGCCACCAGCTGGCGCAACCTGGCGAATTACAAACTGTTCAGTATCGCAGAAAACCCGATTTCCCTGCGGGACATCGCCAAAATCCTGCTGGTGCTGATCGGGGCCTTCGTGGTTTCCAACCTCGCCCGCCGCTTCCTCGGCCGGCTGGTGGCCAAAAACCGGGCCAGCGAATCGTCCATGTACAACCTGGGGCGGGTGCTGCACTACTGCCTGATCGCAACCGGCCTGTTAGTGGCTTTGGTCATGCTGGGACTGGATACGTCGAAGCTGGCACTGGTTGCCGGTGCCCTGTCGGTGGGTATCGGTTTCGGCCTGCAGGCAATCTTCTCCAATTTTATCTCGGGCCTGATCCTGCTGTTCGAACAGCCGCTGCGGGTCGGCGACCTGGTGGAGCTGGAGTCGGGGGTGTTCGGCCGTATACGCGACATCAATGTCCGCTCCACACGCATTACCACGCGCGACAATATCGATATCCTGGTGCCCAACACCGAGTTCGTTGCCGGGCGGGTGATCAACCACACACTGGATGACCCGGTGCGGCGTATCCATGTGCCGTTCGGGGTTGCCTACGGCTCGGATCCCGATGTCGTGCGCGAGGCGGCCATGGAAGCGGCCGAGCGGGTGAACATCACCCACACCGACTGGCAGCGCAAGACCGAGGTCTGGCTGATGGAATTCGGTGACAACGCACTGAACTTCAAGCTGGTGGTCTGGGTAAACAGCAATATGGTTTCGCCCCTGGGGGACCCCTACGCCCTCTATAACCTGGAGCTGTTGCGCGAGTTCAACCAGCGCGGCATCGAGGTACCCTTCCCGCAGCGCGATGTGCACGTACGCAGCTGGGAGCCGCCGGTACCACTACACCTGCAACGGGGCGAGCGGGAATAGTGAGGCAGGTCCCGGGCACCGGCGAGCTAAAACTTTTCCCGTGTGTCTGGTAAGGTCGAATATGACGCAACATGTGGGCATTGCACCGGCATGACCCACATTTCCCCCGGAGTCCCGAAAGCAATTTGACGATCGGTGCCCGATAAGACATTTTTGCGCATGGAAAAAGAAAGAAGGAACAGCGTTCTGCGCCCGGCCTTCCATCCATACCCGGTGCTGGCACCATGACGCGACCTGCAAGGACATCCCATTGCTGATTATCCCTGTCCAGAACAAGCCCGACTGGCGCCGGCCCCCGCTGATGTGCTTTGTGCTGATCGCGATCAACCTGCTGATGTTCGTTTTCTACCAGGGTGGGGATGAGGAGCGCTGGCAGAAAGCCGAGAATTACTATTTCTCCAGTGACCTGCCGGTCCTCGAGGAGCAGCGGTTCCTGATCTACGTGAATGAAGAGCACCCCGAGTGGCGCATGCAGATGGACGCCATGGGGGAGGATTTCGTGTACCGCGAGCTGCTGTGGAATGTCGAGTTCCACCAGTGGTTGCTGCCCCAGTTACGCAGTGAGGGCGAAACGGAATGGCTTGCCCAGCGGCAGCACTTTGCCGGGTTGCGGGACCGGGTGAGCACGCTGGCACTGGGGCTGGTGCCGGCGGATCCCGACGCCAAAGGCCTGCTGGGGCATATGTTCCTGCACGGCAGCTGGGACCACCTGATCGGCAATATGCTGTTCCTGCTGTTATTCGGGCTGTCGGTGGAGCTGGCCCTCGGCGGAATCTGGTTTGCCGCCTTCTACCTGCTCGGTGGGCTGGCCGCGGCCGGACTGCATATGGCAGTGGAGGCCGGCAGTGCGGTGCCGATGGTGGGGGCATCCGGTGCCGTATCCGCGGTGATGGGGATGTTCGTGGCTGTCTACGGTGTGCGGCGGCTGCGCTTCTTTTACACGGTGGGGTTCCTGTTCGGCGAATTCAGCGCGCCGGCGTTACTGGTCCTGCCGCTGTGGCTGGGCAAGGAAGTATTCGGCTACTTCTACGGCGATGCGGGCATTGCCTACTGGGCGCATTTCGGCGGCCTGGTGGCCGGTTTCATCGCCGCGCTGGCCTATGTCGCCTACCGCGGCGGGGTTCACGCACTGCCTGTGGAGGGCGCGACCGACGAGGGAGAGCTGCCCTCCGGTGAACACCACGCCCTGGAGCGTATCGGTCACCTGCACGAAGAGGGGCGGCTGGACGAGGCGGCCCGGGCATCGCTGGCCGCGCTGGGGTCATTCCCCCGCTCCGTGCCGCTGATTGAACTCGCGATCAGCCTCAATGCCGTCGCGCCGGACAGCGAGGGTTTCCACCGCGCCAATCTGGCCCTGTTCGGGCTGGCTGACGATGCCGCTGTAGACGGGCATACGCTCGCAGCCAACTACTACCGCTACCTGGACCTGACTGCACAACCGCGGGCTCTGACCGGCCGCGCCTGTCTGTTGCTGGCCCGCCGGGCCGCCCGCGATCGCAACTGGGGCTGGCTCGAGGACCTGCTCCACCGCCTCAACCAGCAGCAGGTACAGCACCCGCTGCTGCCACGGCTGGGAATGGCGCTGGTGGAGCACTACCGGCGACTGGGGGAGGAAGTGCGGGCGCGGGAAATCCTGCGGCTGACACAGACCGCCGGAGCGCCGGACTGATCAGCCGGCCAGGATTCCCTGCAGGGTACTGATCTCATCGCGCAACTGGCTGTCCGGGAAGTTCTTGCGCAGGAAACTGAGCAGCTTGCGCGCCGTGTCCTCGCGGTTGAACCCGTCGATATAGACCCTGGCGAGTAACAGGTAGGCAGCGTCGAGTGCGCCGTAAGCGGGGTCGTCGCGATGCAGGTTGTTCAGCAGCTGCGCCGCCGGGCGGAATTTCTGTTGCCGGTAGAGCGCATCGGCCAGGGCGTGGCGAAGCCGCGAGTTGTCGATGACAGGCACCGGGTCAGTTGCCATGTACAGTTCCGCTGCCTTGTACGCCCGGTCCAGGCGGACGAACTTCTCCAGCAGGTGGGGCGCCAGTTCCCGCAGGGCCCCGGTATCGCGCTGGGCAAGTAGCAGCCGGTAGTAGCGCTCGTTGAGGGCAGGGTCCTCACTGTAACGCCGCAGTGTCTGCACCAGCGCCTGGCGCGCCCCTGAATAATCCCCTTCACTGAGCAGGATGTGGGTTTCTGCCAGCGTCCTCGCCCGCTCGAATTCTGCCTCGTCCATCAGCTCTGCATCGTCTTCCAGGTCCGGGCTGATACCCAGTTGCCGCTGTCGCGTCAGGCAGATGTAGCCCATCATGGCGCTGGTGACAATATAGAAATAGCCGGTACTGGCGGCGATGACCGGCATGATGGCCCAGCGCGGCAGTTCGTCGCCGATTGCCAGGATCAGGTACCCCGGCGCCGAAGACACGGCACCGGTGGTGAGCCACAACAGCCAGTAGGGCCAGCCTATGACCACCGTGAAATAAAACAGCTTCAACGGATTGATGGCTGCGCGCAGGCTGCCTTCCACCGCGAGGATGATCATGGCGGCTGGCGCCAGCAGGGACAGAGCGATCGAGTACAGCTGTAGCGCCCGTTCCCCCAGCGGTATCAACTTGTAGCCGACAAAGCCGGCCACCAGCATCATCGCGATCACCTTCAGGAACAATACGGCGCTGCGCCCATCCAGGGCTTCACCCAGCGCCGGGGCCTTCATGCGACCCCGGGCCAGGGTCTCGATTACCAGCAGGTTGTAGCGGGTCACCAGGGCCATGGCGCCCACCAGCATCGCCAGGGACAGCAGGTTCAGGCCGGAAATCAGCAGGCTCGCCAGGGCACTGAGGGCGACAACGGTGAGGGGGCCGGGTTGCAGGGCATAGCGGAAGAAAAAGGGGCCCATCTGCCAGAAGGGCCGGGCATTATTGCAGGCACCTGTGTATTCCAGCGGTTTGCGGCAAAGCGGGCACTCGGGCTGGCCGTTGTGGTAGTTGGCAGCGGCGCCCGGTATACAGCCGCGGCAGAAATCTTTCGCGCAGGACGCGCAGTGCCATTCGGCAGTCGAGCGGCGGTGGTAATCGCAGGATTGCGCCATTGTGCCTTCCCTGAATCTGGCAGAAATTCCTTTTAATTGGCGCAAGTGTAAACGGTCCGTTGAAACGCCCGCAATTTCACCGGATTACACCACCTCGGGCCTCGCATTATGGATATGGGTAAGAAAAGGCGTCAGGCCGGCTGTCGGGTGTTTGCCACGCGCTGCTGCAGTGCCTGGACCTGGCGAGCCAGGCGACCGCGCGGGAATTCCCGCCGCAGGTAAAGCAACAGCCGCGCAGCATCATCCGGGCGCTTGAGCCCCTCCAGGTAAATGCGTGCCAATAGCAGGTAGGCCGCCTCCAGTTGCCGGTAGTGGCTGTCCTCGCGGTGCAGGTTTCTGAGCAGGTGTGCCGCCTCTACAAACTTGCGCTGGCGGAACAGGGCCTCGGCCAGGGCGTGGCGCAGGTGTGACTTGTCAATAATCGGGCGGGGTGTCGTGGCCAGGTAAAACCTGGCCGCTTTGTGGGTGCGATTGAGCCGCACGAGCTTTTCCAGCAGGTGCGGGGCCAGTTCCCGCAGGGACCGGGTATCCTTTGAAACCAGCAGCAGCCGGTAGTAGCGCTCGTTGAGTTCCGGATCGCCGGTGTACCGGCGCAAGGCATCCATCAGCACACGTCGGGCGCCATTGTAATCCCCCTCGACGGTCAGGATCCTGGCCCGGGCCAGAGCACTGTCGCGGTCAGTGTCTTCGGGTGTTGCGGGGCTCCTGCGCCGTTCGGTGCGTGGTGTTACCGCGGTTACGCTGGCTGCCGGCCTGCGTCGCCGTGCGAGGATAAATAGTACGATGAGGGTAACCGTTACGCCCCAGACTGCCGGGACCTGCCACCGTGGGCCGGAGGGGAGGAAAAAACTTGCGGCCGCTGCAAGCGCCAGCAGGGCCAGGGGCAGCGGGTGGCGCAGTGGAGCCAGAACACTCAGCCAGCGGTGCAGGCCAACCGGGGCGCGGGGGGTAAGGGGCTTGCGGCACAGCGGGCAGCGCAGCGATCGTTGCCGCCACTGGTGAGGATCGGCTGCGGCAGCGGGAAAGCAGGCCATGCAAAACCCCCGTATACAGCGTTCGCAGTTATGGGTGGCCCGGTTGGCCGGATGGTAATTACAGGCGGCTGCCATAATGAATTCCCGGAATCTGTTGCGGCGGCGGAAACAGGTACTGAGCGCCGACCCATGGGCGGCTCGCGACCGAGCAGGCAGGTATCGCCGCCTGCGCCTGTTAGAATATTGCGCAAATCGATGGAACAAACTGTAAGCCAATTCACAACAAGGTGGACTATGACGAAAGCAATGCAGGTCAAGCTGGAACAGAACCCCGCGGCAGAAGCATGGGGTGACAAGGCACTGCTGAGTTTCTCCGGCGCCGTGGCCACGGTACATACGCCAGGTGCCAACGGTGACGGCAATGTTGCGGCGCAGCGGGCTGCGCGACGGCTCGATGGCATGGGTGTACCGGCCGTGGAGCTGGCCGGGGACGGCTGGGACCTGGAAAGTCGCTGGGCATTCTGGGCCGGTTACTACAACCCGCTGAAGGACAACCAGCTGGACTGGGGCCTGTCTTCCGGTCGCCAGCTGAAGGAATTGCAGGCCCGGGAGGCCGCGGCGCGCTGGGTACGGGAGGTGACCAACGGCACGCCGGAGGATATCTCCCCGCGGGTACTGGCGGAGAGTGCGGCCAACATGCTGCAGAAGCTCGCGCCGGATGCGATCAGTTACCAGATCATTGCCGGGGATTCCCTGCTCGAACAGGGGTTTGCCGGTATCCACAATGTGGGCCGCGGCAGCGTACGCGAGCCGGCCATGCTGCAGCTGGACTACAACCCGGGCGGTGACCCCGAGGCGCCGGTGGATATCTGCCTGGTGGGCAAGGGGATTACCTTCGACTCCGGTGGCTACAGCATCAAACCGTCGAACAATATGGCGGCGATGAAATCCGATATGGGTGGTGCAGCCATGGTCAGCGGTGGCCTCGCGCTGGCGATTGCGCGCGGGCTGAAAAAGCGTGTCAAGCTGTACCTGTGCTGCGCGGAAAACCTGATTTCCGGTCATGCCTACAAGCTTGGCGATATCATCCGCTACAAGAACGGTGTGACGGTGGAAATCCTCAACACCGATGCGGAGGGCCGATTGGTGCTGGCGGATGGCCTGATTGCCGCCTCGGAAGAGGAGCCCCGCTGGATCCTTGATGCCGCCACGCTGACCGGTGCCGCCAAGATGGCGGTGGGCCGCGATTACAATTCTGTCATGAGCTTTGAGGATGACACCGCCCAGCGGGTGCTGGACGCCGCCGCCGCAGAATACGAGAAGGCCTGGCGCCTGCCGCTGGACAGCTTCCACCTGGAGCAGATCCCCTCCGGTTTTGCGGAGATTGCCAATGTGGGCGTGGAAGGCAGTCCCGGAGCCTCCACTGCCGCGGCATTCCTGGCCCGCTTTGTGCGTGATACCGGCCGCAAGTGGGTGCATATGGACCTGTCCGGCTCCTACCTGCCATCCGGCAACGACCAGTGGGCCCAGGGGGCGAAGGGGCACGGCCTGCGCACCATCGCGCGTTTCCTGCAGGACTGCTGACATAATCGGCCGGCCACGCTGATGGGCGGGGCCGGCCGGCGCCGGAGCAACCCAATAATAAAAAACGGAAATCACTGAGATGCACACTGAAACCGTCACAGCGGGGGAGCCGGTTGTTACCGGGGAAGCCGTGACAGACACCGCTACCCCCTCCCACCCGCGAGCCTGTGCCAATTGCCAGACGCAATTGCTGGGGCCGCACTGCCACCAGTGTGGACAGCCGGTCAAGGGGCTGGTGCGGCACTTCTCGAGTGTGATTGGCGACCTGTTCGATACGCTACTGGCGCTCGACTCCCGCATCTGGCGCACCCTGGTGCCGCTGTTATTGCGACCGGGATATCTCAGCCGGGAATACCTGGCGGGCCGTCGGGTAAGCTATGTAAGCCCCGTGCGATTGTTTATCTTCCTCTGCCTGACCACCTTTTTCGTGATGCGCCTGACCACTGACTGGGGTACGGAACTGGTACCCGACAAGGTAGTGATGGGCGATTTTGCCGATGCGGAAACGGTGGCGGAAGTCGAGGAGCTGCGCCGGGAGGCGCTTGCCGGGCTGGACAAAGCCATCGTCGAGGGCCAGCAGGAGAATGTTCCGAGCGTACTGAATGATGGTCTTGCAGCTGCTCGGAAGCAGGTCGACCGCCAGGCCGACCGGCGTATCGAACAGTTGGGTGGTGAGTTGCCCACAGAATCTGCTCCGGTGGAATCCGAGGCGGTGACGAGCGCGGAAGAGCCTGGATCACCCGATGGCAGCGAGTGGACTGAAGTGAAAAACTTCAGTCCGGGGGTGAACGCCTGGCTGAGCGAGCGGTTGCAACGCGTGGATGAAAATGCCCGGGTAATCCGTGACGACCCGAACCTGTTTCGGGAGGCTCTTATCGGGGCTATTCCCTCCATGCTGCTGGTCCTGTTGCCGCTTTTCTCCCTGATGCTGTGGGTGCTCTATGTTTTCCAGCGTCGCCTGTACATGGAGCACCTGATAGTCGCCCTCCACAGCCACGCCTTCCTGTGCCTGGCGCTGTTGCTGATTGAATTGTTGAGCGAGGTGGAGGATACCCTGGCACCGGGGGTCCTGCGGGGTGCCGTGGGGTGGGCTGGCATGTTGCTGGCCCTGTGGATGCCGCTGTACCTGCTGCTGATGCAAAAACGGGTGTATGCACAGGGCTGGGCCATGACCCTGCTTAAATACAGCGTGCTGGGTATCCTGTACTGTATTCTGGTGGGCCTCGCGACCACCATTACAGCGCTGGCAACCCTGGTCAGTCTCTAGCTCTGATGCTCCTCCAGGCCTCCGCCGATGGCTGCCTCGGGAGGGATGCTGAGGATCGGGGGGCTGCCTGGGGTACCACTCTGGCGCCCGCCTCCCATGGTGGGCAGGCAGGTGGTGCCCCGCTTTACCAGCGCCCTCGGCGGCAGCACCTTCACTACCTCCCCCGAGCCGGGGAAACCCACCGGACCGCTCTCGGCCAGGGGGTTCGAGCAGCGTAATGTCATTGCGCAAAGTCCCGACGAAGCCGCCACCCTATCGCGGTGCCAGGGTAGTGAACTGGTGACCCAGCTTCCTCATCTCTCTGTGGCCGGCATATAGCGAAAGAGTCGCTGTTCGATGATATCCACCCGATACCGGGTTCTTTCGACCGGAACCCAAGTGGGGCCCTCACCGAGGCTGGCGTCGGCCTTCCAGGCCCAGGTGGCGGAAGGTGAAATTGTGGACGTGCTTATCGCCCGCTCCGCGGCCGCGCATGTCTGCCTGTTCCCGCCGGGTCAGCACTTCCCCCCACAAGGCGCCAGTTGACCAGGCCGCGGGAGTGGTGGATGCGAACACCCGGAAACCACTCGAGGGTAGAGTGGCGATATAAAAATCGTCGCCTACACGGATGGTGCCGGGGTCCGGGTTAAAGCCGGGCAGGATGGGGTTGCGGATGCGGTGGGTGGTGGCCGGCGGTGGTGGGGACTGCATGGGTATCCCCGTGTGCAAAACCATTATTTGCAGTATGATATTGATGTGAACTGCACAAGCTTGTAAGAAAAACCCTAATAAATATAAAAATATTGATAACACCGTATCCGGGGAATCAAGATGCACAGCGCTCTGGTGTACGAAAACGTCGACCTGCCGGCGGGGCAGGCGGTCAAGGTGGCGCGCTACCACTTTCCCGAGGGCAACCCGCTGGAAATTGCACCGCATTTTCATATGTTGCTGGAAGTGATGGTGTTCGTCCGCGCCCGGGGTTACGCCATGCTGGATGGCGAGCGCTTCGATATCGAGTCCGGCAGTGTGCTGTTCCTGTCTTCGCTGACGGTGCACGAGTTGCACATGGAGGGCGGCGACCAGGATTTTTTCCTGCTGCAGTTCGATCCCTCCCTGCTGGAGGGCCAGGAGCTGGAAGCCGACCTGCAGAAGTTTGCCCCCTTCCTGAACCGGGTGGACGGCCGCGAGCTGGAGCGCCTGACGATGCTGCTGGACTGGTGTTGCGATATTAATGAGCAGCCGGCACAGGTAACCCTGCGCAACCGGGTCATGCAGTTGCTGGTGCACAACCTGTCACAGCTGGTGGCGAGCCGGGGCGCCGGCCTGACTGGGCGCTCGTCGGCGGTGGGGCGGCTGGAACCGGTACTGCAGCACTTCAAGGACAGCAAGCAGCTGTCGTTGCCGCTGGATGATGCGGCAGCACTTTGCGGTATTTCCCGCAGCCATTTCTCGCGGCTGTTCCACCAGACCCTGAACCTCCGCTACCAGGATTTTCTCCTCAAGCGCAAGCTGCAGCACGCGGTCTACCTGCTGGTGAATACCCGGCTGCGTATCGCCGATATTGCCTGCCAGTGCGAGTTCAGTGACAGCGCCCACTTCTGCAGCAAGTTCAAGCGACTTTTCTCCGTCACGCCGCAGCAGTTCCGCAAGGCGACGGTAGAAAACCTGTAATCAATTCCGTTGCCGGGACCCGGGGGCGACCGGCAATGCGCCCGTAATTCCTGATGGGAGGAGCTGTGCATCACCGGCACAAACGCCCCTATAGTGAGCCCGAACTGAGCCCCATGGGCATGGGCTGCTGAGCGGTTAGTATGCCGATGGAGTTTCTTTGCCGGAGAGCGATATCCGGTGCCGGGGCGGCGGGTGGTACGCGGGCGCCTATTCCAGCACGTCCCGCAGGCCGGTTTTCGGGTTGGTGCCGTACTCGTTCCGGCCGGGTTCGCTGTCCAGCAGCATAAATACCAGCAACACGATGGTGCCCAGCACGGGGATCAGCGCCAGCAGGAACCACCAGCCGCTGCGGCCGGTATCGTGCAGGCGGCGCACCGTGACGGCGATGGAGGGGACCAGCACCAGCAGCGCGTAGATGCCGCTCACCGTGCCCAGCCCGGTTTCCGGGTGGAACATGCCGGTGGCGCTGTCGACCGCGCCCAGCACCAGGCTGATCAGGATATTGAACAACACGAAGTACCAGTATTCCTTGCGCCGGGCCCGGCCGCGGAATACCGCATATTTTTGCAGGGCTGCCAGGTACCAGTTCATGGGGAATCTCCGCTGCCGGTTACGCCTGTTGCCTCGATGTGGCCACGGGACCGCACCTTAACTTGAGGTTAGACCAGTCCCGGGCAGTCAGGCGCCTGGCAGTGGCCTCCGGAAGGCGCCGGATTCTGCCGGCAATGCCGGTCCCGCCAGTGGCGCTGCCAGCAGGAACTGCCGGCGCAGCCGGCGCGACAGCCAGTCGGCGCCGAGAATCAGCGCGGCATTGACGCCGATCAGCAGGATGGCCACGTCGAAGCGCATAAACTGGAAGGCCGAATCGATATAGAACCCCAGGGTGGGGATGCCCAGCACACCCAGCATGGCGGTCTCCCGAATAATGATCTCCCAGCGGTAAAAGCAGTAGGCCAGGAAGCGCTGGTACAGGGTGGGCACGTAGAAGTAGGCGAAGCGGCCCAGCGGGCCCGCCGGTACGGGTGGCGGCGGGACTTCATCGCTGTGCCGGCCCAGCAGGTGACCGATGATGGCGCCATTGTGCAGCGTCATGGCCAGTGCCGCAGGCAGCATCGAGGGGCCCAGCACAATCAGGAAAATAAAGTTCAGCAGGTACTCCGGCAGCGAGCGCAGTACCAGCAGCAGGCTGTCGCCGGCGCGGCGGGACCAGCCGCTGACAAAGTGGGAGGAATTGAGTGGTGATGCCAGTAGCGCGAACAGGGCGGTCAGCACCAGCGCCACCTGGGCCAGCAGCACGGTGTTCCAGGTGCCGGCCAGGACCTGCTCACCCAGCCAGCCCAGCCAGCGCTGGGTTTTCTCCAGCGGCCAGTCCTGGCGCAGTGGCGCCGGCACACACTCCCACAGGAAACGCAGCAGGTTGGCAGCGCTCCACTCCGCAGTGACCGGCCTGGCGACAAAGGCAGCCGGTACCAGCAACAGCAGCCAGCGGGCGCGGAACCAGAAACGCAGGGAGTACACCAGCGCCAGCACTGTCAGCAGCAGGGCGCTGGCGGCGCTGTACTCACCGGTGCGCAATGCGGTCTCCAGGTGAAAGCCGATAGTGGGCAGGCCGATGAAACCCAGCACCACTGATGAGCGAATCGCGCATTCCATGCGGTAGGCGGTGTAATTGCGCATGGCATGCAGGGCCAGTGGCAGGCGGGTATAACAGAAATGGCTGATACCGCCGCGACCGGGGGAAACCGCGCGGGCGGGGCGCTGGTCGATTTCCTCCAGCTGCTCACCGAACACCTTGGCGATGGTGCCGCAGAAAGGCAGGGCGATGGCCAGCACGCCGGTCAGGGAAGAAAAGCCGAACACCTGGATAAAAATCAGCGCCCAGAAAACCTCGTGCACCGAGCGCAGGCCCGCCGCCAGCCGCCGCGCCCAGGGTCGCTGGTAAAACGCGGACAGCACCAGCCCCAGCGCCGCCGCCAGTGTCACGCCCTGCAGCGCGAACGCCACGGTGGTCAGGCTGGCATCCAGCCACTGGTCCAGGTCGGCAATGCGCGGGCTGAACAGGCCCGCCAGCATCAGCCCCAGTTCGTGGCCCGGGTCCGGCGCACTGATCTCGATATCCGCCAGTGCCAGGCACAGCAGCGCCGATACCGCGAAGTAAAAACTGAGCCGGCGCAGGCTGCGGCGCTGGCTGAAAAAGCGCAGCGCCGCAGTCACTGGTAGAGCCGCCGCAGGGCGCTCTCTTCCAGCTGCTCCACGGGCAGGTCGAACTGGATACGCCGGTCCTGCAGGCCGATCACCCGGTTGCAGGTGCGCAGTCCCAGGTCCGCCTGGTGCAGGGCCACCACCGCGGTGGTGTGCTGGCCCAGCAGGTGCGTGAGCACCCGCTCACCCTGCTGGCGATCCAGTGCCGATACCGGCTCATCGGCAAGCAGGAAGGGATTCTGCTGGTACAGGGCCCGGGCCACGGCCACGCGTTGCTGCTGGCCGCCGGACAGTTCATCGGTCTTGCGCCAGAGCAGCTCGTCGATGCCCAGGGCGGCGGCGATCTCGCCGATCTCCGCCTTGCACGTTGCTGACGGCAGGAACAGCGTCCTCAGGTTGGCCAGCCCGGAGTGGCGGTCCAGGCCGCCGGCGTAAATGTTGTGGAATGCCTTGAGTTGCGGCACCAGCGATGTCTCCTGCGGGCACCAGCTGGCGGTGCCGGGGAGCTGGCTGCGCAGGTGGCGCAGCAGGGTGCTCTTGCCGGAGCCGCTCCTGCCCAGCAGGGCGATACGGTCCCCCTCGCGGATGGCCAGGTGCCCGATGCGCAGGGCGAGCTGCTCCGGCCCGCCCGCGTCCGGGGCCGGGTAGGACAGGTCACAGTCGTGCAGCTCAATCGCAATCGGCATCAGAAGTCGTCGAGCAGGCCAATGGCGGTGGCTGTTTCCTCGATCGCCCGGTAAACGTCGTTATCCGCGGGCACAAAGCGGGAGCGCGGGAAGGCCCGCAGGATCGATTCGTCCTCGAGTTTCAGCAGCGCACGGGTCAGTCGCTGCTTGAAGCCGGCACCCAGTTGCCGGTCGATATCACCCCGCACGGTCCACTGGTAATCGGCATAGGCGGGCGTGGTCCAGATCACCGATACCTGGTCCGGGTTCACTTCCCCCTTGTCCACGGCCTTTTCCCACACCGCGTAATTCACCGCGCCCACCTGGTAGGCACCGGACTGCACCAGGGCAATGGTACGGCTGTGGTCACCACTGAAACCCACCCGCGAGAAAATCTCGCCGGGGGCCTCGCCAAAGGTTTCGCGCAGGTGGAACTCGGGCATCAGGCGCCCGGAAGTGGAGCCCTTGGAGCCGAAGGTAAAGGTCTTGCCGCGCAGGGTGTCGGACAGGGTTTCGGCTGGTTGCAGGCCGGCGCTTGCGTGGGCGATAAAGTAGGTCTTGAAGAACTGGTCCTCGTAGCCCTGGGCAATGGCCTCGGAACCGGGCACGGCGCGCCGCGCCTGCACACCGGACAGGCCGCCAAACCAGGCCAGCTGCACCTGGTTGTTGCGAAACGCGGTAATGGCCGCCGGGTAGCTCTTTACCGGCATGTATTTCACATCGACATCCAGTTCTTTGGAAAGGTAATCGGCCACCTGCTGGAAGCGTCGCACCAGCTCGGCCTCGTTCTGGTCGGGAATGGCGGTGAAGGTAAATTGCGGGCGCTGGTTATCGGCAGCGGTGCTGCCGAGGGATACCAGCAGTGCCAGTACGGCGAACAGGTAGCGCATGTTTCGGTGCCTTGCGATGGAAATGGTGGAATTGCGGGGGGCCGTTTTAGCCCAGGGGGCGCGATTATACAAGCGCCCTGCCGGCGCATTGCCCGCCCGAATCCGGGGTAGGGGCAGGGGCGGGGAAAATGCGGATGAATTCTCTGTCAGGTGACCCATGCTGGTGCATGGGCAGGACCCTACTGGTCCGGAGCCTCCACGCTGTCGAGGAAATCAATCAATGCGTTGGCCAGCGCCTGTGGCTGCTCGGGCAGCATCGCGTGGCCCATATTGGGATAGGCCACCAGGCGGGTGTCCGGGCGACGCTGGACCAGGTTCCAGGCGTTCTGCGGCGGCGCGATCCTGTCGTCCAGCCCCTGGATTACCAGCCCCGGTGCCGTGCCGCCCAGGTAGATGGGCTCGAAATCGGTCTGCCGGGCGGCCTCCATCTGTTTCTGTGCGGTTTCGCCATGCCAGCCATCCTTCCACAGCGAGGGGTCGTTGCCGGGGGAGAAGAAAGAGTCGGCCACTGCCTGCAGGTGCTGCTCCTGCGGCAGGTCGGGATCGAACACCTTCTGGAATTCCTCCCATACCGCCCGGTCCGGCTCAATCTCGCCACCGGCGGCCATCAATACCAGGCCAGTCACCCGTTGCGGTTGCAGCCACGAGGCCGCGCGTGACACCCGGTTACCGAAATTCTGGCCGACGATAAACACCCGGTCGAGCTGCAGGCTGTCGGCCACGGCCCAGAGATCCCGCGCCAGCACCTGCAGGTTGACGTTATCCATTGGCCCGGTGCTGCCGCCGATGCCCCGCGGGTTGACCAGGACCACCCGGTAGCCCGCCGCCGCCACGCTCTCGCCCACCTGCATAAAGTCCTGCGCCGGGCGACCCAGGGAGGGATGCATCAGCACCGGCCTGCCACTGCCCTGCTGGAAAATTTCCAGCTTGGCCCTGCCCAGGTCGACCACCGAACGCTGCCAGTTGCCGTCCGCCGACCCCGCGACCTGCGCATTGGCGAGCTGGCCCAGGAAGAGGCTGGCAAGAATGCTGAAACGGAAAACGGCATGAAGCACGCGGTGGTGTCCTCCCCGGCATGAACGCTACAAGCATAGCGAACCCCCGCCGCCCGGCCCTTTTCCGCTTGAATGCGTGGCAGCGCATCACTAAGGTTTGGGAAGACCACCACCCCGGGACACCGATGAAACGTACATTTATTTTCTGCCTGTCGCTGCTGGCCCTGCTGGTAATGCCAGGAGCCAAACTCGCCGTTGCCGGCCCCGCCTCCTCGCTACCGGACAGCCACCCGGGGCTCTGCCTGGACGGGGACGCCTGCGCGGCGGTGCGGCTACACAATGCGGTGCGCAAGCAACTGAATCGCGGCCGGCTGGCCAACAGCCCCAAACCCCTGCCACCGGTGGATATGCTGGTGCACGACCGGGCCCTGGGCATCACCGCATTTAACTGGGCGCGGCAGATGTGCGAGCGCGACGCCATGAGGCACAACCGCAACCGGGTGCGGGATTTCCACGCCAATGGCGGCAACCCGCATTACCGGCACATTGGTGAGAACCTGGCCGTATTCTCATCCACCCGGGGGGATATTTTCCCGGTGGGGGAAGGGGCCATCAGCCGGGCGGTGGATTCCTGGCTGTCCGAGGCCAACCAGTACCGCTACCGGCCCTTCACCAGCCGCGGCCCGGTAGTGGGCCATTACACCCAGCTGGTCTGGAATGCCACGGAAGTGTTCGACAGCGCCGGCAACCGGCTGCCCAAGGCGGTGGGCTGTGGTTCATACCAGTGTCGGTCGGGCAAGTGGTACAAAACCTATATCGCCTGTAATTATGCGCCGGCGGGCAACTTCAGGGGCAAGCTTCCCTACCGCGCGGAATAACATGGGCCGGGACTTTTATCCGTGCCGCTGCAGCAACAGCGGCTTTCGGCCGGGTCCGGCAATCACTCAGATCCCGAACTCGATCCATAATGGGTAATGATCGGATATCCGGTAGGAGACCGATGTGCGGCTCAGGCCCAGCCCGGCATAAAGGTGGGGCATAAAGTCAAAGCTGCCGCCGCTACGCACTTCCATGTCCAGCAGGGCTTGGTCGCCGACGGTAAACCATGCAATCTGGTCATAGAAAGCGTCGTCGTCCGGATCCCCGGGATCATCGAAGATGGTCCTGGGTTGGTTGATCAGGATGTCCGGCACGGTCAGGCCGGAGGAGATAAAAACATCGTGCCCGGGACTTCCCTGGCGGTCTATGTTGAAGTCGCCGAGCGTCAGCAGGTTGTGATGGAAGCGATTCGAGCGCCGCGCCCAGTCGGCCATCCAGTTTGCCACGCCCCTGAGTTCTGGCAGCCGGTCTGTCTCCCGGTCACCATAAAGCACGTGCAGTGTCACCAGGATAAAGGTGGTGTCGCGGCGCTGGAAACTGACGGCATACGGCGGGCGCACGAACTGCTCGTGCAGCACTTCCTGCCCGGTGTCTTGCAGCTGCTCTGGGGGGATGACAATCTCCGCAGCCAGTCCTGAAGGGCGTACCCGTGAGCGCTGGAACAGGAATACCAGCCGCTCATCATTACCCGCGTCACCGATATTTACATCGGTCATCAGGAAGGCCCAGTCCTCACCGAGGAATGCCAGTGCATCCCGCAATGCGCGCAGGTCACCCTTTACTTCCTGGATGGCAATCACATCGAACCGCGAGAGGATCTCAATGATCGCCCGCAAGCCGCGCAGGTCGCGCTTGGGACTGGCATCACCGGTGGCGGTCCACTTGCGCGTCAATGAGGCGAACGAGCGGATATTCCAGGTTGCGATCAGCAGGTTGCTGGTGGCCTTTGGCGGAATCTCGGCATCCAGGGCAGCGCGCAGCGCGTCGAGCTCGGCGCGGACGGCTGCAGGTGGATTGTCATGGATCGAGGCCATTGTCCCTCCGGCGCGGGCGTCCGGTATCCCGTTGACGGCGTACCCTGTTGCTGAAAGCATAGTCCTGCCGGGCCCTATACTTTGATCTCCAGCGGCATGTCGCCTGATGCGTTTTGCTGTCGGCCGGGGCCGACTCCAACCGGGGAAGCCATGAACGAAGTCCTGATACAGGCGCGGGACCTGTGCGTGTCCTATCGCAACGGGCGCGAGCGGATCGACGTGCTGCGGGGACTGTCGCTGGAATTGCGGCGCGGTGAGGCGGTGGCCATTATCGGCCCGTCCGGCTCCGGCAAGAGCACCCTGCTGAACCTGCTCAATGGCCTGCTGCAACCGGACAGCGGCAGCCTGCGGGTGCTCGACCGGGACGCGGCCGGGCTGGCAGAAAACGACTGGGCCCGGCTGCGCCGCACGCGCATTGCCACCCTATTCCAGGACGGCAACCTGGTTCCCACGCTGACAATGGAGCGCAATATTGCCTTTCGCGCCGGACTCGCCGGCCTGCAGCAGCATAGTGGCCAGGCATTGCTGGAGCGCCTGGATATTGCCGACATTGCCCGGCGCTATCCCGACCAGGTTTCCGGCGGCCAGCGACAGCGGGCGGCACTGGCGTGCGCCTTCGCCATGGAGCCGGAAATCATTTTGGCCGACGAGCCCACCGGCAGCCTGGACCAGGCCACCGCCCGGCGGGTAACGCCGCTGTTCTTCGACGCCATCCGCGAGCGGGCGCTGGGCGCCCTGATCGTCACCCACAATACCGAGCTTGCCCGGCGCTGTGACCGGGTGCTGGAACTGCGGCAGGGAGCCCTGGAGCCATGGGACTCGGCACTGTCTTCCTGAGCCACTACCGGCGCCATCCCGGGCAACTGGCCGGCCTGCTGCTGATCCTGGCCTGCGCCGCCACCCTGTGGAGCGGGGTGCGCTCCCTGACCGGCCGCGCGGAGGAGGCCGTCGCCCAGTCCCGGGCGGCGCTGGAGCCGCGCCTGAGTGTGTTGCGCGTCGACGGCCGTGCCGTGGGGGTGGAGGATTTCGCCCGCCTGCGCCGGGCGGGGCTGTGTGCCTCGCCGCGGTTGCAGGTTTATATACCGGTGAGCGAGGCGCCTGAAGTCGTGGGTATCGATCCGTTCACGGCCGGTTGCCTGCGGCAGTACAGCGGCGAATCTCCGCTGGTGGAAGAACTGCTGGCCGGGCCCGCCCGCCCCCTGCTGCTGGGCAATGCGCGGGACCTGGCGCGCTGGCGGCAACTCTCCCTGCCGGGCAGCGGCGATTACCGGCTGCAACCGGCCGAGGGCATACCGCCGGGCCTGTTGCTGGCGGATATCGCCGTCGCCGCGGAGCTGGCTTCCGGCGGGCGTGCCGACCTCGAGATCCTGCTGCCGGCGGCTGAATTACAGGGGCGGGCGCTGCCGCCGGGGTATACCACCCGGGTCGAGGACTACGGTGTCGAACCGGAGTCGCTGGTGGAAGCCTTCCTGCTCAACCTGGATGCGCTGGGGGCGCTGGCACTGCTGGTGGCCGCGCTGCTGGTGCGCAGCATCTACCGTTTTGCGCTGGAGCAGCGACGCCGCAGCCTCGAGATCCTGGTGCGCCTGGGCGTGCCGGTGGCCCGGTTACGGCTGGTGTTGGCGGCGGAGGTGCTGCTGCTGGCGGTGGCGGGCGGCAGTGTCGGTGTGTGGCTGGGGGCCATGCTGGCATCTGCGCTGGCCGGCGGCTTCCAGTGGACGCTCAGCGGCCTGTTCAGCGTGGACATCCTGGCGCAAAGCCCGCCCGCGCTGGAAACCTGGCTCGGCATGGTGCTGATCCTGGTGCTGGTGGTGGGCTGGGCCTGTATCGACCTGCTGCTACTGCGGCGCGTGCGGCCGGGCACGGAACTGGAAGGCGGGCGACGCCGGCAGCTGGCCCTGCTAATGGTGGCACTGCTGCTGGTGCCGGCCTCCCTGGTTGTATTGCTGGCGACGGAAAAACTGTGGCTGGTATTCCTCGCCGCCACCGGCTGCCTGGTGGGCGCCGGCCTGCTGTTGCCCGCGCTGCTGGACCGGCTGCTGGCGCGGGCCGAACGGCGCAGCCGCGCGGCGGGGATGGGCAGCGGTGCGCCGCTGCTGGAGTGGTCCTGTTCGGAGATGCGCGCACTGTGCCGGCTGCTGCAACTGCCGCTGGTGGCACTGGCATTCGCCATTGCGGCGGCGATCGGGGTGCAGGCGATGGTCACCGGGTTCGAGTCCACGTTCGGGCGCTGGCTCGACCAGCGCCTGCAGGGCGATCTCTACCTGGATCCCGGCCGGCCCGTGGCGACCGCCGCGTGGAATAAACAGCTGCAGCAATTGCCCGGAGTGAAAACGGTGTTGCCCATGGTACGCGGTCGCGGCCTGCTCGACGGCCAGGCGGTGGACGTCATGGCCGTGGACCCGGCCTCGCCGCTGGTGCGGGACTGGCCATTACTGGCTGCCGCTCCCGGGCCCTGGGCCGCACTTGCCGCACAGGGAGTGATGGTCAACGAGCAGCTGGCCCGGCGACAGTCGCTGTCGGTGGGGGACCGGGTGCGGTTCCGGCTTGGCAGCGCGCCACTGTCACGGCAAGTGATTGGTATCTATGCCGACTACGGCAGGCCCGAGGGCGAACTGCTGCTACCGCTGGCGCTGGTGCCGGACTCCCTGCCCGAGCGCTACACCACCTTTGTGCTGGGGGTGAACGACACAGCCACTCCGGGCTGGCAGGACTGGCCGGAGCAATATCCCTGGCTGGCGGGCGGGCGCCTGCGGGACCAGCCGGGCCTGAAGCGCGCCGCCAGCGCCGCCTTTGCGCGAACCTTCCGCATGACCCGATTGCTGAATATCCTGACGCTGGCCCTCGCCGGCACCGCCCTGGCACTGATGGGGCTGGTGATTTTCCGCCTGCGGCAACGCAGTTATACGCTGCTGCATGTGTACGGCGTGCCGCGGCGGCAGCTGCGCTGGCGGCTGGTGGCCCACAGCATGCTGGTCACCGGCTTGCTGGCAATCGTGGCAACGCCACTGGGAGTTTTCCTCAGCTGGGTGCTGGTGGCGCGGATCAATCCGGTTGCCTTTGGCTGGTCCCTGCCACTGGAACTCTACCCGGGTTTCTGGCTGCAGGTGTGGCTGGCCAGCCTGCTGATCGGTGCCCTGGTGGGCCTGCTGATGCGCAACCCGGTGCGACTGGAGACCCTGAAAAATGAATAGCCTGCTCCGGCTCGCACTGCTTGCTCTGATACTGGCCGGTTGTGGCGAGCGCGCCGGTAACAGCGAAGGAGGGGAATCCCTCGGCGCCCTGAGCGACGCCCCCGGGCAGTTTCGGCAGGCGCTACCGGGTATGACCGTCCGCCTGCCGGAGGATATGGGGGCGCACCGACAATACCGCCTCGAGTGGTGGTACCTGACCGCCAACCTGCAGGGCGCCGGTGGCGAGCGCTTCGGTGTGCAGTGGACACTGTTCCGGTTTGGCCTGAAGCCCGGGCCCTTTGAAAACCCTGAGCCCGGCTGGCACCGCAATGAGGTCTGGCTCGCCCACGCGGCACTCAGCCGCCCGGGTGATCACCGGTTTGCCGCCCGCAGTGCCCGCGGCGGCACCGGCCAGGCCGGCATCACGGTACGGCCCTTCAGGGCCTGGATTGACCACTGGCAGCTGGAAAGTGACGAAGGCAAACCCTGGTCGCTGGCGGTGGACGGTGGGGAGTTCGCCTACCGCCTGCAACTGCAGCCACGTTTGCCCCCGGTATTTCACGGTGAGCGCGGCTTCAGTGCCAAGTCCGCCGGTGGCGGCGGCTCGATGTATTTCAGCTATCCAATGCTGGCAATTGACGGCACGGTGCAGGTCGATGGCCAGGATTTTCCGGTCAGCGGGCGGGGCTGGTTCGACCGGGAGTGGAGCAGCCAGTACCTGAAACCGGACCAGCAGGGCTGGGACTGGCTGGCGCTGCACCTGGAGGATGGCCGTCACCTGATGGTGTTCCGCCTGCGCGGTGCCGACCCCTATTTTTCCGGCACTTTAGTAGAAGCCGACGGCACCACCCGTAACCTCAGTGCCGGCGACTTCAGCCTGCAGCCCCGTGAATACCGCGACAGCCGCTTTGGCCGGGTGCCGGTCGCCTGGCAGCTGCGGGTTCCGGCTGCCAACCTGGACCTGCAAGTCCGTTCCTGGCCCGGCGATTACTGGAACCCGGGCAGCCTGCGTTACTGGGAGGGCCCGGTCAGTGTCAGCGGCAGCCACGCCGGTGAGGGCTACCTGGAGATGACCGGCTACGGCAACTGAATATGCCCGGCGCGCTGCCGGCGTCGCGGGAAATTTCCCGCCCCTGCCTGATTGCACCACTCCCTTTTCCATATCGCGCTGTGGGTGCAGGCCCGGCGCGGCAATATACCCTGGTTGCGGAATAGCAGATGTAGGTCGCAGGACGGGCGCGCCAGTCACCGGTGCCAGGCGGCGTGGCCTCGAATGCCATCCTATGATTCCTGCAACATTGTGTTTCCCCGATGCCCGGCTGCGGGAGGATTAAATGCATCGCTTCAGCCAGTTACTGCTGCTTTCCCTGTTGCTCACCGCTTGCGGTGGTGAAAACGAAAAGCCCGCACCGGAACCGGATGCAAGTGCCGGCGCGGAAAATGGTGAGGCGTCGGCAGGGCCAGAAGTCCCGGCTGGCCATGCGGAGACTGGAAGCACTGATACAGAGGCGGCAACCGGGGAAAGGGATGGCGATGCGGCTGCCGGCAATGTCACCGGCGACATAGCCACAGACGTCTATTTCGGGAACTTCCACGTCCACACCAGTTACTCATTTGATGCAGTAACCAATGGCGCCACCACCACCCCGGATGACGCCTACCGCTGGGCGAAGGGTGAGGCCATCTCCGCCGGGACACTGGGTGGCGAATTGCAGATCGAGCGGCCACTGGATTTCTACTCGGTATCCGACCACGCCGAGTACCTGGGCGTGTTCAAGAAGATGTACGACCCGGAGAGCCCGGCCAGCAAGCTGCCGATCGCGAAGGAAATTACCTCGGACGATACCAAAGTGGCATTCGATGCCTATGCCCGTGTGCTGGACTCGATGCAGCCGGGCAACTCGGACCCGGCCTTGTCGGATCCGTCGATTACCAAACCCATCTGGCAGGAAATGGTGGAGACTGCTGACAGGCACTACAAGCCGGGCAAGTTCACCACCTTCCCCGCCTTCGAGTGGACCTCGAACCCGGACAAGCTGAACCTGCACCGGGTGGTGGTATTCCGCACCTCCGAGGGTGTTCCGGATATGCCTTACTCGGCGCTGGACTCCGACGATCCCCGCGACCTGTGGAAATGGATGGCGAAGATGCGCGAGGGCGGCGCCACCCTGTTTGCCATTCCCCATAACGGCAATGCCAGTGACGGGCTGATGTTCCCGGTGGCGCTCGATGGCGAGCCACTGACGGCGGACTATATCGAGACCCGGGTCCGGAATGAGCCGGTATACGAGGTCTCGCAGATCAAGGGCACATCGGAAACCCATCCGGAGCTGGCGCCCAACGACGAATTCGCGGGTTTCGAGATCTGGGATTACACCCTCTCCTCCACCAGGGTGGAACGCCCCAAGAACAAGAAAGGCAGCTACGCCCGCCAGGCCTATCTCGATGGGCTGGCCATGGCCGCCAAGGGCAGGGGCAACCCCTATGTGTTCGGACTGATCGGCGACTCCGATACCCACAATTCCGCGGCCACCATAGAAGAGGACAACTACACCGGTAAATTTGGTATCGAGTCGAAAGCGGAACACCGGCTGGATGGCCCGGTACCTGGTGATGAGGTGAACAACCAGCGCGTGCGGGAATTCAGCTCAGGTGGCCTTGCCGCGGTGTGGGCGCCGGAAAATACACGGGAAGCCATCTGGGATGCAATCAAGCGCAAGGAAACCTACGCAACTTCCGGCACCCGGATGCAGGTGCGCTTCTTCGGTGGTTGGGATTACGACAAGGACAGTATGCAGGGCGACTGGGCCAGGGCTGCCTATGAAAAGGGCGTCCCCATGGGTGGCAACCTGGAGCCAGGCAGTGGCGACAGGAAACCGGTCTTCCTGGTGCAGGCGATGAAAGACAGCGCCGGGGCTAACCTGGACCGCATCCAGATCATCAAGGGCTGGGTGGACAAGGACGGCAAGCAGCACAAGAAAATTTACGATGTGGCGCTGTCCGGCGATCGCAAGCCCGGCAGTGATGGCAAGGTGCCGCCGGTGGGCAATACCGTCAATGTGGAAAAGGCAACCTACACCAACGATATCGGCTCCGGCCAGCTCTCCGCAGTATGGACGGACGAGGAATTCGACCCGGCACAACATGCTTTCTATTACGCCCGGGTAATCGAGATCCCCACACCGCGCTGGTCCACCTACGATGCCGCAAAGCTGGGGCGCGAACCGCCCGACAGCCTGCCGGAGACAATCCAGGAACGCGCCTGGACCTCGCCGATCTGGTATTCGCCGTAAGCAGGGTGGGCCGCTAGATTGTCTCTTGGGGCTGGATACTCCGTGAGGCCAGCGAGGTAAGGGTCTCCGGCAGGCGCGAATGAATCATCAACCCGCCAGCGGCCACGATGACGAGGGACGGCAAGCCGACGGCGAAGGTGCCGGACAGGGTCGAGTACTCCGTCAGCAGTTGCCCGACGCCAGCGGCCACCAGGCCGACATAGGACCAGCTCATAAAGTAGGCGTGAAGGTTCATCCACCCATTGGCCGGCCTGCGCAGGAAGGCCGGGATAAACCCGGCGCTGAGGGTGGCGAGGCTGATCCAGGCAAGAATATGGAAGGGGCCGGCGGTGCTTGAGTCCTCATACACCGACAGCGCGCTCAGGTTAGCCAGCAACAGGGAGGCGCAGTACAGGTAGCCCGGCCAACGATGCTTCCTCCCGCCTTTTTTCTGCAACAGCGCCGCCGCTCCAAATGCGAGACACGCGCAGGCGAGTACAAAGTGAATAGTGCCCAACATGATTCAGGTTCCCTCCCGGCCGGGCCAGCTTGTATGCACCGGCACCTATCCCTAGTTGTTTTCCAGCGCGTGAACCAGCGCCTGCTCCCTACTACCCCGTGGTTTTGCCCAGGCCCCGTGCCCGGATACCGCGCTACACAGTAAGTCGGATTTCCTGACCCCGGTCAAGCCGCCGTTCTCACCCGGGACCGGGCCGGTATCCACCATCCATGACCCGGCAGCCGCCCTTGGCGCAACCTGCCGCGCCTGATTTACAATGGCCTGCCGGTATTACCCGGCCCGGCGCCAAGACGCCGTGCAGCAGTCATATCCTGAATAGAGACCCAGTATGAGAATCCAGTACCCCGCCAGAATCCTGGCCGCCTTTGCCCTGGCCGCCTCCGTCCTGGCCCTGCTTGCGGGCTGCAGCAGGCCGGAGACCCCGCAGGAGGTCACCCAGGCTTTCTGGGGCGCGGCGGTGGATGGCGATGGCGGCGATGTGGCCCGCTATTCCACTCTGGGCCACCCGGACGCCTTTGACGGCTTCGCCCGCGACTGGGACGGCTACCGCCCGTCCTGGGGCAGGGTGATCATCGATGGCGACCAGGCCAGCGTGGTGTCGGAATTTGCCCGCCCCGATGGCGCGCGCGACAGCGAGCGCTCCTTTGTCACCTACCTGGTGCGCCGCGACGATACCTGGCTGGTGGACTACGACCGCACCGCCCGCAGCGTCAACGGCGGCCTGTTCGGCGACATGTTCAACCAGTTCGACCGCCTCAGCCGCGAGTTCTCGCGGCAGTTCGACCAATCGACCAAGGACGCCAATGCCGAGGTGGAGCGCATGCTGGAAGAACTGGAGGGCGCCGGCCAGGAGCTGGGCAAGCAGGCCTCCGAGGCGCTGGAACGCTACTCTGAGGAGCTGGACAAGGCCCTGCAGGAAATGGAGCAGTCCATCGAGCAATCGCTGGAGGAAGACCAGAACAGCCTGCCGGCGCCGGAACAGAAGCCCATGGATTCTGCAGCCGTTGGCCCGCTACAAGGTAAGAGCACGGTCTTCGAATGGAACCGGCTTCCTGCCTGATTGATATCTGGCCTGGTAATCCTTCCAACTAAATAGAGAGCCCCGCGGTGCACGGTGTACATGCACTGCGGCTGGCTGCTCATTCATGGAAATGTCACCTCGGCCCTGTAGGCCACCTGCGTCAATTGAGTTGCGTCTGCGGGGGGCGTTACTCGACCTTGAAGTCCGGTATACGAATGCTCTGCATCGCCAGGTGCACTTCACGCAAAAAGAACGCAAGCCCGGCAATCAGCGCCAGCATCGCGGCAGCAAACAAGGCTCCGACGACGCTACCCAGTGGTGCATCAATCATCACACCAACAAACAGCATCGCGATCACCACGCACAGCAAGAGGGCTGAAATCGTGGAGGCTGTAATGGCAACACTGGAGTAGTGTCTCCGGCGATCAAGGGCGCGAAGTTCTCCACCAATCGAGTCCGGCTTGATGAGCGAGAGGTCAATTTGACCTTCTGCCAGGGCCCTGCCGCGATCGATGATCCTGGCAAGGCGGCCAGTCATGACGGCGAGCATCCCGGCAATCCCGGTCAGCAGGAAAGCGGGCGCCAGTGCAAGCTGGATCGCGCTTGCACTGGCATTGAGGATTTCAGGGGTTGAAGCCATATTGCTAGCTCGTCACGAGGCACATATTTATTGGCGATAAAGTGCTTATCTTTCAGGTGCACACCCGGTCGCATTCTCGACCTGCTGCCCGGACGCTCAAGGCATTGGATAAATGGCACGGGTTTTCGCGATAGCGTACCGGACTTTTCCGCAGGTCTCCACCGGCCGGTTGATCGGATTATCAGGCGCGAAAACCAGCCAAAGATATTGGGCGGGTCACCAGCGATGAGTGACCAGGCCAAGCGCTATTCGTTGCAGCGGTAGCCGAACAGCTCGAGCCCCTTCTCAAGGTAATTAGCCAGCAACGGGTGGCCGACCAGGTACTCTGCGGTTTGCGGTGTCCAGTCATCGGCGGCCTGCGCCAGCGCATCCTGCCACTCCCCCAGGCTGTAATCCTCGCGGCCTATCCACAGTAGTGCGACCAGCTCCTGCTGCTGGTCCGGCTCAAGGTCCTCCACAATGGACTTGAACTCCTGGAAAGTCTTGTCGCCCCCGTGGCTGGCCAGGATCTGCCGTGCCCAGTCCCCACTGGCGTTGTCCGGCTCATCGGGAAAGCTTACCCCCTCCTGGGCATGAAATTCCTTCGCCAGGTCGATGAGGCGGCAGGTTGTGTCGAGGTTAAGACTGAGCATAGTGTTCTCCCTCAGGCAATTTGGTGCCATCGTAGCAGAGCCAATCGTCTGCATAGCTTTCCGGTTCTATATAGGTTAGGCGCTTTTAGTGAAGTCTGGATGTGGCTAGACGAAGAGACATAGAAGTCATGGAACTGCGAAGCGACGGAATGGCCGATCAAAACCGAAGGCGTGACAACAGCCGCCTGTATGTCGCTGCAGGCGGTGGTCAGAGCTCCATCATTGATTGAATATTGATGGAGGGCGTTGTGGCCACAGTATTCGCTAAGACGGTGTGCAGACGCTAGCATGAAGCTCGCCATTCGTTAATGGCAAAGTTGATTAGTTTGCTGACCCCTCGAGGGGCTCTCAGAACCCATCAAGGACGAGAAGCCGCAGACAGTCAGCGGCCCCGCCGTTGCTATGAGCAAGCCGAACCAAGCGATATTTACGATATATTTGCAATCAGCTCCAGTTCCCTACTCCTGCACCAAATATCCCTTAGACAGTAGATTTCTTGTCGGGCAATAACTATCCGTTGCGACGTACAATAGAAAGTTAACTATTGGTTCTGGAAGACTACTGATAGGCAGCAAACTTGACCGGCAGCCTCTCGGTCTACGGGCTCTGCGTTAACGCCTGAACTAACCCTCCAAACAGATACATAAGGATAATTTCTGAGCGCTATGAGTGCAGAAATGGCAAAGAAAATTTTCGGACCAAATGGGACGAAGATCGGACGAGAGTCGTCAATAAAGGAGGAAACTAAAGATTCAATTTCTATGAACGTAGCGTACGGGCGTGTGAGATTGTAGCCGATTACTCTCGTTTTTGAGGAATAGTCATATAGAGTTTTATTGGCCAATTCCACTGACTGATCAAATCGTTTGTCAATGCCATTTGGTTTGATGAGCCATGTTGATTTTGGTTCAATGTACTCTAAAGCTCCTAGAGCCTTTCCTTCTTCATAGCCCAGGCCAATAAAACATTCAGTGGGTAGGGCAGGGTCCCTAGGCCAGCCTGCAAACTCTGGGATCACTGGGCCTGCTTTGATGACAGGACCATCTTCTACTGGTGGCGTATAATTCGCAATCGAATAACAAATATTAACATTAATCGAAATGGTTTCTTCTTTTGAAAGCTGATAAAAAGCTTGCAGGAACGAAGCTATGTAAGCCCTATCAAAGCTAGAGATGTCAAGCAGCACAGAAAATTCTTTAGATTTTTTCTTGGCGAAAGTTCTAAATATATGATTCTCGATCTCGTCGTGCGGAATAGACAGGATTTCAATATCGTTTGAATTGTACCAGTCCTCATTGGATTTATAGCTAAGTACCTGACTGTGCGAAAATCTATATGAAATTTTTTTAGAGGGATTTTTTGCCATGAGTTTAGGCAAGTTGGTACATCTACTCTCGTAGCCAAGTGAAAAAATGCAAAAGTCATAATTTTTAGAAATGCACTCTTTGGTGTCGACTTGCTTTACTTGCACAGAGAGAGAGGTACTTTTATTCAAAGAGTGAAAGTTCATAATTTTGGCTCTCGGCTTCAAATATTTTTCTTAAAGTAACTTCTTTTAATAAGGTTAGTGGTAGGAAATACTTGGGTGCTAGTAGGTAAGAGAGCCGGAAACGCTGGTTTTCGAGATTTCCTAGGAAGACATCTGTCGAATCGCCGTATACATGAACAATCGCGCCGGCATTGAGGGCTGCTCCCAAGCTTTCTTGTATTTCCCTTGATGTAGACTTATCAACGACAAAAGAGCCGAAAGGCTGGTCCTTAAAATCATCAAGAATTACTGATTTTTTGAAAAAGTTACCTATCAAGGAAATGGTGAAGTCCAACCCTTGGGATTTTCTCTTGGTTTCATGGATGGGGCTTGGAATAGTTCTTAGGAGAGAGCTAAACCTTTCGATAGCCAAATTAATTTCTTGGAGCTGTTTTTCGGTCTTAATTTTACCATTTTCTTCATATTCATCTATTAGGGCAGTCATTACCCCAATTAAAAATCGAGGATTACCCTCTAGGATGTCGTACAGTGAGTCAGGACCTGAATAATAATAATGTAAAGACTTCAAGCTCTTTAATGCTGGCTTGTCTCCTTCATTTTGTGGTCTTCTTGCGTGATTTCGGATTCTTAAAATAGGAGAAACTTTTCTTACTATTTTATCTTTATCCTTGCTGGCTAATTTCTCGATCGATTCGGGGTCAATATTTCTCTTGTTTAGGTAATGCCTAAAAGATGGATCGTTTTTATATGCTTCCTGAAAAAGGGCCGCGTGTAATTTCAGTGGAGGCTTTCGGAAAATACTATCAGGATCCTCTAGATCTATTCCGCGTTCTTTTAGCATCGACTTTAAGAGAGATCGGGAAAACTTTCTATTGTTGGAGTTCTTCCTCGCATTCCATAAAAGTATTGTTTCGTAGTCGTTGCCGGGCATGGCAGAGAAGACGTCTTTTATGATGTTTCGCTCTTGCCCAAAAGGCGCAAGTGATAGTTTTAGGATTAGATTTTCATGAGAGCCCCTCAGGGCATCAATGAGTTTCTGAAGAATCGTTGGTGGAGCGAGCTCTAACTCGTCGAATAGAAATGCCCAGTTTTGTGTCCTTAGGTCGAAGTGGTTGTTGACTATATCTATTCCCGCATGAATAGCCTGAATTAGGTCTAAGTATAAGTATTCTCTTTCATCGCTTAATAGGTATTCACTGATTTTCTCTTTATCCATTCTCTTAATTTTGTTTGCAAAAAGAGGAATGTCGCTCTTTCGAATTGACAAAGAGGAGATAAGTGATTGTAGGCTGATGGATTTAGCTGGTGTTTTCCAGGCCTTAGAAAGTGCATCAATGAACTCCTCAGTGGGTGTGACGCTATTTTGAATAAGAACGAAGTCTATTGCGCACGCAAACTTATGTAGTGCATGAGTTGTGAATGTGCCTATAGCCAGATCTTCGCAAGCCTCTCTGGGGAGCTTATAGTCAAGTATGGCGTCTATTTGCTCTTTCCATACTCTATCTGTGGGAATGAATACCCCATTAAAATCAACCAGCTCTCTATACTTCTGTGCTTCAGGGTGTGGCCAGGCTGTAAGAGCTTCAGCTTGGAGCATTTTCAGTAGTGTGGTTTTGCCACTACCTCTGGGGCCAACAATTACGCTGTGGCGCCTACGAGCTAGTTTTTGAAAATTTTCTGAAGGAACAAAGGATTTTGCAACTTGCTCGGGCTCCAAGTTTTTTGCATTGAAGCTCTCATATATGCTTGGTGCCGTGTTCATTATGTTCTCTTTATTTTTGATATTTCCGTGATTTGCCCTGAGCTCGTGAAGACCTCAAAAGCTAAATTTTCTTCACTGATTTGTTTGAGCTTTTGAACCGCCATTGGGGTTAAGAATTGAAGCTGGGGTATAAGACAGACTATTTCATCTCGTGAATATGAAGATTTCCCGTTTAACTTTTCTTGCAGCTCTTTTAATAGTAGTTTTGGCGCCGCTTGGCACCCGAATCCGCCTTCATGGGGGATTCCAGACCGATCCGACGCTTTGAGCCAGCCTCTTCCGTGGGCCCAGTCCCACGTTTTAAATTTGCCCACGAGTCCGTAATTTTCAATCTCTTCGAGATTAAATTCGAGAAGGTAAACCTGATTGCTGGCAACTGTTCCCAGTTCTCCATTAGTGTCGCCCGAAAAGCTGCCGGCAGAGAATATAATGGGTGATTGTCCGTAAGAGCTTTGCCCGTAATAAATTTTGGGGAAGTGTTTGTGCCCATGGATGAGCATCCAGTCTCCAGTGGCTTCTTCAGATAACATTGCCATTAGACGAGATGCGCCTTCCATTGCGTCATAGTCTTCCACTTTTATTTCTTCATTTTTATGGAAATGATGATGGCAGAGTAAAATATTTATTGGTTTTTCTGGTAGTGAAGCTAGCTTATTTTTTATTTTATTTATGGTTATTTCGGTGACTCTCCCATAGAGATATTCATCGCTTATGCCATGATATGCAGAGCTATTTAAGGTGATTATTCTCGCATTGTCATGTTCAATGATGTCGAAATTCCACGCCCAAAAGTGAGAGTTTTCATCTCCAAAATCATACGGAAAAGGGGGGGTTAAAGATTGGAGAAACCCTTTGGGGTCGTATTTCAGATATTTTGACCTGGAATCGTGATCGTGATTGCCTGGGGTAACTATCAATGCTTGTGCTTTTGCTTTTTCCTTAAGTTCTTGAAGCTTGTCCCAAGTGTATTTGATTGTCAGGGGGTGGGCTCGAGTGCCTAGATCACCAGCGCATAATATGATGTCCGCTTCAATGCTTTCCTTTGACACCAGAGTAAATAAGCCCGCAAAAGGATTGTTATAGGTTTCTTCTGATTGGTCGATTTTTAAATGGCTCTCGCCGAGCTCCGGCAAGCTGCTCATTGTTGGGTGAATATCGCTGAGAACGATTATCTTTATCGCCTTTCCATGCGTCGACATTTTTATACCGTTATTTTCCGGTTCGATACTAGAATTTCACTGACTTTATTTCTGTGCTTCGAAAAACCCGCCACGTGTCTTTGAACCTTTATTACTTCAACATTCCAGTTTTCTCTGAAATATTCAATGTGATTAGGCTCTAAGCAATAGGAAAAGAGGAACGTGGCCCCGCTTCTGTTAATCTCGGCAAGTTGGCTAAGCATGTCTGGTAGGTCGGCATAGGTGAAAGATTTAGGGCCGTATTCGCCACGGTTCCTGCTATCTGCTTTAGCATATGGTGGGTCCAGGTATACAAAGTCACCTTTTTTAACTCGGGTAATAATAGTCTTATAATTACATGCTTTAAGTTCTGCGTCCCTCAGGGCTATGGAGCAGCGTAAAAAGTGCTTGGATTCTGGGAAGGCACCGGTTCGATTACCTTGCGGCACATTAAACTGTCCCTGTCTGTTGGTCCTGTAGACACCATTGAAACAGTGACGGTTAAGGTAAATAAACCTTGCAGCACGGTCAATCGGAGTAAGTGCTTCAGGGTTTTGCGCCCTAATTCGTAAATATTCTTCGTTCTCGGTTGAATACGATGAAGCCAGTCTGTGCAGTATTTTGGGGTGCTTTTTTAATTGAGCGTAGGTATGCATGAGCTCATTATTCAGGTCGCTCAATATCGCTTTCTGAGGTCGCAGGGCGAAAAATAGACATGCAGAACCGCAAAATGGCTCAACATAGCGATTTATATTATTTGGTATATTCTTGAGCAGAATTGGGAGCAATTTTTTTTTGCTGCCGGCCCACCTTAAAATTGGATTTGTCCAAATTTCGCTACTTTTTTTTATCGCTATATTTAGGTTGTCTGGCATTGGCTCCAGGGGGCCTCATTTTGCTCTTTTTCGATGCCCCTCCTTGAGCGGAGGTGGTACCCATAAATGTATTAGCTCAACAGCTGTAATATGCTCGTAGAAGCAATTAGGGATGATAATGCAATCTTGCTGTTGAGGCTATCGGCGTCGATTTTCAGCGCTTTATTTATCAACTGATAGTGTTATAGCAGTGGCTATTTACGGGTTATATGTGAGAGACGCGGCTTTCTGCCAGTCTACACACTTCTAAGCTCCGTAGTACAGAGTGGCCAATCGATGATTATCGAAAATCGCTTCGGGAAAATGGTGGGCCCTCCGGGACTTGAACCCAGGACCTGCCGATTATGAGTCGGATGCTCTAACCAACTGAGCTAAGGGCCCCCATGGAGTGCCTGCTGATGGGGCAGGCGGTCGGGAAAAGTACTCGATTTTCCCCGTTAAATCAACGGCTTTTGCCTGTCGCGCGGTGCTACCAGGCCCAGCTGAAGCCCAGGCCGGCGCGCAGGCCCTGCCAGTCGTGATCGTCCACCGAAGTGCGGTAACGGAGGTCGAGGGACAGGTCCCCCATGGCTAGGGTGAGCAGGCGTGTGCCCACACCCAGTTCCATCCAGCGGGCGCCGCGCTGGTGGCGCAGGTCTGCGGCGCTGGAGCTGTAGAGTTCGTCGTCGCCATCCAGGATCTGCCACAGGTTGGCATAGGCGAAGTGCGGGCGGTCGCTGCGGTAGGCGCGCACCCCCGCACGGAGTGCCAGCTCCGGGGTGACGTCGGAATCGACCGCGTAGCGGCCGGCGTCGATCACTGCCAGGTTGGTGTAGTTGGCCAGCAGCTGCAGCTGGGGCTCGATGCCGTAGCGCTCGGTCAGGGCAAGGTCGTAGCCGGCTTCCGCGGCCAGAGCGAGCTGCACGCCGTGGGTGTCGCCGCTGGCGCCGCGATAGGTGTCGGTCTGTACGCGCAGGTAGGCGACCTTGGCCTGCAGGTCCAGGTAGCGGCCGCTATTGCGCAGGTCGCTGAAGTAAGCGCCAACAAAATAGCTCTGCAGGTCGTTGGTGCCCACCTGGCCATTGCTGCCATCGCGGCGGCGGGCAAAGCTGTCGCCGCTGGCGAAACTGCTCCCGGCGCTGACCCCGGCCTGCTGGCTGCCGTTGCAGGTGGGGCCGGCGAAGAAGTCGTGGCTGGCGCGGAAGCCGGTCAGGGTGCCGTCAAAGCGGCTCGGGGCATCGCCGCGCCAGTCCAGTTCCAGCCCGCCGTGGTGCAGTTGCAGGCGGCTGTTGCTGTAGCCCATTGGTGCATTGCGCCATTCCTCCCGGCGTTGCTGGAAGCCGTCGAGCTGTTCGAGGGAGACCTGCTGGGCGAGTCGCTTGATCTGGGCGAACACGGCGAGCTCGCCACGATCGGCGGCCTGGGCGTGGGAGAGCGCGGGGGCGACGCAGAGCAGGGCGAGCAGCCCTATAGTCGCCAGAAACTTTGGTGCCATAAACCTTCCGTGGTTGATGCTTTATGGGCAGTGGGGAAAGTTTAGACGGGCGTACGAATTGTGGCGCGCGGTGGCGGAGATTTCCTGGCGCGGGGCAGGAGTGGTGCATGGGCGCGGCGAACGCCGCAGGAGGATCAGGTGACCCAGCGCGGCAGCAGGATGCACACCCAGGTGAATAGCCACATCAGCAGCGACAGGGATACCGCGGCCGAACCGGTGTCCTTGGCGATCTTTGACAGCGGGTGCTTTTCCGGGCCGATGCGGTCGATCGCGGCCTCCACGGCGCTGTTCAGCAGTTCCACGATCATCACCAGCAGGGTGACGCCGATCAGCAGGGCGCGCTCGATGCCTGTCTCGCCCAGCCACAGGGCCAGCGGGATCAGGAAGACGGCCAGGCTTACCTCCTGGCGGAAGGCGGCCTCGTTGCGCCAGGTGGCCAGCAACCCCTGCCAGGAGTAGTTGGTGGCATCGATCAGGCGCGGGATACCGGTCTTGCCCGGCTTGTTGACGAACTCTTCCTGCATTGCGGTTTCCCTCCGGCGTTCATTTCCTGTGGCGTTGGTATCGGTCAGGCGCGGTTTCCTGGCCACGACTGTGTAACCTGTTGGTAAAAAAAAGCCCGGCGGTGCCGGGCTTTGGGTGCTTATCCTTCGTCGAGGAAGCTTCGCAGGTGCTCCGAGCGCGACGGGTGTCGCAGCTTGCGGAGTGCCTTGGCCTCTATCTGGCGGATACGCTCGCGGGTCACGTCGAACTGCTTGCCCACTTCCTCGAGGGTGTGGTCAGTGTTCATGTCGATACCGAAGCGCATGCGCAGTACCTTGGCCTCGCGCGCGGTCAGGCCGCCGAGCACGGAGCGGGTGGCGTCGTGCAGGCCGGTCTGGGTGGCGGTATCCACCGGGGACGATTGGTTCTGGTCCTCGATGAAGTCCCCCAGGTGCGAATCCTCGTCGTCGCCGATGGGCGTCTCCATGGAGATCGGTTCCTTGGCGATCTTGAGTACCTTGCGGACCTTGTCCTCCGGCATTTCCATGCGCTCGCCCAGCTCTTCCGGGGTCGGCTCGCGGCCCATCTCCTGCAGCATCTGGCGGCTGATGCGATTGAGCTTGTTGATGGTCTCAATCATATGCACCGGGATACGGATGGTGCGCGCCTGGTCCGCGATGGAGCGGGTGATGGCCTGGCGGATCCACCAGGTGGCGTAGGTGGAGAACTTGTAACCGCGACGGTACTCGAACTTGTCCACCGCCTTCATCAGGCCGATGTTGCCCTCCTGGATCAGGTCCAGGAACTGCAGGCCACGGTTGGTGTACTTCTTGGCGATGGAGATCACCAGGCGCAGGTTGGCCTCGACCATTTCCTTCTTGGCGCGGCGGGAGCGGGCCTCGCCGATGGACATGCGGCGGTTGATCTCCTTGATCTGGCCGATCTCCAGCCCGGCCTGCTCGCGGCACTGGGCCAGTTTGCGCTGGCAGCGGATGATGTCTTCCGCCAGGTGGCGCAGGTTGTCGGAGTAGTCGCGCTTCTTCTTGACGATACCGGGGATCCAGTCCTCGTTGGTCTCGTTGCCCGGGAACTCCTTGATGAAGGTCTTGCGCGGCATCCGGGCTTTCTTGATGCACAGGTGCATGATGGCGCGCTCCTGCAGGCGCACCTCGTCGAGGATGCTGCGCACCTGCTGGTAGAGCGGGTCGAACTGGCGCGGGGCCAGCTTGAAGTAGCGGAACACCTCGCCCACGGCCTCCAGGGCCTCGCCGGCCTGCTTGGAGTCGCGGCCGTGCTTCTTGATGGCGGCGTCGGCCTTCTTCTGCGCGGCGATCAGCTTGTTCATGCGCTCGGCGAGTTCTTCCGGATCGATACCGCCGACGTTCTCTTCCTCTTCCTCGGAGGAATCGTCGTCGTCATCGTCGGAGTCGTCGTCATCGGACTTGTCGCTGCTCGGGGCGGGGGCGGCGGCCTGGCCGGTCTGGGCGCCCGGCGGGACCTCGTCGGCCGGGTCCAGCCAGCCGGCGATCACGTCCGGAATGCGGCGCTCGCCTTCCTCGATCAGCTTGTACTCGTCGATCACGTGCTGGACGGCACCGGGCCAGTAGGCCAGGGCTGCCATCAGTTCACGCAGGCCTTCCTCGATCCGCTTGGCGATGGCGATCTCGCCCTCGCGGGTGAGCAGCTCCACGGTACCCATCTCGCGCATATACATGCGCACCGGGTCGGTGGTGCGGCCCACGTCGGATTCCACCGCGGCCAGGGCGGCGGCGGCTTCGGCGGCGGCTATCTCATCGGCGGAGCTGTCGCCCTCGGCCATCAACAGTTCTTCGGCATCGGGTGCACTCTCGAACACCTTGATACCCATGTCGTTGATCATGCCGATGATGTCTTCCACCTGATCGGGATCGGAAATATCTTCCGGCAGGTGGTCGTTTACTTCTGCATAGGTCAGGTAGCCCTGCTCTTTACCGCGGGCGATCAGCTCCTTGATGCGGGAAGTCGTCTGCTGTTGGGTTTTGTCGGTCATGCACAACCCTGAAATCTTGGGGGTTAAAAAGTCGGGACAAAGACGCGGGATTATAGCGTATTTGCGATAGCAATAACCACTCTGGCTGTCAAGTGACGCCGTGGTGCGAAGTCTGTTGTGCTCGGTTCCCGATCCCGTCTCCCGTCCGGGGTTTATCGATATGGTGCTGGGCCCCGGTATTTCAAGGCCCGGCACCTGACTAGTCGTCCTTGCGCCGCCAGTTGGCCAGCAGCGCCCGCTGCTCGTCGCTCAACTGGCCGCCACCGCTGCGCAGCTGCTCCAGCAGGCCGCGATTGTGCTCGCGTGCCTCGCTGCGCTCCAGCTGCTGCAGGCAGTCCCTGAATTCGGCCTGGGGGTCGTACTCCAGGCCCGCGTCGCCGCGGGCCAGCTGGCGTACGCCGCTGACCAGCTGGGAGGCCGCCAGTTGCGCCAGGGTGTCGCAGGATGCGGCACCGTGGTGGGCGCGCCAGTAACCCAGCAGCTGGTTCAGATTGTAGTCTGGCCGCTGCCGAAGCAGCTCCACCAGGTCGGCGAACAGGGCCAGGTCCGCCACGCCGCGATTGCGGAACTGCGCGCTGTCGGCGATCTGTGCCGCCAGCTCCGGGTGGTGCAGCAGCAGCGCAATCAGCATGCGCTCCGGCGGCAGGCGGTACTGGCCGCTGCGCCGGCGCGGGGTGGCGGCTGCCGGTGCCGGCTCCGGGGCGGCCATGTCCGGGGGCTGGTCGAACTCGTCGATATAGTCCTGGGGCGGCTGCGGCGGCATCTCCCCGGGGCCCGGGTCCGGGCTGCCCGGGGCGGCTTCGCCGCGCGGTGCAGCCGGCTCACTGCGCGGGGCGCTGTGGGGCTGCGGCGCGGTTGGGGCCGCTTCCGGTGGGCGGCTGGCGCGGCTGGCCTGCTCTGCCTCGATGATTTCTTCCAGCATCTCCCGGTCGAGGCCGGTGCGCGCCGCCAGTTGCTGGAACATCAGCTGGCGATAGACGCCGGCCGGCAGCAGGTCCAGCAGGGGGGCGGCCTGCTTGGACAGGCGCGCGCGCCCGTCCATGGTCTGCAGGTTGATGCCTTCCCCCACCAGGTCGAACAGGAAGTCTTCCAGCGGCCGTGCCTGCTCTTCCACCAGTTGCGTAAAGCGCTCGCCCCCCAGCTGGCGCACCAGGGTGTCCGGGTCCTCGCCTTCCGGCAGCAGCAGGAAGCGCACACTGCGGCCGTCCTGCATCTGCGGCAGGGCGGATTCCAGTGCCCGCCGGGCGGCCGCGCGGCCGGCGCGGTCGCCGTCGAAGCAGAACACCAGTTCGCCGGTATGGCGGAACGCCAGCTGGATATGTTCCTCGCCACAGGCGGTGCCCAGGGTGGCGACCGCGCAGCGGATGCCGAACTGGGCCAGCGCCACCACATCCATGTAGCCCTCCACCACGATCAGCCGCTGCAGGTCGCGGTTGGCCTGGCGCGCCTCCCACAGGCCGTAGAGTTCGCGGCTCTTGTGGAAGATCGGGGTTTCCGGCGAGTTCAGGTACTTGGGCTTGTCGTCACCCAGTACCCGCCCGCCGAAGGCGATGGTGCGTCCGCGCTGGTCGCGGATCGGGAACATGATCCGGTTGCGGAAGCGGTCGTAGTGGTGGCGTCCGCGGGAGGCGCTGTTGCCGTTGCTGTCCTGGCGGCGAATGGCCAGGCCGGCGCGCTCCAGCTGGTCGGCCTTGTCCGGGGTGTCCGCCAGCTCGTTGAGCAGGTTGTCCCAGCCCGGCGGCGCCAGGCCGATACCGAAGTCGCGGGCGATCTCACCCGACAGGCCGCGCTGTTTCAGGTAAGTGATCGCTCGCCCCGCGGAGGGGTGCGAGCGCAGCTGGGCGCGGTAGAAATCCGCTGCCTTGCCGGTCAGCTGGTAGAGCGACTGGCTCTCCCGCTGGCGCTGCTCGACGCCAGGGGCCAGCTGCTCGCGTGGCACTTCCAGGCCCTGGCTGGCCGCCAGCTTTTCCACCGCCTCGGGAAAGCCCATGCGGTCGTATTCCATCAGGAAGCCGATCGCATTGCCGTTGGCACCACAGCCGAAGCAGTAGTAGAACTGTTTGTCGGGGCTTACGGTAAAGGACGGGGTTTTTTCGTCGTGAAACGGGCAACAGGCGGAATAGTTTTTCCCGGTCTTGCGCAGTTTCACCCGGCTGTCGATCACCCCGACGATATCGGCCCGTGCGAGCAGGTCGTCGATAAAATGCTGGGGGATCTTTCCGGCCATTCAGTCGTTCCACGAGATTTGCTGCGGCCGGGCGGCGCTGGGCACCCGGCGTAGTGTAGGAATGGCCCGGCTCAGGCGAGCTGGGCTTTCACCATTTTGCTCACCGCACCCATATCGGCGCGGCCCTGTACCTGCGGCTTCACCTGGGCCATTACCTTGCCCATGTCGGCCATGCCGCTGGCCCCGGTGTCCTTGACCGCGGCGCTGACGATCTCGGCGAGTTCGGCCTCGCTCAGCTGCTCCGGCAGGAACTCCTGGATGACGTCGATCTCGGCCTGTTCCACGGCGGCCAGCTCGGCGCGGCCGGCTTTCTCGTACTGGGCGATGGAATCGCGACGCTGCTTGGTCATCTTGTCCAGCAGGGCCAGGATGCGGGCGTCGTCCAGCTCAATACGCTCATCCACCTCGACACGCTTGATCTCGGCATTGATCAGGCGCAGGGTCGCCAGGCGCTCCTTGGCACGGGCCTTCATGGCCTCCTTGGTGGACTGGGCGAGGGTATCCTTGAGAGTGCTCATGGGTATGGATCCGGTCTTTAGGGTTGTTATTCACCCGGCCGCGCGGGCGGCGGGTCAGTATCCGGGCCGCCGGCATGCACGGGGCATCCCGGTGGGGTGGCGGGGCGGGGCCACGCCTTTTAACTCCAGCACAACGCAAAACGGCGCGCGAGTCCAGCTCGCACGCCGTTTTTCGATCACCGCCCCGGGGTTCTGGCCCCGGCCGGCCTCGCTGAGAGCAGCCTCGGGGGCCGCTGCTTAGTAGAGGCGCTGGAACTTGCGGTTTTCGCGCTGCAGCTTCTTGGCGTGACGCTTCACAGCCGCGGCAGCCTTGCGCTTGCGAACGGCAGTCGGCTTCTCGTAAAACTCGCGACGACGTACTTCAGACAGTACACCGGCTTTCTCACAAGAGCGCTTGAAGCGGCGCAGGGCGATATCGAACGGTTCGTTGTCTTTGATTCGTACAGAGGGCATAAGTTACCTGTAAAATTCGTTTCTCTCGGCCTTCCGGCAATTGCTCTCGCAGATGCAATCCGGGGGCCGGTTCACAGCGAGGGCGCAAATTCTAAACACTTGGTCCGGGGATCGCAAGCCTGTCAGCGCCCGGTTTATAGCCATTTCCGCCCGTCTCTGCGGGTCGGTGGCGCCGGTATGCCCCTATATAGGAAGAAAAGCATCCCGGCAGCAGCGGAAATGGCGCCAGAGGGCCGTCTGGCGGGGGCTTTGGCCCGCCTGCGGGTGCCATATGCAGCTTCCCGGGGGATGCCTGCACCCTGACTACCCTTTCAAGTATGATAGGCGCCCTTTGATTCAGCCACGAGTGTGAGACCAAGTGCGGATTCTGGGTATCGAAACCTCCTGCGATGAAACCGGCGTAGCCCTGTACGACAGCGAACGGGGCCTGCTGGAGCATGCGCTCTTCAGCCAGGTGGACCTGCACGCCGATTACGGCGGTGTGGTGCCGGAACTGGCCAGTCGCGACCATGTGCGCAAACTGCTGCCACTGGTGCGCCAGGTGATGGAGCGTTCCGGCACTGCGCCGGCGGACCTGGACGGTATTGCCTATACCGCCGGTCCCGGCCTGGTGGGCGCGCTGATGGTGGGGGCCTGTGCCGGGCGGGCCCTGGCATACGGCTGGGGCGTGCCGGCGGTGGAGATCCACCATATGGAGGGCCACCTGCTGGCGCCGATGCTGGAGGAGAAGCCGCCCGCCTTTCCTTTTGTTGCCCTGCTGGTCTCCGGCGGCCACACCCAGCTGGTGGATGTGCGTGGTCTGGGGGAATACGAACTGCTGGGCGAGTCCCTGGATGACGCCGCCGGGGAGGCCTTCGACAAGGCCGCCAAGATGCTCGACCTGGACTATCCGGGCGGGCCGCGCCTGGCCGCGCTGGCGGAGAAGGGCGATGCGGCGCGCTTTACCTTTCCGCGGCCCATGACCGATCGCCCGGGGCTGGACTTCAGCTTCTCCGGCCTCAAGACCTATACCCTGACCACGGTGCGCGACCACGCCCTGGAAGACGGGCTCCCGGACGACCAGACCTGTGCCGATATCGCCGCGGCTTTCCAGGAAGCGGTGGTGGACACCCTGGTGATCAAGTGCCGCCGCGCGCTGAAGGCGTCGGGTCGCAAGACCCTGGTGGTGGCCGGCGGGGTCTCCGCCAATAAACTGTTGCGCGAGCGCCTGGAGAAGGCGCTGGCCAGGGATGGCGCGGAGGTCTATTACCCGCGCCAGGAATTCTGCACCGACAACGGTGCCATGATTGCCTACGCCGGCTACCTGCGCCTCAAGGCCGGGCAGCAGTCGGGCCTGGGTGTGGAAGTGCGGCCGCGCTGGCCGATGACGGAACTGGAAGGAGGCCTGGCCGGCTGATGGATATCGTTTATATACGGGACCTGAAAGTGAACACCATTATCGGGATCTACGACTGGGAGCGCGAGGTGCGCCAGACCGTGAGCCTGGACCTGGAGATGGCGTTCGATATTTCCGAGGCGGCGCGCACCGACGATATCGAGCACACCCTCAACTACAAGGCGGTGGCCAAGCGGCTGATCGGCTTTATCGAGGGCAGCGAGTTCCTGCTGGTGGAAACCATGGCGGAACAGGCGGCAGGCATTGTGCGCGACGAGTTCAGCGTGCCGTGGCTGCGGCTGCGGCTGTCGAAGCCGGGGGCCGTTCGCGGTTCCCGCGATGTGGGTGTGATTATCGAGCGCGGCGAACGCCCGGCCAGCGGCGCCGCCGCAGGAGTGTGAGCGTGGCACAGGTATACCTCAGTCTCGGCAGTAACATCGACCGCGGGCGGCATATTCGTGCCGGCCTGGATGCGCTGGCCGCTGAATTCGGCAACCTGAGTGTCTCGCGGGTATTCGAGAGCGAGGCCGTGGGCTTCGATGGCGACAATTTCTATAACCTGGTGGTGGGCCTGCACACCGACCTGCCGGTGGGCCAGCTGGCACTGCGACTGCGGGAGATCGAGGATGCCAATGGCCGGGTGCGCAGCGGCCCCAAGTTCAGCGCGCGGACGCTGGATATCGATATCCTCACCTACGACGACCTGGCCGGCGAATTCGATGGGGTAAAACTGCCCCGCGGCGAGATTGTGAAAAACGCCTTCGTGCTGCAGCCCCTGGCCGAGCTGGCGCCAGCCCAGCGCCACCCCCTCACCGGCCAGACCTTTGCCGAGATGTGGGAAGATTACGACAAGGACAAGCAGAAACTCTGGCCGGTACACTTTCCCTGGCCCTGACTGTCTTTGTCCTGCACCCGGGCCCCAGTGCCAAAACCGGCGCGTGGGGCTGCGGGCGTACCCGCTGGGAGCAACGGCTACGCTGCCTTACAGCCAGCCGCGCACCGCATCGATGTAATCACCTGGCAGTATGTGGCCTCCCGCGAGCGCCTGGTGCTTCTTGTCTGCGCTTGCAATCGCATCGTACAGCTGCAGGTTGTCCTCTTTCGAAGCGTACTCATCATCCTCTGCAGTGATCAGGAGAACTCCGGGTTTTTTAATCAGGCCGGCAAGGTTCCTGGGCGCCACGACCGCCGTCTTGTCGTCGATATGTGGCGGCACCATAGCGATAACCCGGTCCACGCGCGGGTCGAGGGCCGAGGCCAGCAGGGCGACCTGCGCGCCCATGCTGTAACCCGCCAGGGTCAGGTTGCCACCGTCCAGGTCCGGTTGCTGAGCGATCCAGTCCATCAGGACCCGGTAATCGAGGACCGTGTCCCGGATCATTGCTTCGTAGTCGCGCTTGTCCCCGAAGTAATGCAGGTCATTCATGATCGACGCCAGGGTGCGGTTGGGGTCTTTCCTGGTGCCGTGAAAGCGTGCATCGATGGCGACCACCACATAGCCTTTTTCGCTGGCGAGCTCGGTGATTTCATTCACCCGGGTCACTGTCGGGCGTCCCTTGAAGGAGTCCACCCACCAGCGCTGGTAGCCTCTTCCCATGGCCGCCATGCCGACCAGCACGGGATATTTTTCCTGTTTTACGGAGGGATAGCTGATGCGGCCGTTGACCAGTGCCCCGTCAAAGCTCCGGTACGAAAACTCAAACTGGCCTCCCCCGATTTCTTCCATCGACATGCCGATATCCGCCGGCGTTTGGTAAGCGTAGGACGCCACGATTGCATCCCGGGCTACCGGCTCCTCTTTCAGCGCTACAAAGGTATACCAGAGGGCGGTAAGGCAACCGATTGCCAGCCCTGGCAGCAGGATCATTCGGGTCGTAAATTTCAGTTTCTTGCTCATGGTTTGGTTCTCCTGATTGATGGGGGAAGTCTGCAGGTGGCCCGGTAAAATTCAGGTGAAAATTCCGGCCGAAGCGTGTGCGATGCAGTATTGCCGGGGGAAGGCTGGTTCACTGGCGGTGGGCTCTATGAGCCCACCGGGTCTGGCAGGGGGCATTGAAAGCTCCTGGCCGGGTGCGCAGGCCGGTCGCGGCCTGGCTCACACGGAAATACGAAGCCGGGGCGACGGTCCTGGTTACACCTGTTTCCCCTGTTGCCACTTTTTTGCAGCGGACAGCAGCCGCACGATATCCACCGCCTTGCCGACCCGTCCCTGCATCACCGCGACAATGCCGTGCATCGCCAGTAATCGCCGGTTGATTGCTTCCCCCTCACCACTGGCCGCCTGCTGGAATGTTTCCAGCCTGGTCAGGGCGCCGCGGTGGCCATCGGTTTCATAGGCCAGTAGCAGCTCCACGGTGTTTTCTTCACTGGTAACCTTTCGCTGTACCGGTTGATAGCCCAGTGTTTTCACCATTTCCTCGGCGAGTGCCCATACCGACCAGGGGTTTTGCCCGGTAACCAGCCTGCCATCGGTGCTGACCTGGCGCAGGTAGGCCGGGCCCGCCTCGAACACGGCGCCGTTCTCCCGCAGCCGGGATTCGAGCAGGAAGGGAAATACTTCCTCCGCCTCCGGAATCAGGAACAGTTCCTCTTCGTTGGTAAAGCTACTGATACGCCGCCCCTGCAGCAGCGGCACCCCCGGCTCCAGCTCTATATCGGCAAGTGCTGCCGGTCCGTGGCAGACCGCGCCGACGACACCGCCGTCCCCATAGATGGATGCCACCAGGTTGTGGATGTCGGCATTGCCGGGGAAGTCGAACATGGCGCCCTTGCCACCGACAAAGAAAATACCGCGGTAGTCACCTGCATTGGCCTGTGCCACCGGGATGCTGTCGTGCAGCTTTGCCTTCACTAGTTGGTCGTTCAGGAATGCGTATTCGATTGGCCCCATATCGTCCCGGTCGATCACTGCCGGCGGCTCTCCGCCCCGGGGGCTGGCGATATCCACGGTAAAGCCATTGGCGGTAAATACGTAGTAGGACCGCGCGAGCTCGGTCAGTTCGTATCCGGTGTCCTTGCCGTGCTCACCCATGGTGGAGGCACTGGTCACCACCATCAGGATTCGGCCGCGGTCACCGGCGGGCCGGGGTTGCTGGAGATAGGGGATATCCCCGGGCTGTGTCTGCGCCAGGGCCTGGTGATCCGGCGGTGGGGGAATCAGGCTTTTCAGCCAAAAGCCGGTGCCGGCGAGCAGTGTCACGCTGAATAATATTGTTAACAGGATTTTCTTGGCCATGATGATTCTCCTTGCTGTTTCAGGAGCATCGTGGCGCAGTGCGCGTGAAGCGCTGGTGAAATTCCTCGGGAAATATCGTGGAGGAACGGGCGCGGGCCAGGCGGGATGTCAGGCCGGATAGATGGAGATTGAGAACAGCTGTTTCTCGCAGTTGGCCCCATAGCCCCACCCCTGCGCATTGAGGATCCGGCTTGCCAGGTACAGTCCCTGGCCGAGACCGTCACTGCCCGGCCTGCGGGTGCCGGCGAGGAAGAGGTTTTCGGTATCGGTGTTTTCCCTGACCGGGTTGGTGAAGCTCAGCCCACTGCCGCTCGCATGAATCTGCAGGGCGGGCCCGGCGGCATGCCGAATGGCATTGTCCAGGAGGATATCCAGCAGCAGTACGGTAAGGCGGGGGTTGCCATTGACCGGCAGCTTGTCCGGCAGCGCGAGATCCAATTGGAAATTCTCTCCCGCTGCGATCTCGCGCCGGGCCAGCAGCCTCTCTTCCAGGAGGGGGCGCAGGTCAAAAGTGGAGCGCTCGATTGATTCGGCGCGCGCCAGTGCCAGCAGTGTGCTGACGGTCTTTTCCATTGCCGTCAGCGTCGACCAGAGTTCGTGTTTCTCGCTGTCCTGCAATTCCCGCTGCCGGGACAGTGCGATGGTGTTGGTGGCTATGGCGAGGCCGGTGCGCAGTTCATGGCTGACATCGCGGGTAAATTCCGCTTCCCGCTGTTGGGCCTGCTGCAGCTCGTTGAGGCTGCGCTCCAGCGTTCGCGCCAGGAAGCCGATCTCGTCCTGGTTTTCGGTGGCGGAAAGGGCGACTGGCTGACGGTCATTGTGTTGCTGCTGCACTTCCCGGGCGAGGCCCAGCAGGGGGCGGATGGTACCGGCGGCCAGCCGGTGTGCCAGCCACAGGGCCAGGGCAGTGGTAGCGAGCAGCGCAGCCAGTAACAGCCATACGAGACGGCCGGACTGGCGCGATACTGTCAGCAGGTTGCCCACGTCCGCAGCGAGTACCGGCCCACCGTCGAGTTCCAGGCGCCGCAGGTGGTAATGCTGTTCCCCGGTAACAAACAGCTCGGCGCTTTTCCGGCCGCCTGCCAGGGCGACCCGGAAGTTGCTCGGGGCATCGCCGGCGGAAGCGTACAGGGAAAAATTGGGCAGTCGTGGTGTCGGCAGCTTGCCGTGGGTATGGAACTGTCGCTCGATATACCGGGCTTCGTCCGATATCAGGTTATCGAGCAGCTGGTCCTCGATGATGTAAGCCGCCATGATCCCGATGCCGCTATAAACCAGGCAGAGCACCAGGGTGAAGCTGCCGAATATCGTAAATACCCGGCGTTGCAGGCTCCGCTGCGGCTGCTCAGCCTTCATCTGGCAGCTCCAGCCGGTAGCCGATATTGCTGATGGTGCGCAGCATGGGGCTTGCGAATGGCCGGTCCAGCTGGCGGCGCAGGCTGTAGATATGGGATTTCAGCGCGTCGCTGTCCGGCGGGTTGTCGCCCCAGATGCGGTGGCAGAGCTCAGCGCGGGTCAGCGGCTCGGGATAGGCACAGGCCAGTTCCCAGAGGATATTGAAGGTGATGGCGGTGAGCCTGAGGGGCTCGCCATCGCGTTCCGCCTCACGCCCGCGCCCGCGGACTTGTAAAGCGCCGATCCGGATTTCGTCATTGCGATGTAGCTCCCGCCGTCTTGCCAGGGCGCCGCACCGCAGTGCCAGCTCGCGCGGGTCGAAGGGTTTGCACAGGTAGTCGTCGGCACCGGAATGGAAACCCAGGGCCTTATCGTCGAAGGCGTCGCGGGCAGTGAGCATCAATACCGGGGTCGTGACCGTGGCGCGCTGGCGGAACTGGCGGCACAGCTCCACGCCGTCCATGTCCGGCAGGTTGAGGTCCAGCAGGACCAGGTCGTAAACCTGTTCCAGGGCCAGCTTCAGGCCCAGCCGCCCGTTATCGGCAAAATCCACCTGCCAGCCATGCCCCTCGAGGAATTCGCCGGTCTGGCGGGCGAGGGTGGGGTTGTCTTCGACCAGGAGTATCTTGAGGCTGTTCACCGGGGGCTTTCCGATTACCGACGTGGAAAGGCATTGTGGCAACTTCCCGGTGAAATTGCAGTGAAATATGGTCGGGCCGCGTAGGTCGGGCCGCGCAGGTCGGGCCGCGCCCGGGGTGGATCAGATATTCAGGCTGCGCCCGCCATCCACGGCCAGTACCTGGCCGGTGATGTAATCCTGGCCACTGACCAGGAAGCGCACGGTACGGGCGATATCCGCCTCGCGGCCGGTGCGCCCCATGGGGATACGCTGGAGGATGCCGGCCTGGGTTTCGCTGTCCACGGCCTCGTCCTCGCTCTCCGGCCAGAGGATGGCCCCGGGCGCCACGGCATTGACCCGTACCTGTGGTGCCAGCTCCAGCGCCAGGCTCTTGGTGACCATTACCAGCCCCGCCTTGGCGGCGCAGTAGATGGTGTGCTGCGGCATGGGCCGCTCGGCGTGGATATCGGCCATATTGACGATGCAGCCGTTATCGCGGGAAAGGCTGGGTGCCAGCGCCTGGCTGAGGAAAAAGGGCGCTTTCAGGTTGCTGCCCATCAGTTCATCCCAGACGGACTCGTCGGCCTCGCCGATGGGGGTGGGATGGAAGGCCGAGGCGTTGTTCACCAGCGCATCGATGCCGCCCCACTGCGCCGTTGCCGCCGCTGCCAGGGCCTCGCAGTCCGCCTGGCTGGCAAGCGGGCTCTGGATGGCAACGGCGGAGTCCGCACGGATACCGTTCAGCTCTTCGGCCAGGGCCCGGGCCCGGGTGCCGGAACTGCGGTAGTGGATCACCACCCGGTGGTCGCGGTGGAGTTCGCGGGCGATGGCGCGACCCAGGCGGGCGGCGGCGCCGGTGACGAGGGCGTTACGCATCTGCGTCCTTCTGTTCCTGTTCTTTCTCTTTCATGACCTGCGCAATGGCGTCGATCCGGGCCCGGTCCAGTGCCTGGCCCAGTTCCGCACCCTCGTAGCCCTGCTCGATCAGTGGTTGTACCGAGACGGCCTCGGCGGCGGCGCGCACCCTGCGCAGGAAGTCCGGCTGGGGGTAGTCGCGATCTGCCAAGCCCGCGCGCCCACGGGCGTCGGCCTCGCAGGCCAGCAGGAAATCCTCGAAACGCTCCGGGCGTCGCAGGGCATCCAGGGCGCGCAGCATTTTCATCAGCGTCTGGGGGCGCAGCTCGAAGGCGCGGTGGCAGTGCAGGTGATATTCGCAGACGCCGGCAGCGAGTGCGGTCAGTTGTTTCGGCACCCGCCAGCGCTTGCATACGTCGCGCACCAGCGGCAGGCCGGCCTTTTCGTGGCCGCGGTGGCTGGGCAGGACCTCTTCGGGGGTGATGCCCTTGCCCAGGTCATGCATTAACACTGCGAAGCGCACCTCCAGGCGGGGCGGTGCGATACGCAGGGCGAGCAGCACATGCTCGCCGGTATCCACCTCCGGATGATGCCTGGGCGGCTGCGGCACGCCGAACAGGCGGTCAACTTCCGGCAGCAGTATCTTCAGTGCGCCGCATTCCCGCAGCACGCGGATAAACACATCCGGGTCCGGCTCGGTGATTGCCCGGCTGATTTCCTTCCATACCCGCTCGGCCACCAGGTGCTCGACCTCACCGGCCTCAACCATCTGGCGCATCAGGCCCATGGTGTCGTCGGCAATCTGGAAGCCCAGGTGGTGGTAGCGGGCGGCAAAACGGGCCACCCGCAGTATGCGCAGGGGGTCCTCGGCGAAAGCGGGGGATACGTGGCGCAGCAACCGGGCTTCAAGGTCGGCGCGACCGTTATAGGGGTCGATCAGCTCGCCGCTGTCATCCTCGGCCATGGCGTTGATGGTGAGGTCGCGGCGCAGCAGGTCCTGCTCCAGGGTGACGTCGGGGTCGGCGTGAACGGTGAAACCACCGTAACCGTGGCCGCTCTTGCGCTCGGTGCGGGCCAGGGCGTACTCCTCGCTGGTATCCGGGTGCAGGAATACGGGGAAGTCGCGGCCTACAGGGGTGAAGCCCTGCGCGCGCATATCGTCTTCGGTTGCACCCACGACCACCCAGTCCCGCTCGTGCACCGGGCGCTCGAGGAGCCTGTCGCGGACTGCGCCGCCCACCAGGTAGATTTTCATCGCGGGGGCCTCGCGGGGGGAATACTGCTGTGCCGGTCTCGGCTCTGTACCACTGTAATTCCTTGCGTCCGGCGCCGTGGAGAGCGTTCAAAGAGGAGGGGATTGAGCTTCTGGAAGATAAAAAAAAGGCCCCGAAAAAACAAGGGGGCCCAGGGTCTTAGGGTATACGCGTCGGCCCGGGGGCCGAAAAAGACTGTGCCCGGGGACGGGCGGAGTCGCCGGGCGACTCGGGTGGCAGTAAAGACCTGACTGCCAGATGATGACAATTCTATTAAACCTGTCTTACCTGTCAACAATTCATTTCGAGATTTTATTGAGGGACTTGGGATTACGTTCGTTAATACACTATGAGGCCGAGCTAACGGCTGATTTTGCCAAAGCAAGCAGCATATTTTATAAGGGTAGGTCGATATCACAGCATAAATGCGCGTCGGCGGGGGGTGTTGGCCCCGTACGGTGGCGCAGATTTCGACATGGCCTGTAAGTAACCGCAGATGTTGGGGGAAATAAGAACGATGAACGAACTGCATGTGCTCACCACCGGGGAAGCGGCGCGTTATTGTGGGGTTAATTTCCGTACGGTGATCCGCTGGATCGAGCGGGGCCAGTTGAAGGCCTACAAGCTGCCGGGGCGGGGCGACCACCGGATCTGTGTGGAAGACTTTGTTGGCTTCCTGCGCGACAACGCCATGCCGGTCCCGGCAGAACTGGCCGCGGCCAGCCGCAAGGTCCTGATTATGGCGCAGAGCCAGGAGCTGATTGCTGCGGGTCGCCAGGCGTTGCAGCAGGGGGGCTGCGAGGTGGATGTGGCCGGCAACAGTTTTGTGGCGGGCACCATGCTGGCGGCGGCCAAGCCGGCCCTGCTGGTTATCGATGTCAGCCTCGAGCACAACAACGCCTTCGGTATCATCGATCACCTGCGTTCGCGCAATGAGTTTGCGAATGTGCGGGTACTGGTCGTGACCGAAGCGTCCGAAAGCGACTCGCAGCGCTGGCTGGATGCGGGGGCAGACGCCGTAATCCAGGGGCCGGGGGATCGCGCCGAACTGGTGGCCAAGGCGAAGCTGCTGCTGGAAATGTGAAGCGCCCGGCTCAGATGGGCTTGGGAACCAGCATGGACTCCTCTTCCCGTTCTGTCCGGTCGCGCCCCTGGTCCGGGCAATGAAAGCTTGCGGTGATCTCATCACCGTGCAGGCTGTTCAGGTGCACATCGAACCCCCAGAGCCGGTGGATATGCCGCAGCACTTCCTTGGTGTCCTTGCCCAGGGGGCGGCGGCGATGCTGGGTATGGTGGAGCGTTAGTGAGCGGTCGCCGCGGTTGGCCACCGAGAACACCTGTATATTGGGCTCGCGGTTGCCCAGGTTGTACTGTCCCGCCAGGTTAGCTCGCAACTGGCGGTAGCCGTCCTCGTCGTGAATGGCGTTGACCACAATTTCATTTTCGCGGTCGTCATCACTGATACAAAACAGTTTCATATCCCGCATTACCTTGGGCGACAGGAACTGCAGGATGAAACTCTCATCCTTGAAATCGCGCATGGCAAATTGCAGGGTCTCCTTCCAGTTGCTGCCGGCGATGTCCGGGAACCACTCCCGATCCTCTTGCGTCGGCGCCTCGCAGATACGACGCAGGTCGCTGAAAATACTGAAGCCCAGGGTGTAGGGGTTAATGCCGTTGTAATACGGGCTGTCGAACGCCGGCTGGTAGATGACATTGGTGTGGCTCTGCAGGAATTCGATCATGAATCCCTCGGTCACACGCCCGCGCTTGTACAGCTCGGTTAGCAGCGTGTAGTGCCAGAAGCTCGCCCAGCCCTCGTTCATTACCTGCGTCTGGCGCTGCGGGTAGAAATACTGCGCCAGCTTGCGCACGATCCGCACCAGCTCCCGCTGCCAGTTTTCCAGCAGGGGGGCGTTCTTCTCGATAAAGTAGAGGATGTTCTCCTGCGGCTCTTCGGGGAAGCGGTGTGGGCTGTTGCCCTCATCGTCCTCTCCCATTTTGGGGATGGTCCGCCACAGGTCGTTCAGCTGGCGCTGGCGGTATTCCTCGCGCTCTTTCTGGCGTCGCTCCTCCTCGACCGCGGAAATCGGGTAGGGCCGCTTGTAGCGGTCGACGCCGTAGTTCATCAGTGCGTGGCAGGAATCCAGCACGGCTTCCACCTCGGCCTGGCCGTGGCGCTGCTCACACTCGCGGATATAGTTCTTGGCAAAGATCAGGTAGTCGATGATGCTGCTGGCATCGGTCCAGGAGCGGAACAGGTAGTTTCCCTTGAAAAATGAGTTGTGGCCGTAGCAGGCATGCGCAATCACCAGCGCCTGCATGGTCATGGTGTTCTCTTCCATCAGGTAGGCAATACAGGGATTGGAGTTGATCACAATCTCGTATGCCAGGCCCATCAGTCCGCGCTGGTAGTTATTCTCCACACTGATGAATTGCTTGCCGAACGACCAGTGGTTGTAGCCCACCGGCATACCCACCGAGGAGTAGGCGTCCATCATCTGCTCGGAGCTGATTACCTCGATCTGGTTGGGGTAAGTGTCGAGGCCAAACTCCTCGGCAAGCTCGGCTATGGCGCGGTCGTATTCCCGGATCAGCTCGAAGGTCCACTCGGATGTAGTGGATATGGGGCCCTCGGCATGCGCATCCGGCGAAGAGCTGGCTTGATCGAACATTACGCGCTCACCTTCTGGCTGAACAACTGGCGGAAGACCGGGTAGATATCCTGTACATCGACGATCTGCTCCATGGCGAAGTGCTCGGGAAACAGCGTCCGGACACTTTCGTACTCCTCCCAGAGTGCCTGGTGGTCCCGGGGCGTAATCTCCACATAGGAGTAGTACTGCACGTGGGGCATGATGTCGTCGATCAGGATCTTGTGGCAGGTGCTGGAGTCGTCGTTCCAGTTATCGCCATCGGAGGCCTGGGCACCGTAGATGTTCCACTCGCTGGCCGGATACCGCTCGCGCATCACCGTGCGCATCAGCTTGAGGGCGCTGGAGACGATGGTGCCGCCGGTTTCCCGTGAATAGAAGAATTCCTCCTCGTCCACTTCCTTGGCGCTGGTGTGGTGGCGGATAAATACCACCTCGGTGTATTCGTAGCTGCGTTGCAGGAACAGGTACAAAAGAAGGAAGAAACGCTTGGCCATGTCCTTGGTGGCCTGGTTCATGGAGCCGGACACATCCATCAGGCAGAACATCACGGCACGGGAGCGGGGCCGGGGCTGCTTCACCAGCAGGTTGTATTTCAGGTCGAAATCGTCGAGGAAGGGAACCCGTTTCACGCGTCCACGCAGGTCGGCGATCTGGCCCTGCAGCAGGTCCACGCGGCGCTGGTCCCGCAGTGCGGGATCCTTGTTCTCTTCCTGCTCGAGCTCCTCCTCCAGCAGGCGGATATTGCGGCGCTTGCTGCTGGTGAGTGCAATCCGGCGGGCGTGAGCCGCGCGGAGGGACCGCACTACGTTCAGGCGGCCGGGCGTACCCTCGTTGCTGATACCGGCACGCACCACCTGAAAGGATTCATTGCCGGCGAGTCGGCGCTTGACCATGTTCGGCAGCTGCAGGCCCTCGAACATAAAGTCGAGAAATTCCTCCTGCGAGATCTGGAACACAAACTCGTCCATGCCCTCGCCGCTGTCGCTGGCACTGCCGCCACCGCCGCCGGAGCCGGACTGCTGCCCCTGACGGGGAATCCGGTCGCCGGTGGAAAACTGCTTGTTGCCCGGCAGTACCCTGTCTACATGACCGCCGGCGCCGTGGGAGAAGATGGGCTCGCTGATATCCCGGGTGGGAATACTGATACGCTCGCCCTTCTCCATATCGGTGATCGAGCGACTGTTCATCGCCTCGCCGACAGCCTTCTTGATATGCGCTTTATAGCGCTGCAGGAAACGCTGCCGGTTCACCGTGCTCTTGTTTTTACCGTTGAGCCGACGGTCGATGATGTAGCTCATAAACCCCTACAGCCGGTTACTGCGATTTGCGTACCCGCAGGTACCACTCCGATAACAGTCGAACCTGTTTCTCGGTATAACCCCGTTCCACCATGCGATCGACAAAGTCGGCGTGCTTCTTCTTGTCGTCCGCTGAAGCCTTGGTGTTGAAGGAGATAACCGGGAGCAGGTCCTCGGTATTGGAGAACATTTTCTTCTCGATCACTGCGCGCAGCTTTTCATAGGAGCGCCAGTCCGGGTTTTTGCCCTGGTTGTTGGCGCGGGCGCGCAGCACGAAGTTGACGATCTCGTTGCGGAAGTCTTTCGGGTTGGAGATGCCGGCGGGCTTCTCGGTCTTCTCCAGTTCCTCGTTCAGGGCGCCGCGGTCGAGAATCTCGCCGGTCTCCGGGTCGCGGTACTCCTGGTCCTGGATCCAGAAATCGGCGTAGGTGACGTAGCGATCAAACAGGTTCTGGCCATATTCGGCGTAGGACTCCAGGTAGGCGGTCTGGATTTCCTTGCCGATAAACTCCACATAGCGCGGTGCCAGGTATTCCTTGATAAAGCCCAGGTACTTCTCCTGGTATTCCGGCGGGAACTGCTCCTGCTCGATCTGCTGCTCCAGCACGTAGAGGAGGTGTACCGGGTTGGCGGCCACTTCGGTGGCGTCAAAGTTGAATACCTTGGAAAGGATCTTGAACGCGAAGCGGGTAGAGAGGCCGTTCATGCCCTCATCTACACCGGCATTGTCACGGTATTCCTGGATGGTTTTGGCCTTGGGGTCGGTGTCCTTGAGGTTCTCACCATCATAGATTCGCATCTTGGAATAGATACTCGAATTCTCCGGCGCCTTGATCCGGGATAACACGGAGAATTGCGCCAGCATGCGCAGGGTGTCGGGCGCACAGGGGGCCCTGTTCAGGGAGCTGTTTTCCAGCAACTTCTGGTAGATCTTGATTTCTTCCAGCACCCGCACGCAGTAGGGAACCTTGACGATATAGATGCGATCGAGGAACGCCTCGTTGTTGCGGTTGTTGCGGAAGGACTGCCACTCGGACTCGTTGGAGTGGGCGAGAATAATGCCATTGAATGGGATGGAGCCCAGGCCCTCGGTGCTGTTGTAGTTGCCTTCCTGGGTTGCAGTCAGCAGTGGGTGGAGCACCTTGATCGGCGCCTTGAACATCTCCACAAACTCCATCAGGCCCTGGTTGGCGCGGCACAGGCTGCCCGAGAAGCTGTAAGCATCGGGGTCATTCTGGGGAAAGTCCTCAAGCTTGCGGATATCCACCTTGCCCACCAGCGAGGAAATGTCCTGGTTGTTCTCGTCGCCGGGCTCGGTCTTGGAAATTGCCACCTGGTCGAGAATGGACGGGCGGACTTTCACCACCCGGAACTTGCTGATATCGCCCTGGTACTCATGCAGTCGCTTCATGGCCCAGGGAGACATGATGGTATTCACGTAGCGGCGGGGAATGCCGTAATCCTCCTCGAGAATCTGCCCGTCCTCTTCTGGAGAGAACAGGCTGAGGGGCGATTCAAACACTGGTGAGCCCTTGATGGCGTAAATGGGGATCTTCTCCATCAGCGCCTTGAGCCGCTCCGCCAGGGAGGACTTGCCGCCACCCACCGGACCCAGCAGGTAGAGGATCTGCTTTTTCTCCTCAAGGCCCTGGGCTGCGTGGCGGAAGAAGGAAACGATCTGCTCGATCGCTTCCTCCATGCCGTAGAACTCGCTGAAGGCAGCGTAACGCTTGATCACTTTGTTGGAAAAGATGCGCGACAGGCGTGGATCGCGGGAGGTGTCAATCAATTCTGCCTCGCCGATCGCCATCAGCATGCGTTCCGCCGGAGAGGCGTAGGCGCTGGGGTCCGCCTTGCACAGCTCCAGGTAGTCCTGGATGCTGAGCTCCTCTTCCTGGATGGACTCGTACCTTTCCTGGTAGTGATTGAAAATCGTATTCATTGACAACTCCCTGTAGCGTGTCGGGCGACCTTCGTGTTCCAGTCGGGGCTCAGGCTCGCGGGATACTGCGCCGGGGGTGACCAGGCCATGGACTGTCGGCGAGATGGTGGCGCCCTGGGGGCGACACTGGTGCTGAATCGCGCTGCTGCGCTTAAACCAAAATCTATCTTTATTTCCGGTCCCTCGATGACCGGGCGGCGCTGCCGGGACGCGCCGGGCGAGGAAAATTACTTTTTACTCTCGCTTTTCCAGCATAGCTCTCCCTTAAAGGGAGACGCCGGAGAGACCTCAATACAGGTTGAAAAGGGCGGCAGTTTTGCGCTCTACTTACGCCCCATTCCCGAGAACTAAAAAATGAAGGGCCAGACCCATGGCAATACTTGTGACCGGCGGGGCCGGCTACATTGGCACCCATACCTGCGTGGAACTGATCAGCGCTGGCTGGCAGCCGGTGGTGCTGGACAACCTGTGCAACAGCAGCGAGGCCGCCCTGCACCGGGTCGAGGCCATTACCGGCCAGCCGGTCAGTTTCCATCGTGGGGACATCGCCGATGAGCAGGTGCTGCGGGAAATATTTTCCCAATACCAGATAGATGCGGTGATTCATTTTGCCGGCCTGAAAGCCGTTGGCGAGTCGGTGGCACAGCCCCTGCGTTATTACGAGAATAATGTGGCGGGGACCCTGGCCTTATGCCGGGTCATGGAGGAGTTTGGCGTCAGGCAGCTGATCTTCAGTTCCTCCGCAACGGTCTACGGGGATCCGGCCAGCGTACCGATCCGCGAGGATTTCCCCACCGGCGCCACCAATCCCTACGGTGCCAGCAAGTTGATGGTGGAAGACATCATGCGTGACCTGTGCGCGGCTCCTGATGCGGGCTGGAAGGTCAGTCTGTTGCGCTATTTCAATCCCATCGGCGCCCACGAGAGTGGCACTATCGGTGAAGATCCCCAGGGTATTCCCAACAACCTGCTGCCATATGTTGCCCAGGTGGCCGTGGGGCGCCTGCCCGAGCTGCAGGTGTTCGGCGACGATTACCCAACCGTGGATGGCACTGGCGTACGCGACTATATCCACGTGGTGGACCTGGCTCGCGGCCATGTGGCAGCCCTGGAGAAGTTGGGCCGTGGGGACACCGACAGCGGCTGTTACACCTACAACCTGGGGACCGGTCGAGGCAGTTCCGTGCTGGAAATTGTAAAAGCTTTTGAAGAGGCCTCCGGTCGTGCCATTCCTTTCAAGGTGGTGCCGCGCCGCCCCGGCGATATCGCCGAATGCTACGCCGACCCGACAACGGCGGAGCGAGAGCTGGGATGGAAAGCGGAATATGACCTGCCGCGCATGGTGGAAGACACCTGGCGCTGGCAGTCGCAGAATCCGCAGGGTTACCAGGGCTGACCTTGCCTGAAAGGGGGCGCCCTCGTGGACCGGTCGGGGCTGTTGCCGCTACCACTCCAGCAGGAAACTGGTATCGGCCGCCCCTGAGGTAAGATGGCCCCCAAAGAGGCCGCATTCGCGGTCCAGTTCCTTTCGGATCCACCGCCGGTCCATCTCCGGCGCCCATTCCAGTCGCAAGCGTCGCGACTGGAACGGAATCAGCTCCAGCGACTTCAGTTCCCCATCTTCCTTCAGCTCCACGCAGTACAGTACCCGCAGGTCCGGCCGGAACTCCTCCTGGCCGCCGATACCCTCGTAGTCATTTATCAGGTCACCGCAGCCATACAGAATCGGCCTGCCACGGTAAACTTCGATCGCCTTCGGGTGGTGGGAGGAATGACCGCACACCAGGTCAATGCCACCTTCTATCAGCCGGCGGGCAAACTGCTGTTGCTCGGGGGGTACGGCGTATCCCCAGTTGCCGCCCCAGTGTACTGACACCATGGCGATATCGCCTGGCCGGCGAATGGCCTCTACCCTGCTTACGATGTCGTCGGCTGACGGTGGAGACAGGGTCTCAATACGACACACCCCGGCTCGGTCAGGCGCCGCGCTCCAATCAGGCGGGATACCGCTGCTGCCATGGCCACAGGCGAATATCAGTAATCGTTGCTGCCTGACTGAAGCCGTCATCACACTGCAGGCTTCCGTGCCCGCCAAACCGGCACCGACAGTCTTGATTCCAGCATTGCACAGGGATAACAGGGTTTCCGCCAGCCCTGCATATCCCCAATCCAGTACGTGGTTGTTGGCCAGGCTGCAGAAATCAATAGACGCGGTAGTCAGGCAGCCCAGATTGCCCGGGTGCATCCGGTAGTGAATTCCCTTGCCAGGCCAACAATCATCGCTTGTAGTGACGGCTGTCTCAAGATTGATGACCCGCAAGTCCAAGTGGTGCGCCTGCAGGACTGCAAGCGCGTCGCCCCAGATGTAGTCCGGTGAAACAGGGGCGCGGATTGGGCCGGTGAGTCGTTCGGCGAGCACGATATAGTCGTATGCCGATTTCAGCCAGGACTCGTAGATCCTTGGATTGCCCGGGTGTGGGAGTAGCTGGTCAATCCCCCGCCCGGTCATCACATCGCCGGCTATCATCAGTCGCATAGCTCGGAACACTCCTTATACGCAAAAAGAAAAAAGTAATAACAGAATTTTATCTCCTAATTTGCAAATTCTATTCTCAAATGAAGTTGACTAATAAAATTAAACTATCCCGGTAATTATCGCTTTGACAAGCTGGCTCGAGGGGATGGCGAAATTTATCGCACATTTTTTAATAGTTGTATGAAATAATTTCATTTATTTTTATAGCTGAATTTGTATTCAATTCTTGTAATTGATTGTAATGAGACAATTTTGAAATCCATCAATATGGCATGTAAAACGCTGCCCCTATTTACTAATTCCAGCGGGGAATGTCGGCGGTGTCAGGATTATTCCGAAAAGCAGTATTGCAGAGGCATGCGGATCGCCTGCACGGGGAGATCCTGTTACTGCCTCGCCTTTCCCATTTGGCTATTCTGGCTCTGTTATTGATTTGGGTGATTGCAGTTGTCGCATGGCTTTGCAGCAGTAATTACGCGCGGCAGGAAACGGTGCAGGGTTGGCTTGAGCCAGCGTCGGGCGTGGTGCGTGTCTATACGGATAGCCCGGGCATCATAAAGCAGGTATTGGTAGAGGAAGGGGAAAGTGTTGTCGAAGGCCAGCCGTTAATCGTGGTCAATGGCGATCGCATCCTAGACAATGGCAAGCACCTGGAATCTCTACTGTTGGCAGAGTATAAAAGTCAGCGCCAACTGCTTAATGAGCAGTTGGCGCGCAGCGAGAAGATCTACCGGCAACAACTACAAGACATACAGCAACAGACTGCTGCGACGAGACAGGATCTGTCGTTGCTGGAAAAGCAAATTGTGACGCACACTCGTCGCTACACACTAATTTCGGAGCAGGCGGAGCGTTACCGGATTCTCAACGATAAAGGCCATGTTTCCTCTGCAGAGCTGGAAAGTGTGTTGGCGCAGGAACTGGAAATGCGCGCCGAGCGCCAGAGCCTGGAGCGCAACCGAGTCAAGCTGCAAAGCCAGATCCAACAATTAAAAAGCAAAATGGTGTTGCTGCCAGAAGAGCATGCCGATGTCGCCGACCAGTTGCGCGCGAGGCTTTCGGATCTGGCGCAGCGGGTTGCCCAATTGCATGGACAACGCGCCTACATCGTCAAGGCTTCCCGGGCGGGCGTAGTCAGTAATTTACAGGCTGAAGAGGGGCAACAGGCGCAAACAGGAGTCCCAGTCCTGTCCCTGGTGCCCGACGGACAAGCTTTGACAGCGCAGTTGCTGGTGCCAGTCCGCTCCGCTGGTTTTCTCGATGCGGGTCAATCCTTGAATATTCGTTACGACGCCTTTCCTTTCCAGAAATTCGGGCTCTATAGCGGCAGCGTGCTGGAAGTCTCCGATACGGTCATGCTCCCAGATGAGCTGCTCAACACGCCTGTATCGGTACGTGAGCCTGTGTTCAAGGTTTCCGCGCAGCTGTCTCAGCCATCGGTCCGCGCTTATGGCGAGAATTTCCCGCTCAAGCCGGGTATGACTCTATCCGCCGATGTGCAGCTCGCCGAACGCAGTCTTCTGCAGTGGCTGCTGGAACCCATCTATAGCCTGAAGGGACGGCTGTAATGGACGCGACTGCCCAGCAAGGAGCACGCCAGCCGCGCCCGGAGCAACTACTGCATTTTGCTACCGGTCGACGCCTGCCGGCAATACAGCAGACAGAGGCCGCGGAGTGCGGTCTGGTATGCCTGGCGATGATTGCCGGCTTCCATGGCTACGATACGGACCTGACAGCGCTACGTAGGCGTTTCAGTATTTCGAATCACGGTACCAACCTCAAAACCCTGATGGACATGGCCGGCCGCCTGAATCTGGCAGGCCGCGCGCTGCGCCTGGAGCTGGAGCAGCTGGGAGAGCTTCAACTTCCCTGTGTGCTGCACTGGGATATGAACCATTTCGTGGTATTGAAGTCGGTGCAGCGCAGCAAGGTGACTATTCACGACCCTGCGATGGGCGAACGGGTGCTGACCCGTGAAGAGTTCGGTCAGCACTTTACCGGTGTTGCCCTGGAGCTCACGCCCACACAAGAATTCCAGGCGGGTGAAGATCGCAAGCACCTGAAGCTTCGTCATTTCTGGTCGCGTGTCACGGGGCTCAAGCGCAGCCTGGTACAGGTATTGCTGCTGTCCCTGTTGTTGCAGATTTTCGCCGTAGTCGCCCCTTTCTATGTGCAGACGGTGGTGGATGATGTCATTCTGCGCGGTGACGAAAACCTGTTGCTGGTACTGGCCATAGGCTTCGGTTTGTTGCTGTTGATACAGACCGGCACCAGCGCCCTGCGCCAATGGGTGATACTGTATATTTCCAGCCGGCTCAACATGCAGATGGCCGCCAATCTCTTCCGTCACCTGATCCGGCTGCCAATGAGCTATTTCTCAACTCGGCATATGGGGGATGTGGTGTCGCGCTTCGGCTCCCTTAGCCAGGTTCGGGAACTGTTGACCACAGGGCTGGTCGCGGCGTTGGTGGACGGGGTTATGGCCCTTATCACGCTAACTGTCATGTTCTTCTACGACGTAGAGCTAACACTGTTAGTCCTGCTGATAGTGATGCTGTATGCAGTGCTGCGCCTACTACTTTTCCGGCCGTTGAGGCTGCTTACCGAAGAAAAGATCGTGGCCCAGGCGAAACACGATTCGCATTTTATGGAGTCCGTGCGCGCCATCCAGACTGTGAAGATATTCCAGCGCGAGAATGACCGCCAGGCGCAGTGGCAAAATCGCCTGGCGGATACCATCAACAAGGATATCCGCATCACGCGCTGGAATATCGGCTATGACACCATCAATCGACTCCTTTTTGGTCTGGAAAATCTGCTGGTCATCTATTTTGCCGCCACTGCGGTGATGGGAAATCTTTTCACGGTAGGGATGCTTTACGCCTTTATCAGCTATAAGACCCGATTTGTAGAGTCTATGGATGCGCTGATCGTTAAATGGATCGAAATCAAGATGCTCGGTCTGCACCTGGACCGTCTGTCCGATATTATTTTTACGCACATCGAAGAAATCGACTCGGTAAATACCCTGGCGATAGGGGGCGGTGAATCTAAGCAGACCCTTGGCGGCACTATCGAAGTACGCAATCTGGGCTTTCGCTACGGTGAGGCGGAAGCACCCGCCTTCCAGAATCTGAACTTTTCCATCGAAGCAGGGGAAACTGTTGCCATTGTTGGTCCCAGCGGCTGTGGCAAGACAACGCTCCTTAAATGTCTGATGGGACTGCTAGAACCGAACGAAGGCGAAATACTGATTGACGGTCAGCCACTGAAGCAGGTGCCTAATTTTCGCTGCCAGATCGCCGGTGTTATGCAGGACGACCAGCTGCTCGCCGGAAACATAGCCGATAACATTGCCTGCTTTGAGCCACAGCCGAATCTGCAGCGCATTGCGTACTGTGCTCAAATGGCTTGTATACACGAGGAAATTCTCGAAATGCCGATGCAGTACAACACGCTGGTGGGCGATATGGGAACGAGCCTCAGTGGCGGGCAGAAGCAAAGAATTGTGTTGGCGCGTGCGCTCTATCGTGCGCCTCGCATACTTTTCATGGATGAAGCGACCAGTCACCTGGATGTGGCGAATGAATCTTTGGTCAACGACCATATCAAGCAGCTCGCTATTACCCGGGTATTGGTGGCTCATAGGCCGGAGACGGTCGAATCTGCAGGGAGGCAGATAGAACTGATTGGCAGTTAGCCAAATCTTCATTGAGATAAGGAAATAGAGTTATGAAAGAACTGGATGCCGCTAGCCTTGAGCTTGTAGTGGGTGGAGCAACGGATACTGAGGCTGCCATCTCTGGTGGTTTGATGGGAGCTTTAGGGGGCGCTGGAGCAGGTGTTGTAGTAGCTACGGTGGCTGCTACGCCCTTGGGCCTGAGCGTCTTGGCGGGGGCGGCCGTTGTAGGCGGTATTTCTGCAGCGTGGTCATTTGCGACTAATGAGAACTAAGGAGGGAGATATGCAAGAGTTAAATCGAGATCAACTTGAGGCTGTGGTAGGCGGCTCAGAGATGACGGCGGTTATTGGAGGAATGTCGGGAGGAGCGTTAGCAGGTGCTTCTACCGGTGCTGGCATCGGCTTTGCCATCGGTGGCCCTGCGGGGGCGGCTGTTGTTGGGTTGATGGGGGCAGGCATTGGAGGTATATCCGGTGCACTAGCTGCAGCGTTTCGGTAGTTCTTGTAGGGCCCTCGCTTAGAGGGCCCATGCACTAGTATTCAATAGGTGTTAAGAATAGTAATTGATCCTTTGGGACCGTTGCATGGTTAAAACTGCTGGAGGATATGAGCTTACTCTATTTGGGAATTACTAACACTGTTATTATGTGTTTATGGTTAGGCGTTTTTTCCAGGCTTTTATGTGGTGCATTATCCGGTGAGTTCATATGGGAGCCGATGTTTTAGTTTGGCTAATCTCTAGGTAAAGAGTTCTTCGAATAATTGGCTTGTGTCTTGATTGATTGTTTTGTGGTTGAGTATTTTGGTTTGATTTGGTCATGAATATTATCTTTTTTTGGGTCTCTGTATTAGTTTCTTACTTTCTGGTGGTTTATTTTTCATCGCTGAATTTTAGCTGGGTGCCTGTCTATATTATAAATGCTGTCTTTATAGGGGTTTCGATTTACTATCGTTACTTGAGAGGATAGAGGATGGGTTTTATAAATAATGGAATGAAGAAAGCGAGCAAGCTTTTATCTATAGTATAAAGATTTAATTGAATTGTAGCCGATATGGCTGCAATTTATTTTTCAGTGAGACTCTTAGCAGTTTAAAATGATGAAATTTACGTCGAATCGTGAGCCTGGATAAAAATGATAAGGGAAATCAGCAATGAATTTTTCTGAAGAAAGTATGTCTACTAATACAGAGGAATGCGGCCAGGGGCATCTCCCAAAATGCGGACTGTTGCCAAATCCTTGGTACGCCACTAGCTGGCTTGTCGTATTCGCAATCCTTCACTTTGTGGGCGTTTTTCTCTATATCGCCGGCTATGGTGGTTACCTGGGTGCGCAGCTGGGAGCGCAGGGGGAGGTTGTTGATCCAGCGTCGATCCAGCAGGCCGTGGAGATGCATATCCAGACGCCCGCTGCGTTGGCAGGGATGTACCTGACCCAGTTCTGCCTGATATTGCCTGCGCTATTGTTTGCATCCAGATTCGAGACCCAGACACGGCGGGCGACGCTGGCCATTTCCGGTTTCCGGTTGGACTCCCTATGGCGCTGGCTGTCACTACTCGTGGTATTCATGATCGCACAGGTGGTGACGGTGAAGTCTCTCGGTGTCGAGCAGGGGGAATTTATGCAGATGCTGGCGGGCAGTCGCCATTTGCCGCTGGCGCTGGTGGTGGTATTCGCCGCGCCGTTACTGGAGGAGTTGCTGTTTCGGGGATACCTGTTTGGGGCCTGGCGACAGACCCGGCTCGGTTTCAGTGGCACTCTGTTGCTGACCTCTGGCTTGTTTACCCTGATGCACTGGGGGCAATACCACTGGGTGCAGTTGAGTTTCGTTTTTGTACTGGCGCTATTGTTGGGGCTGGCACGGGAGAAGAGCGGTTCGGTATTACTGCCGATGCTGCTGCACTTGCTGAATAACCTTGTCAGTGCGGTTGTGGTTATATATCTGGGAATCTTGTAAGGCGTCCCGCAAGCCAGTATTCACTGTGGGATACTGGCTCGCTCTATGAGCCGCAATCCGCACAAAAAAACTTCTCATCACTAAGCCGCATTGCAGTCAGATACCCGCCCCAGACACAGCCAGTATCCAGCGCATAAACGTTCTCGGTATCAGCCCTTCCTTCCAGCGCCGCCCAGTGGCCAAAGATGATCTTGTCCTTCCTGGTTTTGCGCTCTGGAAAGCTGAACCAGGGGTGGTAATCGTTATGCTCCGCTTCCGGACCGCGCTTGGTGACCAGGTCCAGAGTGCCGTCGGCCTTGCAGAAGCGCATGCGGGTGAAATAGTTGGTGATAGAGCGCAGGCGCTCGATGCCCAGCAGGTGCTCGTTCCAGCAGTGCGGCTCATTGCCATACATGCCGTAGAAGAATGCCTTGGCGAGGGCGTCGTCAGCAAGGGCGTGGTGTACTTCCCCGGATAGCTCGATTGCTTTGGTGATACTCCAGATGGGCGGTATGCCGGCGTGGACCATGGTGAAGCCCTTCTTGTGGACTACCAGTGGCAGGCTCTGCAGCCACGTCAGTAGCTTGTCGGCGTCCTTCGCACGCAGGACCCTGGCCAGGTCGTGCTCCCTGTCTGTCAGGCGCTTGGCGCCATGGGCCAGCGCCAGCAGGTGCAGGTCGTGGTTACCCAGTACCGCGGTCACCTGGGAACGGTGTTCGTAGAGGAAGCGGAGGGTGCTCAGGCTGTCGTGGCCGCGGTGCACCATGTCGCCGGCCAGCCAGAGCTTGTCCCGGTCGGGGCGGAAGTGGATTTTATCCAGCAGGCGCATAAACGGGTCGAAGCACCCCTGGATATCGCCAATTGCGTAGGTCGCCAAAACGCTGTCCCTGTGTCTCTGCTATGCCGATTCAGGATTCGAGTGTGGCACAGTAGTTTGCCAGTTCGACAAACTCTTTCACACTGAAGGTCTCCGGACGGCGGCTGGCATCCAACGGCAGGGCAGCGGTGTCCAGGTCGGGGTAGAGCGGCTTGAGGGCATTGCGCAGGGTCTTGCGGCGCTGCTGAAAGGCCACGTTGACGATGCGTTCCAGCAGGCCTTCGTCGCTCGCCGCCAGCTCTGGTTTGTCGCGGGGGGTGAGCCGGACAATAGCGGATTCCACCTTGGGCGCCGGCCGGAAGGATTGCGGCGGCACCGGGAACAGGCCCTGTACGCGGCAATGGTACTGCACCATTACGCTCAGCCGCCCGTACGCCTTATTCCCGGGCGTGGCACTCAGGCGGTCCACTACCTCTTTCTGCAGCATAAAGTGCATATCCTGGACCATGCCGCGGAAAGAGAGCAGGTGAAAGAGCAGGGGGGTGGAGATGTTGTACGGCAGGTTGCCGACGATCCTGAGTGGCTTGTCCCGGGCCAGGGTGCTGAAGTCGAATTTCAGGGCGTCCTGCTCAATGATGCTGAAGTCGGGGTAGTCGCGAAACTTGAACTCCAGCATCGGGATCAGGTCGCGGTCAAGCTCAATGGCAGTAAGGCCGGGGCAGCGTTGTAGCAGCAGCGCGGTGATAGCGCCCTGACCGGGGCCGATTTCCACCAGCCGGTCTGTCTCCTTCGGCCCGATGGCGCGCACAATGCGCTCGATGATGTTTTCATCCACCAGGAAGTTCTGGCCGAAGCGCTTGCGCGCTTTGTGCTCGAAAAAATTATCCATAGAAAGAGTCTGTCAGTCAGAATGCGCGCAGTCGGGCCATTTGCACCGCCTGCGCCAGGGCGGCGCGCAGGCTGCCACTGTCGGCCTCGTTGCGGCCGGCAATGTTGAGCGCGGTGCCATGGTCCACGGAGGTGCGGATAAACGGCAGCCCGAGAGTGATATTCACTGCGTGCCCGAATCCCTTGAATTTTAACACTGGCAGGCCCTGGTCGTGATACATGGCCAGGACCGCGTCGCAGCGTGACAATTGCGGCGGTGTGAACAGGGTGTCGGCGGGCAATGGCCCCAGCAGTTTCAGGCCCAGGGACCGCAGCATTTCCAGGGAGGGCTCGATGACCTCGATTTCCTCCCGCCCCAGGTGCCCTCCCTCCCCCGCATGGGGATTGAGCCCGCATACACCGATACGCGGTTCGGGAATCCGGAACTGGTCGCGCAGGCTGCGGTGCAGGATGGTGATTACCTGTTCCAGGCGCTCGGAGGTAATCGCAGCGCTGACATCCTTGAGCGGCAGGTGCGTGGTGACCAGGGCTACCCGGAGGTCGGCGGCGGCCAGCATCATGACCACGCGCTCCACGCCGGCGATTTCGGCGAAGAGTTCGGTATGGCCGCTAAAAGCGATGCCCGCGTCGTTGATCACGCCCTTGTGCACCGGCCCGGTGACAACGGCATCGAAGGTGCGGTCCAGGCAACCGCGTGCAGCGCTGCGCAGGGTATCCAGCACGTAGCGTGCATTGGCGGGATTGAGCGCCCCGGGCTGCGCCGGTTCGGCGAGGGCCACTGGCTGGACGTAGAGTGTGCCGGCGGGGGTGTCCGCTGGTGGCTGGTCGGGGTCAAAGGGAATCAGTCGCAGGGGGAGCCGCAGCTGTGCGGCGGTGTCCTCGAGTAACGCGGGATCGGCCACTGCCACGATCTGTGTCGGCCCGTGGTGCCGGTGGCCGTGATCATTGCCATTGCCGGAGGCGTAGTCCACCGCGCGCTCGGGGCCCAGGCTGGCCAGCTTGACCGCCAGCTCGGGGCCGATACCCCCGGGTTCCCCGGGGGTTAGCGCGATGCGCGGAATCATTGCTGTTCCTGTTCCTCTTCCCCGGATTCCCCGGCATCGTCACCGGCGCCCGGCAGCTTGATATCCACAAAGGCCTGGTCACGGATTTCGCGGCGCCAGTTCTGCAGCTCTTCCTCGTAGCGCCGGTTGCGCAGCAGATTGGCAGCCTGGTTGCGAATGTACTGGTCGGTCATATCCTGGTTGCGGCGGCCGTCAACCCGCAGGATGTGCCAGCCGAACTGGGACTTGAACGGCATGCTGATCTCGCCCACCGGGGTGTTGTTCATGGCCTGGGTGAACTCGGGCACGAACTGTCCCGGCATGGACCAGCCCAGGTCGCCGCCGGCGAGCATGGTGCCGATATCCTCGGAGTGCTCGCGGGCCAGCTCATCGAACTTGGCTTCGTCGTCCAGGAGTTGCTTGCGCAGGTCAATCAGCAGGTTGTAGGCAGCATCGTCATCGCGGATAGCACTGGTCTTGACCAGGATGTGGCGCACCTTGGTCTGCTCCACTACCTGCTCATTGGAACCGCGCTGGGCATGGATCTTCAGCAGGTGGAAGCCGGCGTCACTGCGGAACGGCTCACTGACATCGCCCACGCCCAGGCCGTCCAGCGCGTTGGCAAACAGGCCGGGCAGCTCCACGGTCTTGCGCCACCCCAGGTCACCGCCGGACAGGGCGTTCTGGCCTGCAGAGTTGGCGATGGCGAGTTCGCGGAAATTGGCACCAGCGGAAATCTGTTGCGCCAGTCGCTCGGCCTTCTCGCGGGCTTCCTGCACTTCGTCGGCAGGCGCGCTGGCACTTACCGGGATCAGGATATGGCCCAGCTCAAACTGGGGAGATTTCCAGAATTCGCCTTCCTTGGACCGGAGGAAGTTGTCGATATCCTGGTCGGTGATCTGGATCCGGTTGTTGACGCTGCCCTGTTCTACGCGGCGGATCAGGATTTCCCGGCGGATCTGCTCGCGGAACTCGCGCATGGTGATGCCGTCCGCCTCAAGGCGCTGGCGGAACTCCTCGGGGCTGCTGCCGGCGTTCTGCTGTACGCGGGCTATGGCCTGCTCCAGCTCAGCATCGGAGACGCTGACCCCGGCGCGCTGGGCCATCTGCAGCTGGAGCCGTTCGATGATCAGCTGTTCCAGCACCTGGCGGCGCAGTACGTCCATCGGCGGAGCCTGTACCTGCTGGGTGCGGATCTGGTTCTGGATGGTATTGAGGCGCTGTTGCAGTTCACTTGCCATCACGACGTCGTCGTCGACTACGGCGACCACCCGGTCCAGGGCCTGTACCTGGCCCAGGGCCGCGCCGGTGAACAGGGCGCAGGCGGCGGCGAGTGCCAGCAGGCCTCTCTTTGCGACGGACTTTGTCATTATATTCTTCACTGTTTCAGTACTTCTCTCTGTTGAAAGTTGGGTATCCCCTGGCTGAGCATGTTGGTGACGGTGGTGCCCAGGCCGGCGAGCCCTTTCAGCTGGAACTCGATATATACCCCTTCGTCGTAGGTCAGCTCTTCAGGAGTTACCACATCCGCCAGGTCGTTGTCCAACGTGCGCCGCCAGGCCAGGCGCACCTGGTAACAGCAGCTGTCATATTCGACGCCCGCCATGTACTCCAGTTCCCGGTCGAAAGTGACGTCATAGTTGGCCCGGGCCAGAATCGAGGTGCCGTTGGCCACCGGCAGTACCATGGAGGCGTCCAGTTGCTCGATGGGACCCTGGATCAGGTTGTCGCTGGCGTCGAATCTCTCTTCCCTGCGCAGGTAGCGATAGCTGAAGTTAAACAGGCGCAGGTCTTCGTCCAGGTAGCGGACGGTGAAGTCACCCCGGTCCAGCTCCATATCCTCATCATCGTAAACCAGGTCACTACTGAGGCGTAGTGATTGCAGGGGGCGGCTTTCCAAGCGGGCGGCGAACTCCGAGCGGGGCGATTCGATGATCGGGTCCCTGAGCCCGACCTGGATGTCTTCCGAATAAAAGACCTGGCCGGCACTGGCCGCCAGCAGGTCCCGGCCGCTGGTCGGGTCGATGAACCTTGTGGTCAGGCCCAGGGCGATCCGGTCCGCGTCATCGATTCGGTCATTGCCATTGAAGCGACTGTCACGGAATAGCTGGTCATAGCTGAAAGTGAACAGTGAGGTATCGAATAGCAGGTCGTTACCGCCATCTGCCGGATTGGTGGTGATATTGAGGAAGTCTTCCTGCTCGGCATTGGAGCTGACCAGGCCGAACAGGCGCGGTTCCAGTGTCTGTACATAGTCGAAGCCGCGGAACTGGCCATTGCGCTCGAAGAAGAGGCCTGTATCCAGGGTGAACTGCGCGGCGGAGGCCTCGGGCGTATCGGAGCTCTCCGGCTTAAGGAACTGGTCGTTCAGGTCGTAACTCAGGTAGCGCATTGCCACGCCGGGGGTGAAGTAGCCCCACAGCCACTGGCGGTCCCAGTCCAGCTCGTAATCCAGCCGCGCGCGGTCGGCGGTAACGAAATCGCGGGTGCGCGTGGTGACACTGTTTATGTCGCCGGTGTCATTGATAAAGCGGATGGTCTGGGTTTCGTCGTGATCGAAGCTGGTCATCTCGTGCTCGAGATTGAGCAGCCAGTCCCCCCAGCGGTAGTTGCCGTCAATGTCCAGGCGCGGCAGCTGACTGTAGGTATCAAAGCGGTCCTTCACCAGCTGCTGGTATTCCTGCAGGCGCAGGTTGGCGGTCCAGTGCTCGCCCAGCAGGCCGAACTGGGCCCGCTGGCTGAGCGCGGTTTCGGCCGACACACTCAGGTTGGAGGTGTCCAGGTCGCGGAAGTAGTCCGCGTCACTGACTTTTGTGTAGTCCACGTTGGTGCGCCAGGCGGACCCGCTGCTGCCCTGTTGTTCCACGTTCACGAGCCAGCGGTCCTCGCCCTTGGCGGGTAACACCAGTTCCTCGGGGAAGCCCTGGCGGATCAGCTCGCGGGCGTCCTCATCGTCGCCGCCCTCGTCGTCAGGCAGCCCGGCAAGGCGAACCTCGGTATTGAACCAGGGGTGGAGGTGGCGCACCTCCAACTCCGCGCCGGTACCGCGGTACTGGATATAGCGCGGCACGATGGTGGCATCCATCTGCGGGGCGATGTTCCAGTAGTAGGGGATGGCAATATCCCAGCCATTTTCATCGCTGTTGCTGATGCTGGGAAACAGCAGCCCCGACAGGCGTGCATCCCCCACGGGGAAGCGCAGGTAGGGAAAGTAGAATACCGGCACATCGAGGATCTCGAGGCGGACATTGCGCGCCACGCCCTGTCGCTCGACATTGTCGATATTGATCTCGCCGCCGTTCATGCGCCAGACCACGTGGCCCGGTTCACAGCGGGTGTAGTTGCCGGCAGACAGGTTCAGTTCGCCGCTGGCCTCGCGGGAAGCGTAGGCGGCGCTGCCATGAATGAACTGGTCGTGGATTACGTAGGTGGCGTCCTCAATCTCCGCCGCCTTGCTGCCGGTATTTACCTCTGCCGCACGGCCCCGCACCAGCAGGTTGGGTTCGCGCATTTCGATGGCACCGCGCAGGTAAGCGGTCTGGTTTTGGCGGTCGACATCCACCTGGTCTGCAAACAGCTGGCGGTAACCCTGGGTGATATGCACGTTGCCGCGCAGCTGCGCGGTGCCGTCATCCAGCCATTCCGAGCTGTCCGCGGTCGCCCGCAGCGGGGCCTCCTCCGGCAAGCGGTCGGCATTGAGATAATCGCGCGGCGGTGCCACAAACGCGCCGGAACAGACCGGCGGCAGGCCGGCCTGCAGTTCCGGGGCCAGTTGCGAGGCGGGCATCCAGTCGAGGAAAAGGTAGGGGTTGTCGCCCCCGGTTGCGCCGGGAGGGAGCTCCTCAGCTTGCACCCACACGGGCTGTGCGGCCATCAGGCCGATCGCCAGGGTTCGTGGGCGTGAAATCTGGGCGATCGCCAGTGTCAGGCGGCGCCAGCGGGAGGCTTCCAGCATCAGGTGATAAGTTCCGACTATCTTTAGAGTCTCTTCCCTAGGGAGCGGTGTGCAAAAAACAGCGGGTGATTCTACTTGAATGTAGAGACGGTTAACACTAATAGCACGCGGGCAGCCGGGCGTGGCGGCAATTTTTGCCGGGTTCGCTGGACGGCGGCAGTGGCGCCGTTACAATGCGGCCCGGAACTGGTGGAGTAGCAGCGGCGCATGAGTGAGCGTTCGACAGATGAGATAGACATGCGGCGCACTGAGCTTGGCCAGTGGGCCACGCGGGCACTGTCGGCGGCGCAGCCGGTACAGTTACTGCCGCTGTCGGGCGATGCCGGCTTCCGGCGCTACTTCCGCACGGCTGGTGAATCACGCCTGATTGCGGTGGATTCCCCGCCCGAGCGCACTAACCCGGCGCGATTTGTGGCGCTGGCCGACTATCTCCGTCGTTTTGGCATCCATACTCCCCTGGTCATCGCGGCGGATGTCAGCCGCGGCTTTATGCTGCTGGAGGACCTGGGCGACCGACAGCTATTGTCCCTGCTCAGCGAGGACACGGTCGAGGGTCTTTATGGTGAGATGCTGACCGAGCTGCTGTGCCTGCAACAGATTCCCCGATCGGAGGAGCTGTTGCCACCATACAGCCGCGAGTTGCTGCAGATGGAAATGCGCATCCTGCCGGAGTGGCTGGCGGAAAAGCTGTTGGGCTATACCCTGGGGGCAGATGAGCAGCGACTGCTGGACCGGACCTTCAGCCTGTTGCTGGACTCTGCGGAGGAGCAGCCCCAGGTGCTGGTGCATCGCGACTACCACAGCCGCAACCTGATGGTGCGGGAGGGCGAACGCCCGGGAGTGGTGGACTTCCAGGATGCGGTCTGGGGTCCGGTTACCTACGACCTGGCCTCGTTGTTGCGGGATTGCTATATCCGCTGGCCCCGTGAACAGGTGGAGAAGTGGGCCCTGTGTTACGCGGCGACGGCGCAGTCGGCCGGTATCCTGCCGGAGGTGGATCGCGATACCTTCCTGCGCTGGTTCGACTGGATGGGCCTTCAGCGCCACATCAAGGTGCTGGGTATCTTCCCGCGGCTGTTCCTGCGCGACGGCAAGCAGGGCTACCTGCCGGACTTGCCGCTGGTAATGCGTTACACCCTGGAAGTCGCCGGTCGTTATCCCGAGCTAAAGCCCTTTGCCGAGTGGTTTGGCACCGAACTTTTGCCGCTCGCCGAGCGTCAGAGTTGGTACCGCGACTACCGCACGGCAGGAGAGCGCGCCCGTTAAACCCAAGCTGCGAAGCGCACGAAGACTGTAATGAGCCAAGCAAACGATAATCAGGTCCCCGCTGCCATGGTACTGGCGGCCGGGTTCGGCAAGCGCATGCGGCCCCTGACCGATAATACACCCAAGCCGCTGCTGTCGGTGGCGGGCAAGCCGTTGATCGAGCACGCCCTGGATCGCCTGGCTGCGGTTGGGGTGCGCCGGGTGGTGATCAACCTCGGGTACCTGGGCGAAAAGATCCGCGAGCGGGTAGGCAGCGGTGAGCGCTGGGGGCTGGAGGTCCGCTACTCCGTCGAGGGGGAGCCGGTGGAAACTGCCGGCGGCATCCTCAAGGCGTTGCCCCTGCTGGGAGAGGATCCCTTCCTGGTGGTCAACGGCGATGTCTGGTGTGATTTTGACCTTTCCGGCTGGCTGGGGCGTCCCCTGCCGGCCGGCTGTCCGGGCCGCCTGCTGATGGTGCCCAATCCGCCGCACAACCCCGAGGGCGACTTCGGCATCGACAACGGCCTGCTGTCCGGCACTGCCACCCCCCGCTACACTTTTGCCGGCATCAGCTGGCTGCGGCCCGAAATGCTCACTGACTATCCGCGCCGGCGCACCTGCTTCGGTCTCGGGGAAGTCTTTGTGCATAATGAGGACCGCCTGCAGGCGGAGCTCTACGAAGGCGACTGGTGCGATGTGGGCACCCCGGAACGCCTGCAGCGCCTGGATGCACGCCTGTGCGGCAAAACTGAACAATAAGCAACAGGACTCACCATGCCCGACTTCAAGATTGCCCCGTCGATCCTTTCCGCCAACTTTGCCCGGCTCGGGGAAGAGGTGGATGCCGTTCTGGCAGCCGGCGCTGACTGGGTGCATTTCGACGTGATGGACAATCACTACGTGCCCAACCTGACCATCGGGCCCATGGTCTGCCAGGCGCTGCGCAAACATGGCGTCGAGGCGCCGATCGACGTGCACCTGATGGTGGAGCCGGTGGATGACATGATCCGCATGTTCGCCGATGCCGGGGCCACCTACATCACCTTCCACCCGGAGGCATCGCGCCACGTGGACCGCTCGCTGCAGCTGATCCAGGGCCTCGGTTGCAAGGCCGGCCTGGTGCTGAACCCGGCTACCGGGCTGGAATCGGTGAAATACGTGATGGACAAGCTCGATATGATCCTGCTGATGTCGGTTAACCCCGGCTTCGGCGGCCAGAAGTTTATCCCTGCCACCCTCGACAAGCTGCGCGAGGCGCGCCAGCTGATCGATGATTCCGGCCGCGATATCCGGCTCGAGATCGACGGCGGTGTCACCCGGGACAATATCGCCGAGATCGCGGCCGCCGGTGCCGATACCTTTGTGGCCGGTTCGGCGATATTCAATGCGGACGACTACGCCCAGGTGATTGGCGCAATGCGCCGTGAACTCGCCCCCTGACCCGGTGCCCGCCGGGGCGGGCCTTGCCCCCTCGGCGGCAGGTTTGTAAACTTGCCAGCTCGACTGACGAGGCCACCCCGTGAACGCACCTGCTTCCCACTTCCACAGCTGGCGATGGCGCCACTGACCCGCTGACCGGCGCGACCCTTAGAGAGGCCTGCGCCTGGCATACCGCGGGCGGAGTTTGTCCAATCCGCTCGGGTGATAACCCAGATCAACACGATTGGTTTCAACCTTCTCCGGAGTCGCCATGACCCCCAGTGAATACACCCAGCTTGCGTCTGCTGGATACAACCGCATACCGCTCGTCCGCCGCGTGCTGGCGGATATTGAAACGCCCCTGTCCACTTACCTGAAGCTCGCCGCCGGCCGCTACAGTTACCTGCTGGAATCCGTGCAGGGGGGCGAGAAGTGGGGCCGTTACTCGATTATTGGCCTGCCGGCCAGCACCATACTGCGGGTGCGGGATCACCGGGTGACGGTAGAGCGTGACGGCGAGGTCGTGGAGACCCACGATGTCGAGGACCCGCTGGCTTTCGTCGAGACGTTCCAGCAGCGCTATCGTGCCCCGGAACTGGCCGGCCTGCCGCGTTTCAATGGCGGCCTGGTGGGCTATTTCGGCTATGACTGCGTGCGCTATATCGAGCCGCGCCTGGCGGACACCTGCCCGCCGGATACCCTGGACAACCCGGATATCCTGCTGATGGTGAGCGACGAGCTGGTGGTGTTCGACAACCTGGCCGGCGCGGTTATTTTTATTGCCCATGCAGATCCGTCGGTGGAGGGGGATTTCGAGCGAGTCCAGCAGCGACTGGATGAACTGGTGACCCAGCTGGCGCGCCCGCTGCCCGATACCCCGCCGCTGGACCTGGACGGCAGCGGCATTGAGGAGGAGGCTTTCGAGTCCCACTACGGCGAGGCCGCCTTCAAGCACAGCGTCGACCGGGTCAAGGAGTACATCCTGGCCGGGGACGTGATGCAGGTGGTGCCGTCCCAGCGGCTCTCGGCACCCTACAGTGCGCCGCCGCTGAACCTCTACCGGGCCCTGCGCAGCCTCAACCCGTCGCCCTACATGTATTTCCTCGACCTGGGCGACCACCAGGTGGTGGGCTCCAGCCCGGAGATCCTGGTACACCTGGAAGATGGCGACATGACCGTGCGGCCGATCGCCGGCACTCGCAAGCGCGGTGCCACCGAGGCGGAGGATGAGGCCCTCGAGCGGGAGTTGCTTGCGGACCCGAAAGAACTGGCCGAGCACCTGATGCTGATCGACCTGGGCCGCAATGATGTGGGCCGGGTGGCCGAGACCGGCAGCGTGCGCGTCACCGAGAAGATGGCGGTGGAGCGTTACTCCCATGTCATGCATATCGTTTCCAATGTGACCGGCCGGATCCAGCCCGGCCTGACGGCGATCGACGCCCTGCGGGCGGCATTGCCGGCCGGTACCCTGTCCGGGGCGCCGAAGATCCGCGCCATGGAAATCATCGATGAGCTGGAACCGGAGAAACGCGGTATCTATGGCGGTGCGGTGGGCTACCTGGCCTGGAATGGCAATATGGATACCGCGATCGCCATCCGCACGGCGGTCATCAAGGATGGCCAGGTGTTTATCCAGGCGGGGGCCGGCCTGGTGGCCGATTCGGATCCCCAGTCTGAGTGGGACGAAACCATGAACAAGGCCCGGGCGCTGTTCCGGGCTGTGGCAATTGCGGTGGCTGGTGAATCCCGGCCGGCCACCGGTGCGAGTGATGACGAGAGTAGTGAGACGGTCAACCATGAGTGAAATGGAAATGACAGCGCCGGCGCGGACCGGTTTTGCCGATGCCTGTGCCCGCCTGGTAGCGGCGCCGTTGTTCAACCAGGTAATTATCGGCCTGATCCTGCTCAATGGCGTCGCCGTTGGCCTGGAGACCTCGGCCTGGGTCATGGAGCGCTTCGGCGGTTTCCTGCACGGCATCAACCAGCTGATCCTGGTCTCCTTCGTCCTCGAGGCGCTGGTCAAGATGGCGGCACATGGCAGCCGCCCGTGGCGCTATTTCGCCAGCGGCTGGAACTGCTTCGATTTCTCCATCATTGTGCTGAGCCTGGTGCCGGCCGCCGGCCCCATGGCCACGCTGGCGCGGCTGGTGCGCGTGCTGCGTGTGCTGCGGCTGGTTTCGGCATTTCCGGAATTGCGGCTGCTGGTGGATACACTGCTGCGCAGCCTGCCAAGCATGTTCCATATCGCGCTGCTGATGGGGATCATCTTTTATATTTACGGAGTGGCCGGTTATTTCCTTTTTGCAGAAATCGACCCGACCCACTGGCGCAGCCTGCCGATCGCGCTGCTGAGCCTGTTCCGGATTGTCACCTTTGAGGACTGGACCGACATCATGTACACCGCCATGGAGGTGATGCCCTGGGCCTGGCTCTATTTCGTCAGCTTCGTGGTGATGGGCGCATTCGTGATGATCAACCTGTTTATCGGCGTGGTGCTGAATAACCTCGAGGAGGCCAAGCTGCGCCGCCTCGATGAACTGCAGTTGCCGCCCAGCCAGACAGAGATACTCCGCGAGCTGCGCGCCACCCAGGAAGCGCTGGCACGCCTGCAGAGACGCATGGACAGAACCGCCACACAGCCAACTGGAGAGGCCGCTGAACAATGATTCTGATGATCGACAATTACGACTCCTTCACCTGGAATGTCGTGCAGTACATGGCCGAACTGGGAGCGACAGTGGAGGTGCGGCGCAACGACGAGATCAGTGTGGCGGATATCGAGCGCCTTGCGCCGGAGAAAATCGTGATCTCGCCCGGGCCCTGTACCCCGAATGAGGCTGGTATCTCCATGGAAGCCATCCGTCGCTTTGCTGGTGAAATCCCGATCCTCGGTATCTGCCTGGGTCACCAGAGTATCGGCCAGGTGTTCGGTGGCCGGGTGGTTCGTGCGGGGCAGGTGATGCACGGCAAGACCTCTCCCATCGTGCACAACAACCGCGGGGTGTTCCACAACCTCTCCAATCCGTTCGAGGCGACCCGTTACCACTCACTGGTGGTGGAAAAGGGCAGCCTGCCGGATTGCCTTGAGGTAACTGCGTGGACTGAAACCGAGAGTGGTGAAATCGACGAGATCATGGGTCTGCGCCACCGCGAGCTGGCGGTTGAGGGAGTGCAGTTCCATCCCGAGTCCATACTCACCCAGCATGGTCACGACATGCTGAGGAACTTTCTGGATGCCTGAATAATAACGACCAGGGGAAACGCTATGGATATCAAGCAGGCCATTGCCAGGCTGGTGGAGGGGGAACACCTCAGCCGGGCTGACATGCGCGCGGCCATGGGCCAGATCATGCGCGGTGAGGCCGAGGACGCCCAGATAGGTGCCCTGCTGGTGGCACTGCGCATGCGCGGTGAGACAGTGGATGAAATTGCCGGCGCGGTGGAGGTCATGCGTGAGCTGGCCACCCCGGTGGATATCGACCTCACCAACGCGGTCGATATTGTCGGTACCGGTGGCGACGGCGCCAACCTGTTCAATGTGTCCAGTGCGGCGAGCTTTGTCGCTGCCGCGGCGGGCGCGCGGGTGGCCAAGCACGGCAACCGCTCGGTGTCGTCGAGCACCGGTGCCGCCGACCTGCTGGAGCAGGCCGGTATCTACCTGCCCCTGACGCCGGAGCAGGTGGCCCGCTGTATCGAGACCATCGGTGTGGGCTTTATGTTTGCCCCCAGTTACCACAGTGCCATGCGCCATGCCATCGGGCCGCGCCGGGCGCTGGGGCTGCGTACCATTTTCAACCTGCTCGGCCCGCTGACCAACCCGGCCGGCGTCCGCCGCCAGGTGATCGGCGTTTTCGACCGCCGCTACTGCCACATGCTGGCCGAGGTGTTGCAGACCCTGGGGTCTGAGCATGTGATCGTCATGCACAGTGACGACGGCCTGGATGAGGCGAGCATCGCCGCGGATACCCACGCGGTGGAACTCAAAGACGGGGAGCTGCACGAGCGCTGCTACCGGCCCGAGGATTTTGGTATCGAGCGGCGCAGCCTTGAGGGGCTGGAGGTGGCAGATGCCGGTGAGTCACTGTCACTGATCGGTGATGCCCTGGGCAAGCGCGACAGTGCCGCGGGGCAGAAAGCCGCCGATATGCTGGCACTGAATGCCGGCCTTGCGGTCTACGTAAGTGGTGTGGCCTCGAGCGCGGAAGAGGGCGTGGCAATGGCGCAGGACGCCATCGCCAGCGGGCTGGCCGGGGAAAAAATCAAGGACCTGGCAGCGTTTACCAGCGCCTTCCGGCCGGAGGATGTGGAATCATGAGTACGCCGACGATCCTGAAGACTATTGTCGAACGCAAATGGCAGGAAGTGGCCGAACGCAAGGCCGGGATGCCGCAGGCCGAAGTGCGCGCACTGGCCGAGCAGCAGCCGGACTGCCGCGGCTTTGTGGACGCGATCGAGGGCCGTATTGCCGCCGGCGAGGCGGCAGTGATCGCCGAGATCAAGAAGGCCTCGCCGAGCAAGGGGGTAATCCGCCCGGACTTTATTCCCGCCGAGATCGCCAGCAGCTATGCCCGCGGTGGCGCGGCCTGCCTGTCGGTGCTTACCGATGTGGACTTTTTCCAGGGCGCCGACGAGTACCTGCAGCAGGCCCGTAACGCCGTGCGCCTGCCGGTGCTGCGCAAGGATTTCACAGTCGATCCCTACCAGGTGTTCGAGGCACGGGCCATTGGCGCGGACTGTATCCTGCTGATCGCCGCCTGCCTGGACGACGCGCAGATGCGCGACCTGAATGCCCTGGCGCTCGAGCTGGGCCTGGACGTGCTGGTGGAAGTGCACAACCGCGCAGAGCTGGAGCGTGCACTGGTGCTGCCCAATCGCCTGGTGGGAATCAACAACCGCAACCTGCATACTTTTGAGGTCCAGCTGGAAACCACATTCAAACTGCTGGACCTGATTCCCGACGACCGGATTGTGGTCACCGAAAGTGGTATCCACACCACCGACGATGTGGCGGCCATGCGCGGCCATGACGTGAATGCCTTCCTGGTTGGGGAGGCCTTCATGCGCGAAAAGGAGCCGGGGCGGAAGTTGCTGGAGATGTTCAACTGACGGGATTACGTTGCCCGGACTTTGCCCGGGCAAGCAATAAAAAAGGGCGAACCCGTGGGTTCGCCCTTTTTTTGTGCTGGGGAAAAGGCGGGCTCAGCGGGTGCCGTAGACCACCATGGTCTTGCCTTTCACCGACACCAGTCCCTGTTCTTCCAGGGTCTTGAGCACGCGGCCGACCATCTCCCGGGAGCAGCCCACAATACGGCCGATTTCCTGGCGGGTGATCTTGATCTGCATGCCCTCGGGATGGGTCATGGCATCCGGCTCGTTACACAGGTCGAGCAGGGTGCGGGCCACACGGCCAGTCACGTCCAGGAATGCCAGGTCGCCCACCTTGCGGGTGGTATTGCGCAGGCGGCTCGCCATCTGGGTGGCCAGGGAGAAGAGGAACTCCGGATGCTGGCGTGTGAGTTCCTGGAACTTGCCATAGGAGATTTCCGCAACCTCGCACTCGGTCTTGGTGCGCACCCAGGCGCTGCGGGTGTCCTGGTCGAACAGGCCCATCTCGCCGAAGAAGTCGCCATCATTCAGGTAGGCGACAATCATTTCCCGCCCTTCGTCGTCCTCGATCAGGACGGTTACCGAGCCGCGCATGATGAAGTACAGCGATTCACAGCGGTCGCCGGCATAGATGATTGTGCTCTTGGCCGGGTAGCGGCGCCGGTGGCAATGCGCAAGAAAGTCTTCGATATTGCCAGTGGACATGGATTCTTCGGTAGCAACCGTCACGGATCTACTCCTTATTCTTAAATTTGTGCCTGATCCCCGCCGGGAGTGCAATCAACGCGATGCCGGCAAATTATCCCCTGAAAAGCCGGTCCCCGACAGTGGCACCACCCGGGAATCGCTCGCGTTGTGACCTGAAACACCGTCACCGTGCCAACTGCTTTTGCTCTGGCCGGATGTGGGCTCGCAACGGAGTCTGTGAGAGGGCGGTCAGTACAGCTGCCTACTATACCGCATTGAGCGCCTGCGAAAAGGCTGGGATGACGATTGGTAATGACTCCCGGGACGCGGTCGAGTTCCCCTGTGATAAGCTTGCCGCCCGTTTTTTTGAGATTGCAGAGGAGCAGGCGCATGCAGGCCAGAGTAACCTGGGTGGACGGTGTCACTTTTGTCGGTGAGGCCGGTAGTGGCAACTCCGTGGTGATGGAGGGCGGCGAGAAGAACAACGGCATTCGCCCGATGGAAATGATGCTGCTGGGAGCGGGTGGTTGCGCCTCCTACGACGTGGTCACCATCCTGCAGAAAGCCCGGCAGGACGTGATCTCCTGCCACTGTGAACTTACTGGGGAGCGGCCGGATGCCACACCGGCACCTTTTACCCGTATCGAGATGGAATTTGTCGTACGCGGCAGGAACATCAAGGAAAGCCAGGTGGCCCGGGCGGTGGAGTTGTCTGCGGACAAGTACTGCTCCGCCTCCATCATGCTGAAGAATGCCGGGGTGGAGATTGTGCACCGCTACCGGATCGAGGAGGCGTGAGCCTCCTCCCCGGGCCCCGAAGTGATTAAACCCGGTAACTGGCCGAGGTCATTACCTTCGACACCAGTGTCATCAGGCCTTTTACCGGGGTCGGAAACCGGGCGCCACCGGCGGCGAGTGCCGCGTGCTGGTGCTCGGCTTCATCCTCCCGCATCTGCTCGACAATGGCCCGGCTCTTGGAGTCCTGGGCCGGCAGCTGTTCCAGGTGGCTGTCCAGGTGCTTGCAGACCTGCTCCTCGGTGGCGGCCACAAAGCCCAGGCTGACCCGGTCGCTGACCTTGCCGGCCGCGGCGCCGAGGCCGAAAGAGAGCCCGTACCACACCGGGTTGAGCAGGCTGGGGCGGCTGTCGAGTTCGCGCAGCCGCTGCTCACACCAGGCCAGGTGGTCCACTTCCTCCTCGGCGGCGTGCTCCATCTCCTCGCGCACATCGGGCAGCTTGGCTGTCAGTGCCTGCCCCTGGTAGAGGGCCTGGGCACAGACTTCCCCGCTGTGATTGACCCGCATCAGGCCCGCCACATGGCGGCGCTCACGCTCGTTCAGCTCGGGCTCCTCGCACCCCCTGGCCGGAGATGGCCGCGGATGGGAGGGCGCTCCAGGGCTGAGGGTGCGCAGGGCGCGGTCCGCCTGCAGCAGCAGGCGATCCAGGCCGGTCAACTGGCGTTCTCTGGACATGGCTGGCCTCCGGGTCAGTACTCAGGTGCTCGGGTTATTGCTCGGTGGACTGCTGTTCCCGTTCAACCGCACGATAGCCGATATCCTTGCGGTAGAAAACGCCGTCCCAGTAGATCCCGCGGGCGGCGTTATAGGCATTGGCCTGGGCATCGGCAACCGTGTCGCCCAGTGCCGTCGCACACAGTACCCGTCCACCGCTGGTGACAACCCGCTCGCCGTCCAGCGCGGTACCAGCATGGAACACCTTGGCGTTTTCGCCGTCGGCCCGCTCCAGGCCGGAGATGGCGTCGCCCTTGCGATAGCTGCCGGGATAGCCGTTGGCGGCCAGCACTACACCGAGGGCCGGGCGCGAATCCCATTCCACGCTGACCTGGTCGAGGCGCTTTTCCACCGCCGCCTGGCACAGTTCCACCAGGTCGGACTTCAGCCGCATCAGGATGGGCTGGGTTTCCGGGTCACCGAAGCGGCAGTTGTACTCGATTACCTTGGGGGCGCCATCGGCATTGATCATCAGTCCCGCGTAGAGGAAGCCGGTGTAGGGCATGCCCTCTTCAGCCAGGCCGCGCACCGTGGGTTCGATGACCTCTTCCATGATGCGCTGGTAAACCTGGTCAGTGACCACCGGGGCCGGGGAATAAGCGCCCATGCCGCCAGTGTTCGGGCCGGTGTCCCCGTCGCCCACGCGCTTGTGGTCCTGGCTGGTGGCCATCGGCAGGATATGCTCGCCGTCAACCATTACGATAAAGCTGGCTTCCTCGCCGGTGAGGAACTCCTCGATCACCACTCGGCAGCCGGCGTCGCCGAAGGCATTGCCGGACAGCATGTCGCGTACCGCCAGTTCTGCCTGCTCCTCGCTCTCGGCGACGATCACGCCCTTGCCCGCGGCCAGGCCGTCGGCCTTGACCACGATCGGGGCACCCTGCTCGCGGATATAGGCAACGGCGGGCTCAATCTCGGTGAAGTTACGGTAGGCGGCAGTGGGAATCTGGTGCCGCTCGAGGAAGTCCTTGGTAAAGGCCTTGGAGCCCTCGAGCTGTGCAGCCGCCTTGGAGGGACCGAAGATTGGCAGGCCGCGGCTGTTGAACAGGTCGACAATGCCGTCGACGAGCGGTGCCTCCGGGCCCACGATGGTCATCTGCACATCGTTGGTCTCGGCAAATTCCGCCAGGGCGGAAAAGTTGTCCACGCCGATGGCGAGATTCTGCACTTTGGGTTCGCGGGCGGTGCCGGCGTTACCCGGTGCCACGAATACAGTCTCGACCGCAGGGTTCTGCGCCGCTTTCCAGGCCAGTGCGTGCTCGCGGCCGCCGGCGCCAATTACCAGTATGTTCATCCTCAACTCCCCCTGTATCGGCCGATTGGATGCAAATTTGTTGCGCTATTTTAGCCCGAATTCACTCCGGGATTGTGACGGGGCGGCAGGGTCGGGAAAATCCCGCTCCTGCCGCCGCCACTGCGGTCGGTGAGACTCTGGTCAGTGGCGGAAATGACGCATGCCGGTGAGCACCATCGCCATATCGTGCTCGTCGGCGGCGGCGATCACCTCGTCATCGCGGATCGAGCCGCCTGGCTGGATCACACAGCTGATGCCGACCTTGGCGGCATTGTCGATACCGTCGCGGAAGGGGAAGAAGGCATCGGAGGCCATAACGGAACCCTGTACCTCCAGCCCGGCGTGCTCGGCCTTGATGGCGGCGATACGGGCGGAATTGACACGGCTCATCTGGCCGGCGCCCACACCGATGGTGCGCCCGTCCTTGCCGTAGACGATGGCGTTGGACTTGACGAATTTCGCTACCTTCCAGGTGAACAGCAGGTCGCGAATCTCGGCCTCGGTGGGCTGGCGCTTACTGACCACTTTCAGGTCTGCAGCGGTGATTATCCCGTCATCGCGGTCCTGTACCAGCAGTCCGCCATTGACGCGTTTGTAGTCCAGCGCCGGGGTGCGCTCGTTGTCCCACTCGCCGCAGGCCAGCAGGCGCACGTTCTTTTTCTCGGCCACGGCGGCGCGCGCCTCTGCCGAAATGCTGGGGGCGATGATCACCTCGACAAACTGCCGTTCGACAATCGCTTTTGCGGTCTCGCCATCCAGCTCGCGGTTGAACGCGATGATGCCGCCGAAGGCGGATTCCTTGTCGGTCTCGAATGCCAGGTCGTAGGCCTTGAGGAGGCTGTCAGCAATGGCCACACCGCACGGGTTGGCGTGCTTGACGATCACGCAGGCCGGTTCGTCGAAGGCCTTGACGCATTCCAGTGCCGCATCGGTGTCGGCGATATTGTTGTAGCTGAGTTCCTTGCCCTGCAACTGCTCGGCAGTGGCAATGCCGGCCTCGGCCGGATCGGCCTCGACATAGAAGGCCGACTTCTGGTGCGGGTTCTCGCCGTAGCGCAGGTCCATTTTCTTGATGAACTGGCTGTTGAAGGTGCGCGGGAAGGGCTCCTTCTCGCCCTCCTTGATGGAACCCAGGTAGTTGGCGATGGCGCCGTCGTAGCCGGCGGTGTGCTCGAAGGCTTTCACTGCCAGGTCGAAGCGCTGCGCCTGGTCCAGGGCCCCGTCATTGGCTTTCATTTCACTGATGATGGCGTCGTAGTCGGAGGCGTTGACCACGATCGCGACGTCCCGGTGGTTCTTGGCCGCAGCGCGCACCATGGTCGGGCCACCGATATCGATATTCTCGATGGCGTCGGGCAGGGTGCAATCCGGTTTGGCCACGGTCTGGGCGAAGGGGTAGAGGTTGACCACCACCATGTCGATGGGGGTGATGCCGTGTTCTGACATGACACTGTCGTCTGTGCCGCGCCGGCCCAGGATGCCACCGTGGACTTTCGGGTGCAGGGTTTTAACGCGTCCGTCCATCATCTCCGGGAAGCCAGTGTAGTCGGAGACTTCCACAACCGGGATGCCGGCTTCCTTGATCTGGCGGTGGGTACCGCCGGTAGAGAGGAGCTCCACGCCCATTGCGGCTAGTTCGCGGGCGAATTCAACGATTCCGGTCTTGTCCGACACGCTGATCAGCGCGCGGCGAATCGCAACCTTGTCAGTCATAACATTGGGTCCGTCTGTTTTCTGAAAGGAGTTGGTGCCGCCGATCCCGTCAGCGGCAGGGCCCCGGGAGATTCCGGTGCCGGTAAAATAGACTTACAGTAAATAAGTGAGGGGGGATGAGTGTCCCCATCCCCCCTCGCGATAAACAGTGCGCTGGGCGCCCGGGCTCAGAGGAGTCCGTAGCGCTTCAGTTTCTTGCGCAGGGTGCCGCGGTTCAGTCCCAGCAGCTGTGCCGCGCGTGTCTGGTTGTGGCGGGTGTATTTCATCACCACTTCCAGCATAGGCGCTTCGATCTCGGACAGGACCATGTCGTAGACATCGGTGACCATCTGGCCGTCCAGGTGGCGGAAGTAGTTCTCCATCGCATGCTCGACAGCGTCGCGCAGTGACTGCTGCTGCGGCTGTTGGAGTTGCGTCTGGCCCCCGGTGGCTACTTCTTCTTCGTTGCCCGTATCCGGAATGATTGCTTCGTTGTTCATGCCGCTTGTGCCCCTCTCGTTATTCGGCGTTCAAACCACTCTTGAACGCTGGCATGTTGTGCTTCTGCGCTGTCTAGTTGGAAAAAGGTCTTGCGAAAGGACTCGCTGTCCGCGAGTGTCTTCAGGTACCAACCCACATGCTTGCGGGCGATACGGACCCCCATCACTTCACCGTAAAAACGGTGCAATTCACCCAAGTGGGCGAGCAAAATATCCCTGACTTCTTCCGGTGAGGGTTCGGGTAGCCGCTCGCCAGTGGCGAGGTAGTGGGCTATCTCCCGAAATATCCATGGCCGTCCCTGCGCTGCTCGGCCAATCATCACTGCAGCGGCTCCGGTATAGTCGAGCACCTCGCGGGCGCGCTCGGCACCGGTTACGTCCCCATTGGCGAAAACCGGGATCTTCACCCTGGATACAATTTCGGCAATGGTATCGAATTCAGCGTGCCCGTGGTAGCCACAGGCACGGGTGCGGCCGTGCACCGCCAGGGCTGAGATGCCCAGCTCCTCTGCCATTCTGGCCACGGTGACACCGTTGCGGGACTCTGTGCACCAGCCTGTGCGAATCTTCAGCGTCACCGGTACCGGTACCGCCTCAACCACTGCCCGGAGAATGTCCCCGACCAGTTTTTCGTCCCGGAGCAGGGCGGAGCCCGCCGCTTTTTTGCAAACTTTCTTTGCCGGACAGCCCATGTTGATATCGATGATCTGGGCGCCCCGGCGCACATTCTCCTGTGCCGCCTCGGCCATCATCTCCGGGTCGCCGCCAGCGATCTGCACCGAGATCGGCTCTTCCTCGCCGGTGTGGTCGAGGCGCAGGCGCGACTTGCGGCTGTTCCACAGGCGCGTGTCCGAAGTGACCATCTCGGATACCACCAGGCCCGCCCCCATGCGCCGGCACAGCTGGCGGAACGGACGGTCTGTAACGCCGGCCATTGGCGCCAGAATTACCGGGTTGCCGATAATGTAGGGCCCTATGGCGATGTTGCTCGACAAGGTCTGCTCCGCGGAGTGGGCGTCAAAAGAGCCGCCTATGATAGCGGCTGCCCCGGGATTGGAAAAGCGAAAAACCGTGCAAATTGGTTGCGAGCTGTGCGTTTAGGTTGATGATTGCGCAATTTTCGCCGTTTTAAGCGCCAATTCCGCCACTTTATTATTGTCTGTACAGTCAGTTGGCAGTCAGCAGCTCGTAATTGATTGCCTCACGGCCCGGATCCTCGATCTCTATGGCGATATGCACCGGGCTGCCGGATGGCATTTCCCTGCGCCCGGCCAGTTCGCCCTGCAGGTATTCGCGCGGGGCGAAGCGCCGGCTGGCCACTGGCTGGTTCTTCAGGTTGCTGAACCGCAGCAGCAGGTCCGGGAATGGCTGGTCGAAGTCGGCGGTATTCAGCAGTACCGCGTCCACTACCAGGGCCCCGGCGATCTCCGGGTGGCTGCGGACCACCAGGTTGGAGGTGCGGATTGCCTGCAGGTCCCTGAGTTCGGGCAGCTGGCATCCCAGGGCCGGGCAGGCCCAGGTGTAGACGGTACGCCAGGGCTGCTGCCGGGCCAGGCTGTCAAAGCGATAAATGCCCAACTGTAGCACCAGCGCCAGGGACAAAAGAACAGCCAGCAGTCCCCACAGCCACCCGGGGACACGGCGCTGCTGCTGTGGGGCCCAGCTCACTTCCAGTGGTGCCGGCTCGATCGAGGAAAGCAGGCGTTCGCGCTCGGGACGGTCATCGCCCGGGACAAGCCTGTCGCTGTGATCGTCTGCCTCGGCAGGGTCGGTGGGAGGTTCTCGATAGCCTGCCCATGGATCGCCGGCGGCATCGAGCTCGCCCGGGCTTGATCCGGGGGATGCTTCCCACGGTGAAGAGTCCGGTTCCTCCTCATCCTCTTCCCGGAGCACGGCTTCCGTCTCCGGCTCTTCCGCCTCCTCGCCGGGGGAAGCGCCTGCATCCAGGTCGCGCCACTGGGTTTCGCCAAAAGCGTCGCCAATCAGGGGCTGGTCTTCATCCGCGCTGCTTTCATCATTCCCCGGGGAGTCGGTCGCGGCGCTGGCAGGCACGGTGGGCGGGGCCGCACTCTCCTCATCGTCCAGCAGTATGTCGTCGTGGATCAGGAAGTCGTCGTCTTCCAGCAGGGCCTCCAGTTCCTTCTGCGAGTCCACCTCGCTGTCGGCGAAGAGGATATTCTCATCGGCACGAAAGACCTGCAGGCAGGAGCCACAGCGCACCGCACCACGGGCGGCGCGCAGCTGCTGTTCGCTGACATGAAAAGAGGTGCTGCAGTGGGGGCAGCGGGTAACCAGTTGCGACATTCGACTTTGGCAGAATTTATTCGGTGGACAAGTTTAGGCGCCCACGGAGTCGCGGGGCAAGACCATGTAAGGGCGAGTAAGCGGCAGACGGTAAGTAACTGCTCGCCAGGCCTGCTCCCGCCAACACCGTTGGCCGCGACGGGGGTCATTCTTTCGCAAGGCAGAATGGCTGCCGATATTAGCGTGGTCAGGCCCTAGGTACGACGGGTGCCGCTCAGGCGCACCCATTCCTCCCGCTGGCCATCTTCCTCGAAATCGACCCACTGGCTGTAGGCCTGGCGCACCTGCTCCGCCTGGCTGGCGAGGATGCCCGAGAGGCACAGGCGCCCGCCCGGGCGGGTCAGTGCCACCAGCTGCGGGGCCAGCTCAACCAGTGGGCCCGCAAGGATATTGGCCAGCACCAGGTCAACCGGCTCCTGCGGCAGCTTTTCCGGCATGTACACCGGGAAGCGCTCCGGGGCCAGGCCATTGCGGACCGCATTGTCGGCACTGGCGCGCAGTGCCTGTGGATCGATATCGGTGCCCAGGGCGCGCTTTGCGCCCAGCAGCAGTGCTGCGATTCCGAGGATGCCGGAACCGCAGCCGAAATCTATTACTGTCTTGCCCTCCACCGGTTCGCGGGCGAGCCACTGCAGGCAGAGAAAGGTGGTGGGATGGGTGCCGGTACCGAAGGCCAGTCCGGGATCCAGCATCAGGTTCACCGCCCCGGGATCCGGTGGTTCGCACCAGCTGGGACAGATCCACAGGTTGTCGTCGCACTGGATCGGGGTGTAGTGGGCCATCCACTCCCTTTCCCAGTCCTTGTCTTCCAGCTGTTCCCAGCGCGCATTAGGCAATGGCTGCCCCAGGGCGGAAGCCGCCATGGCCTCGACGCGGGCGGTATCCACCTCGGCATCGAAGAGGCCGGTCACCCGGGTATTGTCCCACAGCGGTATCTCTCCCAGCCCCGGTTCAAGGATCGGCTGGTCGGCATTGTCCTGCAGGGTGACGGAGACAGCGCCCGCGGCGAGCAGTGCATCCTCTATGGGTTCCGCCTGTTCGCGGTGGGTATCTATGCGGAGCTGGAGCCAGGGCATGTTCGGGACTCGGGTAGTGATTGGTGGTCGTGCGCTCGGGTGGCGCTAGTGTAGGGGGGAACAGGGCGATCGCCCAGGGGGCCGGCACACGGAGCCGTGCGGCCCCGTGTGCCGGTAGGTCGGTCAGAGACCGAGCTTTTTCTCGAGATAGTGGATGTTGACCCCGCCCTCGGCAAAGGCGCTGTCGCGTACCAGCTCCTCTTGCAGTGGGATATTGGTCTTGATGCCGTCAACGATCAGCTCGGAGAGGGCCACGCGCATGCGTGCCAGCGCCTCCTCGCGATTCTCGGCGTGGGTGATCACCTTGGCAATCATCGAGTCGTAGTTGGCCGGTACCGTGTAACCCGAGTACAGGTGTGAGTCCACCCGCACGCCCAGCCCGCCGGGGGTGTGGAAGTTGTTGACCTTGCCGGGGCAGGGGAAGAAGGTCTTCGGGTCCTCGGCATTGATGCGGCATTCGAAAGAATGACCGCGGATCACCACGTCTTCCTGGCGGATGGAAAGCTTCTCACCGGCGCACACACGGATCTGCTCCTTGATCAGGTCGAAGCCGGTAACCATCTCGCTGACCGGGTGCTCTACCTGGATGCGGGTATTCATCTCGATAAAGTAGAAGCGCTCGTCCTCGTACAGGAATTCGAAAGTGCCGGCACCGCGATAACCGATATCGATGCAGGCCTGGACGCAGGATTCCTGCACGTCGCGGCGGACATCGTCGGGGATGCCGGGGGCCGGCGCTTCCTCGAGCACCTTCTGGTGGCGGCGTTGCAGCGAGCAGTCGCGGTCCCCCAGGTGGATGGCATTGCCCTGTCCGTCGGACATCACCTGGATTTCCACGTGGCGCGGGTTCTGCAGGAACTTCTCCATATAGACGGTGCTGTCGCCAAAGGCGGCACCGGCCTCGGACTTGGTCACGGAGATGGCATTGAGCAGGGCCGCCTCGGTATGCACCACGCGCATGCCGCGACCACCGCCGCCGGCGGCGGCCTTGATGATTACCGGGTAACCGATTTCCCGGGCGATCTCGATGCAGCGGTCGCCGTTTTCAGGCAGTGACCCGTTGGAGCCCGGCACAGTGGGTACGCCGGCCTTTTTCATGGCGGCGATCGCGGACACCTTGTCGCCCATCAGCCGGATCACGTCCGCGTCCGGGCCGATAAAGGTAAAGCCGCTCTTCTGGACCTGTTCGGCGAAATCGGCATTTTCGGCGAGGAAGCCGTAGCCGGGGTGTACTGCCACGGAATCGGTGATCTCCATCGCCGAGATGATCGCCGGAATATTCAGGTAACTTTGCGGGGACGGGTTGGGGCCGATGCACACGGCCTCGTCGGCGAGGCGCACATGCTTGAGGTCGCGGTCCACCTGCGAGTGCACGGCGACGGTGGAAATGCCCATCTCCTTGCACGCGCGCAGGATTCGCAGCGCGATCTCACCCCGGTTGGCAATCAGTACTTTATCAAACATGCTGGATTATCCCGGTCAGACGATGGTGACGAGCGGCTGGTCGAATTCCACCGGCTGGCCGTCCTCGACCAGGATGCTCTCGATGGTGCCGGCCTTGTCCGCCTCGATCTGGTTCATCATTTTCATGGCCTCGACGATGCACACCACATCGCCCGGCTTCACTTGCTGGCCCACTTTCACAAACGGTTCCGCGCCGGGGCTGGAAGCGGCATAAAAAGTGCCCACCATGGGGGACTTGATCGCATGGCCGGTCAGGGCCGGGACGGATTCCTCCGGCTCGGAGGCCGGGGCAGCGGGCGCTTGCGCTGGGGCGGCTGCCGGGGCCGCGGGGGCCACCTGGGCCGGCATCTGCGCCATCATCGGTTGTGGGGCGTTGCTGACCCCACGGCTGATGCGCACCGATTCCTCACCTTCCTTGATTTCCAGCTCGCCGATATCCGATTCCTCGAGCAGTTCAATCAGTTTTTTAATTTTGCGGATATCCATAGTTCTCACTCGCAGTCTTGGGTGATGACAGTATTGGGTTGGTTAAAGTTCGTTTAGCGCCGCCTGCAGCGCCAGGGTGTAACTCGCCGGGCCGAAGCCGCAGATCACGCCCCGGGCCAGGTCGGAAAAATAGGAATGGCGACGGAACTCCTCCCGCGCGTGCACATTCGACAGGTGCACCTCGATAAACGGGATAGCCACGGCCGCCAGCGCATCGCGCAGGGCCACGCTGGTATGGGTAAAGGCGGCGGGGTTGATCACGATGCAATCAATGCCCTCGCGGCCAGCGGCGTGCACTCGCTCGATCAGTTCCGCTTCGCTGTTGCTCTGCAGGGATTCCAGCTGGTGGCCGGCCGCTGCGCACTGCTGGCGCGCTGCGCGGTCGATCTCCGCCAGCGTGGTCGCACCATAGACCGCCGGTTCACGCGTGCCCAGCAGGTTGAGGTTCGGTCCATGCAGCAGAAGGAGGCGTGCCATAGCTTGTCCTGAAGAAAAAGCGCGAAACGGTCACAAAAAATTAGCGAAAATTGGCTAACTTGCCGGGAACGGTCACGTTTGCGCCCCGGATGGCCATAATCGGGGCGAGTGTGCCCCAAAAATGACCCCCTGTCCATGACCTGGAGCACGGATTATTGACGTTAGGCGCAGTTCGGCGAATTTTGCCGCTAAATTAGCTAACTAGTCGATGTGCAGTGGCTTGATCGCCAGATTGGTTGGCTATAAAGACCGGTCGGTCACAGGCTGGCGGAAGCGGGCGTGCGGGCCGCTCTATCCAGGGCCTCCAGCAGTCCGTCGCGGCTGAGGACCTGTGGCAGGATGCGGGGCTCGCCGCCACCAGCGGGGTAGAGCAGGTACAGCGGAACGCTGGTGCGGCCGTGGCGCGCCAGCAACTCGCTGATCTGTGGGTCCTGGTTGGTCCAGTCGCCCTTGAGCGCCACGACGCCCAGTTTCTCGATGGCGGTGCTGACTTCGTCGCTCGACAGCACCACTTTTTCATTGGCCAGGCAGGTGATGCACCAGGCTGCCGTCATATTGGCCAGTACCGGGCGGCCCTCGGCGCGGGCGCGATCCAGGCGTTCTGGTGAGTACGATTCCCAGTACCCCGAATTGGTGGCCACCTGCGTCACGGTTTCCAGCCGTGGCAGCAGGGCCACAGCGATGGCGATGGCCGCGATGGCCGTACCGCCCTTGAACCAATGCCACTGGGGGCGCGGCCACAGCCACAGGGCGAAGGCAATTGCCACCGCCCCGGCGAGCACCAGCGCCACGCCGTCGCTGCCACTCTGGCGGCCCAGCACCCACAGCAGCCAGACTGCGGTGAGGTACATGGGGAAGGCGAGCAGTTGCTTGAAGCGATCCATCCAGGGCCCCGGCCGCGGCAGCCGTTCCACCAGCCCCGGTGCATAGGTCAGCGCCAGGAAGGGGGCGGCCATCCCGGCCCCCAGGGCCGCAAATACCGACAGGGCAACCGGGGCGGGCTGGGTGACTGCAAACCCCAGGGCGGAGCCCATCAATGGCGCGGTACAGGGGCTGGCCACGAGCGTGGCCAGGGCGCCGGTGGTGACCGAGCCGCGCAGGCCCGGGCTGTTACTGACGCCATGGCCGATACCCATCAGGCGACTGCCGAACTCGGTGACCCCGGAGAGGCTCAGCCCCATGGCGAAAAACAGGTAGACCAGTACCGCCACCAGTACCGGCGACTGCAGCTGGAAGCCCCAGCCGATCGCCTCACCGCCGGCGCGCAGGGCCAGCATCAGGCCGGCGATGGCGACAAAGCTCGCCACTACACCGGCGCTGTAGGCCCAGCCGTGGGCGTGGCGCTGCGCCGGCACGCGTGCTGTCTCACTGATCGCCAGCAGCTTGATGGATAGCACCGGGAACACGCAGGGCATCAGGTTGAGAATCAGCCCGCCGATAAATGCCCCCAGCAGGGCCAGCGGCAGCGAGAGGCTTGAGCCCCCGGCGCCAGGGTCCGCGCCACCGGGGGGAGTGGATGCGGGGGGAATCGTCCCGCCACTGGCCGGTGTGGCGGTACCGTTGCCGTAGTCCAGGTCAAAGACCCGTGTTTCCGGCGGATAGCAGAGGCCGGCATCGGCGCAGCCCTGGTAGTGGACCTCCACCCTGGTGGTGCCCTCGGCCTGCGGCAGTAGGATTTCCAGTTGCAGCCGGTAGACCTCGGTCTCTTTCTCGAAATAGTCGTCCCAGATTACCTCGCCCTCGGGCAGGTTGAGGGGCAGCTCGGTGCGCTGGTCGCCGTCGATCTGGTAGAGGGCGAGTTTGTCGCGATAGAGGTAGTAGCCCTCGGCAATCTGGAAGATGGTGCTGGCGCCGCTGTCGCTGAACAGGAAGTCCTGCTGGTAGGCTTCGTCCACCTTCAGGAAGGCCTCATCCTGTGCGGCCCCGCCCAGGGGAGTGCCAAATGGGGACTGTGATGCCTGCGCAACCGCTTGCATCGCGCCGAGTACCAGGGTGGCCAGGACCAGCAAAAGGGGGAATTTTTTTCGTAAACCGTTGGTCATCACAGTCATCACAGTTCAAATTCTTTAAAGTCAGCATTAATCTGACTGTCCGGACCGTCACGGGTTCATTGCGAAACCGGCGGCGGAAGCAGTATAACGGTGACTGCGGTGCAAAAAAACGGTACAAAAAAACAACATCTGGAGTTGGGCTTGTCGAATCACTCGGGATTCCGTGCAGTAGCGGGCGCAATGGTGCTGGCCTGCTGGCTTACGGGGTGCGTTACTTCAACACCGGTCCCCGCCCCGCGGGCGGTGCCCCTGCCTGAGCCAGCGAAGCCGGCCGGCCCGACGCCGGAGGAAATTCGCCAGCGCAACGTGGAGTTCTTCCTGGCCCGCGCCGAGGCCGCCCAGCGGCAGGGCTTCCTGACCCGGCCACCCGGTGCCAGTGCCTTTGACTATTACCTGCGGGTGCGCCAGCTGGATCCGGACAATCGCCGCGCGGCCAGTGGTATCCAGACGATTGTGATCGAGTTTGTCGAGCGCGCGCGGGATGCCCTGCGCCGTCGCTCCTTTGGTGAGGTCAATGCATACCTGAACCGTGCCGACGAGCTGGCTCCTGATAACCCGCTGGTCGGCGAAGTCCGCGCGCAGCTGGCGCGGGAGCGGAGCCGCGCCAGTGCGGGGCTGCCCGAGGGGGAGTCGGTCAAGTTGTCACCCGGCGCCCTGTCGGCGAAGTCCCCGGAGATGGTGGCGACGTTAAAGGACCTGGCCCAGCGTATCCGGCGGGAGAATCAGCGTATTATCATCATTGCGCGCCAGGATGCCGAGGGACGCTGGATCTACCAGAAGCTGCGCGAGGCGGTACCCGGTTACCGCGTGCGCGGGGATATCAAGGTCGGTGGGACGCCACAGGTGATCCTGACCGGCTCCATGGGGGGAGCTGAATAGTGAAGCAATGGCTTCTTTGTTGCCTGGCAATGGCGGCGCTCAGTGGCAGCCCGCTGGCGGCCGCGGCACTGGATATCGACGGTTATGCCCGCGAGACACTGCCGGGTGCCACCATGTCGGCAGCATACCTGACGCTGCGCAATGGCGGGGATACCGCCCGCACCCTGGAACGGGTAGAGTTACCGGGGGTCGAGGGCGCCCGGGCGCAAATACACAGTACCGTCAGGGATAACGGAGTGAGCCGTATGCGTCCCCTGACGGCGCTGCCGGTTCCTGCGACCAGTTCAGTGGCGATGGCGCCGGGGGGGATTCACCTGATGCTCAGCGGGGCCGAACTCAGGGCAGGCGGGCAGGTCCAATTGCGACTGCATTTCGCCGACGGTGAAGTGCAGCTTATCAGTGTGCCGGTGCGCGGTGCCGCCGGCCAGGCGCACCACCACTGACTATAGGAATTTAGCGCCCGCGCACGCGGGTGGATAAAGACAAACTGGAGGTATCAATGAAAAAAATTGTGATCAGCCTGCTGGCAGTCCTGATGGTGGCCTGTGCCCACAGCCCGGTGGAAATCCAGGTGCGGCCGCAAGTCGATGTTGCTCCCGAGGCTTTCGGTACTGGCTTCTCGGTCAGTGTCCAGGGCGCCAACAAGCTGCCCGGCGGCGGACTGGGTTCCCTGGGGGGCATTTACGCCGATCAGTCTCAGGTTCGGCTGGGCAACAATGTCGAGGACGCCCTGGCTGAGACCCTGAAAGAAGGGTTCCGGAACTGGTCGTTTGAACCGGTATTCAGCGGCGCCGACGTCCAGGTAGTGGCCAGCCTGACCAGCCTGAAGTACGACAGCCCCAACGGGCTGGTGACGAGTAAGGTGGATTCCTCCGCGGAGGTGCAGTTGGCGGTGACCATCGGGGGTTCCACTTACTATGGCAATTACCGCTCCAGCGGCAAGGATCGCAACCTGATCAAGCCGGCCAAAGAGGAAGTGGAAGGGCGTATCAATGGCCTGCTGAGCGCCACGCTGCAGCGGGCGTTCGAAGACGAAAAACTCAAGAGCTTCCTGCGAGCGAATCTCTGACGGGAGCTGGTGAAGCGGCACTGCTGTGCCGTTCGCCGCGCCCCGTTGGGGTGCCCAGCTCGCGCGAGGCAGGGACAGCCGAAAACACTGTGAGCCCGCAACCTTGACCAAATTCGATCCGAAATCCGTGTCAGAACTCGGCCCGCTGGCGCAGGCCGGGCACACCCAGGCCGCGGCCGGCCGGATCAGCGCAGCTGCCGCTGAACTGGCGCTGGGCGCCGTGGCTGACGGGGTTCTGGTCGCCGACGCGACCGGGCGGATCACCTACTGCAACCCCCTGGTGGCGGAGCTCACCGGCGGAGTGGTGGCATTGTTGCCGGGGGAGTCGCTCAACGAGAGGCTATCCCTGTGGAACGAGAGTGGTGAGCAGTTGCCACCGCTGTTGCCTGACGGCGCCGAAGCTGCCTCCCATGAACTGACGGCCTACCTGCAGTGCCCCACCGGCGACAATGACCCGGCCCCACTCAGCCTGGGTGTGAACGTGGTGCGCGACGGATCCACGCTTGAAGGCTTTGTCATTATCCTGCGCGATACCACTGCCGCGCGACGTCTCTCCTCTCGCCTGAGCTGGCAGAATACCCATGATGCCCTGACGCACCTGCCCAACCGGCAACTGTTTGAATCGGAACTGCAGCAGAGCCTGTCCGCCTGCGAGGACCGCCGCCACCACCATGTACTGCTCTACCTGGATGTTTACCAGTTCAAGGTGGTGAACGACACCCTGGGCTACCGCGCCGGAGACCAGTTACTGGTGCAGCTGGCGGAGTTGCTGGCGGCCTGCCTCGCGCAGGAGGACCTGTTCGCCCGGGTCGGTAGTGACGAGTTCGCCATCCTGTTGCGCGATTGCTCGATCGAAGAGGCTCGTCGCGTGGTACTGCGCCTGCGGGAGACGGTCAAAGGGTTCTCATTCCAGTGGGAGGGCAGCGACAGCCGGGTGGCCCTGTCCATCGGTGCGGTAGCAGTCGATCACCACGCCAGTTCCGTCAGCCAGCTGCTCGCCTCCGCCAATGATGCCTGCAGCGCGGCCCGGGACCAGGGCCGCAACCGGGTAAAGCTGTTCAGCGATTCACGCAAGGTGCTGGAAAAGCGCCGCCAGACGATCTGGGTGGCTGAAATCCATGCGGCCCTACGGGAGGACCGGCTACTGCTGCACCGCCAGCCGGTGGTCAGCCTGGGCGGGGAGCGGGGTGTCCACCATTACGAGGTGCTGGTGCGCATGCGCGGACGGGACGGGGACCTGATTCCGCCGGGGATGTTCCTGCCGGCCGCAGAGCGTTACGGCCTGATCGAGGAAGTCGATCGCTGGGTGATTCGCCGGGTGTTCCAGCATATGGCCGCCGAGTCCGGCGGCGACGAGGAAAGCTATGCAATCAACATCTCCGGCCTGAGCCTGGGGGATGAGGCCTTCGTGGACTTCGTGCTGGCGGAGCTGGCGGACGCAGGGGTGGCGCCGTCGCGGGTACAGTTCGAGATTACCGAGACCAGTGCCATCAACAACCTGCAGCGGGCCCTGATCTTTATCCACAGGTTACGCGCCGCGGGCTGCAGTTTTGCGCTGGACGACTTTGGCCAGGGCGCTTCGTCCCTGGCTTACCTGCGGCAGCTGCCGGTGGATTACCTGAAAATCGATGGCAGCTTCGTGCGCAACATGCTCGACGACGAGATCGACAGCGCCATGGTGAGCACCATCGACCACCTGGCCAAGCAGATGGGCATCAGCACCATCGCCGAGTATGTGGAAACGCCGGAATTGATGGAGAGATTGCGGCAGATGGGTGTCGATTACGCCCAGGGATTCGGTATTGCGGCAGCGGCCGAGTTTCCCGACCGGGAAGCCGGCAGCAGCTGATCCCGCTGCCGGATATACACTCAGCGGGCGGGTCCGCTGTTGCCCTCCGCCAGTTCCGGCTCCTGCTGCAGGTCGCCGTATTGCCCGGCCCGCAAGCGCGGTCCGTACTGGCTCACCACCCGGGCGGCGGCGCGACAGGCCAGTTTGCCCGCCTCGGCAAAGCCCATACCGCGGTTCAGGCCATAGATAAACGCCCCGGCAAAGGTATCGCCGGCGCCATTGGTGTCGATCGCGTGCACTTTGGGGGCCGCCACCTGGTGCTGGCGCTCGCCGTCCCACACCAGTGCACCATCGCCGCCCAGGGTGATGGCAAAGCTGCGACAGTGCCGGGCCAGTGCCGCCGCGGCCGCCTCGACTGAATCCGTGCCGGTATATCCCAGCGCCTCATCCCGGTTGCAGAACAGCAGGTCGACACCGTTGCCGATCATTTCCCCCAACCCGTCGCGGAACAGCTGGACCATCGCGGGGTCCGAAAGGCTCAGGGCGGTTTTTACGCCGGCCGTCTCGGCCTCCTCGCGCAGGGTAATGGCCGCCTGGCGACCGGTGTCGGAGGAAACCAGGTAGCCCTCTATGTAGGCCCAGCGGGAGGCCCGCAGGGCTTCCCGGTCCAGCTCGGCCACAGACAGCTCACCGCTGATCCCGAGGAAAGTATTCATGCTGCGCTCGGCGTCCGGTGTCACCAGCACCAGGCACTTGCCGGTAATGCCAGCGTCGGCCTGCTCCAGTGCCGCAGGGTAAGAGACGCCGGCCCGGGACAGGTCGGCCCGGTAGAAGTCGCCATTGTCATCACCGGCTACCTTGCAGGAGTAGAAAGTGCGCAACCCCAGGTAACTGGCGGTGATGATGGTGTTGGCCCCGGAACCCCCGCAAGCGCGCTTGGCCGTCACCAGGTGGTCCTGCAGGTCGCTGACCAGCTGGGCCTGGCGCGATTCATCCACCAGGGTCATGACGCCCTTGTCGACACCCAGTGACTGGAGGTCGCCGTCGGTAACCTCGATTTCGGTGTCCAGGAGGGCGGCGCCAATGCCGTAGAGATCGTACTGGTGCATAGGGGTCCTTGTTCGGGGATGGATTGGGGCTGGTTCAGGGGGCATTATGGCCGCCGGCAGGTCAAGTGCAAGTCGGCCGGGTTTGACATGTCCGTTGCAGGGCTTATAAATGCCCGGCCCGGGGCGTGTGCTGCGGTCCGGGGAAGCATGAGGTAATTTGGGAACGGCGCGGACGTCCCCCTATCTATAGTTTACGTATTGGGTTGGTACTGCATCGCTATGGCTGCAACTAAGCGCAAACGCGCGAAATCTTCAAAACAGGCAAGACTGCACCGCTGGCTGGTGCGGCTGGGACTGCTGGCGCTGGTGGGCGCCCTGGCCCTGGCGGGCTATATGGTCTACCTGGATATGCAGCTGCGTGAACGGCTGGACAGCCGCCAGTACCAGTTGCCGGCCCGGGTATTCGCCCGCCCGCTGGTCCTGCGGGAGGGGATGCCCCTGCGTCCGGATGAACTGATGGCTGAGTTCGATGCCCTCAGCTACCGGGAGAAGAAACCGCTGACCGAGCCGGGCCAGTGGCACCGCGAGGGCATGGAGTTCCGTATCTGGCGGCGGGATTTCGCCCATGCAGACGGCCGAGAGCCTGCCGCCCAGGTAACCTTCCGCCTGCGGAACGACGAGCTCAGTAACCTGCGCGACGAAAATGGCCAGAAAATCGGTAAATTCCGCCTGGATGCGGCGCCCATTGGCACCCTCCTGGGTGGGGGGGACGACCGCAACCCGGTGCGCTTCGCCGATATTCCACCATTGCTGGCCAACACCCTGATCGCCGTGGAAGACCAGGATTTCCTGCACCACTTCGGTGTTTCACCCCGGGGCATCGCACGCGCCATGATTGCCAATATCAAGGCCGGCAGTGTGGTGCAGGGTGGATCCACGATTACCCAGCAGCTGGTCAAGAACATCTTCTTCGACCACAAGCCGAGCCTGCAGCGCAAGATCAATGAAGCGTTGATGGCCATCCTGATGGAGCTCCACTACGACAAGCCCTATATCCTGCAGGAGTACATCAACGAGGTGTGGCTTGGCCAGCAGGGCAGCCGCGCCATTTATGGCTTCGGGCTGGCGGCCGAATTCTATTTCCAGAAACCGCTGGATACCCTCGAGCCGCACGAGATGGCCCTGCTGGTGGGGCTGGCCAAGGGGGCGTCCTACTACAATCCCTGGCGCCATCCGGAGCGGGCGCTCGAGCGCCGCAACACTGTCCTCGATGTAATGATGGAGCAGGGCCTGATCTCCGAGGAGGCCCACAAGGACTATCGATCCCGCCCGCTGGATGTGGCCAGCGCCGGTGCCGCGGCGCAGAATCCCTACCCGGCGTTTACCGAACGGTTACTGGAGGAATTGCGCCCCTACTACTCCTATGAGGAGCTGCGTACTGCCGGGCTGCGGGTTTATACCTCGCTGTCGCCCTGGATCCAGAAGCTGGCCGAGGACGCGGTCAGTGCCCGCGCCGAGCAGATCGAGAAGGACCGCGGTATCCAGGAGGACTCCCTGCAGGCGGCCACGGTATTGCTGGATAACAACAGCGGTAATGTACTGGCGATGGTGGGCGATCGCCGCCCCCACTACCCGGGTTTCAACCGGGCCCTGGAGGCGCGTCGCCAGGTGGGGTCGCTGATCAAGCCGGCGGTGTACCTGACGGCGCTGGAGCGGCCGCACCAGTACAACCTGGCCACACCGATCGAGGACGCCCCCATCCGCGTGGAGGGTGACAACGGCGATGTCTGGATGCCGGCGAACTTCGGCAACAAAAGCCATGGCCCGACGCCCCTGTACCTGGCCCTGGCCAAGTCGTACAACCAGGCGACTGCCCGGCTGGGGCTGGACCTGGGACTGGAGAACGTGCGCCAGACCATCCGCCGGCTGGGGGTGCAGGCGGACCTGCCACGGGTTCCCGCCCTGCTGTTGGGGGCCGTGGAAATGACCCCGTTCGAGGTGGCAGGCATGTATCAGACCATCGCCAATGGCGGCGAGCATGTGGAGCCGCGCACCCTGCTGGCGGTGGCGAACGCGGACGGCGAGCAGGTACAGCGCTTCCGCCGGCGCAGCAACCGCGGTGTGGACGAGGTGCCGGCCTACCTGCTGCGCTATGCCATGGAGCAGACGATGAAAGAGGGTACCGGCAAAAGCGCCATGCGGCGCCTGCCGGGCAGTGTGGCGTTTGCCGGCAAGACCGGCACCACCAATGACTACCGCGACAGCTGGTTTGCCGGCTTCTCCCCGGACGTGACCGCTGTGGTCTGGCTGGGCCGCGACGACAACGAGCGCACCAGCCTGACCGGTGCCACCGGCGCGCTGACGATCTGGACCGAGGTCATGCGCAAGCTGCCACACCGCCACGGCCGGGTGGAGCCGCCGCGGGGCGTGGAATTCAAACCGGTGAACGCGCGCGGCCAGTATATGAATCCGGAGTACTGCCGGGGCGGCATGGAAATGCCGTTCTCCTACGAGACCCGCCTCGAGCCGGCACCGGAATGTCGCGGGCGCGATCGTTTCCGCTGGTTCCGCGACTTCTTCGGTGATGACCGGGACGACAATCGCCGCGACGATGCCGCCCCGCGGGAGGATATGACCCCGGGCTGGGGGGTGGACCCGGATGAAGACGATCGCCAGCGTGAGCGCGAGCGCCAGTTGCAGGAGCAGCTGCGCATGGATGATGAACCCCTGCAGTTGCCGCGCGGTGAGGAAGAACGGTTGCGGCGTCAGGAGGACCTCTGGCAGCAGGAGGAGCGCCGTGCCGAAGAGGAGCGCCAGCAGCTCCAGCGGCGCCTGGAAGAGGAAGAGCGTCGCCGGGAAGAGCTGCAGCGCCGTGGCGACGTGCCGGTGGAAGAGGCAGAGCCCTGGCCCGGCGATGAGGACCAGTGGCCCTGACGGCACCCCGTTAAAGGGGGCTCAGATATCGTGGGCTTCGGCCCACTCCTTTAATTGATCCAGCACCGACAGTGATGAGCGACCGAATTCGGTGATCGTATAGGCCACCGCAATGGGACGTGTGCTCAGCACCTCGCGACTGACCAGTCCCTGTTGCTCCATTTCTTTCAGTCGCTGGTCCACCATTTTCTTGCTGGCGCCTCCCAGCTGGCGCGCCAGTTCATTGAAGCGCACCGGGCCATCCTGCAGGTGCCACAGAATCGAGCCTTTCCATTTGCCGCCGATGATGCGCATGCCCCTCTCAATCGGGCAGGGCTCCAGGCAGGTATCACTGTTTCCGGCATTTGCCGGAGATCTTTGCTTGGTTTCACTCATTGGTCACATTTCCTCTCGGGCCTGGCCGCTGGACTCCCGCTAGCTGGCGACTGCTTGTGCGTGCTTGCGCGGTTGAGCTCTGATGTCCGCAAGGTTACAAAAAGTATACTGGTTGACAGTAGTAACCTAAGGTAACAGTATTCCGCGGACTTATCCATCCACAGTATTTGCGGAGCCGCGAGTGAATCTCTTTATCATCAATACCCACCAGTACTACCCGTTTTCTGAAGGCAAGCTGAGTGCTGCCATGGTTGCGATCGCCAGGGAAGAGGCAGAGGCCGCCGGCCATGCGGTCAAGGTCACCACCATGCAGGATGCCTATGACGTGGAGGCGGAGCTGGAAAAGCATGAGTGGGCGGACGTTATCCTGTTACAGGTCCCGGTCAACTGGATGGGGGTGCCCTGGTCATTCAAGAAATACATGGATGAGGTTTATACCGCGGGTATGTCCGGGCGACTTTGCGACGGCGATGGCCGTCACCGGGACCAGCCGGAAAGGCAGTATGGCACTGGCGGTGTGCTGGGCGACAAGCGCTATATGCTCTCACTGACGTTCAACGCACCGGCGGAGGCATTCGGTGACGGCAACCAATTCCTGTTCAAGGGGCGGGATGTCGACGACCTGTTCATGCCCACCCACATGAATTTTCGCTTTTTCAACATGTCCCCGCTGGAGACATTTGTCTGCTATGACGTGATGAAAAACCCGGAGACAGAAAGCGACAAGCTGCGCTTTCGTGAGCACCTGCGCAAACAGCTCAACCTGGGGAGCGCCACCCGGGAGAGCGGTGCAGCCTGACTGATTGAACGGAATTGAATAGCAAGTCGAGGAATTCCCCATGAGCCGACAAAGCAGGCCGGCAGCCGGAGAGCCCTTCCCGGAAGTGCTGGTAACCACGCTGGATGGCAAGGCCGTCCAGTTAGGCCATGCATGTGAGGAGGCCGACTGGACCATGGTGGTTGTCTACCGCGGGCAGCACTGCCCGCTATGCACCCGCTACCTGAACCAGTTGGAGAATTACTGGGACAGGCTCTGTGCCAACAAGGTCGGGCTGATGGCGGTGTCAGCGGACTCACGCGAGCAGCTGCAAGCGCATATGGAAAAGCTGGAAGTTTCTTTCCCTGTTGCTTACGGGCTTACGGTTGAGCAGATGCAAGCGCTCGGCGTCTATATTTCAGTACCCCGTTCTGCCGCGGAAACGGACCATAACTTTGCCGAACCGGGTATTTTTGTGGTTAATCAGGACGGTAACCTGCACGTGGTGGATATTTCCAATAATCCATTCGCACGGCCGGATATAGAACAATTGGTTTCCGGGCTCGAGTGGATCAGGGACCCGAAGAATGATTACCCGGTCCGGGGGACCTTCCGTTAAATGATCCCGTCCTCCCAGCCGCCAGTCCCGGCGGCTGGGATCAGGGTCGGAATGCATTGCAGCTGCCCTGGTGGCCAACTGGCCGCAACGGGGTTATCGATTGAGTAACTTTGCCGCTTCCTCGGCAAAGTAGGTCAGGATACCGTCTGCCCCGGCGCGCTTGAATGCCAGCAGTGACTCCAGAATCACCGCTTCCCGGGCCAGCCAGCCATTGTCAAAAGCGGCGCAGTGCATGGCGTACTCCCCGCTCACCTGGTAGGCGAATGTGGGCACTCGCAGCTCTTCCTTCACCCGGCTAACCACATCCAGGTAGGGCATGCCCGGTTTCACCATGATCATGTCGGCGCCCTCGCGAATATCCAGTGCGCACTCGTGCAGGGCCTCGTTGCCATTGGCCGGATCCATCTGGTAGCTGGCCTTGCTGCCCCCCTTCAGGTTGCCGGCCGATCCCACGGCATCCCGGAAGGGGCCATAGTAAGCCGAAGCGTACTTTGCTGCGTATGACATGATGAGCGTGTTGACCCGCCCATCGTGCTCCAGGGCAGCCCGGATGGCGCCGATACGGCCATCCATCATGTCGGACGGGGCCACCACGTCTGCGCCGGCCTCGGCATGGGACAGTGCCTGCTCGACCAGTACCTCGACAGTATCGTCGTTGACGATATAGCCGCTGTTGTCCATCAGGCCATCCTGGCCGTGGCTGGTAAAGGGATCCAGGGCCACATCGGTGATCACGCCAAGTTCGGGGGCACTGTTTTTTAGCTCCCGCACGGCGCGCTGGGCCAGGCCATCCGGGTCGTAGGCCGCGCGCGCGTCGTCTGATTTTGCCGAGGGATCGACCACCGGAAACAGGGCCACCGCGGGGATGCCCAGGTCGACCAGGGTTTTCGCCCGGGCCGCGAGCAGGTCTACGCTGAGGCGCTCAACACCGGGCATGGAGGCAACCTGCTGGGTTTCGCCGTGCCCCTCGATGACAAACAGGGGCAGGATCAGGTCGTCGCAGGAGAGTTGCCGCTCGCGCACCAGTCGCCGGGCAAAATCCTGTGCGCGCAGGCGGCGCATGCGGGTGTTGGGGAAGGGGCCGCGCTCAAGGCTGATACTCATGGGGCTGGACCTTGTGAGGAAACGAATTGAATAGAATTGAGAAAATGTATCCCGGCCTGCCGGGCTGGACAGTCCCGCTGCGACTCGCACCGGGTTGTCCGGGCGGCAATGATAACAAAAGGAGAACAATCGATGTCCGTTGCCCTGTGGTGCCTGCTGGCAACCTCAATTATGCCCTACGTGTTCACCGTAATCGCCAAGGTCAGCGGGCGGGGACGCTACGATAACCGTGCCCCGCGCCAGTACCTGGAGGCCCAGGAGGGGTTGTCCCAGCGGGCGGACTGGGCACAGCGCAACAGTTTTGAGGCGCTGCCGGTATTTGCCGCGGCGGTACTGGCGGCGATGGTGGCGGGTGTTGCTGAATCCTGGCTGGCGGGCCTGTCGCTGGCGTTTATCGGCATCCGCGTAATTTATGGCGCCTGCTACCTGTGCGACTGGCACGGGGCCCGCTCCCTGGTGTGGTTCGCGGGCCTCGCCTGTTGTATCGGCCTGCTGGTGCTGGCAGCCCTGGCGGCCTGACGGGGGATTCCGCCAGGCCGGGGCTGTTGTCAGCTACCGGCGATGGATGCCAGCACACGGCGGGCGGCCGCCACTGTCTGCTCGATGTCTTCCTCGCTGTGGGCGGCGGACATGAAGCCGGCCTCGTAGGACGCCGGGGCAAGGTAAACTCCCTCGTCCAGCATGCCATGGAAGAACCGGTTGAATTGCTCGTTGTTGCACGCCATGACCTGTTGGTAATTGGTTACCTGTGGCTCCTCGGTAAAGAAGAAACCGAACATACTGCCGGCACGGTTGGCGGTCATGGGAATGCCCACCTCTTTCGCAGCCTCAAGCACGCCGTTGACCAGCTTCTCGGTCCGGTCGTTGAGTTGCTGGTAGAGCCCGGGCGCCTGCACCAGGCGCAGGGTCTCCAGGCCCGCCACCATGCCTACCGGGTTGCCGGACAGTGTGCCGGCCTGGTAGATCGGCCCCAGCGGCGCGATCTTCTCCATGATCTCCCGCTTGCCGCCGAACGCGCCCACCGGCATGCCGCCGCCGATCACCTTGCCCAGGGTGGTGATATCCGCCTCGATGCCAAAGTGGCCCTGGGCGCCGGTGAGGCTCACCCGGAAGCCGGTCATCACCTCGTCCAGGATCAGCAGTGCGCCGTGCTGGTCACAAACCTCCCGCAGCGTCTCGAGGAAGCCCGGAACCGGGGGGACGCAGTTCATGTTGCCGGCCACCGGCTCGACAATGATGCAGGCAATCTCGTCGCCAATCTCGGCAAAGCACTGCCTGACCGACTCCGGGTCGTTATAGTTCAGGGTGATGGTGTGGTCGGCCAGTGACGCCGGCACACCGGGAGAGGAGGGCACGCCCATGGTCAGGGCGCCGGAACCGGCCTTCACCAGCAGGGAATCGGAATGGCCGTGGTAGCAGCCCTCGAATTTGACGATTTTGTCGCGGCCGGTATAGCCGCGCGCCAGCCGGATGGCGCTCATGGTGGCTTCGGTACCGGAATTTACAAAACGCACCAGATCCATGTTGGGCCATAGCCGGCACAGTTCTTCGGCCAGTTCGGTTTCCAGCTCGGTGGGCGCCCCGAAACTGAGGCCGGACTGTGCCTGTTCCACCACCGCCTCGATCACCTCGGGCTGCGCGTGCCCCAGCACCATGGGGCCCCACGACTGCACGTAATCGATATAGCGCTTGCCGTCGGCGTCAAACAGGTAGGCACCCTCGGCGCGCTCGATAAACAGCGGCGTGCCCCCGACCGCGCGGAAGGCGCGCACCGGCGAATTGACCCCGCCGGGAATGACTTTCTGGGCTTCGGCAAAAAGTTGCTCGGATTTACTCATAGCGATCTGCGGCCTTGCTGATTGGCTGGAAATTTGGCGGGTATTATCCGGATGGCCGACGGCGGGAGCAAATGCGCGGCGCACTGGCGACAGCCACTGCACAGGGCTTGCCATGGGGAGCATGCCGGCGGGCAAAAGCTTTATGTGGTTGCTTCAGCGCTTGGTCCAGAACAGGCGGTTCGGGACCGGCCGGCCCATCCCCAGCCGGCGGCTGTCGGCGATCGCGCTCCAGGTGAACTGCTGGCTGCGACTCACTGCCTCGATCACTGTGAGGCCGTGCGCAATATGGCAGGCGATGGCGGTGGCGAGGGTACCGCAGGTGCCGTAAGCGGCGGGCGGGAGGCGCCGCCAGAGGAACTGTCGCATCAGGCCGCGTTCGTCGTAAAGCCGGTTTTCCAGCTGCTGGTCGGCGGCCGGGACCCCGGTGAGCAGCAGGTAGCGGCAGCCGCTTTCCAGTAGCTCCTGTGCCTGGGCATCGAGTACGTCAGCCTCCAGGGCCATGGCACGGGCCTCGCGGCGGTTGGGGCAGACCATGGTGGCAAACGGTAACAGCAGGGAGGTCATCGCTTCCCACAGCGGGGGAGCCAGCAGGCTCTCCTTGTCGGCCAGGGTGGCGTCCGGGTCGATCACGATGGGAATGTGGGGGTAGTCGGCAAGCACGCTGTGGAGTGCGCGTACGTTTTCCACTGAGCCGAGGTAACCGACCTTGATCGCGGCCACCGGCAGGTCTTCCAGCACCGCCCGGGCCTGCTCCACCAGCAGCGTGTCCTCCACCGGCGCCACGCCCTGGAGTTCGCCGGTGTCACAGACACTGATAGCGGACACCACGGAAGTGCAGTGGCATCCCAGGCTCACCGCGGTCTCGGTGTCCGCGGTGATGCCGGCACTGCCACTGGGGTCGTGGTGGGTGACGGTAAGAATGATGGGTTGGCGTGTATCCATTTCCTGTCGGGGCGATATCCGGGGTATTGGGCGCGACCAGAGATGCCCTAATTCTAGTTGTTATATGGCGGTGGGCCGGAATGATCCGGTGCCTAAAACGGCCGCACCACCGCAAGAATCACGATCGCCACCAGTGCCAGCACTGGTACTTCGTTGAAAATGCGGAAATAACGCCCGGATTTGGTGACGGTACCGGCGGCGAACTGCTTCACATAGGCGCCGCACATATGGTGATAGCCGATCAGCAATACCACCAGCAGCAGCTTGGCGTGCAGCCAGCCGGCGCTCTTGTAGTAGTCGAGGTTGAAGGTGATCAGCCAGCCGCCCAGCAGGATGGTGGCAAGCATCGACGGCAGTCCGATGCCGCGGTACAGGCGCCGCTCCATGATGCAGAAACGGTCGCGGCTGGTGGCGTCGGTGGCATCCCGGTGGTAGACGAACAGCCGCGGCAGGTAGAACAGTACGGCGAACCAGCAGACCATGGCCACAATATGGAAGGCTTTGACCCAGAGCATTGCGTATTCCTTGTTGTTTTCGTCCTCGCGACCATGCCGGCCCGCGGGGCAGCAGGGGTCACTTGCGATAAAAGTTGTCGATGTCTGCCGGCAGGATAATGCCCGCGGCGTCATTGTCCAGCATGCCCGAATAACCGCGGGAGATATACAGGGCGTCGGCCTTGCTGCTTTCCAGTTTCTGGTGGGCCTCCAGCAGTGTGCTGCGCCAGTTGAGCCCGGCCGCCGCAAAGCGCTCGCCGGGCAGCTTGAGCAGGTCCACCGGGGGCTCCTCCCCCTCCACCGCCTGGCTGCCCTCCGGGGCACCTTTCTTTTCCTCCACCCGTTGCAGGAAGCTGGCGAGGTCGGCTGCCCGCAACAACTGGTGCGCGGGTTCGTCCGGCAACTCTACCAGCACCCACAGCGGGTGGCGCTGAATCAGCCGCTCGGCCTGGCTCCGCCCCACTTTCTGTGGTGACACCACAAAGCGCCGTTCCATCACGCTGGCGACCCCCACGCGGTTCAGCATCTGTGCTCGCCAGGTGGGGGTGCCGCTCTTGTCCATGGCTCGCAGGGTCTCCTGGAAGATACCCTGGGCTGCAAAAAAGTAGCGGCTCACCAGGCAGGCCACCACGATCATCATCATGCCCGGGAAGAGCACGTTGGGGTTGTAGGTGAGTTCCAGGATTGCCAGCAGCGCCGCCAGTGGTGCATCCAGCAAGGCGGCCATCATCGCGGCCATGCCCACCATGGCGTAGAAGCCCGGGCTGGCGGTGTACTCGCCCAGCCACAGGTTGGCCAGGCTGCCGGCTATGCCGCCCATGCAGGCGCCGAGGAACAGGCTGGGGCCGATCACGCCCCCGGGAATGCCCAGGCCGGAGGCCAGCGCCGTCGCCACCATTTTCGCCGCCACGATCACCAGCAGGGCCCCCAGGGCAAGTTCGCCCAGCATTGCCAGTTCGAGGGTGTCATACCCCGCGCCGAGGATCTCCGGCACCCAGATGCCCAGGGTGCCGGTCACCAGCCCGACCGCCAGGAAACGCAGGATCGGTGCGCGGCGCTGCATGGGGGCCAGGTATCTCTGGGCGCGAATGAAGAGTGCGGCGAGGGTGCCGATGACTACGGCACAGAGCAGCAGCACCGGCAGCTCGGCCAGCGAGCTGAGCTGGATCGCGGGTACGTTGAAAGCCGGCTGGTTGCCGAAGGCCAGTTGGGTGATGGCGCTTCCGGTCGCTGCAGCGAGGATGACCGGCAGGAAACCCACCACCGAGTACTCGAGCATCACCACTTCCATGGCAAACACCACCCCCGCCAGCGGGGTGTTGAAGGAAGCCGCGATCGCCGCTGCCACACCGCAGCCGAGCAGGCTGCGCACCGAATTGTTGGGGAGTTTAAGCCTGCGCCCGAGCCAGCTGCCACTGGCGGCGCCGAGGTGTACTGCGGGGCCCTCGCGACCCACGGACTGGCCGCTGACCAGCGCGATTGCACCGGCGAAAAACTGCAGTAACGCGTTGGCCACTGGCATATTGGCCTGGTGGTTGTGCAGGCGGTCGAGCACATGGACCACACCCACCAGCCGCCAGCCGGGGCTCAACAGCTGGTAGATGGCCCCCAGTACCAGCGCTCCGCCAACGGGCAGGGCGAAGCGCCAATAGGTGGGCAGGCTTTCATAGCGCTCGGGGATGGACAGGAACAGCTCCGCCGGTATTTCGCTCAGCAGGCGAAAGGCCACCGTCACCGCTCCCGCGAGGATGCCGGTCAGCAGGGCCATGGCCAGCAGCGGTGCCAGCGCCTCCTGGGATGACAGCTGCAGGCGCCACTTTTCCAGTCCCCGTTCGCGCAGGGGCCATTTCGGCTGCTTTTTTTTACCCGTGGGGCGCGCTTTCCTGAGCACCGTGCGTCCTTTCCCGATGGTGGCTTGTGGTAGAGTGCAGCCTCCATTATACAGGCCGCGCCGGCGGTGTATGGGTGAGCCCGGTACGGATACAGCAGCGAGGAGTCAGACAGTGATCAAAGTAGCAATCGTCGGCGGGACCGGATACACGGGGGTGGAGCTGCTGCGACTGCTGGTATTGCACCCGCAGGTAAGCCTGGCTGCGATCACCTCCCGCGCCCTGGCAGGGCAGCCAGTGGCGGAACTTTTTCCCAGCCTCCGGGGTCACTGTGACCTGGCTTTCTGTGAACCGGACCTGGCCCAGTTGGCCACGTGCGATGTGGTCTTTTTTGCCACTCCCCACGGGGTGGCGCAGGCCCAGGTGCCGGAACTGGTGGCACGCGGGGTAAGGGTCATCGACCTGTCGGCGGATTTCCGCCTGCGCGATATCGCCACCTGGGAGCGCTGGTATAACCAGTCGCATGCCGCGCCGGAGCTGGCGGCGGAAGCCGTGTACGGCCTGCCCGAGGTCAACCGCGAGCAGATTGCGGGGGCACGGCTGGTGGCCTGCCCGGGCTGCTACCCGACAGCGATCCAGCTCGGCTGGATCCCGCTGCTGGAGCGCAACCTGGTGGAGCCGGGGCACCTGGTGGCGAGTGCCGCGAGCGGCGCCACCGGCGCCGGGCGGCAGGGCAAGACCGAGTTGCTGCTGGCCGAGAACAGTGACAGCTTCCGCGCATATGCGTCAGGCGGCCATCGCCACCTGCCGGAGATCGAGCAGGGACTGCGCCGGGTGCAGGCCGCAGGCAGTGCCGAGCCGCGGGTGACCTTTGTGCCACACCTGCTGCCGATGGTGCGCGGTATCCATGCGACCCTGTTCGCGCGGCTGAACGGGGATAGCGGTCTGGCTGAGCTGCAGGAACTGTACGAACAGCGGTATGCCGCTGAACCATTTGTGGACGTGCTGCCACCAGGCAGTCACCCGCAGACCCGCAGCGTCAGGGGGAGCAACATGTGCCGTATTGCCCTGGCGCGGCCGGATGACCGGGACACGGTGGTGGTGATGTCGGTGATCGACAATCTCGCCAAGGGCGCCTCGGCCCAGGCCATCCAGAATATGAACATCATGTTTGGCCTGAATGAGAAGCTCGGACTGGAGAGCCCGGCGCTGCTGCCTTAGAATCGTCAGATTCAACAGGCTCACAAGTAAGTCATAACGAGATAAGAACACACGGGTGTCATGGCACATAAAGTAAAAGGCAGTAAACAGTACCGCATGAAGGTAGTGCCGCACCGGCCCTACTCCGGCGCCCTGACGTTGCTGGGGGTGACGCTGCTGGTACTGGTCACCTCGGCGGCCGCTTACTTCGCCGGCCAGCACCACCTGCGTAAGGGGCTGGATCGCAAGACCATGGCCCACGAGGAGTCCCTGGACAGGCTCGATTCCCTGCGCAGGGAAAATGAAGCCCTGCGGCTGCGGGTGGCCACGGCCGAGCAGTCACTGGCGATCGGTGAGCAGGCGGACGAGAAAGTGCGGGCCGAGCTGGTGGAGAAGGAAAACCGGATCGCCGAACTCAAGCAGGAAATTTCCTTTTACCGGGGCCTGATGGCGCCGGATGATGACGGCGATGGTGTTTCCATCGGCCGTTTCAGTCTTTCGCAAATGGCCGATGAGCGGCGCTACCAGTTCAAACTGTTGGTGCAGCAGTCGGCCACGCGACACAGCGTGGTGACGGGGCACGCGACCTTCACCGTGGTGGGCAGTCAGGATGGACAGCCAAAACGCTATCCGCTCAGCGCCCTGTCGCAGCAGGTGGACAGCGAAAAGATCGCCCTGCGCTTCAAATATTTCCAGAATATTGAGGGCGAGCTACAGTTGCCTCATGGCTTCGAGCCAGAGGGCGTTGAGCTGTTGCTCAAGTCCAGCGCGCGTAAGGGGTTCAATATCGAGCAGCGTTATGGCTGGCTGGTTCAGAAGAGCTGATGCCAGGCGCTGATTGCACGAGGTTTTGACTGGATTATGTTTAGAAAGCAAGAGAAAGAGAAGACGACGACTATGGCTAGCTCTGGAAGTAACCACACGACCCTGATCGCCCGCCAGACCGAAGTGAGTGGCGACCTGCATTTCCGCGGTAACCTGGTGGTTGAGGGCACCGTTCACGGGAATGTCAGCGCACACAGCGACAGTGACGCGCGCCTGCAGATTGTCGATGGCGGCAAGGTGGAAGGTGAGATTCGCGTGCCGCACGTGGTCATCAATGGCAACGTCAAGGGCGATGTGTATGCCGTTCGCCACCTGGAGCTCTCCGCCAAGGCAATGGTTGAGGGCAACGTGCACTACAAGCTGATCGAGATGGTCAAGGGCGCACAGGTCAATGGCTCCCTGGTTTCCAACGTTGAGATGGACAACGCCGGTGAGCCGCGCATGCTCGAGTATTCCGAGGAGATCTCGGTCGACTCCGAGTAATCCCGGCTCTCTTTGACCGGCTGGTCGGCCTCTGTCGGCCGGCCGGTGTATGCGGCCGAATACTTGACTGATTTCGTCGGTTTTAGCACTATGGCGGCCCCCGGGCCCAGCTCAGTACAATGGGTGGGCTGGCCCATATTCTGCCGAGAGAGACTTATGTCAGAAGCTGTTTCCTTTTCTCCCGAGCCGGTGATCGTTACCGAGAAGGCTGTGGCCAAGGTCAAGAGCCTGCTTGAAGAGGAGGGCAATCCGGAGCTGAAACTGCGGGTGTTCGTCACCGGCGGCGGCTGTTCCGGCTTCCAGTACGGGTTCACTTTCGATGAGCTGGTGGCTGACGACGATGCGCTGGTCGAGAAAGATGGCATCGAGGTCGTGGTAGACCCGATGAGCTATCCGTACCTGGTTGGGGCAACAGTGGACTACGAAGAGGGCCTGTCCGGCTCGCGCTTTGTGGTGCAAAACCCCAACGCTTCCTCCACCTGCGGCTGCGGGTCATCATTCTCCATCTGATCGCCCGGGATGAACCCGGGCCGGGTCCTGTCCTGTTCCCGTAGCTCGGCTGTCCCTTATCTTCCTGCCTTCCCTGCTCCCGCCTGGCCGCTCGCCATCCACTCAGGCGGGGTAGATACCTCCGAGCACCGTTTCGCGAACCGCGCCGGTTACACCGGGACAGTTGCCCGGGAGCCCGTGCATGGTCTGGCGCGCCAGCCACGCGAAGCCGACAGCCTCCAGCCAGTCGGCGTCGATACCATAACTGCCGGTGCTGGCGATCGACCAGGTGGGCAGGCGCCGGTGCAGGCGCTGCATCAGGTCCGCATTGCGTGCGCCCCCACCACAGATCAGCAGCTCACCGCCGTTGGCAAAGGCGTGCACGGCGTCCGCGATACTGGCGGCAGTGACCTCGGCCAGGGTCGCCTGAACGTCCGCCGGGGCCAGCTCCAGGCCCTCGCCAGCCCGCTCCAGCCAGGTGGGATTGAATGCCTCGCGCCCGGTGCTTTTGGGGGCTGGGGCGGTGAAATAGGGGTCGGCCATCAGGCGGTTGAGCAATTCCGGGCTGACGCGACCGCTGGCGGCCCAGGCGCCGTCGCGGTCAAATGGCTGGCTGCGGTGCAGGCCAATCCAGTAGTCCAGCAGGGCATTGCCGGGACCGGTATCGTAGCCGCGCACGCTGCCGTCGGCGCGTAATTCAGTGATATTTGCCATGCCGCCGATGTTCACCACCGCACGATCGCGGTCGGCCGCGAAGGCCGCCTTGTGAAAGGCTGGCATCAGTGGGGCGCCCTGGCCACCGAGGGCCATATCGCGCCGGCGGAAGTCTGCCACCGTGGTAATACCGGTGCGGGTGGCGATGGTGTTGGGGTCGCCGATTTGCATGGTAAAAGGGTGGGCGACAGTGCCGGGCGGCCGGTGGCGCACGGTCTGGCCGTGGCTGCCGATAGCGGTGACTCCGGCCGGTTTGACCCCGGCATTATCCAGCAGGGCCAGGGTTGCCTCGGCAAACAGCTGGCCCAGCTGGCAGTCCAGCTGGCCGGCCCGGTCCAGTTCCGAGGGGCCGGGGGCGCAGAGGGCCAGCACGGCATCGCGCAATGCAGGGGGGATCGGGTGGCCCAGCGTGGCGATAATATCGGCCCTGGACGACGTTTCCTCAGAGAACTCGACCAGCACCGCGTCGACACAATCGACGCTGGTGCCGGACATCAGGCCGACATAAAGCTCGCCCATAGGGTCAGTTGACGTTTTGTTGGTTTTGTTCTTCGCCGCGTTGTGCCAGCGCCGGTTGCTCGTAATTTTCCAGTTTTGCCAGCAGGGGCTGGGTCTGGGCGCGGAAGCGCGCCATCTCGGAATCCGGGATGGACTTGGCCTTGGGCAGCTTGCGCACGATGGTGGCAGGGTTGCGGTGATGGCCGTCTACCAGGAACTCGTAGTGCAGGTGGGGGCCGGTTGCATACCCGGTGGCGCCGACGGTGCCGATCACCTGGCGCTGCTTGACCCGGTCGCCCACCTTCACCTTGCGCTTGTTCAGGTGCAGGTAGCGGGTGATGTAGCGCTCGCCGTGCTTGATAAACACATAATTGCCATTGGGCCTGCTATAGCCGGCCTTGATTACGCGCCCGCTGCCAGCAGCATATACCGGGGTGCCGCGCGGTGCGGCGTAATCGGTTCCGTTGTGTGGCCGGCGGGTTTTATGGATCGGGTGCAGGCGGCTCGGGTTGAAGTGTGAGCTGATGCGGGCAAAGTCCACCGGGGTGCGGATAAATGCCTTGCGCATGCTTTTGCCATCAGGAGTGTAGTAGTTGGCATCACCGTTCTGGTCGACGTAGCGCACCGCACTGAAGGTTTTCCCCTGGTTGACGAATGTCACCGCCTGGATAGGGCCATTGTCGATCTTCTCGCCGTCGAGGAATTCTTCCTCAAAGAGTACGCTGAAGTGGTCTCCTTTCCTGATGTCGAGGGCAAAGTCGATATCGGAGCTGAAGACCTGCGCCATTTCCATGATGAGGTTATTGCTCAGGCCCGCGTTGTTACCGGCAACAAACAGGGAGCTCTCGATCTCTGCCTGGCGGTAGGCCGGGTAACTGTCGGCCTCCCGCTGGTGCAGGGCATAGCTGAAGTCGCCGCTGTCACCGCGCTTGAATTCCAGGCGGCTGAGGCGATCCCGGTGCACCTCCAGGCTGTCGAGTGAGCCGTCACCAGCGATATGGAAGGTGAGTTCCTCACCGGGGCTCAGTCGCGCAAGGCCCTTGGCTTCCTTGCCGCTCTCCAGTAGCTCGTACATATGGCGGATATCCACGCCGGCACGGTCAAACAGGTTGGAGAGGGTGTCGCCGTTACGAACCTTCACCCGTTTGCTGCTGGTGGGGGCGGGGGTTGCTGGAGAGGCCTCGGGTGCGGCGTCGGCAGCGGCCATGACCACGGCGGGAGCAGCTTCCTCAACTGCGGACAGGGTCACAGGCAATGAATGGCGCTTCGCCTCTACCTCTGGGGTGGAGACGAACATGGCGAGTGCCAGCGCGCAGCTTGCGGCACCTGCCGCGAGGGCATGGGTGCGCGGGAAGTGCTGGCGCAGTGCGCCCAGCAGGCGCGGCTTGGTAGTGCGATGATTCTGCATGGTCTTAACAGGAGGCGCTGTTTGTACTTGTCTTGCGTGCTTTGCGGTGTCTAAAAAACGAACACCAAACACCCTTTATATCAAAAATCTTACCGTGATTCACGGGGTAATTGACCTGTCTGTCCATGACTGAGTTCCTCTGCGTTGACAATCTGCAGTGGTGGGCGCTCCCGGGAGACGCTTGTATTTCGTCCGATATCGGGTAATGTTGCTGCCCGTTTTGCCGCCGGCGGGCGGCGCAACCGTCAGTTAATTCACGAGGGGAAACAATGGCCGGGGTCGATACGACACTGCTGAAAGACTTGGACCGCCGGGGACTGATCAATCAGGCCACCGGGGATGGGGAGCTCACCGAGCATCTGGCGCAGTCCCGCACCCTCTATTGCGGCTTCGATCCCACCGCTGATTCCCTTCATATAGGCAGTCTAGTACCCCTGCTGACTTTGAAGAGGTTTCAGGCGGCAGGACACAAGCCGATTGCGCTGGTTGGCGGAGCAACCGGCCTGATTGGTGATCCTTCCTTCAAGGCGCAAGAGCGCAACCTGAATACCCCGGATGTGGTTTCCGGCTGGGTCGAGAAGATTCGCGCGCAGGTGTCCCAGTTCATCGACTTTGATTGCGGCGATAACAGCGCCATGGTGGTCAACAACCTGGACTGGACCAGGGACCTCAGTGTGCTGGACTTCCTGCGGGATGTGGGTAAGCACTTCTCCGTCAACAACATGGTCAACAAGGAATCCGTCAAGCAGCGGATCCAGCGTGAGGGGGAGGGTATCTCTTTCACCGAGTTTTCCTACATGTTGCTGCAGTCCATGGACTTCTCCGAGCTGTATCACCGACACAGCTGCAGCCTGCAGATCGGCGGCTCGGACCAGTGGGGCAACATTACCGGCGGCGTGGACCTGACCCGACGCCAGCACCGCGGCAAGGTGTTCGGTATGACAATGCCCCTGGTGACCAAGGCGGATGGAACCAAGTTCGGCAAGACCGAGAGTGGCACCATCTGGCTGGATCCGGCGCGTACCTCCCCCTATGCCTTCTACCAGTTCTGGCTGAATACAGCGGATGCGGACGCCTACAAGTTCCTCCGTTACTTCACTTTCCTGGACGTTGAGGAGATCGATGCGATCGAGCGCGCCGACGCGGAGCGTGCCGGCAAGCCGGAAGCGCAGGCTATCCTGGCGCGAGAGGTTACCCGGGAAGTGCATGGTGAAGAAGGGTTGGCCGCGGCCGAGCGTATCTCCGGTGCGCTGTTCTCTGGGGATAGTGCCGGCTTGTCCGAGAGTGACCTGGAGCAGCTCCGCCAGGATGGCCTTCCCAGCTCCGACCTGCCGGCAGACTTTGGCGACCAGAGCCTGATCCACGTCCTGGTGGAGGCTGGTATGGCCCCGTCCGGCAAGCCGGTGAAGGATGCGCTGGGCCGCAATGCCGTACTGGTGAACGGGCAGGCGGTGGGGATTGACCGCAACAGTGATCCCGCGGGCGTATTCAGTCGCGACAATGCGCTATGTGGTCGCTTCTTTATCGTTCGCCTGGGCAAGAAGAAATACCACCTGTTTACCCTTGCCGGCTGATCGCTTTCTAAGCGTTTTTTGGGGTGAAGTAATTTTTTTACAGTTTTGTCACAAAAGCGCTTGCAAGGCCCCCGGGCGAGCCCGTATAGTTCGCGCCCTCGCTGCTTGAGAAGTGGCGGGGAGGCAGCTCCAAGTGATTGATTTTCTTAAGAAAATTTCTTCAAAAAAGAGCTTGCCAGACACGGAGAGGTCGCTATAATGCGCGCCACTTCGGAAGGGCCAGGCGGTCCTTCAGGGTCGGGAAAAGACGCCTTCGGGCATCGGT
>NZ_JAJSAO010000008.1:0-185855 GCF_021729055.1 Microbulbifer zhoushanensis
ACCGATGCCCGAAGGCGTCTTTTCCCGACCCTGAAGGACCGCCTGGCCCTTCCGAAGTGGCGCGCATTATAGCGACCGCTTCGTGCTTGGCAAGCCTTTTTTGAAGGCTTTTTTCAGCGCCGGAAACGATACCCGAAGGCGTCTTTTCCCGACCCTGAAGGACCGCCCGGCCCTTCCGAAGTGGCGCGCATTATAGCGACCGCTTCGTGCTTGGCAAGCCTTTTTTCGAAGGCTTTCTCAGGGCTGAAAACCGATACCCGAAGGCGTCGTTTCCCGACCCTGAAGGACCACCTGGCCCTTTCGAAGTGGCGCGCATTATAGCGGCCAGCTCCGTCTCGGCAAGTAGTTTTTGCAGGAATCCCCTGGACCATACCGACAAAGCCGATCGGGAGGGCGAGCCCTCCCGGCCCCGCGCTGCAGGGCAAAAAAAACACCCTCTCGGAAGAGGGTGTTTTCTATATGGCGGTGAGAGAGGGATTCGAACCCTCGATGAGTGTTAACCCATACGCCCTTAGCAGGGGCGCGCCTTCAGCCACTCGGCCATCTCACCGTAAATCTGATTGTTCTGCCGCCTCGCGGCTGCAGGTGAATCCCGCTTCGGGATCCTGGCGGGCGACCCGTTGGGCACCCCCCGAAAGAGGTCGGCATCATACCAACGGGAGGGCAAAAATCAATGGGGAATCAATAACTTTTTTAGCGCCAGCGGCCTGACTGTATACATTCTGCGCAGGCCGGCGACGATTCAGGCAGGCTGGCGGGAGACTGGCAATGCTCCCGGTGCAACACCGGAGCGGGGGGCACAAAAAAGGCCGGTCGAACCGGCCCTTCTCTGCTCGGGAGGAGCTACTCCTGCTCGGCATCACCCGGCGACTGCTTTTCCCTCTGGATCCGCTGGTATATCTCTTCCCGGTGCACGGCTACTTCTTTGGGCGCGTTGACACCGATTCTCACCTGGTTTCCCTTTACGCCGAGCACGGTCACGGTGACGTTGTCACCGACCATCAGCGTCTCGCCAATCCGGCGGGTTAAAATCAGCATTACCTACTTCTCCTTGATCATCCTGTGATTGGGAGAACTCAAAATGATTCGAGTTTCCCACGGTCATCATAACCGGATGGCGGCATGTTTTGGGAGGTTTTTGCCCATCACTCTTGTCAGTATTGACCACAAGAACAAATTCTCAATGGGTCGGACTCTACGCCACATGACGAAATTGCTATGAGAAGTCAGCCGCCCCCTTACAGCTGGTTATAGACTCAGCCTGCCGCACGGGGCTCCGACAGCTCAAACTCGCTGTGCAGGGCCCGCACCGCAAGCTCCAGGTAGCGCTCGTCAATGATCACGGAAATCTTGATCTCAGACGTGGTAATCATCTGGATATTGATATTGTCCTCGCCCAGCGCACTGAACATCCGGCTGGCCACATTGGCATGGGACCGCATGCCCACACCGACAATCGAAACCTTGGCGATTTTGTCGTCTGCAACCACTTCCCTGGCGCCCAGTTCACCAGCCACCCTCTCCAGGACCTCTTTGGCCTTGGCCAGGTCGTTACGGTGCACGGTGAAGGTAAAGTCTGTCGTGCCATCAATGGAGCTGATGTTCTGCACGATAACGTCCACTTCGATGTTCTCCGCGCCCACCGGCGCCAGGATCCGGCAGGCCACACCGGGAGTGTCCGGCACGCCGCGGATCGTCAGTTTTGCCTCGTCGCGGTTGAATGCGATGCCGGAAACGACGGGTTGTTCCATTTCGGTGTCTTCCTCATCCAGACTGATCAGCGTGCCCTCCCCTTCCTCGAAGGTGGATACGACACGCAGGGGTACCTTGTACTTGCCGGCAAACTCGACCGCGCGAATCTGCAGCACCTTGGAGCCCAGGCTGGCCATCTCGAGCATTTCCTCGAAGGTAATGCGATCGAGCCGCCGCGCACTGTCCACTACACGGGGATCGGTGGTATACACCCCATCCACGTCGGTATAGATCTGGCACTCGGTGGCATTCAGCGCCGCCGCCAGGGCCACACCTGTAGTGTCTGAGCCACCGCGCCCGAGCGTGGTGATATTGCCCTCTTCATCCACACCCTGGAAACCTGCCACCACCACCACGCGACCGGCATCCAGGTCCCGGCGCATACGCTCCACATCGATCTGCTGGATCCGGGCCTTGGTGTGCGAGTTGTCAGTAAGAATCTTCACCTGGCCGCCGGTATAGGAGCAGGCGTCATAGCCACGTTTCTTCAGCGCCATACTCAGGAGCGCGATAGTGACCTGCTCCCCGGTGGACACCAGGACATCGAGCTCCCGCGGATCCGGCTTCTCCTGCACCTGGTAGGCGAGGTCAATCAGGCGATTGGTTTCGCCACTCATGGCCGAGAGCACCACCACCATCTCGTGGCCCTGTGCCCGGAATGCGGCGACCTTGTCGGCGACAGCTTCGATGCGCTCGATCGAGCCCACCGAAGTGCCACCGTATTTCTGCACGAACAAACTCATGGATTTTTGTGTTTCCTTACTGCCAGCGTCACCAGGCCAGGCTTATTGGCACAGTAACTGCCAGTTTTTGCGAGCCGCGCACTAAATCACTAATTTTCGGCAAAATCAACCGATTTATTGCGCGGCGCCCGCTCTTGCCCATCGGACTCTCAGGAGAGCTGCTCCTCGACCCAGCTGCGCACGTCGGAAAGCATACCCGGCAGCGCCGCTACATCAGTGCCGCCACCCTGGGCCATATCCGGGCGACCGCCGCCCTTGCCGCCCAGCTTGCCGGCGGCAAAGCGCATCAGGTCTCCAGCAGCCACCCGGCCGGTCAGGTCTTTCGTCACGGCAGCCACCAGGGCCACCTTCTCTTCACCCGGTGCGGCAAGCAATACGACGCCACTACCCAGCTTGTTCTTCATCTGGTCGGCGAGGTCCCGCAGCGATTTGGGATCCGCGCCCTCAATGGAAGCCGCCAGCAGCTTGTGGCCCGCCACTTCCACCGCCTCGGCGGACAGGTCTCCACCTGCGCCACTGGCGAGCTTCGTCTTCAGCTGGGACAGCTCCTTTTCCAGCTTGCGGTTGTTGGCCAGCAACTGCTCGACCTTCTCTGCCAGCATATCCGGGCGCGTCTTCAACAGCGCCGCCGTGTGCTCCAGGCGCTGCTGCGCCTCATCGAACAGGGCCAGGGCGTGTGCGCCTGTCACCGCCTCGATACGTCGCTGGCCCGAGGCGATGCCGCTCTCCCCGACGATACGCAGGAGCCCGATGTCCCCGGTACGCTGGACATGGGTACCGCCGCAAAGCTCTACAGAGAAGGCACCGCCACCCTCAATCTCGCCCATGGAGAGCACCCGCACGGTGTCGCCATATTTCTCGCCAAACAGAGCCATGGCGCCCTTTTCCTTCGCGCTCTCGATATCCGTTTCCTCGGTCAGCACCTCACTATTGGCACGGATCTGGGCATTCACCAGCGACTCAATGGCATGCAGCTGCTTGGCAGTCACAGCCTCAGGGTGGGAAAAGTCGAAGCGCAGGCGCTCTGAATCCACCAGCGAGCCCTTCTGCGTTACATGTTCACCCAGCACCTTGCGCAATGCAGCGTGCAACAGGTGGGTCGCGGAGTGATTGAGCGCGGTGGACTGGCGCACATCCGCGGACACCTCGGCCTCCAGCTCGTCGCCTACTGACAGGCTGCCCTGCAGGAGCTTGCCGGTATGCAGGTGATGGCCACCCTGCTTGCTGCAATCCCGCACCTCGAAGCGTCCACCACTGGCCTGCAGGTAACCACAGTCACCCACCTGGCCTCCGGACTCGGCATAAAAAGGCGTGCGATCCAGGACCACAGCCCCCTCCTGGCCCTCCACCAGGGTATCAACCTGCTCACCGCCTTCATTGACGATGGCCACTACCTTGCCGCGGGCACTGGTGGCATCGTAGCCAAGGAATTCAGTGCTGCCTTCCAGGTCGAGGGTCGCAGTGTAATCATGCTTGAACTTGCCCGCCGCCCGGGCGCGCTCGCGCTGGGCTTCCATGGATGCCTCATAGCCAGCCATGTCCAGGGTCAGGTCACGCTCCCGGGCAATATCCTGGGTCAGGTCCACCGGGAAGCCGTAAGTATCGTAGAGGGTGAATACCAGCTCACCGGGGATTTCAGTCCCCTCCAGGCCGGACAGTGCCTCGTCCAGCACTGACATGCCCTTATCCAGGGTCTTGGCAAACTGCTCCTCTTCCTTGCGCAGGGTGTCCTCGATCAGCTGCTGCTTGTCACGCAGCTCCGGGTAGGCGTCACCCATCTGTTCCGCCAGGGCGTTCACCAGCCGGTAGAAGAAAATGTCTTCCTGGCCCAGCTTGTGGCCGTGGCGGACTGCGCGGCGGATGATCCGGCGCAGCACATATCCCCGCCCCTCATTGGAGGGCAATACCCCGTCGGCGATCAGGAAAGAGCAGGAACGGATATGGTCCGCAATCACCCGCAGGGATTTTTCCTCCAGGTCACTGCAGCCGACAATCTCCGCGGCGGCTTTCAGCAGCGCCTGGAACAGGTCGATCTCGTAATTGGAATGCACGTCCTGCATCACTGCAGCAATACGCTCGAGGCCCATGCCGGTATCCACTGAGGGCTTGGGCAGCGGGTGCAGCTCGCCATCGGCAGAGCGTTCGAACTGCATGAACACCAGGTTCCAGATCTCGATGTAGCGATCCAGGTCATCGTTGTCCGATCCGGGTGGGCCACCGGGCACATCCGCACCGTGATCGTAGAATATTTCAGAGCTGGGCCCACAGGGGCCGGTGTCGCCCATCTGCCAGAAATTGTCCTCGTCGAGGCGGGAGAAGCGGTCGGGGCTGACCCCCATTTCCTTCAACCAGATATCCGCGGCCTCGTCATCACTGATGTGCACGGTGACCCACAGGCGCTCCTCCGGCAGGCCCAGCACCTTGGTCAGGAAGTCCCAGGCGAAGCGGATGGCATCGCGCTTGAAGTAGTCGCCAAAACTGAAGTTGCCCAGCATCTCAAAGAAGGTATGGTGACGGGCGGTGTAACCGACGTTCTCCAGGTCGTTATGCTTGCCACCGGCGCGTACACAGCGCTGCGAGCTGACCGCGCGCTTGTAGGGGCGCGGCTCATGGCCCAGGAAAGTGTCCTTGAACTGCACCATACCGGCATTGGTGAACATCAGGGTCGGGTCGTTGCCCGGCACCAGGGAACTGGAGGGCACCACTGTGTGCCCCTGCTCGGCAAAATAATTCAGGAAGGCGTCGCGTATCTGTGCGCTTTTCATCCAGCGTAATTCCACTTCGTTGGTAAAGGTTGATTAAACGGTGAGACCGACGGGGCCACTCAGTTGCCCGGGTCGTCGGCCAGGTCCTGCTCGCGCATTTCCCGGTCGGCGAGCAGGTGAATATGCAGGTGAAAGACGGTCTGGCCGGCGCTGCGGCCGTTATTGACCACAAGGCGGAATCCATCCAGCTCCAGCTTGCGGCCCAGCTCCCCGGCTACCCACAGCAGGTGCCCCATCAGGAGGCGATCTTCCTGAGTCGCGTCCGACACATTGACGAGCGGTTTGCGCGGGATGATCAGCAGGTGCGTCGGCGCCTTGGGCGCACGGTCCCGGATAACGATGCACTGCTCGTCCTCATACACCCTGTCGACCGGAATCTCGCCCGCAAGAATGCGGCTGAAGACGCTGGGCTCACTCATGGGCTACTTTTCCAGTTTTTCCTCGGCGGTCAGCTGGCGCGCCTCGGACTCCAGCATCACCGGGATGCCGTCACGTACCGGGTAGGCCAGGCCACTGGCCTTGCAGACCAGTTCCTGCCGTTCCTCGTCATACTCGAGTGGCGCCTTGCTTACCGGGCAAACCAGCAGACTCAGTAGTTTCTTATCCATGTTCCACACCCTCAGGGCCCACCCGGGGCCAAAAACGACCGCGTATGGTACAACGGTTAACGGGCATTTTCACGGCCTCCGCGACCGCTCACCGGCCCCGGTTCACCGGCAGGTCAGGCGGAGGCTTCAATGGCACCCACTTCCTGGCCGGCCCGCAGGTGTGCCAGCAGCAATTCCACTGCCCGGGGCCCGTCTTCCGGCTCATTGAAAACCTCATGGAAGGCATCGGGGAACAGCTTCACCTGCCGCTCTTCACTCCCGAAGCACTCAAACCAGGCCAGGCTGGTGTCACTGTCCACCATGCGGTCACTCCGCGGCAGCAGCAACAGGGAGGGAACGGTGATCCTGTCGAGATTGGCATGGAGGAACTCGCGCTCCCGCAGGAAGCTGGCGAACCAACGCATGGAAACCCGGTCGTGGACCAGGTCGTCGGCCAGGTAATCATCTACCACGGCCTGGTCGTGGGTCAGGTCCTGTGGATCCAGGCGGTTGGAAAGGGACAACTTTGGCACCAGCCCCGACAACAGGCTGATCAGCGGCCGCTCCAGCGCGCCCGGCTCATTACGGCCCCGGAATCCTGGCGCGGAGAGCACCAGGCTGTCGACCCCACCGAAGCGCACAACGCAACCACAGGCGATGACACCGCCCATGCTATGCCCCAGCAGGTGCAGGGGCCGCCCGGGGTTATCCCGCCGTACAATGCGGATGAAGTCATGCAGGTGTTCACTGTAGCGGGCAAAATCATCAATGTGGCCGCGCCGCCCGGCCGAGAGGCCGTGACCGTAGTGATCCGGGGCATAGACACTGTAACCCGCGCTATTGAGAACGCGCGCCAGGCGCCGATAACGGCCACTGTGCTCACCCAGCCCGTGGGAGATCACCACGACGCCGAGCGCTCCCTCTACCCACCAGCGCCGGAAATGCAGCTGGTCTCCATGTGACATGAATTGCATCACTCTCTCCTCGCTACGTTATTTTTATTGTGTCGTACTGTTTTTGTGCTGATTGTGGTGCGGGCCCGGTGCTGAGCTGCCGGGCCTGGCGACCGTATCCCGCTAAGCCGTAACCCGGATAGCCGCACCCCGGAAAGCCGTATCTCTACGATTCCTTTTCCATCGATTCTTCGTACTCGCCGAGCATGGCCAGGTGATTCAGCCGCGCCCGCTTGTGCAGGGCGGCCCGGGCGCGGCCGGCATTGCCACTCTTACCTTCCCAGGCCTTGAGTGCCGGTTCCTGCAGGGCGCGCCCGTATGAAAAGCTCAACTGCCACGGCGCGTGCCACAGCTGGTTCAGCGCATTCAGGTTCGCCGTGGCCTCTTCCGGCCCCTGCCCCCCGGACAGGAAATTGATGCTGGGCACCGCCGCAGGCACTCCGCGACGCAGGCTGCGCATGGTGTACTCGGCCACCTGTTCGGGCGGCGCCTTGGCGCACTCCTTGCCGGGTGTGACCATACTTGGCTTGAGGATCATCAACTCCAGCACCACGCCATGCCGGTGCAGTGCGTGGAATACCTCGTGCCATACCACCTCATTGACCTCGGCACTGCGCTCGATACTGTGATCGCCGTCCATCAGCACCTCCGGCTCGACGATGGGTACCATCCCGCAGGACTGGCACACGGCGGCATAACGGGCGAGCATCTCGGCATTGGCTGCCAGGCCCAGTTGCGTCGGGTTACAGGGGCTTACCGGGTAGACCTCGCGCCACTTGGCAAAGCGGGCCCCCTGCTCGCGGTAGCCCTGCAATCGCTCCTCCAGGCCGTCGAGACCGAACGTAATCATGTCACCCGGTGCACCCGGTAGCGGGCCCTTGCCCTTGTCGACCTTTATGCCGGGCACGATGCCCTGGCCCCAGGCCACCTCTGGCAGGGGCCGGCCCCCGTCATCTTTCTGGCCAAGAGTCTCCTCGAACAGGATAACCCCGCTGACATAGTCACCCAGCCCCTCTGTACCCAGCAGCATTGAGCGGTAGAAGCGCCGGTGCTCTTCCGTGGATTCAACCCCCACGGAAGCGAAGCGCTTGGCGATGGTGCCACTGCTCTCGTCCGCAGCAAGAATGCCGCGGCGGCCGTCCACCATGTCGCCGATCGTGGCCTGCAGTTCATCACTGATATTCACGCTGATCACCTCTCATCAACTCCTGACTTGAGGATAGGCACTTTCACACTCATCGCGGCCACTGGCCGCGACTAGCGGTTCTCCTGGCGTAGCGCCGGCTCAGAAAGCACGGCACGCCGCTACTGCCCGGCGCCAGCCCTCCAGGAGCTCCCGCCGCCGCTGTTCCGGCATGCGCGGCACGAAGTCCCGCTCGATCTCCAGCAGGCAATCCGGAAGCTGTCCCGCGGGCCATATGCCGGCGCCGATACCCGCCAGTAGTGCCGCACCCACCGCCGTGGACTCGATCTGGCGCGGGCGCTCCACCCGTGTTGCGGAGATATCCGACTGGAATTGCATCAGGAAGTCATTGGCACTGGCCCCGCCGTCGACACGCAGGTGCGTGGTGTCGACACCGAGGGACCCGGCCATCAACTGGGCCAGCTCCTCGCTCTGGTAGGCGATGGACTCCAGGGTTGCACGCACCAGTTCTGCCTTGCCGGAGCCCCGGCTCAGGCCACAGATGGTGCCGCGGGCGCCCGGGTCCCAGTGCGGGGCGCCCAGGCCGCTGAATGCCGGCACCAGGTATACACCCTTGGTATCCGGCACCCCCCTGGCGATGGTTTCAGTCTCCCCGGCCTGCTGGATCAGGCCCATATCGTCGCGGAGCCATTGCACCGCAGAACCCGCATTGAACACGGCGCCCTCCAGCGCGTAGGCGGGGGCCCCCGTCGCGTCACAGGCGATGGTGGTGAGCAGTCCGGTCGGCGCCTCGGGGCGCTCGTCACCGGCGTAAGCCAGCATGAAACAGCCCGTGCCGTAGGTGTTCTTGATGGTGCCGGGGGATGTGCAGCCGTGGCCAAAGAGGGAGGCCTGCTGGTCGCCGGCCACGCCGCAGATGGGCACCTCAGCCCCCAGGAATGCCCCGGGGTCGGTGGTGGTAAACAGCCCGGCGGAGGGGCGGATATCCGGCAGGATCCCTGTCGGGCAACCAAACAGGTCCATTAGCTCCGGATCCCAGTCGCGCCGCTCCAGGTTGTAAAGCAGCGTCCGGCTGGCGTTCGTATGGTCGGTCAGGTGGGCTCGGCCGCCACTCATCTTCCAGATCAACCAGCTGTCGATGGTGCCGAACGCCAGCTCCCCGGCACGCGCGCGCTCCAGCAACTCAGGGCGCTCGCCAAACAGCCACTGTAACTTGCTGGCGGAAAAGTAGGCATCCAGTACCAGGCCGGTACGCTCGAGAAGCCACTCGGCTTTCCCGGCACGCTCCAGTTCCCGGCACAGTTCGGCCGACCGCCGGCACTGCCAGACAATCGCCCGGCAGACCGGCTCGCCGGTCTCGCGGTCCCAGAGCACCGTGGTTTCCCGCTGGTTGGTGATACCGATCGCGGACAACTCGCCCACCTCGATGCCTGCGCGCTCCACTGCTGCGGCACAGACACGCAGAGTCACCTGCCAGATTTCATTGGCATCATGCTCTACCCAGCCGGGCTTGGGGTAATACTGCGGGAATTCGGAATAGCTGCGACCCAGGAGGCGGCCGTGGGAATCGAAGACAAAGGCGGTGGTTCCGGTGGTGCCCTGATCAACAGAAAGAATCATGGGGGCTCCTTGCTCTTATCTTTTCCCCGAGTATACAGCCTCAGGGGAAAAGTTCTGCCTCCAGTGCACACTGGATCGCATCCGCAGGGAAGCCCCGGTAGGCAAGGTAGCGCTGACGCCGTGCGCGCTCTTTCAGTTGGTGTTCCCGGGGCTGTGCATCGTCGATGGGCTGGCGGAATTTGCGCTGCAGCGTCTCCTCCGCCAACTGGAACCAGTCCACCTCGAGCTGCTCAATGGCAGCCTCAATATAAGAGGCGTCCACACCGCGCTGCTGGAGCTCGCGACGGATCCGCAAGGGCCCCTGGCCGCGCTGCACACGCGAACGGGCAAACACTTCGGCGAAGCGCTGGTCGGACTGGTAGTTAAGTTCATGAAGGCGCTGGAACAGCGCGTCGAAATCGGCATCGGGGAAGCGGGCCGCCAGCTTCTGCCGTAATTCCTGGCAGGAGTGCTCGCGGCGCGACAGCATCTCAAGCGCCGCGCCGAACAGCGCCTGAGCGGGGTCTTGCTGGGAAAACACGGGTAAAGGGGGCCGTCCTGATTACTCTCCCTGCTCCCCGGAATTACTCTTCCGGGGACTCCACCGCCTCTTCCGGCTGTGCGGGAACCAGGTCACCCAGCAGCTGGGCGCGCAGCTGGCCCTCGATCTCATCGCGGATACCCTGGTTTTCCTTCAGGAACTTGACCGCGTTGGCCTTGCCCTGGCCGATCTTGTCACCCTTGTAGCTGTACCAGGCACCGGCCTTGTCCACCAGCCCATGCTTGACGCCGTAGTCGATGATCTCGCCAAGCAGGTTGATACCCTGGCCGTACATGATCTGGAACTCGGTCTGCTTGAACGGCGGCGCCACCTTGTTTTTCACCACCTTCACCCGGGTCTCGTTGCCGACCACCTCATCGCCCTCTTTCACCGAGCCGATGCGGCGAATATCCAGGCGTACCGAGGAGTAGAACTTGAGCGCGTTACCACCGGTGGTGGTCTCGGGGGAGCCGAACATCACACCGATCTTCATGCGGATCTGGTTAATGAACACGCACAGGGTGTTGGTGTTCTTGATGTTACCGGTCAGCTTGCGCAGGGCCTGGGACATCAGGCGTGCCTGCAGGCCCACGTGGGAATCGCCCATCTCGCCCTCGATCTCGGCGCGCGGGGTCAGGGCCGCTACCGAGTCGACGATCAGGACATCCACCGCCCCGGAGCGCACCAGCATGTCGGCCACTTCCAGGGCCTGCTCACCGGTGTCCGGCTGGGAGACGATCAGCTCGTCGACGTTCACGCCCAGCTTCTCGGCGTAGATGGGGTCCAGCGCGTGCTCGGCGTCCACGAACGCACAGGTGCCGCCTTTGCGCTGTGCCTCGGCGATGACCTGCAGGGTCAGGGTGGTCTTACCGGAAGACTCCGGGCCGTAGATTTCCACGATACGGCCGCGGGGCAGGCCGCCAATGCCGAGGGCCACGTCCAGGCCCAGGGAACCGGTGGAGATCGCGGGAATCTGCACACGCTCCTTGTCCCCCATACGCATAACGGTACCCTTGCCGAACTGGCGCTCGATCTGAGACAGCGCCGCCTGCAATGCCTTGTCTTTATTGGAATCCATGACCTTTCCCATGTACTTAAGCGTTGTTGATTGGGGGCAAGCTTAACGAAGGATTACTGTATAAGCAACCAGTAATCAATCTTCCGGGTGCTCGCGCACGAGCGCCAGTAGTTCCCGCAGCGCCTCGGCCACGGTCTGCTCCTGCACCGCCGCGCGGTCCCCCTCGAAATGGAAGCAGCTGGCATCAATGGTAACCGGCTCCTGCCCCTCGGAATGGGCCAGCGCGATCCACACCGTGCCCACTGGCTTTTCCTCAGTGCCACCGTCCGGCCCCGCGATCCCGCTGACCGCAACGGCGACATTGGCATCCATCAGGCCCAGCACGCCGGAGGCCATCTGCCGGGCCACCTCTTCACTGACCGCGCCCAGCTCCTCCAGGTCATCCCCGGAGACCGCGATCAGCTCGCGCTTGACCCAGTTGGCGTAGCTGACCACCGAGCCCTCGAACCAGTCTGAGGCGCCCGGCACCGAGGTGATTGCGGCGGCGATTGCACCACCGGTGCACGACTCTGCCGCAGTTACCTTCCAGTCCCGCTTGTGCAATTCTTCACCAAGCTCCCGAGCAAGCCCCGAAATATCCGTCATCTGTTTATTCCTTGCTATCCGAATCGGTAGAATACCGCCTTCCCCCGGACCCCGGCAAAATCCACCTCATAACGGACAAGAAGTACGCCCCATGCCGCAAGCCGCGACTGCCACGAACAACGCCAAGCATACCCCGATGATGCAGCAGTACCTGCGCATCAAGGCCGAACACCCCCAGGAACTGGTGTTCTACCGTATGGGAGATTTCTACGAGCTGTTCTACGACGATGCCAGGAAGGCCGCAGAGCTGCTGGATGTCACGTTGACTGCCCGCGGCAAGTCCGGGGGCGAGCCCATTCCCATGGCTGGCATCCCCTACCATGCGGCAGAGGGCTACCTGGCACGCCTGATCAAGGCCGGGGTATCGGTAGCCATCTGCGAGCAGATCGGCGACCCCGCCACCAGCAAGGGGCCGGTTGAGCGCAAGGTGGTGCGGATCGTCACCCCGGGCACAGTAACCGATGAGGCACTGCTGAACGAGCGTCGCGATAACCTGCTGGGCGCCCTGGCGCACCTGGGTGACAGCTACGGCCTGGCCCTGCTGGACCTGGCAACCGGCCGATTCGTGGTGCAGGAAGTGGAAACTGTCGAGACCCTGGCCGAGCAGGTACAGCGACACGCCCCGGCAGAGCTGCTGGCCCCGGAAGATGTCACCCTGCCGGCTGAGGTCGCGCGCCTGCCGGGCCTGCGCCGGCGCGCCCCGTGGGAGTTCGATCACGAGAGCGCGCTGCGCCTCCTCAACAACCAGTTCGGCACCATGGACCTGGAGGCATTTGGCTGCAGCCACATGCTCGCCGCGGTGACTGCCGCCGGCTGCCTGCTGCAATATGCCCGGGACACCCAGCGCACCGAGCTACCGCATATCCGCAGCCTGCAGACCGAGACCAGCGATGACACAGTGGCGCTGGACGGCGCCAGCCGACGCAACCTGGAAATCGACCTGAACCTTTCCGGCGGCGACGACAATACCCTGCTGTCAGTGTTCGATACCTGCAAGACCGCCATGGGCAGCCGCCTGCTGCGACGCTGGCTGAACAATCCCCTGCGCCAGCTGACCACCCTGAACAACCGACAGGATGCTATCGGCGCCATGCTGGACAGCTATGGCTTCGAACCCCTGCGGGACGCCCTCAAGCCCGTGGGGGATATGGAACGCATCCTGGGCCGCCTGGCCCTGCGCTCTGCACGCCCGCGCGACCTGGCGCGGCTGGGGCAGTCACTGGCGCAGTTCCCGGAAATCCAGCGTCAGCTGGCAGAGATGGACACGGCACTGTTGCGCGAACTGGGACGCGAGATCGGCGAATGGCCGGAGACCGTGACATTGCTGGAGCGGGCCATCGTCGAGAACCCGCCGGTGGTGATCCGCGATGGCGGCGTGATTGCCGAAGGCTACGACAGCGAGCTGGACGAGTTACGCGCTATCAGTGAAAACGCCGGCGACTTCCTGGTGCAGCTGGAACAGCGGGAAAAAGAGCGCACCGGGATTCCCACCCTCAAGGTCGGCTACAACCGGGTGCACGGTTACTTTATCGAGATCAGCCGCGGCCAGAGCGACAAGGCGCCGGCCGAATATATCCGCCGCCAGACTCTCAAGAATGCCGAGCGCTTTATCACGCCCGAGCTGAAGGAGTTCGAGGACAAGGCCCTGTCGGCCAAGAGCCGCGCCCTGGCCAGGGAAAAAGCACTGTACGAGGAGCTGATCGTCAAGCTCAACGAATCACTGGCCGAACTGCAGGCCGCAGCAGCCGGCGTGTCGCAACTGGACGTGCTGGCCTGCCTGGCAGAGCGTGCCGACAACCTGCGCCTGTGCCGCCCTGCCCTCGGCGCCGAGCCGGGCCTGGATATCAGTGCCGGCCGCCACCCGGTGGTAGAGCAGGTGCTGGACGAGCCCTTCGTGGCCAACGATATCGACCTGCGCGACGACCGCCGCATGCTGGTAATTACCGGACCCAACATGGGCGGTAAGTCCACCTACATGCGCCAGACCGCGCTGATCGCCCTGCTGGCCCACTGCGGCAGTTTCGTACCGGCGGATTCCGCCCGTATCGGCATGCTGGACCGCATCTTTACCCGCATCGGCAGTGCCGACGACCTGGCCGGGGGCCGCTCTACCTTTATGGTGGAGATGACCGAAACCGCCAACATCCTGCGCAATGCCAGCGAGAACAGCCTGGTGCTGATGGACGAGATCGGCCGCGGCACCAGTACCTACGATGGCCTGTCCCTGGCCTGGGCCTGCGCCCACTTCCTGGCCGACCGGGTGCGTGCCTTCACCCTGTTCGCCACCCACTACTTCGAGCTGACGGACCTGCCCGCGCGCTGCCCCGAGGCGGCCAATATCCACCTGAATGCCACCGAGCACGGTGACAGCATCGTCTTCCTGCACCGCATCCAGGAGGGGCCGGCATCCAAGAGCTACGGCCTGCAGGTGGCAAAACTGGCGGGTATCCCGGGAGAGGTTCTGGTGGAGGCGCGGCAGCGGCTGCAGGCGCTGGAATCCGGCGAGCGCCCAGAGCTGGCAGGAGCCGAAGCGGCGACCGGTGGCCCGGAAGCGTTATCCCCGGAGGCGTTATCCCCGGAGGCGGTATCCCCGGAGGCGGCATCACCGCTGCAGGCGGAGCTGTTCGGCGCCCCCAGCCACCCGGCAGTGGACGCCCTGGCGGAACTGGACCCGGATGAAATGACTCCGCGCCAGGCACTGGAACAGCTATACGCCCTGCGCAATTTGTTATAAGCACCCAACCAATTCGACTGAAAAGCCACTATAATTCGCGCCAGTTGTTGCTAAAATCCGCAACTCACAGAAATACCCCGGGGCTGGCGCTCCCGGAGACTGACGCATCATCGAGGGACAAGCATGACATTCGTAATTGGGGAAAACTGCATCAAGTGCAAATACACCGACTGTGTGGAAGTCTGCCCGGTGGACTGCTTCTATGAAGGCCCCAACTTCCTGGTAATCCACCCGGACGAATGTATTGACTGCGCACTGTGCGAGCCGGAGTGCCCGGCCAACGCCATCTTCTCCGAGGACGAGGTGCCGGATGACCAGCAGGAGTTCATCGAGCTGAACGCGGAACTGTCCGAGGTATGGCCCAACATCACCGAGAAAAAGGACCCTCTCCCTGATGCTGCAGAGTGGGACGGCAAGAAAGGCAAGCTTGAGCACCTGGAGCGCTAACTCCCCCTTTCAGGCAGACAGCACCTTATTGTGAAACGGGTCGCCCGGGGCGGCCCGTTTCTGTTTCCGCCATCCTATCTCTCCCCTGATCCGCCACCCTATCCCCCCTGAATTTCACCGGCGGGAACAAAATTGCTGGTGAGCGCCCGATTCTGGGCCTATAACTGTTGTCCATGAGCCATCCGCGATGGCCTGTGCCCAATCGACAGCGGCCGGCTCAGTGCACTTGGCTTATTTTCTCCCGGTATCAGAGGAGACTGACTATGTTGCGATGGGCAATTATTTTTTTCGTGATTGCGATCATTGCCGCCTTCTTCGGATTCGGCGGCGTGGCCGGTGTCGCTGCAGATGCGGCGAAGGTCCTGTTCTTTATCTTCCTGGTGCTGTTCGTGCTGGCACTGATCTTCGGCCGCAAGAGACCCCCCAAGTAATAGAGCGTTCTGGAGGGCCAGCCCAGGCCCTCCACACTTCCGGGTTTCACTCGACCATATCGCCGAAAAATCCTTGTCAAAAAAATAAACTTCCCATCCTCCGGATACTCTTCCACGCGCCCCTGCCACATGCCTCCATGGCACATTGCCAAATCCATTTTGCCAACTGCGCCCGATCAAAAATTGAACCGATCCGCAACAAAGAATGCACCCGTTCACAAGCAAACCCCGGGCACGGGGATAGTGCCCATTTATCCGTGGCAGTGACTGGGATCCACCCGCTCCGCTCACGGACTAGCCAGCTATCGGGATCAGGGGCTGGGCCATGCAATTAGGCTATCTGGTACTACCAAAACATTTACAGAAATGATAAATACCCGGGCACAAGCACAACAAAAAGAGTGACAAAACCTATGAACTGGAAAAAGTGGCTAAGCTGTTCCGTATTTACTTTTACAGTCTCAGCCTGCGGCGGGGGCGGCGGTGGAGGGGGAGGATCGACTGACAACCCGCCGGACCAGACCCCAACGCAGTACACGGTAACCGCGCAGGCCGGCACGGGGGGAAGTATCTCTCCTGCAAGCGTCGAAGTTGATACTGGAGCAACCACAACCTTTACACTGCAACCGGACACTGGCTATGAAGTCAGCTCTGTCACGGGCTGCGGTGGCAGCCTGGATGGCTTGGCTTATACAACCGGCCCTATCACCAGTGCTTGCCAAGTCAATGCCGAATTCAGCTTCTCCGGTTCGGGGGGATCTGATCCTGACGCACCTGTGGCATCCATCCTGTTCCCATGGACAGTTTCCCGCAGCGATGCGAATACCCTGACAGTCAAGGGCGTCGCAAGTGACTCTGACAAGATCACTGCAGTAAGAGTCAATGGTGTAGAGGCAACCCTCTCATCAACGGCTGTGCAGGCATTTGCGTATCCCTCTCCCCTCTCTTCGAGCTCACCTGTGGGCTCGGGTACCGCGGACACCGGCGGCGACCAGGTTGAGTGGGAAGCGACGATAGAGCTGAGCGACAATGCAGATACCACTATTGTGGTGGAGACCGAGGATGAAGCTGGTAATGTGGAGTCGTCTGCAGACAGCGCACAGGTAATCAGGCGAGCCGTGCCGATCCAGTTTGTAATGGATACCGAAGGACGCCGCCTGGTAGGACAGCCCTGGCACGACCAGATCGTGATCATGGGGCTGGACGATGACAGTTACCAATCCCTGAAATTCAATGACCAGCCATATTGCCAGGGGCTGGGACTGCGCACCGACCGGGACCAGATGATTTGCACTAACCTGTTCAGCGACCAGCTGGAAATCACCGGCATCTCTCTGGATACGAAAGAGCAAGAGTTCCTGATCGGCTATCCCCTGCAGCTGGACCCCGCCGAATGGTCCTTCGCCAACGTACGTGAGACCCACGTTTCTTCGGACAACAGTGGCCTTTTCATTCTGCTGACCTACTTTTCTGCCTCAGATTATTCCCTGAACAAGTCCGTGATCCTGCGTTATGACTTTGGCAGCTCTACGATGGCCACAGTTGTCGACGGCACCACTGATAGCGGCAAAAAAGTAGCGTCAGATAATTTTGCGCTGGCTGAGAATGGAATGCTGCTTTTTAACGGCCACTGGGGCGATGACAACGGGGATGACAGCCTGCAACTGGTCGACTATGACGGCGCAGACTCCCAGGCTGTAACTGATGCCTTCAACCTCCTCCTCGCAGGAATTGACCTCGACAGCACCGAAACATGGGCATACATGGCCGGTTACGATGGAATTGCCCGTGCCAACCTGATTGAAGGAACTCAAGAGGTGCTGTCACTGGAAGCCGACGAACTTGAGTTCAATGTTGCCCAGGTTAGCTCCATTGGGGTGGACGAGGTAAACAGCCGACTCCTGGTCTCCGATTCAGATTACAACTATATATTCTCTGTCGACCTTGAGACCGGCACTCGCAGTGAGTTTGCCTCAAACGGCGTGGGCAACGGCAAACACCTGCTGGCCCCCCGCGCACTGCAACTTGACGAGGCCAACGGCCGGGTGTTCTTGCTAGACGACGGCGGCAATGCCAGGGCAGTGCTGTTCTCGGTTGACTTGCTAACCGGCGACAGAGATGTCATCACGTACTTCGACCACGACTGCAACCATATCGCCAGCGACCTGGATTACGACCCGGAGGGTGGCCGCTTGTTCGCCACGTTCGATCACGCCGTAGTTGAAGTGGACGTTGAAACCGGGCAAGTTACCCCTGTCGCCCCGGCAACTGCCTCCACCAACGATTGCGCCGGATCGTCCTACCAGTTTACCGGCAGCACCCTGGACCTTCCTTCGAACCGGCTGCTCGTAACCGAAACTGGTAACGACGCAATTATGGCCGTGGACCTCGCTACAAAGGTGATTACCAACGTCTATTCCTCCAGCAGCATCAATGTCCCGGTGGATGTGGCCATGGACAACGCCTCGGGCAACCTGTACATCGCATCGCAGGCCAATGGCGATATTCATAGCTACTCGCCGGAAACGGGCGAATTAACTTTGCTTCTCGACAGCTGCCTGGACGCAAACGGGCAGGATGCCATGGATATCAATATAGGAGGCATTCAGGGTATCACCATGGACCCGGCCCGGCCGGTGATGTGGATTACCGGCGATCAGTTGTTGCGCTTTGACCTGGAAGCCGGCAGCTGTTCAGCAATGCCCTGGCGATATTTCGGCTATGGCCTGGTGGACAACCGCAGCATCCTGGATTTGGCCATAACCGAGAGCGGACAGCTACTCGGGGCCAAGTTCAATCAGATGGTCCAGGTTGATTTCGAATCCGGTGAGCTGGTCACCGTTTCCAAATAAGCCAACCAATCCAAGAAACAGGCAGGGGCGCCATGCGGCGCCCCTGTTGCCAGCTAGCATTCGACCACTCCCCCCCTTGGCCAACCTTTCGCCGACTAGCCCAGGTTAATCCAGGGTAACGTCCAGCACTTCCAGAAACCGGTTGGCACCGGTCATAAACTCCATAACACCCAGAGCCTCGACGATTTCCATATCGCTGGCCCCCTCCCGCCGGGCGGCATCAATATACTTCTCCCCATGGTCGTATGGGGTCTGGTTGGCGTGGTGCGCGAGTTCCAGCAGTGCATGCTCCTTTGGGGAAAGGTGCGCATGATCGGGGTCAAGCCGGATTTGCAGGATTTCCTTTGGGTCCACCTCCCGCTCCTGCAGCAACTCACTGTACCTGGCTATGCCATATTCGTTGCGGTTGTCCGCGGACACCACCAGGGCAATACTCTCCTTCAACCTGACTGACAGGCAACCATGCATCATCAACACCTTGAACTTTTCCCATTTCAGCCGCAGCAGCTCAGGGTGATGCGCGTAGGCGCGGAACATATTGGGGATAGAGCCAAGCTCATCCTCGATCTCGGCAAAGACTTTCTCCACCGCTTCATCGGCAGGTCTCTGCACCAGGGGTATCCGACTCATAATCCTTCTCCCAAAGCGCCGTGAATTACCAGTCAGGGTGCTAATCAGCCTTCCCGACCGGCAACAGCACTGTATATAATCCCAGCATGAGGAAGATCATCCACTGCGACTGCGACTGCTTCTACGCCTCGGTAGAAATGCGTGACGACCCCAACCTGCGCGGGAGGCCGCTGGCCGTAGGGGGTGCCAGTGACCGTCGCGGGGTGATCTCGACCTGCAATTACGAGGCCCGGAGCTACGGGGTCCGATCTGCCATGCCCAGTTCGCAGGCAAAAAAACTGTGCCCTGACCTCATTGTAGTACCCGGTAATATGAAAAAATATCGGGAGGTAAGTGCCCAGATCCGGGAAATTTTCGCTGATTACAGCGATGCTGTGGAACCGCTGTCCCTGGACGAAGCGTATCTGGACGTCACAGACAGCGAACATTGCCAGGGCAGCGCGACCCTGATCGCCCGCGAAATCCGCCGACGGGTGGAATCCTCCCTTAACATCACCATCTCGGCCGGCGTCGCCCCCAACAAATTCCTGGCCAAAATAGCCAGTGACTGGCAAAAACCCAATGGCCTGACGGTCATTACCCCGGACCAGGTCGACGAGTTTGTGCTGCGCCTGCCTGTGGAGAAGATCCACGGCGTGGGACGGGTCACCGCAGAGAAGATGCATCGCCGCGGCATTCGGACTTGCGCTGACCTGCGCAATTTCACCAGGGTCGAGCTCAGCCAGCTGTTTGGCAAGTTTGGCAGCCGTCTCCACGACCTCTGCCGGGGTATTGATGACCGTCCGGTACGGAGCGATGGCTCCCGCAAGAGTGTGAGCGTGGAGCGTACTTTCAGTGAGGACTTGCCCACGCTGGAGGCCTGGCAGCAGGAGATGTCTGAACTCTATATAAGGTTGCTCGAGCGGCTGGAAAAACTGGGCGAACGCTACGAAATAAGCGGCGCCGGGGTAAAGGTCAAGTACAGTGACTTCTCCACCATGACTCAGGAACGCTCCAGCCAGAACGCGCGTGCCACTGAATTCCGGCACCTCCTCCAGCAATGCTGGGACAAGCGTGCCGAACCGATCCGGCTGCTGGGGCTGGGGGTCAAACTGAAGGATCTGCGTGCCGAGATGGGGCCGGAACAGCTGCCGCTACCATTGAAATACCGTAACCGCCACGTATCCAATGCCTGAACCAGCGGTTCCAAACCAGTCGGCACGTACCAGTCAGTAAATCTGGCGTAGCCGGAGTCTACTAAAACAAAGCTTTTCGGCCAGCCAACTATACTCACCCGAGGCAGGAGGCGGGAACGCCATGAAAAAAGTGCTCCCGAGCGCCCTGGTCGGCTGGTTCCTTTCATACGCCCGTCGACTCAGGCACCCACAGTTATTCAAGTGGATTTGCGCTGTATTCATCGTCGATCTGTTTGTCCCCGACCTGCTGCCGTTCGTGGATGAGGTCCTCCTGGGACTGGCCGCTCTCTACCTGGGCAGCCGCAGGAAACCCACAAGCAGTGATTTACCCCGCAGCAACGCCGACGGGGATAACAGCGATAAACGTCAGCATTCTTTCGCACAGCATTCACAGCGAAAAGACGACGGGCAAAGATGACCGGTTTCCGGCCGCCAGTGATCGGCCGGCCCATGCTCGCAACCGAATTGTTTACGAGCGGATTTGGGAAGCGCACGGAGGCGCGATAACTTGTCCCGCAAACATTACCAGCACCTTAACGACGAGGCGCTGCTCGAGTTTTATCACTCGACACGCAACCTCGGGGCCTTCCAGCACCTGTACTCCCGGTACAAGGACTCGCTCTATCGTTACTGTGCACAGATGAATTTCAACTATGCCAGTCGAGTCCTCGAGGAGCTATGGACCAGCCTGCTCGAGCATCCTCCCGCCTTACAGGGGCGCCTGTTGCGGAGCTGGCTATTTATCCGCCTCAACCGATTGCTGCGCCGCCATCCGGAAGAAACACTGGAAACCAGCCCGGCGACCTCCAGGGCCGGGCCACCCGGGGCCCCCTTATTGGAGGCCATCCAGCAACTGCCCCGCCGGCTTCGGAATATTGTCCTGCTACACATGGAGTGCCAGCTGCCACTGGCCACAATTGCGGATATCGAGGGAATCTCGCTGAAACAATGTCGCGATCATTACCATGACGGCAAGGAACAATTGCGGGAGATATTGCATGGACCGCGGCGGCAGCCGTGGCGTATCGCGGAGGTGACTGTATGAGTGTTTGGGAAAGCCAGTACCGGGAGGCGGCCAGCCAGCTGGCCTCGCCGGAGAACCTGGATGAGCGTATATTGCAGCAGGCCAGCCAGTACAAGCCGGCCCCCAGTAACAGCCGTCTTGCCTCCGGTGCCGCCGGCAGCTTCGCTGCTGTAGCCGTGCTGGTACTTTTGATTCACCCGGCCCGGTACCTGGGTGCATTGACTCCCGGAGGCTCAACTGGCACCGGCACAGATCCGCTGGAAAACTGGCAGATGCAGCAAAAGGCACCAACGCCCGTTGAGAGGGACCAGTGGTTTGCTCTCCGCGGGGAGGTGCGAGCGGGTAACTACGTGACATTGTGTGAGCAGTGGCGAAAAGAGCAACGGGGAGTTTTGGATGCCCGTCTTCCCGCGGACCTGGCCCGGAAAGCGCGCCGGCATTGCCGTCTGCTGCCGACGCCCTGACAGCGGCCCGGCACCCTGGCTGTCAATCAGGAGCCGTGCTCGCTCAGGTAATGCTCAGGATCACCTTACCACGGGCACGGCGCTCGGTAATTGCCGCAAATGCGTCGCGGAACTCCTCAAAGCTGAATACCTCAGTGGTTATCGGGTTCAGGCGCCCTTCCTCAACCATCTGCAGTAACTCGGCAAAGTTCTGCAGGTTGGCAGAGGGATCCCGCTGTGCCCAGCTGCCCCAGAATATGCCCATGATGTCGCCAGCCTTGAGCAGAGGCAGGTTCATGGGCAGGTGGGGGATATCCCCGGACGCAAAGCCGATTACCAGGTAGCGCCCACACCAACCGATAGAGCGATAGGCCTGTTCGGTATATTCGCCTCCCACCGGGTCAAAGATCACATCGGCACCGCGGCCACCGGTCAGCTCCTTGATGCGCGCCTTCAGATCCTCCTGGCTGTAATCAACCAGCTCGTCGGCTCCCGCCTCCCGGCAGAATTCGAGCTTGCGGGCGCTCGAGGCGCAGGCAATCACACGCGCTCCCAGCGCCTTACCCAACTGGATTGCCGTCACTCCAACGCCCCCTGCGGCTCCCAGGACCACCAGGGTTTCGCCCTCTTGCAGCGCAGCGCGCTGCTTCAGCGCATAGTAGGAGGTGGCATAGGTAATACAGAAACCCGCCGCCTGCTCAAAACTCAGGGTTTCAGGCATCGGTACCAACAGGTTCTGGTCGACATTTACCTGCTCCGCGAACGCCGACATGCCGGGCATGGCAATGACTTTGTCTCCGACGCGGAAGCGTTTGACTTTATTGCCCACGGCGCTCACTACACCGGCGCATTCGCCACCGGGGATAAACGGCAACGGCGGCTTTACCTGGTATTTCCCGGCGATGACCAGTACATCCGGGAAGTTGAGCCCCGCTGCCCGCACATCGATCCTGACCTCCGTGTCACCGGGGACAGGGGATTCGCGGTCCTCAATCACCAGCGTTTCTACCGGTCCATACTCATTGCATATCAGTGCGCGCATCAGCCAAAACCTCGTCAACTCATCATTTTAGACACCGACCAGGCGGTGTCGTTCTACACCCGGTAATACGGGTAGCTCACGCCAGGTCAACCTCGAGCGCTTCCGCGGCCTTCTGTACGAACTTGAGGGTCTGGTTAAAGCCGCCGACCAGTTCCCGCTGCCCGGTCTCATCCCCGATTTCCTCGAGGGCCGCGAGGACGTTCTCGCCGGTCTGCTCACCAGGCGGCAAGTAAATACCTTCGGTCTCCAGGATCCGGGCCTGGGCGAAACCGCCCGCTCCCGCACACAGGATCGTGCGGTTTGGTGCTTCCCCGGCGACCAGCGCGACCAGGCCAGCGGTTACCGATTCTGGGGTCATCAGGTCCAGTACACGCGTGTCCTGGATCAGGTCCTCGGTCATGCGTGTGGCGGCCGTCGGGGAAAGGCAGTTCACGCGAATTCCGTATTTCTCTCCTTCCAGGCACAGCGTATTCATCAGGCCGACCAGGGCGGTTTTCGCAGCTCCGTAATTGGATTGCCCGAAATTGCCATATAGACCGGACGACGAGGTCGTCATCACGATCCGGCCATAACTCTGCTCCCGCATCTGCGGCCAGGCCGCTTTAGTGCAATGCACCGAGCCCATCAGGTGCACATCGATTACCTTGCGGAAGTCCTCGATTGCCATCCTGGCAAATGACTTGTCCCGCAGGATCCCGGCATTGTTCACCAGGATATCGACCCGTCCCCAGTTTTCGACCGCGGCCGCGATCATTCCCTCTACCTGCTCGTAGTCGCAAACATTGGCACCGCTTGCAATGGCCTCACCGCCGGCCGCGACGATCTCCTCAGCCACCTGCTCCGCCGCGCTCATCGATGCACCGTTACCGTCCCGGGCACCCCCGAGATCGTTTACCAGCACACGCGCGCCGCGGCGGGCCAGTTCCAGCGCATGGGACCGGCCAAGACCATTGCCGGCCCCGGTGACGATCGCAACCTGCCCATCAAATCGGATAGTCATTGAATGTTCCTCAGCTAGTCTCCGGTAAACTGCATTACCAACCATTCGGCAATCAGGGCTGGCTTTTCCTCACCCTGGATTTCCATGGTCATCTCAAGCTTGACCTGGAACTGCCCCGGGGCCTTTTCGACAATATCCATCACCCGGGCCCGGACCCGGACGCGCTGGTTTACCCTGACCGGGTTGATAAACCGCACCCGGTCCAGGCCGTAGTTAACCGCCATCCTCATCCCGTCGATGCCGATCTGCAGCTGCTCAGCAAAATGGGATAGCAGGGACAGGGTAAGGAAGCCATGGGCAATGGTGGAACCGAATGGGGTTTTACTGGCGGCTTCCGGATCCACGTGAATAAACTGGTGGTCCCCGGTGCAGTCGGCGAACGCGTTGATACGCGACTGGTCGATAGTCATCCAGCCTGTGGGCTCCGGTTCGTGGCCGATAAACTGCTGCAGGTCATCACTGAGAATCGCTGTTGGCATATGCCGCTCCTTTTCTCTGTTGATCCCATACTCACCATTCAACGCGGCCAGGCGGACTTGAACGGTCTGTATTTCAGTAGGCGGATACGCCCCCATCTACCGCCAGTGCCTGGCCGGTAACGTAGGTCAGCTTCGGGGACAACAACATCAGCATGGCACTGACCACCTCATCCGGCTCTGCAAGGCGTTTCATCGGGCAGCCCGCCGCCAGGAATGCCTGGAAGTCCTGCGCGCTCACCCCATCCGGGGTTTCGATATCCGTCACCATCGGCGTCAGGGTAAAGAACGGGCAGACGGCATTGACACGAATCCCATGGCTGGCATTTTCAATTGCCGCAGTTTTCGTCAGGCCAATAACGGCATGCTTGGCCGCCGCGTAAGAGGCGATCTTGGGCGCACCGCCCAGCCCTGCCATGGAAGAGACGTTCAGCACAGTACCCGACTGCTGCTTTTTCATCAGCGGCAACTGGTGCTTCATGCCAAAGAAAACCCCTTTCTGGTTGATGTTGTACTGTCGATCCATTTCCTCTTCACTGGTCTTTTCCACCGACATCATCGGCGGCGCCACACCGGCATTATTGACTGCGATATCCAGCCGCCCGAACGCCTTCGCAGCCGCATCCACCAGTGCCGCGCAGTCAGCTTCCCGAGACACGTCACACCGCTGCGCCCGCACCTCTACCCCGGTACTGCCCAGCTCATCTGCCAGCGCCATCAGGACGGTTTCGTTAATATCGCCCAGCACCAGCCCCGCACCCCGGGCACCGAGTTCACGGGCCAGCAGGGCACCGAAACCGCTGGCAGCCCCGGTCACCAGCGCCACACGGCCGGAAAAATCCAGAATCGGGTCCAGTTTCATATCAGATCCCTCCACAGGACGTCATGCCGCCATCGACCACCACACACTCACCTGTGGTATAACTGGAGGCGTCGGAGACCAGGTACAATACTGTGCCAGCCATTTCCTCCGGCTCCGCATGGCGGTGCATGGGTATGTGCCCGATGGCAGTCTTGTAAATATCCTCATGGGAGAACAGGGCACCGGCGAACTTGGTCTTGGTCAGTCCCGGCAACAGGGCATTTACGCGGATATTGAACTGGGCACACTCCTTGGCAAAGGCTTTGGTCATATTCACTACTGCCGCCTTGGTAATGGAGTAAATGCCCTGGCCCACGCCGGGCTGCAGGGCATTGATCGAGGCGGTATTCACGATAACCCCACCACCCTGCTCGCGCATCAGCTTGCCCGCCTCCACTGACATAAAGAAGTAGCCGCGGATATTTACATCGACAGTCTTCTGGAATGCGCCCAGGTCGGTATCGAGAATATGGCCAAAATAGGGGTTGGTCGCGGCGTTATTAACAAGGATATCGAGGCGTCCGAACTTCTGGCGGATCTCACCAATCACCCGCTGGATATCCTCCATATTGCCGATATGGCAGGGGACCGCCTCCGCCTGGCCACCGGCATCGACGATGGCATCGGCCACCGCCTTACAACCTTCCATTTTGCGGCTTGAAACCAGGACGTGGGCGCCCTGCTCTGCCAGCAGTTTTGCAATAGACTCACCAATACCCCGGCTGGCGCCCGTTACCAGCGCTATTTTGCCGCTCAGGTCAAAAAGGTTCGTGGACATCATCGATTCTCCGTACTTTTCCTGTCAGTATTCTTTTTCAATCACATCCAGCGCGAACCGGGCCACCGGGTCCACCAGGGCGCCCATCCGCGCGGCATTTTTGCTGGACGCATTGCCCTGCTGCGCACGCTTGGCCACCCCCTGGATAATCGCAGCCAGGCGGAAAAAGCTGAACGCAAGGTAAAATGCCCAGTTGTCGATCTTCTCGATACCCATTCGCTGGCAATAACGGGCCACATACTCCGCCTCAGAGGGAATGCCGAGCGCCTGCCGATCCACCCCCATCAGTCCCGACATTTTTTCGCCGCTGGCAGGCATGCGCAGCTGCATGCACTGGTATGCCAGGTCCGCAAACGGGTGCCCCAGCGTCGACAGCTCCCAGTCCAGCACGGCAGTGGCCTGTGGTCGCTCCGGATGGAACACAATATTGTCGAGCCGGTAATCACCGTGCACCAGAGCTACACGGCCGTCGTCCCCGGGGAGGTGCCCGTCCAGCCACTCGATCAACTGGTCCATCGCGGGAATCGGATCAATTTCCGATGCCCGGTACTGGCTGCTCCAACGATCAAACTGCCTCTGATAATAGTTCCCGGGCTTGCCGTAATCCGCCAGCCCCACTGCCTCGATGTCTACACTGTGCATGGCGGCCAGTACCCGGTTCATCTCCTCGTAAATACCCGAGCGCTGGTCGTTATCCACTTCCGGCAGCGCCGCATCCCAGAAGATGCGCCCTTCACAATACTCCATGATGTAAAACATGGAGCCAATCAGTTCGCGGTCCTCACACAGGTGCAGGACTTGCGGCACCGGTACCGCCGTGTCTGCCAGTGCGCGCAAGACCCGGAATTCGCGGTCCACCGCATGGGCGGACTTGAGGAGCTTGCCCGGCGGCTGGCGCCGCAGGACATAGGTCCCGGACGGCGATTCCAGCCTGAATGTGGGATTCGACTGGCCTCCGGAAAATTTGGTCGCCCTGATCGGACCAGAAAAGCCCGGGAGCTGGTCAGCCAGGTATTGTCCCAGGGCCTCCAGGGGTAACTGGTCGATACCGGACTGCTCTTCCAGGGTATTGCTCTCTGTCATCTCAACCTCCCCGGGGCGCTGTCGCGCCACCCTTTATCTCTTTTTTTCAGGTTTGTTGGGTTTACTTCACAAGGGCACCGTAGCGGGCGGCCAGGTTGCGGCCCAGCTGCATCATATGTACCTGGTCTGGCCCATCGGCCAGCCGGATTGTGCGGGCATAAGCATAAGCGTGGGCCAGCACCAGGTCCTGCCCCAGGCCCGCGGCTCCATGGATCTGGATCGCCCGGTCGATTACATTGCAGGCCATCTGTGGGGCAACAATCTTGATCATGGCAATCAGGTCCCTGGCCGCCTTGTTGCCGTGACGGTCCATCTGGTCCGCCGCTTTCAGGGTGAGCAACCGCGCTTGCTCGATTTCGCAGGCTGAGCGCGCAATATCCTCCCGCACCGACCCCTGTTTGCTCATCGGCCGGCCAAACACCACGCGCTGCTCAGCGCGCTGCGACATCATCTCCAGCGCCCGCTGCGCCAGGCCGATCAGGCGCATACAGTGATGGATACGGCCCGGGCCCAGGCGCCCCTGGGCAATTTCAAATCCCCGCCCCTCACCCAGGATCAGGTTCGCTGCCGGCACCCGCACATTCTCGAACACGACTTCCGCATGCCCCTCGGGCGCATCGTCATATCCGAAGACCGTCATTGGCCGCACAATCCGGACTCCCGGGGTGTCGGTGGGCACCAGGATCTGCGACTGCTGCTGGTGCCGGTTCGGGTTGTCCGGGTCTGTCTTCCCCATCACGATCATGATCTTGCAGCGCTTGTTCATCAGGCCACTGATATAGAACTTGTGCCCATTGATGACGTAGTCGTCGCCATCGCGCACGATCGAGGTTTCGATATTGGTCGCGTCCGATGAAGCCACGGCCGGCTCGGTCATGGCAAAAGCAGAGCGAATCTCGCCATCTAGCAAAGGTTGCAACCACCGCGCCTGTTGCTCCGGGTTGCCGTATTGCGCCAATACTTCCATGTTGCCGGTATCCGGGGCGCTGCAGTTGAATACCTCGGAAGCGAACAGCACCCTGCCCATTTCCTCGGCGAGCGGCGCATATTCCAGGTTGGTAAGGCCTGCACCAAACCTGCGGTCCGGCAGGAACAGGTTCCATAGTTCCTCTTTCCGCGCCCGGGCCTTGAGTTGCTCCATCACCGGCGGCTCACCCCAGCGGTTCGCCTGCAGCTGCTCCAGGAAAGCCTGTTCGCTCGGATACACATGGCAGAGCATAAACGCACGCAGGCGCTCGAGAAGAGATTGGACCCTGTCGGAATATTCGAAGTGCATGATCGATTTCCTTACCTGTTCGGGGCCGACCCGGAAGTGGTCAGCTGTAAGTTATGAATTCCCGCCGGTCGTGGCGTTCGAGATGGGGGATATGGTTGAAACTGTGCAGGCTGATATCACCGGGACTGGAGAAAAAGTGGCTGATCGCCGTATTGCGGATCTGCATATTCAGCTTGATGACCGCCTCGGGCCCGGCCGCCATCACCGACCGCACCATCATCGCAATGGCACCTCCGGAACTCACCACCAGCGTGCGGCTACCGCGGGGACTGTCCGACAGGACGGCCAGGGCTTCACCGATGCGCTGTTCAAATGCAGCCCAGCTCTCCCCCGGAGCGATCTCATCGCGAATCCAGGCACCCATGGCCTTTTTCAGGAAGCGGTAGTAATCGCTCCGCCCGGCGCCGCGATCGGGTATCGCCGCGGGATCCAGCTCCCCATAGGTGCGCATTACTGACTGGAAATCGAACTCGTTCAGTTGGGGCAACAGCTCGACGCGGGCATGGTCCAGCCCAGCTCCTTCGCAGATCCCGCTGGCGGTTTCCCGGTGGCGTCTCAGGTCCCCGCACAATATCCGGTCGAAGCCCGCCTCCTGCTCCATCCAGTGTTCGCCCAGCCAGCGCGCCTGGCGCCAGCCCAGCTCGGAAAGCTTGTCGTAGTCAGCGGCGCCAAACGAAGCCTGCCCGTGGCGCACGGTAAAGAACTCGGCCAATCTGCTTCTCCCCTGTCAACCAGGATTTCACCCTAACGCTGCCAGTTGAATCATTAAAGTTTATTGTGCGAATATCCAGCCATTCACGGCCGTGATTACAGCAGCGGGCAACAGCAGGGCGCACCATGCAACTCAAACAGATGGATATGAATCTCTTCCTGGTGCTGGACGCCATCTACAGCCAGCGCAACCTGACCCGGGCCGCAGAGCAACTGCATATTACCCAGCCCGCCGTCAGTAATGCCCTGGCCCGGCTCCGCCGCAGCCTGGATGACCCCTTGTTCACCCGCACGCCAAGTGGCATGAACCCCACACCCTTGACCGAGCGCATCATGCCCCAGGTCCACCAGGCGCTGGCTCTTCTGGGGGGCAGCCTCAACCAGCAGGCCCAGTTCGATCCCGCTACCGCCAGCAAGACACTGCGGCTGTCCATGAATGACATGGCCGAAACCCTCCTGCTACCGCGTCTGCTGGAGCGCCTGCAGGAAAGGGCCCCGGGCATCTCAGTGGAGTCCTTCTATGTGCCGCGGGACCAGCTGGTGAAAGAGCTTGCGGCCAACACCCTGGATTTCGGGCTGGACATTCCGCTGGTTTCCGCGCCACAGCTGCACCAGCAGCGCCTCAGTAACGACCGCTACCTGTGCATGTTACGCAGCGACCACCCACTGGCGGAACAAGACGGCCTGACACTGGAGCAGTACCTGCAGCTGGAGCACGTCCACGTTTCCAGCCGGCGCAGCGGCCCCGGGCTGGTGGACATTGCCCTGAACAAGCTGGGGCGCCGGCGCGATATCCGCCTGCGGGTGCAGCATTACCGGGTGGCACCGGCAGTGGTCATGCGCACCGACCTGGCCCTGACAGTTCCAGCGATCCTCGCCAACCAGTACCCGGTGCGCCTGTTCGAACTGCCATTCCAGGTACCCCAGCTGGACTGGCATCTGCTCTGGCACAAAAACCAGCATGAGGATCCCGCCAGCATCTGGCTGCGCGGGGAGCTGATGGAGCTTTTCCAGACCTGATCCCTCCCGGTCCGGCACCCTCCGGGCCCAATCAAGACAGCACCCCGCCCCCAATCCGGCCAAAGATTTCGGCCGATATGGTCACTGCCCGGCCCGGGGGCCGCTGCTATTCTGCGAGGCAAATCCGGCCGACAGAGCCCCAGAACAACGTTCGACGATTCGGTCACCAACTGGTTTGGCCAGAAGAAGAGTAAAGAGAGAGATTTGCCATGTCACAGACCTACCCTCACCTGCTCGCCCCCCTGGACCTGGGCTTCACGCAACTGAAGAACCGGGTGCTGATGGGCTCCATGCACACCAACCTGGAAGAGCACCCGGGAGGTTTCGACCGGCTCGCCGCCTTCTATGCCGAACGCGCCCGCGGTGGTGTCGGCCTTATCGTCACCGGCGGTATCGGCCCCAATGAAGAGGGCTGCGTGTTCCAGGGTGCGGCGAAGATGACCACTGCTGAAGAGGCCCAGCAACACCAGGCAATCACCTCCGCTGTACATAATGAAGGTGGCAAGATCTGCATGCAGATCCTGCACACTGGCCGTTACGCCTATAATCCCAACCTGGTAGCGCCCTCGGCGGTCCAGGCGCCGATCAATCCCTTTACCCCGCGCGAGCTGAGCGACGAGGAGATCGAGGGCCAGATCGATGACTATGTGCGCTGTGCCACCCTCGCCCGCGAGGCCGGCTACGACGGTGTTGAAGTCATGGGCTCGGAAGGCTACTTCATCAACCAGTTTATCGTCTCCCGCACCAACAAGCGGACCGACCGCTGGGGCGGCAGCTTCGAGAACCGTATCCGGTTACCACTGGAAATCGTGCGCCGAATCCGTGAGGCCGTGGGTGAGGACTTCATAATCATCTACCGCCTGTCGATGCTGGACCTGGTAGAGGATGGCAGCACTTTCGAGGAGGTGGTAGCCCTGGGCCAGGCTGTTGAGAAAGCCGGTGCCAACATCATCAACACCGGTATCGGCTGGCACGAGGCCCGCGTGCCCACTATCGCCACCAGTGTCCCGCGGGCCGCGTTCACCGAAATCACCGCACGCGTAAAGAAACACCTCAGTGTTCCGGTCATTACCAGCAACCGGATCAATATGCCCGCGGTGGCGGAATCGGTGCTGGCCGAGGGCCACGCCGATATGGTTTCCATGGCGCGACCATTCCTGGCGGATCCGGAATTCGTGCAGAAGGCAGCGGAGGATCGTGCCGACGAGATCAATACCTGTATCGGCTGCAACCAGGCCTGCCTCGACCACACCTTCGAAATGAAGCTCACTTCTTGCCTGGTCAACCCGCGTGCCTGCCACGAAACCGAGCTCAATTACCTGCCGACGGACACCGCGAAAAAAGTTGCGGTCGTGGGTGCCGGCCCGGCCGGACTTGCTGCCGCCACTGTTGCGGCGGAGCGGGGCCACGAGGTAACCCTGTTCGAGGCCGATAACCGGATCGGTGGCCAGTTCAATGTGGCCAAGCGCATTCCGGGCAAAGCGGAATTCGAGGAAACCCTGCGTTACTTCGGCCGCAAACTGGAACTGACCGGGGTCCAGGTGGAACTGAACCGACGTGTAGCGGCAGCAGACCTGAAGGACTTCGATGAGGTTATTATCGCTACGGGTATCAACCCCCGCACACCGCCGATTCCCGGGGTCGAGAGCGAAAAAGTGCTCGGCTACCTGGACGTACTGAAACACCGCAAGCCCGTAGGCGAAAAAGTGGCAATTATCGGCGCCGGTGGAATCGGCTTTGATGTGGCTGAGTACCTGACTCATGAAGTTGATGAAAGCAGAGAGCTGATCGCCAGTGACAAGAATGAGTTCTTTGCCGAGTGGGGCGTAGATATCCGCCTGGACCATCGTGCCGGTCTCAAGCCCGCCGACTCTGTTGCCTCGCCGCGCAAGGTCTACCTGCTGCAACGCAAGACCTCCAAGGTGGGTAAGGGGCTGGGCAAGACCACCGGCTGGATCCACCGCACCAGCCTCAAGCACCGCCAGGTGGAAATGCTGCCCGGCGTCACCTACGAGAAAATTGACGACCAGGGCCTGCATATCCGCGAGGGCGAGGAAACCAGGCTACTGGAGGTGGATAACATCATTATCTGCGCCGGACAGGAGCCGGCACGGGAGCTCCACGAATCCCTGGCCGCAATGGGCATCAACTCCCACTTGATCGGCGGCGCCGACGAGGCAGCCGAGCTTGATGCCAAGCGTGCAATCGACCAGGGGTCGCGCCTCGCGGCCGGCCTCTGATACCGGACCCACAAAAGCCGTGACGCCGCCGGCGTCACGGCTACCCCGGGTCCATGGCCCAGGGAAACAGCTCCAGTGTTACTGCCCCCTTCATCCCTCCAGGGCAAGGACCCTGCCTTTTTCTTTTCCCGCTTGAGCAGGAACTTGCCAGCGCGCTGACAACCTGTACATCAGCAGCACAACGCCGCAGAGCACGAAACAGATCCAGTACAGAACCGACCCACCCCACCACTGAATGACAAGTCCACCGAACAATGGTGCGGCCGACCAGCCCAGCGCATAGAAAGCTGCCGCTCCGAAATAGCTGCCGCGGCGATCTGCGGGCGCCATCTGGTCGATCTGGATACTCATCGTCGGGAACAGGACCGTCTCAGCCAGGCTGACCACAAAGCTCGCCCCAAGCCAGCCTGCGACCCAGCCCATCGGGTTGAGCGCAAACCACAACTGGCCGACCGCCAGGACCACCAGGCCCAGTACAATGCGCTGGTGCACAGACCAGTGCCCCAACAGCCGCAACAGTGGGAACTGCAGGAGCACAATGGTCAGGGCATTGACCAGGATCATGCTGGAGATCAGCTCGACAACTTCCGGCGCACCGCTCCTTTTCAGGTACTGCACCAGGCTGGAGTCAAAGTGCGCATAGATAAAAAAGGTCAGAACATTGGCCAGCACTACCAGCAGGAACAAGCGGTCTTTCCGCAGCACTGCGATCGTACTCGAAAGCGTGGCGTCGGGGTTCCGGCGCTTGCCTGCAGCTCTCCCGGTGCTGGTAAACGCAAAGCCCCAGGCGATCGCCACCGTCAAAGCCAGGTAACTCAGCGCAGTCAGCCCGAAAGTCGACTGCTGTGCCGAAAGACCAGCCCAGACACCGACGAGGGGGCCGAACGCGACACCTACATTGACCAGGAAATAACGAAACTGCAGCGCCAGCTCGCGCGTGCCCTGCTCCGGCAGCAAGTCACCGATCAGCGCGCTTGACGGCGACTGCCAGATAGACTGTGCAACACAGCATAAGGAAATCGCCGCTATAAATACCGGAAGCGCCCCTGCCCGGGCCAAAAGTATAAACGCAAGGCCATTGAGGCCTGTACCGAGCAGCAGCAGGTTACGGCGGCCATAGCGATCCGACAGGGTGCCTACATAGAAGCCCAGCAGTGCAGCAGCAACTGCCGCTACACTCAGGATGACGCCAATCTCAGCGGCACCCAACGCGAAGCGGTCATATAGCATGATCGCCAGGAAAGGCCACACCATAAAGTAGGTCCCGCGGGCAAAAAAACTGCCGACCAGAATGATCCAGACCAGGGGGGGAAAGCCGTGCATTCTCTGCCACCACTGCTTATCCATGGCCACTACTCCCTATTTTCACGTTCCAGTTCCATCAATAATTCCTGTGGATCACTCCCATCCACCGGCAAAAAAAAACCCGGAAGGGAAGCCTTCCGGGTTTCTTTGGGGAGGAAGGCCTGTCACCTTCCTTCGCACTAAGCTCTGTCGGGTGCTCTAAGACATGGTGGTAACCACCGCACAGGTGCACAGGGTCATACGCACAGAAATCACTTCAACTGCACGCGCGCATGCAACCGGTTCCTGCGGTAGCAGGCCGGTACACGGCATCGGTTGTTGTGGTGTGATTTGCTTATACATGTTTCAGGGTAATCAAAGCTTGTAAACGGTATCCGGCAATACTATCTGAGCCAGAGGGTTTTGCAACCCCCGCCAATGGTGATCTGCCAGGCAGCCACCGCCTTGAAACCTGGAGCCCGAGCCAGCGACCTCTCCCAACCGTCACGCAGCACGGGATCATATCGACCAATCGGCCATGTCCGGTCGTACCGACATAGTCGCGTCACGAAGGGGCGGGGTCCGCTGGGACATCTATACTGGGAAGTCGTGGCGAAGCCTAAAGATAGTGCCACCCAGGCGATACCGGGGATGAAAAAACTGCCGACTCAGGTCCGAGTACCGCACTGAACAATCACCAAACCGGCCCCCCACCCCGTGACGCGTAATTCGTCAGCAGCATCTCTCACGGACGCGAGAAGGAACAATGACGCTCTCAGATCTCTTATTGAAAGCAAAACCAATGGTGGAGAGGAAACTGGAAGACCTCCCTGCCCCCCACATACTGTTTGTCTCGATTTGCGACGGGAAAGAGCGGGCCGTCACCCGCCATGTGAAAGGCGAAAGCATAACGGAGACATGGCAGGCTATTACCGCCGAGGCACGCAAGGCAACCAGGTCCGGCAAGCTCAAGCCCTGCTGGCTGCGCATGGATTGGGTCACCCGCGCCGACAAGATGAGCTGGGCAGGGCTGAAGGAAATACTCAGTGCCACCAAGCGATCTTACTTCCGCTATGGCATCGCCCTGGATGACGAATTTCGTTTTGCTTTCCTCGAACAGGAACTGAATGGCAACGCCATGCTCTACGGTGGAAACCAGATTGGGCATGCCGTCGTCAATGAGAAGAACTTCAATGTGTACTGTCGAAAGCGGTATGGAAACAAGCTCATACCGGATTTTTCGGATGAAAAAACAGTATATCGCTTGTGGACGGAAGGTCTCTTTTGTGATGAATCCGGCGCGCCCGAGTACCTTTATGGTCCCGGGAGAAACGCCGGCAGAAGGATCATCGACGACCTGGACGAAGCCACCACAACCAGACTGATCGAGACCAGCAGTAGCTACCTGGCAGGCCAGGTAAAGAAGAGTGGCCGTTTCGAATATGGCTGGCATGCATGCTTCGACAAACCAATCGGCACCTACAACACACTTCGACACGCAAGTAGTACGTATGCCATGACAGAGGCCTGGGAGGTAACCCGTGACAAGAATCTCCACTCCGCGATAGAGCGCTCCCTTGACTACCTCTCGAAAACGCTGATCAGGCGTGCTGCCTTGCCATCCGGGGAACAGGCAGCTTTCCTGGTTGAGGCCGATGGCGAGGTCAAGCTCGGAGGCAATGCCGTCTGCCTGCTGGCTTATGTTAAGTGGTGCGAGCTTACAGGAAACAACCAGTACCGTGAACTAATGGACCAGTTGGCACTGGGCATAGAGTTCATGCAGGACCGCGAGTCAGGGAAGTTCGTGCATGTTCTGCAGTTCCCTGAGTTATCAGTCAAGGAAGAGTTCCGCATCATCTATTATGACGGCGAGGCGGCATTTGGGCTCATGCGGCTTTACGGCCTGACCGGCGACGAGCGTTGGCTGAAGCTGGTCGAGAAGGCATTTGAATATTTTATCGCTGCCGACCACTGGCAGGCCCATGACCACTGGTTAAGTTATTGCGTCAATGAACTGACCCTCTATCGGCCGGAGGAAAAATACTACCGCTTTGGTATACAGAACGTAGAGGGCTACCTCGATTTTATCGAAAACCGTATCACCACCTTCCCGACCCTGCTGGAACTTATGATGGCGGCACAGAAGATGGTAACGAGGCTCTCGCAAGACGACAAATACCGTCACCTCCTGAAGCTGCTGGACCTGGAATGGTTCTACCGCGCGCTGCACAAAAGGGCAAACTACCTGCTCAACGGCTACTTCTGGCCAGAATTTGCCATGTTCTACAAGAACCCGGCAAAGATCCTGGGCAGCTTCTTTATCAGGCACCATGCATTCCGTGTTCGTATTGACGATGTGGAGCACTATCTGTCCGGTTATGTCGCCTATCGCAATTACCTGCGGAAAGGAAAAGTCCAGGCGAGGCAAGAAGCCACCATCGAAGAGGACCTGAAGCCCGCACCTCCCCCGGATGGGCGGCCGGTCGTAGCATGGGGCGGAGATGTAAACCTGTCCCGGCGCCAGCACTATCGCACAGCAGAGCTGGGTCGAAAAGCTGTGCTCGGACGTATACCAGCTCTGAGAAATGCAGACCTGACCGTTATCAACCTTGAATGTGTGGTTGCGACCTGTGGTGAACAGGGGACACAGAAAGGCGAATTATCTCCCTATTATTACCGCGCCAGGCCCGAGATGCTGCGCCTGCTGGTGGAGTCCAGAGTGGATGTAGTGGCCACCGCAAACAACCACAGCGGCGACTACGGCACTGATGCGTTGGTGGAGCAGTGTGAGTGGCTAGACAGGGTAGGCATTGCCCATGCCGGCTCAGGCCGCAATCTCGACCAGGCCCTGGCACCCGTGATTCGCCGCGCGGGACAGCTGAATGTGGCAATTTTTTCCCTGGATGCCACACAGGAAGAGTTTGCGGCTACGGTAAACAGGCCCGGGAGCGCCTATCTTCCACTGGGAGAACCGGATGCCTGGACCAGCGTTCTAGAGCCGCGAATCCGCGCCGCGCGCCAACTGGCAGAAGTGGTGCTGGTCGCCGTACATTGGGGTCCAAACCGGGAGCGGGCTCCAGGTAAAGCAGAACTCCTGACGGGGCACGCGATTATTGACGCCGGTGCCGACGCAGTGCTCGGAGCCAGCGCACATGTCCTTCAGGGAACAGAGATTTACCGAGGCAGGCCGATCATACATGACGCGGGCGACCTCCTGTTCGACTCGATCCGAAACTCACTCGCGGACAGCGGTGTGTTCAGGTTGGCAATTAGCCACCGGGGGGTCGAACGCATAACGTTTGTCCCAGTCGGCTCTGGTTTTGGCTTCAGCCGGCAACTGAAAGATGGTAAAGCCATCGATGCTTGCAGGCGGTATGCCCGCCTTTCTGCACCGCTGGGCACAGCTTTCGTCCTGACAGAAAATGGTACTGCGACACTGGGCCTGTCACCGCCAGAGCGAGAAGTAGCGCCACATATTCCCGTAGCGGCCACTACCACTTACCGGCTGGCCCCCCTGCAAGCCGCCACCGAAATCACCAGGGATGAATGGCAGGTATCCTCGGTGCCGGAGGACGCCCGTGTTACACCACAATCCATAGGACCACTGAAGCTGGTTGGGATTCGCATCTGGCCTCGAGAGATCAAGTATCGGCAAATGCTGTGGGTGGAGTCTTTCTGGACCTGCGAAACTGAGCTTGATGAGGATCACCGAATAGACTTTCAAGCTGTCCCGGTCGAGCAGACCTCGATGCCCTACTGGGGGAAGTCGATGGATCACGATCCCTGTGATTGGCAGCTACCGACGAGCCGCTGGAAGAAAGGCTGCATTTACCGGGATTTCTATGGATTGAGGCCACCGGGCTCGCGAACCCTGCAGAGTGTGGACCTGCAGTTACACGTAGGCCTGGTAAACACAAGCGACCGGACACCCCCTATCCCACTGGAAGGGCTACAGGTACACCTGGACTTCAGCAAGGCCTCCCCCCCAAGTGGTAAGGCGCCTGTCTACCAGACCGAGTTTCCCAGCTCCCTCCTGAATCATAAGCATGGATTAACATGGGATGGCGAGCAGATAGAGCGCATCACAGGCGGCAGCTGGCTGGTGCCACCTCCTGATGACTGGGCTGTAAAGAACGTGGTGTCAGGGATCAGCTTCATCGAACAGGTCACGGGCCCGACCCTGTTTGTTGCCCACACAAGCCACGATCGGGCATATCATGAACAGAGCTCCTCGGTCACGAAGATATGGGATATGCATAAGCGCCTGTCCCAGCTGACGGGTCGACTTGCCGGGGCGATCGTTTCCAGGCCAATACCAGGGTTACCCCGGGGATTTCCCACGCTACTGGTTGATGATCCAATCAGGGCTATCGTTGAACTGGGCCTGGCCGCCAGGGCCCGCTACGACAAGGATGTGATTGCCATTACAGGTACCGCAGGGAAATCCACTACCCTGAGAATGCTCGGCCATATGCTTGGTGGAAGGGAGAAAGTGCTCACAAGTCTTGGCAACTACAACTCTCGGGTTGGGGCCCCTTCAATGCTGGCAAGCCTATCGACTCAGGATGATGCAGCCGTAATTGAAGTTGCGCAGAGTGCCCTGTGGATGAAGAGAGGCCCAATAACTCGACTGATAAAGCCAACCATAGCCATTGTTACTGAGATTGGTATCTCACAATCCCGTAGCCATGTGCGCTCTACAAAAGATACTGCACGCTGGAAGTCACGCATTTTCGATGGATTGACCGGTCCAGCTATCGCTATATTTGGTGATCACCTCAAGCACTTCGAGTACATTAAGTCGAAAGCCCAGCAACATGCCAGGAGGCTGGTCATATTCGGAACCGGTCCTGATGCGGAGGTGAAAATTAAGGATGTCCAGGGCGATGATGAAGGAAGCTGGGTAACAATAGAAACACCGAATGAGACTGTGAATTACCGGGTACCCGCACCCAGCAAGGGGATGGTGATGAACAGCATTGCCGCTATTTGCGCACTGTACGCCATGGGCAGGGATCTCCGCAGCCTGGCTGGAGAGCTTCAAAACCTGGAGCTGGATGACGCACACCTCAGCCGCACCAGGATGAAACTGGCAGGCAAGGAGATCAGCATTATTGACGATAGCTGGAATGCTACTGTCAGTTCGATGCTAAATGCTTTCTCTGTACTCGCCCAGTCAAATATAACAGGCCAGGGACGCAAGGTTGCTGTACTGGGCAGAATCGTTCACCTGGGGGATAAATCCCGTGAACTCCATCAAAGCCTGGCAAAACCGCTCTTGGAGAGCGGTGTTGATCATGTCATTACACATGGCGAGGAAATGAAGCATCTACGCGAGGTCTTACCGGGCTCAATACTTGGACCACACTTTACAACAGCTGATGAACTGGCGGGTCACCTGATGGAATTCGTCCGGCAGTCAGATCTTCTTTTGCTCAAGGGATCAAGACGTGACTCAGACTTTGGCTCTGTCCCATGGCTGCTCGAGCAAATGTCAGACACCAGTACTACGCCAGCATGAAAAAGAGGCTGGGTAAAATAGCAGGAAAAGCTCACACCTGCACTTGTGATCTTTGCTCAGCCAGCCCCAATGGCCGCATTCCACCAAGCCTGCGCCTTGACGCCTGTGTTTCCAACTTGACGTTAAATGCAATGCAGATCCTGAGGGAATTATCCTCGACCGGATTTACATAGTGATACAGCCAGTTGGGAAACAGGACCATCCTGCCTTCCCGGGGGACGACCTTACTCAGGCCTCCAAAATTGCAACCTGGCAGGTCAGTAGAAATACATAACATCCGAGGATCCAGAAACTCTATATTACCACTGCCTTTGCTTCTTTCCTTCACGAGATCGGATTTTACATAATAGACACCCGACCAGGTACACGACTCATGATTGTGTATTTTCCGATAGCTCTCAGCCCGTGAAACATTCGCCCAGGCATGAGCAAGCATATCATTAGGCCGGGGTTCATACCTTCCCTTCGTGACACTCTTGGTAATTTCCTGGACAGAGGATATAACTCTCTGCTTGAAGACTTTAACTTCCTCATAAGGCCACTCGAGCAGGTCCTTGCCAGAATCCCAACTGCCTATATTCGACCTTTGTACCTTTGGTGAAGTGCTTTCCTTTTCAAGAATAATCTGCATCAGCCTGGAATTAATCGATTGCGAACTTTCCCAGTCCTTTATGAGAATTGGCGTTGCGAATGCTGATTTAATTATGTCCATATCTCTTCACATAAAACAGGATACAGAGACTAACTCTGCATGGTAAAATTGAACTGCCTGAGTGATGGGTAATCCTCTAGCTGAATGTCTGACACCCTGGCCCGCGGATGACCGCTCCTGGCCAGGTTAACCATGGACTCAATGGCTACAGGGCTGCCCTCCAGTAACATTTCGACATCTCCTTGATTAAGATTACGCACCCAGCCAGCCACACCGTGCAATAAAGCCTGGCGTTTCAACCACTTTCGGTAGCCCACCCCTTGGACATCACCACATATCACTGCATGCACACAGCGCGAGGCAACAGATGTCGAGGCCACATCCGGGAAAAGTGAGTGAATCAAAGAACCTGCAACATCACGCCCGACACCCTGGGAAGGAAAGTGATGTAATGCCAGGCTTGGATTGCAAAAAATGCCGTCGACAACCCACGCCTGCTCTTCTGGTGAGACAGAGATATCCGAGGCGAGCACATCGACTCCAGCAAGATAAGGGCTGAATACCGCCTCCACAGAACAACAGGCAATATCGATGAAGCCGGGATGAAGCAGGTGGGTTACGTCTCGGCTAAATTCCTCGTATCTACAAGGTTCACCATCGTTACCATGATGGGGCCCACCAAAGGTACAGGCGACGACACGGCCGTCAATAACCAAAATTCGGTACTGACAAAGGACCACTAATCGGGATGGCGTCCTTTCACTCCTCAGACCTGCTTCATTTACTATTTCCTTTACCCAGTTACGATCTCGACTAATCTTAAGCGAGACCGCACTGGTCCGGTCTGGAATCCCCTTATAGAATATTACGGAAACATGCCCGTCAGATACTTCGGTTACCAGATCGTCGATTCTCTCTACACGAAGATTTATTGCGCAGGCAGCCTGGGTAACCAGGTCTCTCTGGGGATGTGTTCCAGTAGCAAATTTCCGGAACTCTTCGCCAATAGCGTAGGGTCTTGCTGCCACAAGTGGATCTTCCCGGGCACTGCCATTGACATGCAAGTTACCAAAAGCAAAATTCAGCAACTCTTCCGGTAGATTAACTGGGCGCCCGTAACTGGGAAATACCGAGCTGGAAACTGAGGGATTCCCGTTTATTTCTATCACCTCAGCGGTCACCACGTCCTGACTCTCATCAACGATGAGATCAACGCCGACCTGAGCCAGGCCAGGGAAGCAAGCTGCGGCCTTTAATGCAATCTCCAGGACACCGCTATCAAGATAATCAATAATCTGGACTGCATCACCTCCGGCAGAGATATTTGCCACACTGGCTAATTGAACATACTCTCCGGCTTTCGGCACATCATCGACTGATCGTCCATTTCTATCCAGGAAATCAAAACGCCTGATCGGAGATATTCCAGCAGATGGATTTTTCACTCTCTGCTGGTTCTTTCTTTCCACCAGCTCAAGAATTGTACTTTCCCCATCGCCGATAACACTAGCCGGCAATCGGGCGTAGGCAGATACAGCCCTCCCTCCAATAACTACAACGCGGAGATCGTAACCCCGCAGGTAACGCTCCACAATAACTGTACGTGAAAACCGTCTGGCGTAATCCCAGGCACTTAAAAACTGTTCTCGTGAATCTATCGCGGTAGTGACACCAGTACCATGAGATTTATTCAAGGGCTTTGTTACGACTGGCCACTTGCAGGACTCGAAATACCGGAGAGCCAGATCTCTATCCTCAAATTCCCGGCCTTCTGGCACCTTGACCCCACCTCGATCGAGAATGCGTTTCGCAAGGCTCTTATTCTTTGCACAATGAGTATACACAGCAGAGTTTTCGGGACTGTTCTGTAAAAACCCAACTCTTCGCCCATGGCTAGTGACGTCAAAGATCATCTTCTTGTAGATATTGACTTTGAACCCCAGGCGCTCTGCCTCTGAACTGATCAACGATATCGAAATATTGCCATCCCTCTGGTGAAAAGGGGAACTCTCATAGTCATTTTCAACTAAAAATAGCTTGTCGGCGGCCTCGGGTATTTGTACGGACATCTACGTCATCCTCAAGTACGGTAACCACTCACAGGTATTCAATTCGACCCCTAACCACCATGTACAACATCTAAAGTCGATAGATCCAGGATCCTTAGAATCGAATTCTAGTGTATCTACATTGATCGATTAGTGATGGTTCGTGATCCATATGCCAATAAATATGGAAACACGAAAGAAGAGACATGAGACACGAATTTCCCAACCATTACCTGGGCCTGGTCACTGGCACATACCTATAATTACAGCTCAGCTACTGAAAAATAACACAGCTAAGCATACAGGCGAAGATCGACCAAAAATTATACATAGGTGCTTATGAAAGATTGAAGGTCCCCGGTTACATGGAGCTAACCAGGGAAGCACCGTAGTAGCGTGCTGCCTGTACAGATTTATCGATAAACCAGAAATGCCCTCTGTTCAGTTGGGATGTGCTCACGTACAGAAACTTCCGACACTCTGGCTCGAGTGGGGCCCTGCTCACACAATGTCAGTAAGCTACCGACGCCACTGTGGGGCCCCTTGAAAAACATCTCGACGTCACCGTGGGGAAGGTTTCTTACCCACCCCGCAACACCATGTCGCACTGCTTCTCTCTGGACCCAGTCACGATATCCCACGCCCTGAACCCTGCCCCGCACCACGACATAGACACAGCGGTCCGAAGACAGCTGCCAATCTGCACCAGGAAAAAGTGACCGGAGCAAAGCCCCCGCAACGTCACGACCAACACCTTCAGACGGATAGTGATGCAGGATGAAGTTAGGATTACACATCACATCTGAAACCCGCCAGGATTGCTCATCTGGAGATACTTCAATATCCTCCGCAAGCACGTCCACGCCAGCAAAATATGGGTTAAAGACCGCCTTAACTGATTCCAATGCCGCCTTGGCAAAGTCAGGGTGGATCAGCTCAGTGATATCCCTACGCTGATCAGCGTAATTTCCCGCACCTTTTCCGTCACTGGAATAAGCGCCGCCATCAATACCAGCTACAACCTTGCCATCAATTACGATCAGCCGGTACTGGCACAGTTCCAGTGTATCTCCGGTCCTGTTCAGCCCCGCTTCCGCCAGGATCTCCTGGAGCCATTTCCTGTCCCTGGATACCTTCCTTGAAATGATATTGGTCCTGTCAGGCATGCCCTGGTAAAACATTACCGAATCGCTACGATCTGATACCTCGAAGACACTGGGGGATATATGGGAAACTCTGAGCTGCGCTGCAATTGCGGCTTGTTTGATATATGCTGCCTGCTCGCTCTCGCCGGTGGCGGCAACACGTAACCGCGGTGCGAAAACATAAGGCACTGCGGGCGCGATAATTACTTCGGCTGCATTCGATTTTTCAATGCGATTCCCGGAAAAAGCATGACGCAGGAGCTCGCCAGGCACATTTACCGGACTGCCATAACTTGGGAATACAGCATCACAGATCCCGGGATTCGAGTTTATCTCGATTACATGGCACTGCACCTTTTCTCCCCGATCATCGACCATCAGATCAACACCGGTCTGGTTCAGGCCCGGAAAGCAGCGAGCAGCCTTTTCCGCCACCTCAACAACTTCCTGCGGAACCAGGTGCAGCAACTGTACTGCGTCCCCTCCGGCCGATGTGTTTGCAACACTCGTCAACTGCACGTACTCACCTTTCTCGGGAACGTCCTCCATGGAACGCCCGTTGTGCTTCAGGAGATCAAATCGGGTGATCAGGTCAATCTGCAGGGAAGGGTTTTTCTCTCGCTGGAGGTTCTTGCGGTCAACCAGTTGCTGTATCGTGCTCTTTCCATCACCGATAACATGTGCTGGAATCCTTGACAGGGCAGCTACCGCCTTTCCGCCTACGACAACCACACGAAGGTCATACCCTTTTATGCATCTCTCAACCAAGACCTCCCTGCCGTATTGCCTGGCATAGTCCCAAGCTTCGAGGAAATGCTCCCTGGAATGGACATTAGTGGTTACCCCTGATCCGTAAGCACGGTCCAGCGGCTTCAGAACCATGCTGGTATTACAGGACTCGATGTAGTTCCATGCAGCCTCTGGCTCATCAAATACCTCACCCGACGGAACCGGCACTCCCTTTCGCGCCATTATCTCCTTGGCGACATCCTTCTGCCTGGCGCAGTAGCTATAAACAGCTGAATTTTCAGGGCTATTCTGGAGAAAAGTGACCCGGTTATTTTTGTGCAATACATCATAGACCAACTTCTTATAGCGCCTTACCTCAAAATTCTGTCGTTCCGCTTCCGCACTGATCAGTGCAGTTGCGATATCACCTTCTCTCTCGATAAACGGTGATCCTGAAAAGTCATTTTCAGTCTTAAACAACTCATCGGCACCTGCAGGGACATGATCAAACATCTTGGCATCCTCGAACGATTACTTTACGCTCCAGTGAATATCTACATCAACCTGGTCTCTTTTCCCCCTCAGCTCCCGTGGCCAAAGGTTTGACCAGACCCAGGTAAAATCCCGGTTGAGCACAATCTTTTCCTTGCCACCCACACCAAAGCCGTAACCAAAACGTGAATCCAGGGCAAGGTTTGGATCTACCGGTATCCAACGCCCCCCGATATAGACCTCGGCAGCGTGGTGGTTTGGCTGATTGAATTCACGTTTTGATGTCATAAGGAATTCAGAAGTTGTCCGGGCTGGATATCCCATCGCCCGTGCGAGGGCAACGAACAAGGCAGCATACTCAGTGCAATCCCCTTCCCCTTCATTGACTGCGTAGAGCGCGCCCTTGGTCGACTGCACATCGTACTCGAGTAGCTGCTGGGGAGTCAGGTATGCGGCCCTCAGTCGATCCTCATCAGAGTCAAACGCCCTTCGGATATGTGTGGCAAGTTTACGAATAGGTTCGGCATCGGACTCAATATATTTTCTGGGCTTAAGATACTCATCAGGTGGCGTTGCTTCCTGAGTCGGAGCGATCTTGTGAAAATCGTAACTGGTGATTTCCAGGTCAAACTGAACCGTTCGAACGGACCGTGAACCTGCGGGGATGTCCCATTCCATTTCAACATATTCACCATTGCCTAGTTTATGATGCTTACGCTTCAACTGCTCTGGATAGTCATAGCGGATGTCCAATAGCCGTTGTTGCATATGATCCCTTAGCGGGACGGAAATGCGATGCGTGTAACCCCGGATATCGATGTCAGAACGATTATCGACCACAACTTCAGCCGTAAGCGTCACCTTACGGGGCTGCCCCCAGGACGCATTAACCACAAACCACATCAACAGGAGGAATACACCTGCCAGGATGAAGAACTTCATATCCATCAAGCTACGCTCCTGCAAAATGGCCCCCTGTATAACTCTGCCAACTTGACTGTTTAGCGCTCCCGTAGAGCCTCACTTGCCTTATTTATGGGTTTAACCAGGTAGTCAAAAATTGTCTTGGAGCCAGTCTTGACATCAACTGAAGCAACCATACCCGGCACAATCGGGAATCGATTACCGTCTTGATTGATCAGGGCATCAGATTGAGTGAGGATGTAGACACGGTAATAATATTCATTCCTGTTTATTTCGTCCTGGATTGTATCGGGTGAAATCGTCGTCACCTTTCCCTCCAGACCGCCATAAATAGAGTAATCGTATGCCGTGATCTTTACCTTGGCCGACTGTCCCGGATGTATAAATGCAATATCACGAGGAGAAATACGCGCTTCAATCAAAAGCTTGTCATCGAGAGGCACGATCTCCATCAGGCGGCCATTTGGCGGCAGCACACCGCCAATAGTAGTAACTTCAATATTCTTGACAATTCCACGAACTGGCGACCTCAGGGTCAATCTGGTAAGCGAGTCAGACCTACCCTCGATCACTGAGGAAAGCGCTTCGGCCTCGGCGCTAACTGTCGCAAGTTCCTCACGCGCCCGGACCATATATTCCGAGCGGATTTCCCGCATTTTGAGTTGCAGTTCAGACTTCTGCCGGCTAAGGCGTAAAACCTCGACATTGCTCGCCGCACCTGAACTGACCAGGGAACGCGTTATGGAAAGCTCCTTTTCAACCAAATCCAATGATTCCCTGACACCACGAAGCGATTCTTCAAGCCCTTTTTTTCTCGTATTAAAGAGCTTCTTTTCCTTCGCCTTCAGTTCATCATAGGTATCAAGTTCCTCCGGAAACTCCAGCTTGGTTCCATTGACTTCTGCTGTAAGACGCGCCACGCTAGCGATCGCTGCACGATAGCGCGCAGAACTTTCCTCGACGTTAGAGCGTACTTTGGTAGGATCAAGCTGGGCCAGGACTTGTCCCCGCTCGACAATATCTCCCTCACTTACCTTGAGATCCGCAAGGATTCCACCCTCGAGGGATTGGATCACCTGTTCACGGGAGGTCGGGACCACCTTACCAATGCCGGACGATACTTCATCTACCGTTGCAAAGTATGACCAGCCAATCAATGCAGCGATCAGGAGGAAGAATACCCAGACCACCCGAGTCGAATTAACCAGGGTTGACTCATCGTGCTCATCATACTGGTTCTCACCGGCCTGGTAGTCGGCATCCAGGAGTGGAATGGATTTGACACGGGCATTTTCACCGGCGTTACGCGACAGCCACTGGCTCTTCTCTTCCCTGTCCATCACGTTACCTGCTCACGATTCTTCTCACCCTGTCGGTCAGGTTTGGAGAGTCTTTCCATCACTTCATCTTTGGGCCCGTCCATCACTATCCTTCCCCGATCGATGACCAGGATTCGATCCACCAACTTGAGCGTACTGGACCTGTGGGTTGCCAGGACCAGAGTTCGCTTGTTAGACCAGCGCGAAAGGTTATCAATAAAACGCCGCTCAGCGGCCTCATCCAGTGATGCCGTGGGCTCGTCCAGAAGCAGGACCGAAGGCTGCCGGATCAGGAGCCTCGACAACAGGAGAGCCTGTTTTTGCCCCCCAGAAAGTCCTGCACCACCTTCCAGGACCATATGGTCCATCCCTTTGGGCATGTTCCTTACTGTATCCATGGCCCCCGACATCTTCAGGGCCCATATAATTTCATCGTCAGTTGCATTGGGGGCACCCAGTGTAAGGTTTTCCCGTAAAGTGCCATGGAAAAGCCCGGAGCCCTGTGCCAGAAGTCCCACGTCCCGCCTGACATCGGCGGGATCTATATGAGCTATTTCCACCCCGTCAAGATTTGCGGTGCCCGAACTTGCCTCGAGCATACCCGATAACGCCTGTAGCAGTGTCGACTTACCAGCGCCATTCTTTCCGAGTACAGCAATTTTTTCACCAGGGTTAATATGAAGTGACGATACAAAAAGGGCCGGTTCATTATCCCCGGGATCGTACTTGAATTCCGCATTGCGGAAATCATAGTCACCGCGGATAGAAGCTTTATGCACTCGCTTGCTCCCCTCTGGCTGATCGACGGGTAGGTTCATTATGTTGTCGATACCTTCAAGAGCATACTTAGCCATTTGCCACCGGCTCAGTACCTGGGTGATATTAGCCATTGGGGACATCATTCTCGAACTGAGTATCGAGGCAGCAACAAGTGCACCCGTGGTCATTTCACCACTCATAACCATGGATGCCCCGAAAAGTACAGTCAGCGCAAAGACGGAGGACTGTACATTGTGAGTCCAGGTAACCAGTTTACTGGTCAGGTAGCGTAGTTTCAGGTTCGAGTCGGCCGTTACCGCATTGAAGTGATTCCATTGACGCTGGAACCGATGTTCTGCCTGGAGAGTTTTTATATCCTCCATTCCCTGCACAGTTTCGACGAGCATGCCATTTCTCAGCGAGGATTCCCGCATTGCTTCTCCCGATAACCTGGCAAGCTTCTTCTGGACGAGAACCCCCGGTATCACAAGCAGGAGCATGGCGAGCAGGGGAATCAGGACAAGGGGGCCTGCAATGACCCAAAGCACTAACAGGAAAAGGAAAAAGAATGGCATATCCGCGATAGCCAGAATTGTTGTCGATGTGACCATATCTCGTACACGCTCCAGTTCACGGAGCTGGGAAATAAATGTGCCCGTCGACTTTGGTTTAGCAGAATTCCTCAACCTCACCGCATGACCGAATACCTGATCGGATATCCGAATGTCAGCCCGCTTACCAAGCAGATCGGTAATTCTTACCCGCATTACGCGCATGGTAAAATCAAAGACGATCGCTAGAAGTACCCCGCTGAAGAGCACATATAAGGTCGACATGGATTCTGCCGGGATAACCCTGTCATATACCTGCTTGGCAAAGAGTATCCCGGACAAGGTAAGCGTATTGGCTACCGTAGTCGCCAGCATTACGTGACCATAGGGCCTCAGGTCGCGCAATATGATTTTCCGGAACCAGTGTCGGTTGTCCGGCTTGATATAATCGTCGACACGAATATCACTGATTGTCTTCCGCGGACGAAGTATTACCAGATGACGGATTTTTTCGGCGATTTCTTTGATATTAACGCTGCTTTCAAGCCCCTGGTCACCACTCCATAGAATGCCCAGTTTCCCGTTTTTCCCCATTGTCTCGATAACGCCAACCTGGCCACCAACCAGCTGGACAACGACCGGCAAGCGCCAGGGAGTAAGCTCGAACTGACCAAACTGGGAAAACTTGATTGTAAGGCCTGCTTGCCGTGCCATCTGCCTCAAGACGAGCTCGACACTTTCTGCCACCCCCCAGTCAGAAGCTATCCGGATGTTTTCCTCAGAAAAATCCAGCCGGTAATGACGTGATACGGCGACAATGGCTTCCAGCCATGGTTGATAGTCCATCTCCGCATTGGTAGCGCCAGTCTCCGCCTGGCCCTGCTCCAGGATGGTCTCGTTGTTCAAGGCAACACCTCCACTCCCTGAACCGCTCGCCCTTCAATCCCAAACGCCCTGCGAATATCACCCGTGTTATAGAGGCATTCGATCTCAAGCGCTTTGAGATCGAAGCGGGTCTCAACACGATCCCGGCGCGCCTGCTGCAGCTCTTCCTCTGAATTTAGTAGCTCAAGTAAGGTTCGGGTTCCAAGAGAAGAGTACTGCTTTCTATAGAGATCCCTGGTCTCGCTGATTGCATCCTCACGCGCATCCAGTATCCCCAGGCTGCGTCCTAGCCCATTGGCCTGAGCCTGTGCGGCCCGGTACTCCCGGGTGACAGACTCACGGGCAGCATCCTTTGCCGCGTCAGCTGAGCTCAATGCATAGGATGCTGATTCTTTACTTGCAGACAGCCGCCCACCTTGATATATGGGCATGGAAAGATTGAGGAACACCGCAGACTCATTCTCGTCGAGTACATTGGTATCGACATAAGTCTGGTCCAGGTAGCGGTTATAGCTCGCGTCAAGGGATAGAGTGGGCCAGACGTCAGCTTTGGATTCCTGAAGCCGGGCCATTGCCTCCGCACGTGACGCCTCCGCGATCAGGACTCTCGGTGACGCAAGCACCTCTCCGGGTGGACCCTCACAGGCATTCCTGACGGTTTCTGGCGTGCCCATCGTGACTCGCACAGGTGCGCCGGCGTTGACGAGATTCTGCAGTGTACTACGCCAGCGGGCCAGGTCAGCGCTGACCTGCTGCTTCGATGCACGTGCGGCTTCAATACGCGACTGAGCCTGCAAAACATCTGAACGAGAGCTGGCGCCCCGCTCACTTCGCATTCGCACCAATGAGGCTATTGACGATACCCCGGCTATCTGTTCGTCTGCTATTTCCAGAAGAGCCTGGTATCGCTGGACTTCCACCGCTGCGCTTGCAGTATCCCGGGCAACCTGGTCAATTGCCTGGAGTACTTCTGCCCTGGAGCGACTCACTTCGGCTTTTGCCAGGTCCACACCGCTGGAGATCTTGCCGAAGTCATAAATCACCTGTGAGACGTACAGCTGTAAGGCGTGGCCATTGCCATCGCCGTCATTCTCACTGTCCTGGCCTGCCACCACGCCCGCACTCAGCTGCGGGAAATATCCCGAACGGGCGACACGTATGCCTTCCTGTCGCCGGTATAGTTCTCCCACGCTCTCCGCAATGGCCGGATGCCAGTCGATGGCCTGGTGCACTGCATCAGTCATACTCAATTGTTGCGGTGCGTATTGGGAGTGACTGATCACAGACGGAGGAGTGGCTACTTCCTGCTGGACAGCCGATTCACTTATTCGGGCGGGTCGGTCAGCCGGGTCAGCCCCGGACTGGGATTGAGCTTGCTGCACCCACATGGTGGTGAGAGATGCCAGCGTGACTATCCATAGTCGCTGCATTGAATCCACTATATTCACTTGCTCTGGCGTTAGCGATATCCGGTACGGACATTTTATACCCGGGACCACTAGTTGAATTTTTTCCTTCCAATATTCTAGTCGAAAAAAGAAACACCGGGCCTGTAGGCCCGGTGTTTCTCAGTTGCTAAGCCTCCTTGGGATCAGACGTCGTCTGCTCCGTTCTGTTGCCACATGTCCTGCATGGGATCAGTGTCCTGGGCATGCATCGTGGTATCCATTCCATCCTGGAGACCACCTCCACTACCCGAGGAAGCAGATCCTTCCGCAGTGTCATCATCGGTATCAGCGCCCGAGAAGAGCGAGTCTCCCCCGGATTCGCTGTCGCTGACGAGGTCATCGAGGTCAAGACCGGATCCCATCTCATCGTCAGGCGACATTCCGGATCCACTCTCGCTTGACTCTCCAGGATCACTGCTCATCGCAGCCTCATCGTCCCCCATGGGGATGACGTCGCTGAGACTTACTTCAATGTCCTGGTCGCCATCGGCGTCACCATCGGCGTCTCCGTCGGCGTCTCCGTCGGCGTCTCCGTCGGCATCCCCGTCGGCATCACCGTCGGCATCCCCGTCGGCATCACCGTCGGCATCCCCGTCGGCATCCCCGTCGGCATCCCCGTCGGCATCACCATCGGCATCACCATCGGCGTCTCCGTCGGCGTCACCATCGGCGTCCCCGTCGGCATCACCATCGGCATCACCATCGGCATCACCATCGGCATCACCATCGGCATCACCATCGGCATCACCATCGGCATCCCCGTCGGCGTCACCATCGGCGTCTCCGTCGGCGTCTCCGTCGGCATCCCCGTCGGCATCACCATCGGCGTCTCCGTCGGCATCACCGTCGGCATCCCCGTCGGCATCCCCGTCGGCATCCCCGTCGGCATCCCCGTCGGCATCACCATCGGCATCACCATCGGCATCACCATCGGCATCACCATCGGCGTCTCCGTCGGCATCCCCGTCGGCATCCCCGTCGGCGTCACCGTCGGCATCCCCGTCGGCGTCACCATCGGCGTCTCCGTCGGCATCCCCGTCGGCATCCCCGTCGGCATCCCCGTCGGCATCACCGTCCGCATCCCCGTCGGCGTCTCCGTCGGCGTCACCATCGGCATCCCCGTCGGCATCCCCGTCGGCATCACCGTCCGCATCTCCGTCGGCGTCGGCGTCGGCGTCGGCGTCGGCGTCGGCGTCGGCATCAGCATCCGCATCCGCATCCGCATCCGCATCCGCGTCCGCATCCGCATCCGCGTCCGCATCCGCATCCGCGTCCGCGTCCGCGTCGGCATCCGAATCAGCGTCTGCGTCACACTCGATATCTATATCGATATTGACATTGATGTCACAGCCGTCCTTCTCAATATCAACGTCTACATCGACATCTTTAATGTCACAGTCTGGGTCACAGAATTCGCCCAGGTTTCCAAGGCCTCGGTAGCCGTCAGCATCAGAGTCTGCGTCCGCATCTGCGTCTGAATCCGCGTCGGCATCGCAGTCGCAATCGATGTCGATATCTATGTTGACGTTGATATCGCAATCGGCATCGGCATCCGCGTCGGCATCGGCATCCGCATCCGCATCCGCATCGGCATCGGCATCGGCGTCGGCATCCGCATCCGCATCCGCATCCGCATCGGCGTCGGCATCCGCATCGGCATCCGCATCGGCATCCGCATCGGCATCGGCATCCGCATCCGCATCGGCGTCGGCATCGGCATCCGCATCGGCGTCGGCATCGGCATCCGCATCGGCGTCGGCATCGGCATCCGCATCCGCATCAGCGTCGGCGTCGGCGTCGGCATCAGCATCGGCATCGGCATCCGCATCAGCGTCGGCGTCGGCGTCGGCGTCGGCATCAGCATCCGCATCCGCATCCGCGTCGGCATCGGCATCCGCATCTGCATCGGCATCCGCATCGGCATCGGCATCGGCATCGGCGTCGGCGTCGGCGTCGGCGTCGGCGTCGGCATCAGCATCCGCATCCGCATCGGCATCCGCATCGGCATCCGCGTCGGCATCCGCGTCGGCATCTGCATCAGCATCAGCATCCGCATCCGCATCAGCATCCGCATCAGCATCCGCGTCGGCGTCGGCGTCGGCGTCGGCATCAGCATCCGCATCGGCATCCGCATCGGCATCGGCATCCGCATCGGCATCCGCATCGGCGTCGGCATCGGCATCCGCATCGGCGTCGGCATCCGCATCAGCATCGGCATCCGCATCGGCATCGGCATCGGCATCCGCATCGGCGTCGGCATCAGCATCCGCATCGGCATCCGCGTCGGCATCTGCATCAGCATCCGCGTCGGCGTCGGCATCCGCATCGGCATCCGCATCGGCATCCGCATCGGCATCCGCATCCGCATCGGCATCGGCATCCGCATCGGCATCCGCATCGGCATCGGCGTCGGCATCGGCATCCGCGTCCGCATCGGCATCGGCATCCGCGTCCGCATCGGCATCCGCGTCGGCATCTGTGTCCGCGTCAGCATCCGCATCGGCATCCGTGTCGGCATCAGCATCCGCATCAGAGTCGGCATCAGCATCACTATCCGGTGGGGGGCCAGGAGGGCTGAATGGAGGGATGGGCCTGCCGGACGGGGTGAGATTACCGGTTTGGCTGAAACCGTCACGGCCGTCATCATCGTCCAGGGCTATGGCGATCGCGCCGAGCCCCACCAGGCCGGGGATCAGCCAGGAACTGACACCCGCAGTTGCAGCTGCCGGTGCTGCTGCGGCAGCAATCGGATATCCGGATCCGCCGAGCATGGCCAACATCACCGGCTCTTCGCCACCTTCCAGCACCAGATGGCTCTGCTCACCATCTTCATCGACCTGGTAGAAGTTGGCGATAACGACCTGCTCACCCGACTCCAGGATAATGATCAGGTCACTGCCGTCCCTGGCGTATGAAACAATCTCGTCAGCGCCAAATGGCAGGCTGACAATCCCAATCGAAGATAGCGCCAGATCATTGAGTGGCGCCTCCCTGACCGACCCGGTTTCCCTGTCGTAAATTTTTCCAATCATGCTGTCACCTGACTACTTACCATCGTGAATCCCTTCCACACGAACAGCGGAGTGACGCCCTGCTGCATTTAGCTGTTTTATCAGTCCTGGCGGGTGCCTAATCCCTGAAAAATCAAATCGCCCAAAAACCACCCAACACGAATAAATTTTGAGCAGTCCTTTGTTTATGGACAGTACGCCGTCACATTTCAAGAGCAATTCAGGCGCCGGCTATACTCGGAAGAGCCCGTATGGCGGGGCAATCAGGGAAGAGGGAAAATTTGATGACAGCGGAGCAGCACCCCCGCGGAACCGTGATTGGCGGTTTAAGGGACACGCCAATAATCGATGCGCCAGCGGGGCCCATTCTGGGAAAGATTTACGAAACCACTGGCGTGAGACGCTTCCTTGGCATCCCCTATGCCCGCCCTCCAGTTGGCAACCTGAGATGGCAACCACCGGAACCAATTCCCAGGTGGAAATCGCCGCTGAAAGCGTTCAGTTTTGGAATGCCCTCGGCACAGAATCCTTCAGTGTTGATGGAAATTCGCGGGCCGAATGGGGAGTTGCCGGAAAGCGAAGACTGCCTCTACCTGAATATCTTTGCCCCGCCGGCATCAGCGAATAGCAAGCTTCCCGTGATGATCTGGATCCACGGCGGCTCCTTCTATATGGGGTCCGGCTGCCAGCGGATATATGACGGCTGCCACCTGGCAGGTAGTGGCCGTGCCATTGTGGTGACACTGAATTACCGTCTGGGTGCACTTGGCTTTCTGCGCCTGGCAGAATGCTGCGATGTCGATGCCACCGGCAACGAGGGCCTACTGGACCAACTAGCCGCCATCCGCTGGGTAAAGCACAACATCGCCGCATTCGGCGGCGATGCCGACAATATGACGCTGTTCGGTGAGTCCGCCGGCGCCATGAGTATCGCCGCGCTGATGGCCATCCCTTCAGCTAAAGGGCTGTTCCAGCGGGCAGTAATCCAGAGCGGCAGCCCTTCTGTCTTCCAGACCCGCGCACGAGCAAATTCGCTGGGTGAGGCATTTGTGGAGGTGCTGCGTGGCAACGGCGGCATATCTCCTGCGCAGGCCAGCACCACGGACCTGTTGCGAGCCCAAAAGGACATTCTGGCAAACCCGCGTATTGAGCGGGAATGGGGCCAATTGCCATTCAAACCGGTCCTGGACGGAGAGTTGATATCGATATCGCCCATGGACGCCTTACGCCAGGGCCACGCCACAGAAATTCCCCTGCTGGTGGGCAGTAATGTCGAGGAATGGAACCTGTTCAGTGTCACCAACCCAGCCAGTTTCACTCTCGACCGGAACCAGGTTTTCCGGCATCTCGAGTGGTTACTGCCGGAAGCGGAACTGAATGCCCTGCTGGACCACTACCACGGCCGCGCCCGCTCGTTGACAGGCAGCCCCTGGCCGGAATGGAGCCGTACCTGGAACCTGATGCTGACCGATATGGTATTCACCTTGCCGGGGCTGCGGCTGCTGGACGCACACGGTGGCCGGCGTTATCACTACCACTTTGCCCAGCCACTGGCGGCGCAGCCCTTGCTGGGAGCCTGCCACGCAGCGGAGCTGGGGTATGTATTCGGCACCCACGGGGAGGACAGCCTGCGCGAACTTTACGGTGGTGAGCAGAACGCCGACGCGCTCAGCCGTGTTGTCCGCGAAGCCTGGCTAAGCTTCGCGGAAAGCGGCAGCCCCGGCCCCGACTGGCCCGCTTTCGAGGAGGGTTACAGCCGGCGCCTGGGATATCACCCGGCGGGCCATGCCCTCGACCGGGAAACCCTGACGCAGATATGGCAGGATATCGGTGACGACCTGATCGGGCGCTACCTCTGACCAGCCCGGTCTTCAGGTGCCGCCGGCAATCATGCAGTAGCAAGGGGGAGTACAGTGACAAGGATTCTGCTGATAAGGCACGGGGAAGCCGCCAAGGTCGCCGGAGTAAGGGACCCGGCGCTGACAGAATTGGGACACCGCCAGGCTGCGGAGCTGGCGGGGGCCATGGACTGGGATCCAGCCATGGCACTGGTCAGCAGTCCCAAAAGTCGCGCCCGGCAGACCGCTGAACCACTGGCCCGCAGGTTGGAACGGGACATCGTTATTGAACCGGCGGTCAATGAAATCCCCTCTCCCCGCGACCTGCCGCTGGCCGAGCGTGGCCCCTGGATCCGCTCACTGCTCGATGCAAAGTGGCAACAGCTGGAACAGCACCAGCTGCACTGGCGCGAGGAGATTATCAGCTACCTGCAGGGCCTCGACCGGGACACCGCGGTGTTCTGCCACTTCATGGTCATCAATTCAGTGGTCGCATACACCCGCGATGCGCCCGAAATCTGCCAGTTCCGTCCTGATTACACATCGGTTACCGAGCTCGTAGCTGCCAATGGCCGGCTGGAACTGGTGCGGCTGGGTCGTGAACGGGACAGTCGGATGCTGTGAGCAACTCGGGCCGGGGCCTCTCTCACAGCCCCGGTTCATTCCGTTCCGCCTCAGGCCAGGCTCTTGCTGACCACCTCGTAGAGGTCCGCTGACAATTGGCCACTTTCCATCACGGACTTGAGGGCCGTATGCATCTGGCTGCCAATATCCTTACGATATTTTTTCCAGCGGGTCAGCGGCGTCACCAACCGGGCAGAGATCTGCGGGTTGAGCTTGTCCATGGCAATGACCTGGTCGGCAAGGAATGCAAAGCCACTGCCGTCAGCCTTGTGGAACTGGGTGAAATTTCGATTGGCAAAACCGCCTAACACCGAACGCACCTTGTTGGGGTTTTTGAACTCAAATGCAGGATGTTGCATGAGCTCCTCGACATTCTCCAGGGTGCCATACCTCGCACTGCTGCTCTGCAGCGCGAACCACAACTCCACTACCTGGGTATCCTCCTGCCACCGCTGGTAGAAACTCTCCAGCGCCTCATTCATCTGCTCATCAGATCCGCGATTGACGAGGGCCGCCAGGGCCGCCGCGCTGTCGGTCATATTACCGGCGCCCTCAAACTGGTCCTGGGCCAGCGCCAGGTATTCGGCCTTGCCAGTGGCAGCCAGGAAGGCGAGGCAGGTATTCTTCAGCCGCCGCGCGGCAATGTCCTCCGCTTCCGGGCGGTAAGGTCCCTGCCGGGTAAATGCGTGATAGGTTGCCAGCAGTTCCTGGTGCAGGGCGTCTCCCAATGCAACCTCGGTAAATTCCCGGGCGACAATAATGGCCTCGGCATCAATCTCCTCTGCCTGCTCCGCCAGGACCTGTGCGCTGGGCAGGGACAGCATCTCTGCCACCAGCGCAGGATCCAGCTCCCGGTTCTCCAACACACTGCGATAAGCCGATACCAGCTCCGGAGAGAGCTCCATCTCACGCCCGGCACGATAATCTTCCTGCAGTGACTCCAGCGCAGAAAAAGCAAGGCGCTGGCCCGCGTCCCAGCGGTTGAACTCATCCGATTCACAACGCATCAGGAACAGTAATTGCTCCGCGGTGTAGCCGTAACGGAGTTTTACCGGTGCAGAGAACCCGCGCAGCAAAGACGGCAAAGGCTTTTCTGCCAGGCCACTGAAGCGGAAGGTCTGTTCAGCCTCACTGACCTGCAGCACCAGTTCGGAGTTGCCAGCCTGGTCCAGGGGCATATCGTTACCCTCGCCGTCAAGCAGGGCCACTTTCAATGGAATATGGAACGGTTTCTTGTTCGGCTGGCCAGGTGTGGCGGGGCAGGACTGGCGTACCGTCAGGGCATAATCACCTGTGCCGGGATCGTAAGCATCAGAGACCTCCAGCACCGGCGTCCCACCCTGGCTGTACCAGCGACGGAACTGCTGCAGGTCGACGCCATTGGCATCCTCCATGGCCCGGACAAAGTCCTCGCATGTCACCGCCTGGCCGTCGTGACGTTCAAAGTACAGATCGCTGCCACGACGGAAAGCATCCGGCCCCAGCAGGGTATGGATCATGCGCACGACCTCAGCGCCTTTTTCATAGACGGTCAGGGTGTAGAAATTGGAGATCTCCATATAGGAATCCGGCCGCACCGGATGCGCCATGGGCCCATCGTCCTCGGCGAACTGGGCCGTACGCAGCATGGAAACATCCTCGATCCGCTTCACCGCGCGGGAGTTCATGTCGGCTGAAAATTCCGCATCGCGGAATACCGTAAAACCTTCCTTCAGGCTCAGCTGGAACCAGTCACGACAGGTTACCCGGTTGCCGGACCAGTTGTGGAAATACTCGTGGGCAACGATCGATTCAATGCGCTGGAAGGCGGCGTCGGTAGCGGTTTCCGGGCTCGCCAAAACACATGCGGAATTGAAAATATTGAGGCCCTTGTTTTCCATCGCCCCCATGTTGAAGTGGTCCACCGCCACGACCATGAAAATGTCCAGGTCATATTCACGTCCGTAGACCTCTTCATCCCAGCGCATAGCCTTCTTGAGCGAGCGCATGGCGTGGTCGCACTTGCCGATATTCTTCGCCTCGGTAAAGATCTGCAGCTTGACTTTACGGCCGCTGGCAGTGGTAAAGGTGTCCTCAACATGTTGCAGGTCGCCCGCTACCAGGGCAAAGAGGTAGGACGGCTTCGCGAACGGGTCCTCCCAGGTGACAAAGTGCCGGCCATCTTCCAGCATCCCCCGCTCGACTTCATTGCCATTGGAGAGCAGCACCGGGTAATCGCGCGACGCCACGATTGTGGTGGTGAATCGCGACATAACATCGGGACGGTCCGGATAATAGGTGATTTTGCGGAAGCCCTCCGCCTCACACTGGGTGCAGTACATGCCATTGGAGAGATACAGCCCTTCCAGGGAGGTATTGTCCTCGGGGTTGATGCGGTTACTGATCTCCACCACGAACTCCGGACGGTCGATATCAACGGACAGTCCCTCGGGCGAGGCCCGGTACCGGTCTGAGGTGACGGGTTCGCCGTCAATGGCGAGCGACAGCAGCTCCAGCTCAACGCCCTCCAGCTCCAGCGGTGGCAGGGCTCCGCCCTGAGCCACTGTTCCCTGCATCCCCATCTCCCGGGTTACGGCTTCCGGGTTCCGGCGAACAGACAGCCGGGACCGCACCAGGGTACCCCGGGGCTGCAGTTCGAAGTGCAAACGGGTCTCGTCCACCAGGTAATCGGGCACACGGTAGTCGCGGAGGTAAACAGTGCGCGGCTGGGCATCTTTCATGGAGTGCTTCCCTTGACTTGCAGAGGTACTTCAGGTCGCCGCACGCGGCGGAGCGGCAGGTATCAGGCCGAGACTATAACCTCCGCCGCCCCGGGGGTGCCAGTCGCCCTGCAGCGGCGGGTGACGGCGTCGCCGGGCAACCCCTGTGGCGCCGCACGCATTATTATTTCCTTCACGGACAGTTACACTGTCACCTGCCGGTGCGCGGCATCGGCAACTTCCAGCAACTTTGTGCTGCGTCTGTAACCAGAGGTCGAATGTGCCCAGGACTCGCCTGACATTGCCGCTAGTGATCTGTTGCCTGCTGGCAGTGGCGCTGGCCTGGGCGTGGGTCGAACGGGACCGGCTGGCAACCGCGGTGGCCAGCTGGCTTGCCGGTGACACCCGGATCAACCACATAGAGGGCCTGCAGCTTTCCCCCGCCACCCTGGCCATCGACCAAGTATCACTGACGCTGTCCGGTGGCACACCGGTGGAACTGCGGGGCATTACCGTGTCCCACCCATGGCAGCTGTGGCGGGGGGCCGCGCGCAGCGAGATCGCCGTCGAGTCCATGAGGCTGGGGAATGCGCCCAGGTCTGCTGCGCCCCGTAATCTGGCGGAAAACATCCGCCTCAGTGACCTACTGGCTATCGTGCGGCGGGCCTTGCCACTCAGCCTGGACGTCCGGCACCTGGTCCCCGCAGGGGCGCCGGACCACCCCCTTCGCATACAGCTTGATCGGACCGGGGATGATCAGCGGGTCAGGCTGCGGATTACCGGCGAGGGGGTGACCGGCCAGCTGGTAATGGCAAACCTGGATCCGGGGCGCCCACAGACAACACCTCTGCAGCTGGAGGCCTCCCTGGGCGACGCGCAGGGTTCACGGGCTGTTGCTCTCAGCGGGACACTGGCGCCGGACCCGAGCCCCACGCTTACAGACACGACACCCACTCAGTGGCGTACTGAATTAACCCTGGCAATCGACCTGGAGAGCCTGGAGCGCGCCATCACCGCCCTGTCCCTGCCAGCCCCCCTTACCCAGAAGCTCGGTCCGGCCTACCTTGCCCTGGCCAGTGGCGACCCGCGAGGGGAGATGCAGGCACGCCTCAGCGGCAATATCCCGGACAACCTTGTGGCACTGGAACAGTACGGGAATATCCTGGTGCTGATCGACACGATTGAGGTAACAGCCCGCCTGGACCGGATGCAAAAGCCGCTGCCGCTGGCGATGGCCCTGGCAACCGAAGAGCCGATCCGGCTGGACATCACCACCCTCCAACCGCTCCAGGTTAAACAGGCAGCAGGATCTGCCAATGTGCGCCTGACGCCAATCGGCGATTCCGGTGACGAGCTGTTATCCGGCAACCTCCAGGCCCACAGCACGGCCGGCGCCAGCCAGCTCTCGGCCAGCGGCTCCCTGGATCTCACCACCGCGACATCCCTGCTGGGGGCCACCGACCATGATCTCATTACCCGGCTGCAGGAGATGGGCATCCGGCAGTTACGCGGGCAATTGCCGTTCGAGGCCTCTGCAACCCTGCCTCCGGTCGGGCAGATGGCAGGTGCAGGTGGTATCACCAACCTGCATCTGCAGCTCCAGCCGGACAGCCAGCCAGCAGCAGAAATTTCCCGCACCGACACCACCCCGGAAAGCCTGCAACAGGTTTTTACGGCACTGGCCATGGAACGGGGCGTAATTTCGCTGAACCTTGCAAAAGCTGTTTCGTTCAGCGCTGACCACTGGCCCGGACCTATGGCGGTGAACGGCGAGGCCGTCAGCATGGCGCTGACTGATGGTTCCGGTACCCGGCGATTCTCGGCAACAGCGGAGTCACTGGCATGCCAGCTCGATACGGCTACGCACTGCACACTTTCACTGGTAGCAGAAGCCCCGGAAATACACCTGCCTGGTGAGGACGGCGGGTCCATCAAAGACAGCCGCTTTTCCGTGCAGGGAGCTCTCTCCCTGGAAAATGGCCGTGGCAAGCTGGACAGCAGCCAGTTACAGCTTAACGCTGGCGCACTGCAGGCCGGCGAAGTGGAAGCCGAAAATGCCACAGTGAAGTCCGGCAAGTTTTCGTGTATGCGGGACTCGCAACAGGTTTTCCGCTGCAGCGGTGCGCTGCTGGTGACCCTGCCCTGGCTTCGCGCCGGGAAAATGGAAGGTGGCGGCTCGCTTGCGCTAAAACAGCTGGATTTCGTGTACCAGCCGGACAAGCTGCAGTTGTCGAGTGATTACAGCACCGATGACTGGAGCGCGAAATTCAACGACCAGTACCAGGTATTTTCCGAAGCCCGGGGCCACTTCTCTCTTCGCGACCGGGTCCTGCGGGGTGATACCCGGGCCAGGCTGGGGCATGTCGCCGCCAACGGGGAATGGATGCACAACCTGGCAAGCGATGGCGGTTCGGCCACGTTTTCCCTCCCGGATGCGGAGTTCAGTAAGAACCGGCCACTGAGCAATGTGGTGTCAGGCCTACCCGTGGAGCTGGTCTCCGGCCAAATGGTGGTACAGGGCAGGCTGTCCTGGCCGGCCGGCGACTCCGATACCCTGTCTGCCCAGCTCAGTGATATCGCCGCTGTCTACGACAAGTCCTTCGCGGTGGGAATTACCGGAAATATTGCCCTGCAACGAGAGGACGGCCAGTGGGCTACGCCGGAGCCCCAGGACATCGCTGTCGAGAGTATCGACGTGGGTGTGCCGATCGAGAACGTCCGCTTTGCCCTGTCGCTGGAAGCAGACAATGACCTGGTGTTGAACGGATTCAACGCGGAATTGCTGGAGGGCAATGTCCAATCGGATTCCATCACCTGGAACCTGGACGGAAAGGCACGGCGCAGCCAGGTGTCCATAACCGGCCTGTCCCTCAAGGCACTGAGCAACGAAATGGAGGCCGGGAACTTCGCCGCCAGCGGCGTACTGGACACGACCATTCCCCTGGTTACAGATGCCGGCGGCATCACGGTTGAGCGCGGCACCGTTAAGGCCCGCCCGCCTGGTGGCCGCCTTCGCTACTATGGCGCCTTCTCCCCGGAAATGCTGTCCAGTAACCCGCAATTAAAAATGCTCGCCGGGGCGCTGGAGGATTACGACTACCGGTCGCTGAGTGGCACGCTCGAGTATCCTCCCAGTGGCGATATGCAGATGCAGCTGAAACTGGTGGGGCGCAGTGCCTCCGTGGACAAGGACCGCGACCTCATCATCAACCTCAACCTGGAAAACAATATCCCGGCTATGCTCCGATCCCTGCAGGCCAGCCGCGACCTGGCCGATGCGCTGGAAAAACAGATCGGCGCCAATTGACCGGAGCGGAAAAGGCAGGCGATTCAGGTTCAGTTTGCGTTAAGCTAGCACCCATAAACTATCATGGCGATCAACCCGAGGAGTGCCAGATGACCCACCGCCGACTGCTACCCATGCTGTTCGCGGCCGCCCTGATTGCAGCCGGCTGTACGCCGACCGTCGCAGTACAGGCGCCCAGCGAGCCAATTACCGTCAACCTGAACGTGAAGATCGAGCACGAGATCCGCGTCAAGGTGGACCGGGAGCTGGAAAACCTGTTCGAGGACGAAGAAGGTATTTTCTGAGGAGCCCTATGATGAAAACACTGAAGCACATCCTGATGGTCCTGGCTTTCGCGGTGGCGCTACCTGCCGTCGCCATTACGCTGGACGCCGCCCGCAGCCAGGGGCTGGTGGGCGAAGCAAACAGCGGTTATATCGCCGTGGTGGACCAGAGTTCTGCAGAACTGGAAAAGCTGGTCGACGAGGTCAATGCCAAGCGCAAGCGGGAATACGCGGCGATTGCCAAGCGCAATGGCATTTCCATTGCTCAGGTGGCCGCCCGCGCTGCCGAAAAACTGGAGGCACGCCTGCCCCCGGGAGCTTATTACCAGGATAACCGCGGCCGCTGGGTACAGAAGTAATCCGGCCTGCCCGCACATAAAAAAGCCCGCATCCGTTGCCGTGATGCGGGCTCTCGATCCGGTGACATTGCTGCCGGCCGGGCGGCTTTCAGTTCAGAGATTGCCGAATAGGGACATACCATCCAGCCCCTGCTTTTCCATCACTTCCCGCAAGCGCTTGAGGGCGTCGACCTGGATCTGCCGTACACGCTCTCGCGTGAGGCCGATCTCACGACCCACCTCTTCCAGGGTGCTGGCCTCATAACCGCGCAAGCCGAACCGACGGGAAACCACTTCGCATTGCTTGTCCGGGAGCTCACCCAACCAGCGGTTGATACTGTCGAACAGGTCGGTGTCCTGAAGTAACTCGGCCGGATCCGATTCGTGCTGGTCGGGAATGGTGTCGACCAGCGTCTTCTCCGAAGACGGGCCGATGGGTGTATCCACCGAGGTAACCCGCTCATTCAGGCCGAGCATGCGCTCCACATCCTCAACCGGTTTTTCCAGCAGCGTGGCTATTTCTTCAGCCGAGGGCTCGTGGTCGAGCTTCTGAGCCAGTTCCCGCGAAGCACGCAGGTACACATTGAGCTCCTTGACCACATGGATCGGCAGGCGGATGGTGCGGGTCTGGTTCATGATCGCCCGCTCGATAGTCTGGCGGATCCACCAGGTGGCGTAAGTGGAGAAGCGGAAACCCCGCTCAGGGTCGAATTTTTCCACTGCGCGGATCAGGCCCAGGTTGCCCTCTTCGATCAGGTCCAGGAGGGCCAGCCCGCGACTGACATAGCGCCTTGCTATCTTGACCACAAGTCGCAGGTTACTCTCGATCATTCGCTTGCGCGCTGCGGCATCACCGCGGAGGGCCTTGCGCGCATAATACACTTCCTCTTCCGCCGTCAGCAGCGGGGAAAAGCCAATTTCATTCAGGTAAAGCTGTGTCGCATCGAGATTTTTCTGCAGGTGGGTATCGGTTTCAGTCCTGCGCGCTCGAGGCTTGAGGGGGGTAGGTTCAGAACTCTTTTTTGCCGTTTTTTTTGCGGGACGGCGCCCGCTTTTCGGTTTCGCTTCTGTGGAAGATTTATCTTGAACTTTCTGGCCTGACTGATCTGCTGCCAACTCCGGAGGAAGATCTGCGTCGCCAGTCACAGACTGGTGTTGCCGTTGTGCATCCATTTCCCCAACTCCTTGTACTATGCCATTATCAGCCGCACCTGGAGCAAGCGGAGCCGGGGCCCGATTACTTTCGGCGCGACAGTCACCGGGTCGGGACGACCGCTGGGGAGGGCGCGGGTACGCTTACAAGGAAGGACCATCTCGATGCCGACCTTGCAGCCGTCACTACTCCGGTGACTACCTCAAGTGGTACAAACAAAAATCCATTTTTATTTGCAGAGCCTTCGGTCCAGTTGGGCTATGGCAGGTAGGTCATGGGGTCAACAGGCTGACCGTTGCGACGGATCTCAAAGTGGAGCTTGTTGCGGCTGGTACCACTTGAACCCAGTTCCGCGATCCTCTGCCCCGCTCTCACCGCGCTGCCCTCTTTCACAAGAAGCTTGTGATTGTGGGCATAAGCACTGAGGAACTCCTCGCTGTGCTTGACGATCAGCAGGTTGCCGTAACCTCTCAGCGCACTTCCCGCGTAGATCACAGTGCCATCGGCTGCTGCATGGACAGAGTCCCCCTTTTCCCCGGCAATATCAACTCCCTTGCGCAGGGGATCCCCGGAAGTAAATCGACTGATCAGCTTGCCCCGGACAGGCCACTGCCAGCGGATCTGTCCGGCAGTCCGCGTCGCCGCCGGTTTTTTAACCGGCTTGGGTGTCAAGGATTTTGAGCGAACTGGCGCCTTAGGCTTTTCCTGTTCCGCCTTGCTGACCGGGGCGCTGGCAATGGTAGTGACCACGGGCTTCGACAGATCCCTGGGCTCCGGCCGGGGTTGCGGGTGCGGCTGTGGACGGGGCCGGGTGCGCGACTGCGGGCGGGACACCGTTTGCACTGGCTTGCCCTGCAGCTTGAGTCGTTGGCCGGGATAAATACTGTAGGGAGCACTGATCCCGTTCAGCGCTGCCAGCTCCCGGTAATCACGGCCATAGCGCCAGGCGATGGAATAGAGTGTCTCGCCCTTGCTCACGATGTGGTGGCCGATGCGGATACTGGGGGGCTGGGCCAGGGAGCTGGTAGGAGCCGCAGGACTGGCACAGCCGGGTATTACTGCCGCCAGCATGACTAAGGTTAATATTTTAAACACACAATGAAATTTGTGACCAAAATCACAACCATTGTCGCGCCACTCGCAGTGTTTAAAATGTTGAATCAAGTGACATTCCATTATTCTCTTTTTACATCAACCCGGGACATTTATGGAAAAAGTGTATAAAAAAATGTCCCGAAATTGTGCCCGAAACCCATAGAAAACGCTGCCTGTCCGACCTGAAACAGGTCACAGCCAAATAAAGTGCCTTTTTCCGCCCCTTATTTGTGCGTCGAATCCACTGCCTTGCCCAAATGGTCCACTGCCAGTACCAGCAGGACCGCGACCAGGGCCGCCACCATGGCCTGCAACACCAGAGGCTCGGCGCCGGTTTCCCCGGCAAAACGCCCGGGCAGCGCGTTGGACAACAGCGGGGTCAACTTGTCCCCCGTCGCCACCGCCTCGTCCGGGAGCTTCCAGGGCCAGACGATTTTCAGGCTTCCCATCAAAACACCAGCGAGAAATGCCAGTGTGCGGGCCGGGAAATGATGCATCAACCAGGATAACAGCCGGCTGAACAACATCAGTCCGGTTACCGCACCGGCGGCGAAATACAACAGGCTTGCGACCTGTAATTCATGCACAGCCTCAAGTACCCGCGGGTAGATCCCGATCAGCAGCAGGATAAAGGAACCCGATATACCGGGCAGTATCATGGCGCAGATTGCCAGCGCTCCGGAGAGGAACAGGTTCAGGGGGGTTGCAGACACCTGCCCGGGGCGGAGCTCGCTCACGCCCACCGCCAGCAGTATACCCAGCGCCAGGCAGACCACCACCGACCAGCTCCAGCGTGGCACCTGGCGCATGATAGGGACCGTGGAAGCGAGGATCAGGCCGAAAAAGAAAGCCCAGACAACAATCGGGTAGTGATCCAGCAGGTAGCCGATCAAGCCGGCAAGGCTGAAGACACTCAGCAGTACGCCGCAGAACAGTGCCAGCAGGAAGTTGCCATTGATGTACTGCCAGGCCACCAACGGGCCATGGCGCCTGAGCACTGTCAGGCAGTGCGGGCCGATCCGGCTCAGGCTGTCGAGAAGTTCGCCGTAAATGCCGGTGATAAACGCAATGGTGCCACCGGAAACACCTGGCACTACATCCGCGGCGCCCATACCCATGCCCCGCAGTACCACGCCCCAGTAGCGGCTCTTCAGTGACTGGCCCGGCATCAGCGGATGACTCCCGATAACAGCGGCACGAAGCGGACCGGCTCCAGCCGCTCCACCTCAAACCGGTCGCTATCCTCACGCCTGGTCACCAGGGTCAGGAACTGGCGCTCGGTACCTACCGGGATCACCAGCACCCCATCCGGCGCCAGTTGCCCTTTCAGTTCCATTGGCACGGTGGACGGGGCGGCAGCTGTTAGGATCGCATCGTAGGGACCTTTCTCGGGCCAGCCGAAACCCTCAGTGCTTACCCGTGTCTCCACATTGTAAATATCCAGCTCCCGCAACCGGCGGCGTGCCTGCCCCAGCAGGGGCGCAATACGTTCCACGGAATACAGCTGGTCCACCAGCCGGGCGAGAATAGCTGTCTGGTAACCGGAACCGGTACCGACTTCGAGCACCCGGTGCAGGGATTTTGCCCGGCTCAACAGCAACTCTGTCATGCGCGCGACAATGTAGGGTTGGGAGATAGTCTGGCCGTAGCCGATGGGGAGCGAGGTATCCTCGTAAGCCCTGATGGCAAGGGCCTCATCGAGAAACAGGTGACGCGGGGTGGATGCCATCACCTCCAGCACGTCGTCGTTCTGGATTCCCCCTTCCCGCAGGCGCTGTATCAGGCGATTGCGGGTGCGCTGGGACGTCATCCCCAGCCCTTCGCGTTTCAAGCGGTCCATAGTGTCCCTTTCAACTGGCGACGGGCCCCGGGGCCCGTCGGCGTGCCGGCCTGTCGCCGGTTATGATTCTTTGTTGTCGTCTATTTTATGGCGGCATCCGCAACGTTGGCCAGTTCTGCCAGCTCCCGCAGAACCGCGGTGGCGAAAGCACCGACCGGCAGTGCAAACGTTAACTCCAGGTCGTCCCCCAGCCACTCGTGCTGCAGTCCCTCCGGAACCAGCACCAGGGGCCGCCGTTCCTGCTTCAGGCCACAGTGCTCCAGCCAGTCGCACCAGGACTGCCAGGGTTCGATCGCAGCAGCCTCGAGCTCGGCCAGATCAGCGCCGGCCGGATTCCTGCCGCGCCCCCACAGGGGGCCGGTGGGGATACTCTCGGGCTCCCCGTCCATCAACTGCCGCCAGCTGTCCTCACGCACCCGACGCGCCACCACCTGGTTAAAAAGCCAGCTGCGGGCCGCCGACATGGCAAAAGCCCGCTCACTCTTGCGACTGCGCCCGCCCTCCTCTGCCAGCCGCCGTGCCAGAGACAGGTTGCCGCCCTCGCGCCCGAAGCGCTGCTCGCCAAAATAATTCGGGACCCCGGCAGCGAGACGACCGATCAGCCTGTCCGCTGCATCGCGATCGCCACGCACATCACGCAGCCGGATCCGGAAGCGGTTGCCCGCGTGCTCGCCGCGACGCAATTTGCGCGCGCCGCGTCCGTGCTGGAGCAGCTCAATCTCTTCATTGACCACACCGCTCCAGTCGGGTTCGGGTTTCTGTGCCAGCCAGACGCTGAACCACTGCGTGGTAACCGCATGGCGATCCTTGAGACCGAAATAGCTCACGTCCCGGGGTGCCACGCCGGCCACCCGCGCAAGCTGCTGCGCAACCCAGCCGGTGTTGGCGCCACGCTTGCGAACCTGCAGGTAGACGTGCTCACCCGACTCGGCGAGGGTCGGGGCAGCCAGCTCCTCCACGACAAAGTCCGCGGGTTCGCGCCGGAATTCGGCGTGGATCACCGGGCCGCCCAGTGCGCGCGGCCAATCCAGGTCCCACTGCTCAGTCATGTGCGCGCTCCAGTAGCACCGAGGCCATGGCGGCGATGCCCTCACCCCGACCGGTAAAACCCAGGCGCTCACTGGTAGTCGCCTTTACGCTCACGTCGGCGGTGCCGACAGCGCAGTCAGCGGCAATATTGGCCCGCATCTCCGCGATATGGGGTGCCATTTTCGGTTTCTGGGCTATCAGGGTGCAATCGGCATTGCCCAGCCGGTAACCGCGCTGGTGTAGTTCCCCAACCACGTGTCGCAGCAGCTCGCGACTGTCCGCGCCGGCAAACCGACTGTCGGTATCGGGAAAGTGATGGCCAATATCCCCCAGGGCCAGCGCCCCCAGGAGAGCATCGGCCAGCGCATGGAGCAATACATCACCATCGCTGTGGGCAACAAGCCCGCGGCTATGGGGAATCCTGACACCGCCAAGAATGACATGGTCCCCTTCTCCGAAGGCATGTACGTCGAAGCCCTGGCCAATTCGAATACTCACTCGCGATTCTTCTCTCTGTTGCTTACCCGAAACCAACCCGGCAGTTTGCTCAACGACTGGTTTCCGTCGCTGCATAACGCAACCGCAGGACCGCCTCGACCAGCGGGATATCCGCGGGCAACGTTACCTTGATATTGTCCCTGCGGCCCTCCACCAGGCGGGGGCGATGGCCCTCCAGCTCCAGCGCGCTGGCCTCGTCGGTAATCCCCTCGCCCCGCTCCAGGCCCCTGCGCAGGCAGCGCTGCAATTCTCCCAGTGGTGCGCGCTGGGGTGTCTGCGCCTGCCAGATATGCGTCCGGTCCAGGGTCTCGGCCACCCGCTCGCAGTCCCCCTCCGACACGCCCAGCTTCAGGGTGTCACTGGCCTTCTGCGCCAGCAGTGCCATCGGCTCACCCTCATCATCGAGCAGCGCATGGATATCATCCAGGGAGATACAGGGGCGGGCCGCATCGTGTACCAGCACCTGGGTTTCCGGCGCGACCCTGCCGGCCAGGAAGTTGAGCCCCTCGAGCACGGAATGTGCGCGCTCCGCACCGCCGGTCACCCGGTGAACGCGGGGATCCAAGGATTCGGGGATATGCTCGTAGTAGGGGTCATCGTCGGACACTGCCACCACAACCCCGGCCAGCCCCGGCCAGGTCAGGATGTTGCGCAATGTAAGGGAAAGAAGCGGCCTGCCCAGCAGCGGCAGGTATTGCTTGGGCCGGTCAGCACCCATGCGCCGGCCTGCGCCCGCAGCGGGAACTACTACCCAGAAGTCGGAGATCACTGGTTCTTGCCCTCCCCCGGCTCGAGAAAGATAAACAGTGTTTCTCCCTCCTTGATCAGGCCGAGGTCGTAACGCGCCTTGGCTTCCACGCCCTCGGTGCCTTCCTTGACACTGCGCACCTCACGCAACAACTGTCGGTTTTCACGCAACAGCGCCGCGTTCTTCTGTCGTTGCTCATCCAGCTGGCGCTGGAGACGTGAAACTTCCGCCAGACTGCCCTCGCCCACCCACAGGCGATACTGCATGACAAGCAGGGTGACGAGGAGGAAAGCCAGCAGCCATTTCATAGAGAATCTACGCAGTTTCAATAATCGATACCAGCAGGGGCGAACCTCCAGCCCGCCCCACCCGGTGCAAACCATCGATCAGGGCGAACGCCGGGCTCTCCCTTTCATGCGCCGGATCTTATTTAAATTCGGCGCGACCGCGATACGGGGCCTTGCCATCCAGTTCTGCCTCGATACGCAGCAGGCGGTTGTACTTCGCCACGCGGTCGGAGCGGCACAGGGAGCCGGTCTTGATCTGGCCGGCAGCTGTGGCCACCGCCAGGTCGGCGATGGTGGTGTCTTCAGTCTCGCCGGAGCGATGGGAGATAACCGCGGTGTAACCCGCATCCTTGGCCATCTTGATCGCGTCCAGGGTCTCGCTCAGGGAGCCAATCTGGTTGAACTTGATGAGGATGGAATTGCCCACGCCCTTGTCGATGCCCTCTTTCAGGATTTTGGTGTTGGTAACGAACAGGTCGTCACCTACCAGCTGCACCTTGTCACCGATCTTGTCGGTCAGGATCTTCCAGCCATCCCAGTCGCCTTCATCCATGCCATCCTCGATGGACAGGATGGGATAGTTAGCGGAAAGGTCCGCCAGGTAATCGGCAAAACCGGCGCTGTCGAACTGCTTGCCCTCACCAGACAGGTCGTACTTGCCATCCTTGTAAAACTCGGAGGAGGCACAGTCCAGGGCCAGGGTAATATCTTCACCCAGCTTGTAGCCGGCCTTGTCCACTGCTTCGGCAATTACCTTCAGGGCCGCTTCGTTGGACGGCAGGTTCGGGGCAAAACCACCCTCGTCACCGACGGCAGTATTGAGGCCCTGGGCGGACAGCACTTTCTTCAGGGAATGGAAAATCTCAGCGCCCTGGCGCAGGGCTTCAGAGAAGGAAGCAGCCTTAACCGGCTGGATCATAAATTCCTGGATATCCACATTGTTGTCGGCATGTTCACCGCCATTGAGGATATTCATCATCGGCACCGGCATGGTGTATTCACCGGCCGTGCCGTTAACTTCCGCAATGTGCTGGTAAAGCGGAACATTCTTGGAAGCCGCCGCGGCCTTGGCCGCCGCCAGGGAAACCGCCAGGATTGCATTGGCGCCCAGCGTGGATTTGTTCTCGGTGCCGTCAGCATCGATCATTGCCTTGTCCAGCGCACGCTGGTCGGTGGCGTCCATACCCTTGAGCAGGTCGGCGATCGTTGTGTTGATGTTTTCAACCGCCTTCAGCACACCCTTGCCCAGGTAGCGACCCTTGTCACCGTCGCGAAGCTCCAGCGCCTCGCGGGAGCCCGTGGATGCACCGGAGGGTGCACAGGCGGAACCGACGGAACCGTCCTCCAGGACAACGTCCGCCTCGACGGTGGGGTTACCACGGGAATCCAGCACTTCAAAGGCTTTGACAGCAACGATCTTGCTCATTAACAGGCTCCATGTTGAAAGTTATTGAATTGAATCTGTTTGCTCACAGGGGCAGTCGCCCCAACTGTTTGTTCTGTTCCGGCGCTACTTGGTATCCAGCGGCTCGAAGCCCTTCACCAGGTCGTCCACTGCTTTCATCTGGGCCAGGAAAGGCTCCAGCTTTTCCAGCGGCAGGGCACTCGGCCCGTCACAGAGGGCCTTGTCCGGATTCGGGTGCGCTTCCAGGAACAGGCCGGCGATACCCACCGCCAGGCCGGCACGTCCCAGCTCGGTTACCTGCGCACGACGGCCACCGGACGCAGCCCCGGACGGATCCCGCATCTGCAGCGCATGGGTCACGTCAAAAATCAATGGTGCGCCGCCGGAAGCATCGATCATGGTACGGAAACCCAGCATATCCACCACCAGGTTGTCGTATCCGAAGCAGGCACCGCGCTCACACAGGATGACTTTTTCGTTACCTGCCTCGGCAAATTTTTCCACCACGTTTTTAACCTGCGGCGGGCTCATGAACTGGGGTTTCTTTACATTGATCACCGCATTGGTGGCCGCCATGGCCTGGACCAGGTCGGTCTGGCGGGCGAGGAAAGCCGGCAGCTGGATCACATCCACCACCTCTGCCACCGGAGCCGCCTGGTAGGACTCATGCACATCGGTGATCAGCGGGACGCCGAAGGTCTGCTTGATTTCCTCAAAGATCTTCAGCCCTTCTTCCATACCCGGACCCCGGTAGGAATGGATGGACGAGCGGTTGGCCTTGTCAAATGAGGCCTTGAACACATAGGGAATGCCGAGTTTCTCGGTGACTTTTACATAGTGCTCGGCAACCTGCATGGCCAGGTCGCGGGATTCCAGCACATTCATGCCGCCGAACAGGGTAAAGGGCCTGTCGTTGGCAACCCGGGCTTTTCCGACTTCAATCGTTTTCATTTTCTTCCCTTTGCCTCACCCACCCCGCGACGGCGGGGGGAGGTGGTATATCCGCGAGGGCCCCTGCGGGCCCTGTAACTTATTAGTCCTGCTTGTCGTGCTGGCGCATCGCTGCAGCGACGAAACTCTCGAAGAGCGGATGGCCATCGCGCGGCGTCGAGGTGAATTCCGGGTGGAACTGGCACGCCATGAACCAGGGATGCTCCGGCAGCTCGACCATTTCCACAAGGGTGTCGTCCGCAGACCAGCCACCTATTTTCAGGCCCGCTTTCTGCAGGCGATCAACGTAATTATTGTTGACCTCGTAACGGTGACGGTGGCGCTCGACAATCACATCTGCACCGTAGATCTCGCGCGCCTTGCTGTCCTTGGCCAGGCGACACTCCTGCCCACCCAGGCGCATGGTACCGCCCAGGTCGGACTGCTCATCGCGCTTCTCGATCTTGCCTTCGCTGTCGATCCACTCGGTAATCAGGCCGATGACCGGGTGCTTGGTGTTGGCATCAAACTCGGTGCTGTTGGCCTCTTTCAGGCCCAGTACATTGCGGGCGTACTCGATCACCACGGACTGCAGGCCGAGGCAGATGCCCAGGAAGGGAATACCGTTCTCGCGCGCATAGCGCACGGACTCGAGCTTGCCCTCCAGGCCGCGCTCACCGAAACCACCCGGCACGAGGATGGCGTCGGCACCCTTGATCAGTTCCAAACCACCCTCGGACTCCACGTCCTCGGCGTTGATAAAGTCGATATCCACCTTGCAGCGGTGCTTGATACCGGCGTGGGTCAGCGACTCGATCAGGGATTTGTAGGCATCCAGCAGCTCCATGTACTTGCCGACCATGGCAATTTTCACTTCGTGGTCGGGGTTCAGTTTGCCATCGACGACCCCATCCCACTCGGACAGGTCCGGCGCGGCACATTCCAGCTGCAACTTTTCCACCACGATATCGTCGAGGCCATAGGTATGCAGCAGGCGCGGCACACTATATATGGTCTTGGCATCCGGCAGCGGCACCACCGCACGCTCCTCGACATTGGTGAACAGGGCGATCTTGCGGCGTGAGTCCTCGTCGATCTCGCGCTCGGAACGGCACAGCAGTATATCCGGCTGCAGGCCGATGGAGCGCAGCTCTTTCACAGAGTGCTGGGTAGGCTTGGTCTTGGTTTCGCCGGCAGTGGCGATAAACGGGACATAGCTCAGGTGAATCAGCAGCGCGCGGTTCAGGCCCAGCTCCACCCGCAGCTGGCGCACGGATTCCAGGAACGGCTGGGACTCGATATCCCCCACGGTGCCACCGATCTCGACGATGGCCACATCCACGTCGCGACCGCCCTCGAGCACGCGGCGCTTGATCTCATCGGTGATATGCGGGATCACCTGCACGGTGCCGCCCAGGTAGTCGCCGCGGCGCTCCTTGCGCAGCACAGTCTCGTACACCCGGCCGGTGGTGAAGTTGTTGCGCTTGGACATGCGCGTGCGGATGAAGCGCTCGTAGTGCCCCAGGTCCAGGTCCGTTTCGGCGCCATCTTCGGTCACGTAGACCTCGCCGTGCTGGAACGGGCTCATGGTGCCCGGGTCAACGTTGATATAGGGGTCAAGCTTGAGGATGGTGACCTTGAGGCCGCGGGCTTCGAGGATAGCGGCCAGGGAGGCGGAGGCGATACCTTTCCCCAACGAGGAAACCACGCCACCGGTTACAAAAATATAGCGCGTCATGCAAAACCTTGGTCAATCTGAATGCCCGATGGAATCGGGTTGCGGGGCTGGCACAGGCCACGCCGGCTGGCGTATTCCTCTGCCTCGAGATGGGACGCCAGACTACCAGAATGCGCAGATCTGCTCAATCAGAAAACGTCTCTGGTTGCCATCCCGGTGTACCAGGCAGGGAGCCTTCCCTATCTCCCTGGCACAGGAACAGGTCACCGACCGCCAGCATCTGCTCCCCCTCAAAGATTAGCGGAACCCGCTCCCGCAGCCAGGGCTCCAGCCCGTACTCCTGCAACAGCTTCTTGAGGGTCTGGGAATGCCCCCGGCCCACCGGCCTGGCCCGCTCACCGCCGCGACGGAAACGCACCCGGTAATCCCCGGGGGGCCAACCGCGCCGGGGGACCACTGTTCCGGCCCCCGGAACCTGCAGCTCCGCCTCTCCGGACCACGCGAGCTCCAGGCCCGGATCGATCGGCGCCAGGGGCGGCAGCAGGTAAAGGCGCCCCCGATAACGCCGGGCGCACAGTGGGCCCAGCTCCACCGCCGGCAGGCGGTCTTCCCGGGCAGCGCCCAGCTGGCGCAACAGCTCCGCCAGCTGAACCGCCGCCGGCATATCGCCCGCTCGACCGTGTACCCAGTAGCGCAGCAGGTTCTTGCACCGCGCCTGGCTGAGCGTGCCCAGGTGATCCAGGTCAACACTCTCCCCGCTGCGCTCTCGGCGCAGGCCACAGGCCTGGAGATCCTCCCGGGCCAGCTCCCGCAGCAACTCGGCGGCCTCCCCCAGGTTGGCAACGGCACGCCCGATCCGATCGCGCACCGGCCAGCGGGAGCGGAGCCGGGGCATCACCTCCCGGCGCAGGAAGTTGCGATCAAAACGTGTATCCGCATTACTTTCGTCATCCACCCAGGCCAGCCCCGCTGCCCGGGCATAACGCTCCAGCTCTGCCCGGCCAGAGCCCAGCAGGGGACGCACCAGCACCCCGGCGCCCAGCGGGCGAGTGGCCGCCATTGCGGCCAGCCCCTGTACACCGGCTCCGCGCAACAGGCGCAACAGGAAGGTTTCCGCCTGGTCGTCGCCGTGGTGGGCTGTCAGCAGCTGGTCGCCCTCCCGCAGGAGCCCCGCAAAAACGGCATAGCGCGCGCGCCGGGCTGCCTCCTCCGGCCCGCGGCCATTGTCATCTACGGTGACACTGCGAGTGGTTAACGGGATACCCAGCGACTCGGCCAGCCCGCGGCAATGGGCCTGCCACTCACCGGCATTGGGGGAGAGCTGGTGGTTGATATGAATCGCGTGGCAGGGCTCGCCCAGCGCGTTGAGCAGGTGAAGCAGCACACAGGAATCGAGCCCCCCGCTCAACGCCACCCAGCGGCGCCCCGTACAGGGGTGTTCCGCCAGTACCGACGCCAGGTTCCGGCGCAATACGTCGAGTTGATCCTGCATATTCCCCCGCGCCGGGCGCTCCATGTACAACCTTCAGGCAGGCCCGGCTTTTGAATACCTGCAGCCCTTGAATAACTGTGAAAGTGCCGGCAACTCCGGCCCGGCGCTTTCCCGCGCCTAGTGTACAACAATGCAGTCCCCGGGCCCGGCTGGCAGCGAATTACGGCCAGCTACCACTCATCAACTCAAGTGCCTGGCATATTCAGACGGATAGGGCGCCATATTTTTGTGCAGCATCGCATGCTGATGCGCCCAGCCGGGCCTACGCCGGGGCAGGCCGGCCCGAAAGAGCAACTGCTTACAATAACTGGCCGGTCAGCGCCGCTAGAATCCCGTGAAACTGACAATCATATCCAAAAACACAATAAATCAACGGGAGCCCGCCAATGGAAGCGATTGAGAGCCAAGTAAACCGGGGCGACACCGAAGTACAGGAGTCCCCCCCCCTCGCATTCATCCTGCTGATCTGCAGCGTGGCCACAATCGGCGGCTTCCTGTTCGGGTTTGACAGCGGTGTGATCAACGGCACCATCGACGGCCTCCAGAACGCCTTCGACTCCAATAGTGTCGGCACCGGTTTCAATGTCTCATCCATGCTGCTGGGGTGTGCTGTTGGCGCCTTCAGCGCCGGCAGAATGGCGGACATCTGGGGCCGCAAGCGACTATTGTTACTGGCTGCCATTTTCTTCCTCGTCAGCGCCTGGGGCTCGGGCATTGCATCCTCGTCGCTGGAGTTCGTGATCTACCGGCTTCTTGGGGGCCTTGCTGTCGGCGCCGCCAGCGTCCTGTCCCCGGCCTACATCAGCGAGGTGGCACCTGCCGCCTGGCGCGGCAGGCTATCCACCATCCAGCAGGTGGCGATCATCTCCGGCCTGTTCTCGGCTTTTGTCAGCAACTACCTGCTGGCCCAGGTGGCGGGATCCGCAATGACGGAATGGTGGTATGGCTATGAAGCCTGGCGCTGGATGTTCTGGGTGGAAATGCTACCGGCGGCCGTATTCCTGGTGGCTCTGGTATGGATTCCTGAAAGCCCCCGCTACCTGGTAATTTCACGACAGGACAGCCGCGCCCGTACTGAGCTGGGCCGACTTTACCCCGGACAGGGCGCAGCAGACGCGAAACTGCGTGAGGTGCAGGCGTCGGTGGCAGAGGATCACCGGCCCCGTTTTGCCGACCTGCTGGACAGCGCCGGCAGGATTCGAGGCATCATCTGGGTTGGTATCGGGCTGGCCGTGTTCCAGCAGCTGGTGGGCATCAATGTGGTGTTCTACTACGGCGCCGTGCTCTGGCAATCCGTGGGCTTTTCCGAATCCGATGCCCTGATGATCAATATTATTTCCGGTGCCGTCAGTATTGGCGCCTGCCTGGTGGCCCTGGGACTGATCGATCGCATTGGCCGCAAGCCGCTGCTGTTCTTTGGTTCAGCGGGCATGGCTGTCACCCTGGCGATGATGGTGGTCGCCTTCAGCAGTGCCAGCCTGGACCAGGGCGGCAAGCTGGTATTGTCAGACCAGATGGGACTGCTGGCGCTGACCGCTGCCAACGCCTATGTGTTCTTTTTCAACTTTTCCTGGGGCCCGGTGATGTGGGTGATGCTGGGCGAGATGTTCCCCAACCAGGTGCGTGGCTCCGGCCTGGCCGTGGCAGGCCTCGCACAATGGGGCTCCAATTTTGCCATCACCCTGAGCTTCCCCGCCATGCTGGCGGCTATCGGTCTCGCCGGTACCTATTCCGTCTACATGTTCTTCGCCATCCTGTCAGTGCTGTTTGTGGTGCGCTGGATTAACGAAACAGCGGGCCTGGAACTGGAACAGATGCCCGGCTGATCCCCCGGCGGGCGGCATCGGATGCCGCCCGCACCTCCCCTCCCGGCACAAAACTTTTTCCCACGTTTACCCCTTCGGTTGGCAACATGGGGCCAAATCTTCCGACTCTATTGTTCGAAAAGTACAACAGTGCATATCCGCTGGGCTTGCCCGAACGCAAGTGATAAATTCCGCGCAAAGGACAATCACCACAAATTCCAGAAAAATCTGAACAAGAGTCATACATGGTCCAGCTAGTTGTGGATTCCGGATGCGATCTTCCGGATGAGTTTCTGCGCAAATTTTCCATCCCGGTCCTGCCCCATACCGTGAGCGTGGGCAAGGATGTCTTCGGTGACCAGCGCAACCCTGCGCAGATGGCTCACTTTTATACCCTGTCCCTGGTTGATCGCTCCCACCAGATTGTTACCGGCCCCGCCCCCACTGCAGAAATAGAGAACACCCTGCGGGGCCTGGTCCAGAAGGGCCAGACAGATATCGTGGTACAGACCATCAATGCTGCCAACAGTCCAACTTACGCCAATGCGGTGGCGGCAGCAGAGAACCTGGCCGCTCACGGAACCAACGGGTCAGTGCAAGTCCACACCGTGGATACCCACTCCCTGTTCTCTGGCCAGGGGCTGCTGGCCCTGTACACGCTGTCACTGATCCGCCGCGGCCTCGATGGTGCCCAGGTTGCCACACGCACCGAGGAATTCCGCCGCAAGGTCCATGGTTACGCAGCAATCCGCGACGTCTACTATGTACGCGAGCGGGCACGCAGCAAGAACGAAAACAGCATCAGCTGGCTGAAGGCCATGGCCGCGCGCCTGCTGAAACTGAACCCGATCCTGTCCATGCACCATGAGGGCAGTACCGTCACCAACACCCTGCGCGGTTACGATCGCTGTACCGAAGCCCTGTTCCGGCTGGCTGCCGACAAGATTCGCGGCGGGGAGCTGCTGATGCCGATTGTGATGGTAAGTATCGCCGGGAAACTGGAGGACCTGGAGAAAGTGCCGGGTTACCAGCTGCTGAAGACCGCCGCGGCAGAAAACGATGTGAAAATTTACCACTCGGTGATGAGCCTCTCCGGCGGTATTAACCTGGGCCCGGGCACGGTGGCCCTGGCGCTGGCAGCCGACAAGCCCTGACCGGGCCGGGCCGGGGACCAGCGACCCGGCAGGAGACACAAGGGGCGAATATAAAAAAAGCCACGGCAGGGAAACCTGCCGTGGCTTTTTTAGTGGTTACCCGTTACCAGGGACTAGCTGTCAGGTGATATTGCCGTAGCTCATCAGGCGCTGGTAGCGCTTCTCCAGCAACTCGTCGATCGGCACCCTGCGCAGCTGGTCCAGCTGCTCCACCAGGCGCTCCTGCAGGCGCGACGCCATAGCGCCCGGATCCCGGTGGGCGCCACCGAGGGGCTCCTCGATGGTCTCGTCGACGATTCCCAGTTCTTCCAGCACGCTGGAGGTCACGCCCATCGCCTCCGCCGCCAGCGGTGCCTTCTCGACGGTTTTCCAGATGATGTTGGCGCAGCCTTCCGGGGAAATCACAAAGTAGGTGGAGTACTGGAGCATATTCAGCTGGTCGCCCACGCCGATCGCCAGTGCACCGCCGGAAGAACCTTCACCAATCACCGTGCAGATAATCGGGGTACGCAGCCGGGACATGACCGCGAGGTTCTGGGCAATGGCCTCACTGATGCCACGCTCCTCACTGTCGATCCCCGGGTAGGCCCCGGGCGTGTCAATCAGGGTCAGCACCGGCATCTGGAAACGCTCTGCCATCTCCATGATGCGCAGGGCCTTGCGGTAACCTTCCGGCTTGGGCATACCGAAGTTGCGCGCCACCTTGTCGTTGACGGAGCGCCCCTTCTCTTCACCGATCACGGCTACCGGCTTGCCGTCGAGGCGCGCAATACCGGAGATGATGGCCCTGTCGTCACCAAAGTGACGATCACCATGGAGCTCGTCCCAGTCAGTGAACATACGCTCGATGTAATCTTTCGAATACGGGCGCTGCGGGTGACGGGCCACCTGCACCACCTGCCAGGGGGACAGGTCGGCATAGATGGACTCTGTCAGGCTGCGACTCTTCTCACGCAGGCGGGCAACTTCGTCAGCGATATTCAGCTCATTGTCGTCGCCGACGTGCTGCAGCTCCTTGATCTTGCTTTCGAGCTCAGCAATCGGCTGTTCAAACTCGAGGAAATTGAAATTCATGCAATCCGCGCCTTTAAACTGTAAAAATGCCACCGGGCGATAATGGCGGCATAGCTTACCGCCATAGAACCGGGCAGTCGACCCGCGTTGCCAGTATGGCCACTCTGGCGTCCGTAATCTCCTTCCTGGCCAGGGCGTCCAATGTCACCGGTCCGCCATCCGACCTTACCGCTCAACATAGTCGAGTACCACACGGTCGCGCCCCAGCAGCTCGCGCAGGGACTGGACCATCTGGTCGTTCGGCTCCACTTTCCATTCCGGCGGCAGCTGGAATGTCCCGCGGGCATCACTGCGCTCCACTTCCATTAGCACCCCACAGCTACCGCCCACGTAGGGCCGCAGGCAGGCGGACAGGCGCTGGGCCAGCCCCGCCGGCGCACTGGCGCTGTCCAGCTTGAGACGCACGCCGGTCACACTGCCCTGGCGCAGCTCGTCCAGGGTTGCCACACCGTTGACGGTCATTTTCAGGCCACCACTGTAATCGTCGTGGGCCACTGGGCCGTCCAGCACCAGCAGGGAATCCTTGGCCAGTTTCTCGCGATGCTCGCCGAAAGCCTCGCTGAACACCGCCGCCTCGATACGGGCGCTGCGGTCGTCCAGGGTGACAATAGCCATGGAATCACCGCGCTTGGTCTTCATGACCCGCAACGCCACCACCAGTCCCGCCACTTTCTGCGACTCGCGGCCCGGCTTCAGGTCCGCAATTCGGGACTTCACCAGGTGCTGGAGTTCGTCCTCATACTCGTCAATCGGGTGCCCTGTCAGGTACAGGCCGAGCGTATTCTTTTCCCCCTCGAGGCGCTCGCGGATTCCCCAGGGCCGGGCGCGGCGGAATTCCGCGTAGACATCGCCCTCGGCGGCAGTGGGAACCACCTCGCCAAACAGGTCCATCATCCCTGCACTGTTGTTGCGCGACTGCTGCTCGGCCGCCTTCACCGCCTCATCCACGGCACTGAACAGCACCGCGCGAGCATAGTTGAGGCCATCGCTGCCCTCGCCGCCCGGCCCGATACTATCCAGGGCACCGGAGCGCACCAGCGCCTCCAGGGCGCGCTTGTTGACCTTGCGCGGGTCAATACGGGAACAGAAATCGAACAGGTCGGTGAAGGGTCCGCCCTCGGTGCGCACGGCGATAATATTCTCGATCGGGCCTTCACCCAGCCCCTTGATGGCACCCAGGCCGTAGACAATGCGGTTGTCCATATCCACCGAGAACTGGTAGGCACCCAGGTTTACATCCGGTGGCACCATCTCCAGGCCCATGGCCCGGCACTCCTCGATAAATGTCACTACCTTGTCGGTCTTGTCCATATCCGAGGACATGGTGGCGGCCATGAACTGGGCCGGGTAGTGGGCCTTGAGCCAGGCGGTCTGGTAAGACACCAGTGCGTAGGCAGCGGAGTGCGACTTGTTGAAGCCGTACCCGGCGAACTTCTCCACCAGGTCAAAGATTTTCATCGCCAGGTCCGGGTCGACACCCTGCTCTTTCGCGCCGGCGGCAAAGATCTCCCGCTGCTTCGCCATCTCCTCGGGTTTTTTCTTACCCATGGCGCGGCGCAGCATGTCGGCACCGCCCAGAGTGTAACCCGCCAGTTCCTGGGCGATTTGCATTACCTGCTCCTGGTAGACGATCACCCCGTAGGTGGGCTCCAGGATCGGCTTGAGCTTCTCATGCTGGTACTTGGCGTCCGGGTAGGCCACCTGGGCGCGGCCGTGCTTCCGGTTGATGAAGTCATCCACCATGCCCGACTGCAGCGGTCCCGGGCGGAACAGGGCCACCAGGGCGATCATGTCCTCGAGGTTATCCGGCTGCAGGCGCTTGATCAGGTCCTTCATGCCGCGGGATTCCAGCTGGAATACCGCGGTGGTCTCGGCCCGCTTGATCATCTTGTAGGTTTCGGCGTCGTCCAGCGGCAGTGCCTCGATGACCAGCGGCTCCCTGCCCTCGCGGGCACGCTGTTCGTCGACCATATCCTTGGCCCAGTCGATGATCGTCAGGGTGCGCAGGCCGAGGAAGTCGAACTTCACCAGGCCCGCATCCTCCACATCGTTCTTGTCGAACTGGGTCACCAGGCCGGCGCCGGTCTCGTCGCAGTAGAGCGGCGCAAAATCGGTCAGTTTGGTAGGGGCTATCACCACACCACCGGCGTGCTTGCCCACGTTCCGGGCCACGCCCTCCAGCTGCAGGGCCATCTCCCAGATTTCCTGGCCCTCCTCGTCGCCATCGAGGAACTCGCGCAGGATCTCCTCCTGCTCGAAGGCCTTCTCCAGGGTCATGCCCGGGTCCGGGGGAATCATCTTGGAAAGCTTGTCCGCCAGGCCATAAGACTTGCCCTGGACACGGGCCACGTCCCGCACCACCGCCTTCGCGGCCATGGTGCCGAAAGTAATGATCTGGCTCACCGCATCGCGGCCGTAGTTGTCGGCCACATAGCCGATCACGCGGTCGCGCTTCTCCATGCAAAAGTCGACGTCGAAGTCGGGCATGGAAACCCGTTCCGGGTTGAGGAATCGCTCGAACAGCAGGTCGTACTGCAGCGGGTCCAGGTCGGTAATCTTGAGGGCGTAGGCCACCAGCGAGCCGGCACCGGAACCCCGCCCCGGCCCCACCGGGATATCGTGGTCCTTGGCCCACTGGATAAAGTCCATCACGATCAGGAAGTAACCCGGGAAGCCCATCTGGATAATGATGTCCAGTTCGAACCGCAGCCGGTTTTCATAGGCGGTGCGGCGCTCGGCATAGTCCGGGGCCGACTGGTCGAGGATGGTTTCCAGTCGCGCGTCCAACCCCTCGAAGGAGATCTTCTCGAAGAACTGGTTCTCGGTCATACCCTCGGGAATCGGGTACTCCGGCAGGAAATACTTACCCAGCTGGATCGGTGCCGAACAGCGCCGGGCGATCTCCACGGTGTTCTGCAATGCCTCGGGGATATCGCTGAACAGCTCCTGCATTTCCTCCGCGGTGCGGAAATACTGCTCCGGGGAATAGCGGCGCTCACGGCGCGGGTCGTCCAGGGCACGGCCGTCGTGAATGCACACCCGCACCTCATGGGCCTCGAACTCACTTTCCTCGAGGAAACGTACATCATTGGTGGCCACCACCGGCAGTTGCAACCGCTGGGCCAGGCCCACTGCCGCATGCAGGTAATCCTCATCTCCCGGGCGGCCGGTGCGTTGCAGTTCCAGGTAATAACGGCCGGGGAAAACCCCTGCCCATTGCCGGGCCAGGTCCTCAGCCTGGGCGGTGCGGCCGGCAACCAGTGCACGGCCCACATCCCCGTACCGGGCACCGGACAATGCCAGCACTCCCTCGGCGTACTCGGGCAGCCACTCGCGACGGATATAGGCGTTGCCGTGGTATTGGCCCTCCATCCAGGCGCGGGAGATCAGCTCGGTGATATTCAGGTAGCCCCGTGTGTTCATCGCGAACAGCGAGATCAGTGTCGGCTGCTCCTCACCGCCCTCACTGAGCCAGAAATCCGCACCGGTTATGGGCTTGATCCCGGCGCCCAGGCAGGCCTTGTAGAACTTGATCTGGCCGTAGAAATTGGTCTGGTCCGTGAGCGCCACGGCCGGCATCTCCAGCTCTGCGGCGCGGGCCACGAGCGGCTTGATCCGCACCAGGCCGTCGATCAGCGAGTATTCAGAGTGGACTCGTAAGTGAACAAAGGGTTGGGTCATATTCTTCTGTATTGAATTCTTCTTGCGCGCATCCCATCACTGCCCCCGTTGCCACGGCCATTGGCGACGTGGGGAATCCGGGTCACGGGGTTTCCCGACGGACAGCTATTTCCCGAATGCGCTTTACCTTGCGAAATTTTAGCGGCCAGGCTACCAGAGCCGGCCCATCTGCCGGGCGCGCTCGGTACAGCGTTGCAACACCGAGCGCCGCTCGTCGTTGTTCATATTGCCCCAGCGGCTGATCTCCGTGCCGGTGCGGAAACAGCCCTCGCAGATATCTTCCGCGTTGAGGGCACAGACCGAGATGCAGGGGGATTTTACCGGTTTGCCAGCTGCCGGCGTTGCGGTAGACACGGGATTCTGGACTTTCACGGTCATGGCGAGTCGAGGGCAACCAGCTCTTCGGCGAAGCGCCGGCCGTTTTCAGCATAGTGATCGCTGCTGGCCTTCAGCAGCTCAAGCATCGACTCGTCCAGGGTTTTGACCACCTTGCCCGGGCTCCCCAGGACCATGGAAAAATCCGGGACTTCCATTTTCTCGGTGACCAGCGCATTGGCACCGATCACACAGCCCCGACCGATCCTGGCGCCATTGAGGATAACCGCGTTGATGCCGACCAGGGTGTAGTCACCGATTTCGCAGCCGTGCAGCATTGCCTTGTGGCCCACCGTCACCCCGGTACCAATCGTCAACGGGATACCCGGGTCAGTGTGCAGCACCGCACCGTCCTGGACATTGCTATCCTCGCCGATGGTGATGCGATCACAGTCACCGCGCACCACTGCGTTGAACCACACCGAGCTGCGACTGAGCATTCGCACATTGCCGATCACATGGGCACCCGGGGCGATGTAATGCCCCTCACCCTCGAGCTCTGGCTGGTTTTCACCCAGTCTGTACAGCATCTGGCCTCCGGCTGTGGATCTTCTCAAGCGGCCATTATCCCGCCCGTGGCCGGTCATTGCCAGCGGCTTGCGCACGATTCGGGGGAGGAAATGGCGCAGGGGGGAAATGCCTGAAAAAGTGGCTGGAAAAGTGGTCGGGAGGGACCGCCCGGGGAGACGGGGCCGGCAGGAGGTCCGGGCCCACCTGTGCCCCACCGCCTACAGCAGTACGCCCTGCCTGGAAAAGCGGGCGCCCTCGAGGCTGAGCAGGCGGGCCTTGAGTTCCAGGCCTCCCGCGTAGCCGGTCAGGGTGCCGTCGGCGCCGATAACGCGATGGCAGGGAATCACGATGGCGAGGGGATTGGCGCCATTGGCCCGCGCAACCGCACGGACCGCCCTGGGGTTACCCAGCGCTTCCGCCTGCTGCAGGTAGCTCCGGGTCTCGCCGTAGGGGATATCCTGCAGGGCGGCCCAGACACGCTGCTGGAAAGGCGTGCCGGGGGGCTGCAGCGGCAGCTCGAAAGCCCGCCGGCGACCGTCCAGGTACTCCCCCAGCTGGGTCGACGCCATGTCCGTCAGGGCGCACGTCCCCCGCTGCCACCCGGGCCCCATCCCCGGGCACCTGCCGTCGCGGACGAAGCCCAGCGCCACCAGTGCCGCCTGTGGGCCACTGTCCTCTGCGGCGACACAGACATCACCGAGCACGGTAGGATAAATCTCGTAAACAATCATTCACTGTCCCCAGTTTGCAGCGATTGCCACAGCAGTAATGCTCCATAAGCCCGCCAGGGCCGCCATTGCTCCGCCCGGTTCCTGGCCGCACCCGGCGAGGCCCGCTCGCCGCCCTCCCCCAGCGCCTGGAGGATACCAAGGTCTGACGCCGGGAAGGCATCGGGCAGCGACAAGCCGCGCATGGCTATGTACTGCGCGGTCCAGTCGCCGATGCCCGGCAATGCAGTCAACTGCGCACACCATCGCTCCAGGTCGGTCTCGGTGAAGTCCACCCCCCCTTCCAGGGTCGCCGCCACGAAAGTCCGCAGGGTCGCCGCCCGCGCCCGTGTCACCCCCAGGCCCTCGAAATCCGCCCCGGCCAGTTCCCGGCCCCCCGGGAAGAGCCGCCACTGCCGGCCACTGGTATCCACAAAGCGCCCCCCGTAACGCTCCACCAGCCGCCCGGCTATGGTTGTCGCCGCGGCGACCGATATCTGCTGGCCCAGAATCGCCCGCAAGGCGTACTCAAACGGATCCCAGGCGCCCGGCAGCCGCACCCCGGGCAACAACTCCAGCTGCCGTGCCAATAATGGGTCCACAGACAGTACCTGCCCGATTTCACCGGTATCCACGTCCAGGTCAAACAACCGGCGCAACCGCTGGTTGAGGACAAAAAGGCCCCGCCCATCGCCGGAATCCAGCTCCACCACCAGGCGGTGCGCCGCCGCATCGTCGCTGACCCTCAGCACACCTGGCCCACCGCCCTCCAGGCAAAAGCTCCGCTGGTATATCCCGTCGTTTACCTCTTCGATTCCCCTGAGTGCCCGGGCACGGAAAAAGTCCAGCAGCTTCTGCCAGTCAAAGGGCGGCCGGTAAGGCAGGTAAAACCGGATCCCACCCCGGACCGCAGTCCCGCTCCGGGTCTCCTTTCGCACCTCCGTGGGGGTTCGGTGGCATACCTGCTGGAAAACCGCATTGAAACGGCGCGTGCTGTTGAAGCCGGCCTCGAACGCCACCTGGCCCACGGGCATGCGTGTCTCACGCAACAGTCCCAGCGCAAACATTACCCGTTCCACCTGCCAGTACTGCAGTGGGCTCATACCCAGGTGCTCGTTGAACAGTCGCCGCAGGTAACGGCTGCTGATTCCCAGCCGTTCCGCCAGCGATTCTACTGACGCCCCCTCGCGCTCACTGCGCATCAGGGCCAGCGCCCGCTGCACGGTGGTACCCACCAGGCCCCAGGCGGGACTGCCGGGCGCAGCATCGGGACGGCATCGCCGGCACGGCCGGTACCCGGCTGTCGCCGCCTCGGCCGCTGTTCGAAAGTATTCAACATTCTTTTCCAGGGGTGCCCGGGCCGGGCAGATCGGGCGGCAGAAAATACCCGTGGTTTTTACCGCGGTGTAGAACAGACCATCAAATCTCTGGTCCCGGGCCAGCCGGGCACGGGAACAGGTTTCACGGGACAGGGCCACTGGCAACTCCTCTTCAGATGGGGCCAGTCTATGGGTATTCCAGCCGGGTGACGAGTCACATTCGGAACTGACAGGCCCGGACGTGATAACAGGGCCTAACCACCGCCAGCAAGCCCCGGTGATGGCGGCAGGGGGGTGCAAAGCCAGGGTGAGTTATCCAGTACCGGGATAACGCTTTAATGATGGATACGATGCCCGGTTGGCTGCCCGCCCCCTATGTCGCTCCCACCTCCTTTTCGACACATCGGCAGATATCTCCTAAACCTGAAGAGGGGTCCGGGAGATTCGCCCCGGCTGCTGTCGCCGGAGCACAGGGAAGTGATGGCACAAGGGATAATGTGCCCGGAGTTGTTTAGATGTTCCGTTTACGGGCTTTGGTTGTCCTGGTTGCGCTCGTCCTGTCCGGCTGCATATTCGATTCGGACGACGACAACGGCCGCCCGCGCAATAATGATGCCGATGGCGATGGCATCATCGACCTGCAGGACAACTGCCCCGCAACCCCCAACCCCGACCAGGCCGACTTCAATGGCGATGGTGACGGCGACGCCTGTGATCCCCCGCCATCAGCCAGTCCACCGACAACACCGGAACCCGCACCGCCACAGGACACCGACAACGACTCGGTTCAGGACGATGCCGATAACTGCCCGGATACCCACAACCCCAGCCAGGCCGACCAGGATCGAGACGGCATCGGCGACTCCTGCGATCGTGACCTCGATGGCGACGGGGTCAATAACGACGTCGACAATTGCCCACTGAACCCCAACCGCGAGCCCGCCAGTATTCCCGATATTGTGCAGCTGGACCTGGACGAGGATGGTATCGGCGATGTGTGCGACAACGATCGCGACGGCGACGGTTTTACCAACGCCCTCGACAACTGCCCTGACAACACCAACGACCTACAGGGAGACAGCGATGGCGACGGCATCGGCGACCCCTGTGATGAGGAAGTCGACTCGGACCTGGACGGGGTCCCGGACCCGCTGGATAACTGCCCCGATCGTCCCAACGAATTCCAGGCCGACCTGGATGGTGACGGCTTCGGCAATCCCTGTGACAACGATGACGACGGCGATGGGATCCGCGACAGCAGCGACCATTGTCCCCTGCGCGCCAATACAGACCAGTCCGACCGCGATGGTGACGGCCTGGGAGATCGCTGTGATCTGGATGATGACGGCGACAGCATCGATGATATCGACGATAACTGCCCGGTTCAGGCAAACGCCGACCAGGCCGACCTCGACAATGACCTGGTGGGCGACACCTGCGACCGCGACCGGGATGGCGACAGTGTGGCCAACGACAATGACAACTGCCCGGGCCTTGCCAACCCCGACCAGGCCGACAGTAATGCAGACGGCGTTGGTGACCTCTGTGGCGCTTCTCCTCCCGGCGACGGTCCCGATCTCTGCCCCGGTAGCGACCTCGCCAATCCGCCGGACCCGGACAGGGACGGTTTCGGCAACAGCTGCGACCCGGATGACGACAATGACACCTTTCCCGACAGCGATGACAACTGTCCGCTGGTGATCAACCCCGACCAGCGCGACACGGACGCTGATGGCCTTGGCGACGCCTGCGACAGGGATGACGACAGCGATGGCCGGGAGGACGGCAACGACAACTGCCCCCTTCTTGCCAATAACAGCCAGGCAGACGATGACGGCGATGGTCGCGGCAATCCCTGCGACCCCACGCCGCAGGGCCTGGACCGGGATGAGGATGGCATCGCAGACAGTGAGGACAACTGCCCCGACACAACCAATCCCGGCCAGGAAGACAGCGACCGGGACGGCATTGGCAATGCCTGTGCAGCACCGACCCCGGACCGCGATGATGACACGGTGCTGGATTCAGAGGACAACTGCCCCGATATCCCGAACCCGCAACAGGAAGATGACGACAACGACGGGATCGGGGATGCCTGCGAGGAAGTCCGGCCGGATGCGGACCGCGACGGTATCCGCGACGACCGCGACAACTGCCCGGACATCGCCAATGGAGCGCAGTCCGATATCGACCTGGACGGCCGTGGGGATGCCTGCGACAACGACCTTGATAGCGATGGGGTTGCCAACGGCACCGACAACTGCCCGTTTACCGCCAACGCGGACCAGCTCGACGATGACGACGACGGCGACGGCAACCTCTGCGAAACCGACCGGGACGGGGACGGCATTCCGGATTCGGCGGACAATTGCCCGGACATTCCCAATGCCGACGGCGCCGACCGCGACAATGACGGCATCGGTGACCTATGCGATGCCGACCTCGACGGCGATGGCGTGGGGAATACCTCCGATAACTGCCCGCTCCAGGCCAATACCGGGCAGGAGGATATTGATGATGATGGCCTGGGGGACGTATGCGACACCAATGAACCGGTCTCCTGTGGCGACCGGGGTGGGTTCAGGGCGCTCTCCGGGTTCGATATTGATTTCACCGTGGGCTCAGGTCCCGACTGCCCCCTGTGCCCGGTATTCACCCCGGAAAACGTTCCCGATGATTTCTTTGCCAATGCCGGGCGCCTGGCGGTACCCATAGACTCGGCGGGCAGCGCTTTTATCCGGATAGTGGATACCAATGAGGCGTATACGGGACCTTTCAGGGCCGGCTTTATCCTCGAGTCCGCCACCCTGCACCTTGATCGCATAATCCTCGAAGGCCTCACCCTGCGGACATTACTCGACGGGGTGGACACCGGCGAGCGTGCTCACGGCCGGGAGCTGCTGGTGTTCAGGCTACAGGGTGAGTCCGGTTTTCGCCGCCTGGTAACATTCAAAACCGACGCGGATTTCGATGCTGTCGAGGTTCGACTCGACGGCCTGCCATATTCTGTAAACCAATTAGACATTTACCTGCCGTGCCTGGCCCCAGTCCCACCTCCATGACCGCAGGCGGATTGCTGTGCTATGCCCGCCTGGCCACAGGATCGAACACTGACCTGTCGCGAAACCGGCACAGCACTGAACGCCGCCCCGGCAACCGAACCGGCAGAGAAGTCAGGCGGCCAAACGAGGGGGCCAACCTGAAAGGCAGTTAACAACAAATAGTCATATCGCCAGGTTCAACACTCGTTAGCTTTGACGCCAACATATAGACACAAATCACACTTTAGATTAGAAAGCCATCACGCAATAAAGAAAATTTTCTATAGGCAAAGGAAAGCCGCCGGGATCCAGATCCACCCGGCGGCGTGCCAGGGGCGACAGGGAAGTTGCTGTTCAGGCTGAAGTCACCAACCGTGCAGGGACGCCGGTTTGTGTGGTCCCGACCATTGCATCTACGCCAGATTCCCGCCCCGGGCAGACAACAAAAACCTGCTCCGGAGAAACCCGCATGATGCGCTTCCCGATCTTTCTTCTCTTTGCATCGCTCACCCTTCTCTACGCCTGCACAGCGGATGAGAGCGGTCGCAGGGAGACAACCACCTTCAACAGCGCCTCCGCGGCCCCGCTGGACACCGATGGCGACGGCATCACGGACCAGGATGACAATTGTCCGGACATGGCTAATCCCGGCCAGGGCGATGCCGACGGCGATGGCAGCGGCGACGCCTGTGACAGCGATCGGGATGGAGATGGTATAGACAACAGTGCCGATAACTGCCCTTCGACCGCCAATCCAGACCAGGCCGATGGTGACAGCGACGGTACCGGTGATGCCTGCGACAACGATATCGACGGCGATACCGTCGGGAACAGTGCCGACAACTGCCCGCTGGTCGCGAACAGTGATCAGGATGACCTCGATGGCGATGGTACCGGCGACAGCTGTGACAATGACACCGATGGTGATGAGGTCACCGACAGCCTGGATAACTGCCCCATGGCAGCAAATCCGGGCCAGGAGGACCAGGACAACGACGGCATTGGCGATGCCTGTGATGCCGACAGTGATTCTGATGATGACGGCCTCGACGACGGCGCGGATAACTGCCCGGCCGTGGCCAACCCGGAGCAGGACGACACCGATGGCGACGGTACTGGTGATGCCTGTGACGAAGATGATGATGGCGACAGCGTCGACGATGGATCAGACAACTGCCCGGCCACGGCCAACGAGGACCAGGCAGACCTGGACGGGGACGGCATTGGCGACGCCTGCGACAACGACCACGATGGCGACAATACCCCCACCGCGCAGGACAACTGCCCTGATACACCCAATCCCGGGCAGGAGGACACGGATAATGACTCCATTGGTGATGCCTGTGATGACTTCACCGACAGCGATGGTGATGGCATCGCCGAGGACAGCGACAACTGCCCCGCCACCGCCAATCGCGATCAGGCCGATGCTGACGGCGACGGCACCGGTGATGCCTGCGACAGCGATACCGATGGCGACGGCACCGAGAACAGCAGCGATAACTGCCCCCTGATTACCAATGCAGACCAGCAGGACACAGATGGTGACGGCAACGGAGATGCCTGTGACGAAGACAGTGACAACGACGGTGTCGATGATGTGAACGATAACTGTCCGCTCAATGCCAATGCCGAGCAGACCGATGCGGACGGCGACGGAATCGGCGACAGCTGTGATGATGATGTCGACGGGGACAATGTCGACAATGACGCTGATAATTGCCCCTCTGTTGCCAACGAGGACCAACAGGACACCGATGGAGACGGGTTCGGTGATGCCTGCGACGACAATACCGACAGCGATTCAGATGGCGTACCTGACGAAGCCGATAACTGTCCCGAGGATGCCAATGCCGACCAGCAGGACCAGGACGACGATGGTATCGGTGATGCCTGTGATACCGACCGCGATGGCGACGGCGATGAAAATACCGGCGATAACTGCCCGGCGGTTGCCAATCCCTCACAGGCCGACACCGACAATGATGGTATCGGCGATGCCTGTGACAGTGACGACGACAACGACTCGATCGCCGATGAGGACGACAATTGCCCTTATATTCCCAATTCCGACCAGGCCAATCGCGACGGCGACCAGTACGGCGATGCCTGTGACAGCGATGAGGACGGTGATGGGGTCGGTGATGACGTGGATAACTGTCCCGCACTCGCCAACGAAGAGCAGTTGAACACCGACGGCGACGCGCAGGGCGATGCCTGTGACAGCGACGATGACAATGACGGTATCGAGGATGACACCGACAACTGTCCGCTGGTTGCCAATACAGAGCAGTCGGACCTGGACGGCGATGGCACCGGCGATGCCTGCGACGATGATCGCGATGGCGATGGCCTCCCCGACGACCGCGATAACTGCCCCGGTGAGGCAAACCTCGACCAGGCTGACCAGGACGGCGACGGCATCGGCGACGCATGCGATGCGGACAGTGATACCGATAATGACGGCCTGGATGACGGCGAGGACAACTGCCCGGCGGAGCCCAATGCCGGCCAGGACGACCTCGATGGCGACGGTGTCGGCGATGCCTGCGACGCCGATGTCGATGGCGACGGCTTCCCTAACGATGAGGACAACTGCCCCATGACCGCCAATGACCAGGCGGATGCCGATGGGGACGGCCTCGGTGACGTCTGTGACGAAGACCTGGATGGCGATTCCGTCAACGACAGTGAAGACAATTGCCCGGTCGACTACAACCCGGACCAGTCGGACCAGGACGGTGACGGCCCGGGCGATGCCTGCGACCTGGACCGCGACGGCGACGGCGTGGACAACGGGGACGACAATTGCCCGGCAGTGTCCAACCCGAACCAGCTCGACGCGGATGGCGATGGTATCGGGGATGCCTGTGACCCCGATGTGGACAACGACGGGGTGGCCAACGAGGAGGACAATTGCCCGCAGACTGCCAACCCAGAGCAGGACGATTTCGACAATGATGGTATCGGCGATGCCTGCGACAACGGCCTTGCGGCCACCTGTGAGTCAGTCGGCGACTTCCAGCCGATTACCACCAGTGATTCCAAGCTGGCCCACGGCATTGTCACTCCCTGCCTGGAATGCTCGGTTACCAGCCCTGGCCGGGTCACCAACGATGTGATCACCGATGCCGCGCGGATCGAGGTATCGGCTGGGGCCGGTGGCGGTGCCTATATCGATGTGACCAAGACCACGGTGCTGTCCGGCAGGCATCGCATAGGCTTCCTGGTGGAGAAGCCTGCCTCTCTCCTGGACCTGGTGCTGCTGGAAACCGTACGCATCAGCACCATGCTTGGCGGCCAGCCCACCGGTGACAGCGGCACAGGCAGCTCTCTGGTGGTCTTCGATGTGGACGGTGCCGTGAACCAGCGCGTGATCACTATCAACTCGGTACAGCCTTTCGACCGGGTACGGCTGAGCCTTGGCAGCCTGCCCACCGAAGTGAACCAGCTGGATGTGTACATGGCTTGCCTGGCCCCGATCAACCGCTGATCGGCAACCGGCTCCCGGGCAGCAGCCGGGGGCCGGTTTTGTTTCGCTCACGTAGCGCCGCCAGTTCCCGCTGCGGTGGCCTTACCGGGGTACATCGGGCGCAGCGAAATACTTCGGAGCTTCCATCAAGGCAGCTGCAGCCCCGGGGTTGTCCGACCGCTGGTCGCGGCCATGGGCCGCTCCTACAGCAGGCGATTACAAACAAAAAACCCGGCAGTGATGCCGGGTTTTTTGTGGGAGGGGTTTATGGGACCTTACTTCAGTTCCAGCACTTCCTTACCCTGGATAAAGGTGACGTCCACCGGGATATCCGCATCAGACAGGCGATCCAGGTCGGCCTGCAGCTCGGCGCCAACGACGCCCTTGCTGTCCAGCAGCTCCTTCGATTTCTCGTAGTCACCGTCACCCTGGATGGTCAGGATCAGGTTGGACAGGCTGGTCATGGCTTCCTGCATCTTGTCGAAGTCCACACTGTACTGCCCGGTTTCCGGATCGCGGGTAAATGCGCCCTGCTCCTTGAAGTAATTGAAACGCATCATGTTGGCCTTGCCGTGGGCACTGGCGGCACCGAAGCGCACGCTGCGGAAGATACTGGCCAGGAAGGTGACGTAATTGTCCATCAGTTCCCCTTCCTCGATCTCGCCCTTCTCGTGCAGGCGCGTCACCATGTAGAGGCCAAGGATATCCGCCTTGCCCTCTTCCAGCGCCGACGAGGTTTCCTTCAGCGCCTGGCGCACATTGCTACCATCGGTCACGGTTTTCTTGATCCCCAGTCCATGTGCCACCTCGTGGAACATGGTATTGGAGAAGAAAGCCGGGAAAGTGATGTGCTGGCGCTGGTCCTCGGCGATCAGTACTTCACTGATGGGTACCAGGATCTTGTCGAACTTGGCGCGCATGGCGTTTTTCAACTGCAGGCGGCGGGTGCCCTTGGCCAGCTGGACCTCTTCATCATTGGGCAGGTTGATGGCGATGGTCTTGGAACCCGCATTGCTGTGGCCGGCGTAAAAGACTACATCGTAGGCGTTCAGGTCGGAATCGGTGCCCGGCACCTCGGACTTGTACTTGTCATCCACCGGCAGGCCCTTTTGCAACTCGGGCAGGAAGGCGGCGAACTTGGCCAGCTTCTCACTCCACTCCATGTCCTTCAGCAGGACGTAGGACTCGTACGCGGTGCGGTAGGCGAACAACTGGTCCTCGTAGTTCTCGATCGGGCCGATCACCACGTCGATTTCATTGTCCTTCATGTCCATCCAGGCCATATCGCTGGGACGGAAATCGTCAGACAGCAGCGCGTCGGCGCGCATGCTCAGGTAATTGGCAAACTGCTCGTCCTCGGCCAGCTCGGACGCCTGGCGCAGGATTTCCGCAGCCTTCTCCAGGTCACTCTTGTAGGCCTCGCTGTAAGGCACCAGCTTCAGGTTGCCATCCTGGTCGCGGCGTACCAGGGAGTAGAGGCCATCCTTACCCGGCTGCTGCCACTGCTCGAACTCCTTCTTGGTCATGTCTTCCGGATAGAACTCGGCACCGGGCGGCTTGGGGCCGTAGCCATCGATGAATGGCTCGTTGTTGTTGAGCCGGTCCCAGGGACCGTAGTTGATCCGTGCAAACTCGCGCTTGGCGCTGTCCTCGATGCCCGGTAGCAACTCTTCTGCGGGACCAAATGACTGCAGCCAGAAGAGACGATCCATGATCTGGCTGGCATCGATCAGCAGGCCGATCATCTGCCGCTGGTCGTCCGAGAGGTCGGACAGGTCCGCGTTCAGCTCAACCGGAACATAGATATCAAAGCGGCCATTGGCTTCGGCAGCTTCCTGCTCGGAGGGCTCCGCCTGGGTCTGTTCGACCGCGGTACCGGTCTCCTCGATTACCTCGGTCTGCTCCCCGCGGGGGGAGCAGGCGCTCATGACAGCCAGCGCCAGTAGCGCGGTGGCAAATTTTGCAGTCTTCATATGGGCCTCTGCCTATCGTTATCTTTGCAACGGCTCGCAACATTAGAGCGGTGCGGCCCAATTATCAAGAATGTGGCCGCAGGGTTCAGTGGTCCCGGGACACACTGTTCAATTCCTGATCAACCACAGCACCTTCCTCGCCCTGCTCCTGTTGCATACGCCAGAGGGCAGCATAGTGACCCGCCTGTCGCAGCAGCTGCTCGTGGCTGCCTTGCTCCACGATACGCCCCTCGTCCAGGACCAGGACCACGTCCGCATCCACCACTGTGGACAGGCGATGGGCAATCACCAGGGTGGTCTGTTCCCGGGCCACCTGCCGCAGTGCCTCCAGGATGCCTCGCTCTGAGCGGCTGTCCAGGGAGGAGGTGGCTTCGTCGAAGACCATGATTGGTGGGTGTTTGAGCAGGGCCCGGGCAATCGCCACCCGCTGGCGTTCGCCACCGGAGAGTTTCAGCCCCCGCTCCCCCACCAGGGTGTTGGCGCCCTCCGGCAACTGGCTGATGAAACCGTAGAGCTGGGCGTGCCGGATGGCTTCGAGCACTTCCTCATCGCTGGCATCGACACGGCCGTAGCGGACATTCTCCAGCAGTGACTGGTTGAAGAGCACGGTATCCTGCGGCACCACGCCGATGGCGCGACGCAGGGAAGCCTGACTGACGGTACGAATGTCCTGCCCGTCGACCAGGATCCGCCCGGCAGAGGCATCGTAGAAACGGAACAGTAACTTGAACAGGGTCGACTTGCCGGCGCCGCTGGCACCGACAATGGCAACTTTCTGGCCTGGCTTCACGGTAAAAGTGATTCCCTTGAGGATTTCCCGGTCCGGGCGGTAGCCAAACCGGACAGCCTCAAATTCCACCTGGCCCTCCGTTACCTGCAGTTCGCCTGCCCCGGGCATATCCTTCACCCCTGGCGCCACCTCCAGCAACGAGAACATTTTCTCGATATTGGCCAGGGAGCCCTTCATTTCCCGGTAGACAAAGCCGAGGAAGTTGAGCGGGATAAAAATCTGCATCATAAAGGCATTGATCAGCACAAAGTCGCCAATGGTCATTTGCCCCTGGGTGACCCGCGCAGCGGCCAGCACCATCGCTGCGGTCATCGCGGTGGCGATAATCACTGCCTGGCCGGCGTTGAGCCCGAAAAGGGACAGCCGGTTCTTGCGCCGCGCCTGCTCCCACTGGGCCAGTTCCACGTCGTAGTGGCCAGCCTCGTACTGCTCATTGCCGAAATACTTCACCGTCTCATAGTTCAGCAGGCTGTCCACGGAACGGCTGCTGCTGCGGGATTCAGCCTCATTCAGCTCACGCACAAAACGCGTCCGCCATTCAGTGGCCACTACCGAGAACCCGATGTAAACCACCACCGCACCCAGTACCAGCAGCGCAAACACGCCGCTGTAATTCCACCACAACAGCACTGCCACCATGCCGATTTCCAGCAGGGTCGGGACAATGTTGAAGACCATGAAGCGCATCAGGAAACCGATACCGGAAATGCCGCGCTCGATATCCCGCGACAGGCCCCCGGTGCGGCGGTTGAGGTGAAAGTCCAGGTCGAGGCGGTGCAGGTGCTGGAAGACCTCAAGCCCGATACGCCGCTGGGCGCGCTCGGTGACCCGGCCGAAAATGGTATCCCGCAGCTCGCCAAACAGCACACTGGAAAAGCGTACCGCGCCGTAGGCCAGCAACAGCCCCAGTGGCAACGCGATCGCGGCAGCCGCACCACCGGCGGCATCCAGGTCGTCGACGATATGCTTGAGGATAAAAGGCAGCCCCACACTCGCCAGCTTGGCGCCCACCAGGCACAGCAGCGCAAGCACCACCGCGCGGCGGAATTCCAGCAGGTAGGGAAACAGGGTTTTCAGCGCGCCCCAGTGCACATCTTCCAGGGCGACCGCGGACTTGGGTCTGGGCATAGTAAAACTCGGGAGAAACCGGCCCACAGTATACGGCCCGGAATCGCTGGCTGCAGCCGCCGCGGAAGCTGGCCCGCCGGGTTCCGGCAGGCTCAAGAAGCACCGTTCGCCCGCCTGCGGGCTCCCGCGGCTCCGGGAGGATTAAGTCAGTTCAGTGCCCGCAACGGCACATCGTTGCGGTGGGAAATATCGGCATCGAGGATCTTCACCAGGAACTCGGTCAGGATGCCGGCAGTAAAGCCCCAGATTTCGTATTCCTGGAACTGGTAGGCCGGCAGGTAGATGGCCCGCTCATCGATGGTGATCTGGTCCGTGCGGATACGCGGGTCCTCCAGGAAAAACGACAGCGGCACGCGGAAGATCGCGTCCAGCTCTCCCGGGTTCGGTACCAGTGCCACGTCCGGTGAGACCACCCCAAGCCAGGGCGTCACGTGCACGTTCCAACGGGTGCTGCGCGGCCACAGCGGCCCCAGCACCCGCACCGCTTCCGCTGGCAGGCCGATTTCCTCCTCGGTTTCCCGCAGGGCCGTATGCAGCAGGGATGCATCCCCGGTTTCCCAGCGCCCACCCGGCAGGGAAACCTCACCGGAGTGCGTCGACAGGTGGGCGGATCGCAGGGTGAGAATGACTTCCGGGTCAGGCTCTTCGGTCAGCGCCAGCAATACCGCGGCATGACCACTCAGGTCCGGCGCGGCGGGCACCCGGGACTCCAACTTGTCCCGGAAATGGCGGAATCTACGCTCGATCTTGTCCAGCATCGTAATATTGTCTTCTCACCTTCAGCACGTGCCCCGGGCACGGTATGCAGTTCACCTGTACTTACTATACGGCAAGCAACACCTGAGACCACATTTTCCGGCCAGGATTCAGGGTTCCGCTGGCGGGCCCGCCCGGTGCGTGGCCGGAATATGCCCGCCCTTGATTTTCTCCCGCAGGGACTGCACCAGCGCGTAGTAAACCGGCACCAGTAATGTGGCGAAAATCGCCGCTGCAGTCATGCCCCCGAAAACCGCCAGCCCCAGCGAAATGCGACTGGCCGCCCCGGCGCCGGAGGCCACCAGCAGCGGCATCACTCCCAGCACAAACGACAACGCCGTCATCAGCACGGCCCGGAACCGCAGGCGGGTGGCACTTATCGCCGCCTCGGCCACGGACTTACCGGCATCGCGTTCGTTCGCGGCAAACTCCACGATCAGGATTGCACTCTTGGCCGCCATGCCGATCAGCAATACCAGGCCGATCTGGGTATACAGGTTATTGACCGCCCCCGCCAGCAGGTTAACCAGCAACGCCCCCGCAATGGCGATCGGCACGCACAACATCACCGCAATCGGAATCATCCAGCTCTCGTACTGCGCCACCAGGAACAGGTATACGAATACGATGGCGAGGGAAAACAGGATGGGAGCCATATTCCCCGAGGTGATTTCCTGCAGGCTGGACCCGGTCCATTCGTAGCTGTAACCCGCAGGCAGGCGCTCCGCCACCTGTTCCATGGCCCGCATCGCCTCGCCGCTGGAATAGCCCGGGGCCTGGGCACCATTGATGGTGACGCTGTTATAGAGGTTGTAGCGGTCAATGGTCTGGGGGGCCACTGTGGGCGAGATCTCGACAATGGAGGTAACCGGTACCAGCTCGCCGCTGTTGGCGCGGACGAAAAATCCCGACAGGTCCTGCTCGTCGCTGCGGAACTGTTCGTCACCCTGCAACATGACCCGGAAAACCTTACCGAACAGGTTGAAGTCGTTGACGTAGAAGCCACCCAGCTGCGCCTGCAGGGTGTTGTAGACATCTGTCAGCTGCACCCCGAGGGTATGGGCCTTGTCCCGGTCGACCTCAAGCTCCAGTTGCGGGGTGCTGGCCTGGAAACTGGTAAACGCCTGGGCGATTTCCGGCCGCTGGTTGGCCTGGCCGAGGACATCGTAGAGGACGCCTGCCAGCTCGGACGCATCACGCCCCATCAGGTCGGTAAGGATAAATTCAAAGCCGCCGATGGTGCCCACCCCGGGCAGCGGCGGTGTTGGAAACACCATCACCCGAGCCTCGGGAACTGCCGCCACGTTCTGCTGCACCCGTTGCATCACTGCCATCTGGTGCTGGGAGCGTTCCGGCCGCTCGTCCCACGGGCGCAGGATCCCGATCATGAACGCAGAGTTGGAACTGACATTGTTCGCCAGGATATTGAATCCCGGCACCGCCATCACGTGGGCCACTTCAGGCTCGGCACGCATGATTTCGCGGATCTGCTCGACCACCGGGCCAGTGCGATTCAGTGAGGCCCCTTCGGACAACTGTACGTGGACCAGGAAAAATCCCTGATCCTCGTCCGGTATAAAGCCCGAGGGCACCGAAGTAAACAACCAGTAGCAGAGAGCGACTATCCCGACGACTGACAGCGCACCCATCAATGGCCGGGCCACCCAGAACGCGACCATGGCCATATAGGATCTGGTCAGCCGGTGCAGCGTCTTGTTGAACCAACCGAAAATCCCGGTCTCCTTCATCCCGGCCACTTCGCCGCCCTCACTGCGCTTGAGCAGGGTGGCACAGAGAGCCGGGCTGAGCGTCAGCGCATTGAGGGAGGAAATGATCACCGCCATGCTGATGGTGACTGCGAACTGCCGGTACATGCCCCCGGTCAGGCCCGGCATCAGCATGACCGGCACAAACACAGCCAGCAGCACCAGCGTGGTGGCAATTACCGGCCCGGTCACTTCCTCCATGGACTTGAGCGCAGCCTCCCGTGGCGGCAGGCCCTCTGACATCAGGCGCTGGGTGTTTTCCACCACGATAATGGCATCGTCCACCACAATGCCGATGGCCAGGATCAGCGCGAACAGGGTGACCGTATTGATGGTCATACCGAATGCCAGCATCAGGGCAAAGGTACCGATCAGCGACACCGGGATGGCAATGGCGGGGATCAGGGTGGAGCGGATATCCTGCAGAAACAGGAATACCACCAGGATTACCAGCACCAGTGCGATCAACAGAGTCTCCACGACTTCCCTGATCGATGCGCTGACAAACTCGGTGGTGTCGTAGAGTATTTCCGCCTCCAGTCCCTCCGGGAAACGCTCTTTCAGCACCGCCATGCGTTCCCGGATGCCCTCGGCCACGTTAAGGGCATTGGCATCCGGCAGCTGGTAGACCGCGATCACCGCCGCCGGCTTGCCGTCCAGGCGGCCATAGGCACTGTAGAACTCGCTCCCCAGTTCCACCCGCGCTATATCTTTCATCCGCACCATGCCACCGGCGGGGTTGGCCCGCAGGCTGATATCCTTGAATTCCTCCACATCCACCAGCCGCCCCTGGGCGAGGATGTTGTACTGGAACTGCTGGTCCTTGCCGATCGGCGGTGAGCCGATCTGGCCGGCGGCGACCTGCATATTCTGGGCGCGTACCGCATTGATCACATCCTGCGCGGTAATATTCAGCACTGCCATCCGGTCCGGGTTCAGCCAGATGCGCATGGCATAATTCAGGGAACCGAGAATACTGACGTCACTGACCCCCGGTACCCGTGCCAGCTCGTCGCGGATAAATATCTGGGCATAGTTGGCCAGGAAGAGTTCATCGAATTTTTCCTCGGGGGAGATCAGGTTGACCACCAGCAGCATGGTATTGGACTGCTTACGCACGATCACGCCATTGCGGCGCACCTCTTCCGGCAGCGCGGGTGTGGCCTGCTGCACCCGGTTCTGCACATTGACCTGCGCGATATCTTCGTCCGTGCCGCTCTCGAAGGTCACCGTCAACCGGTAACTGCCGTCATTGCCGCTGGAAGAGGACATGTACAGCATGTCCTCAACGCCGTTAACCTCCGCCTCCAGGGGTACCGCCACGCTGTCCCGCATGACCTCAGCACTGGCGCCGTCAAACCGGGTGGTGGCGGTGACGGTCGGCGGGGCCAGGTCGGGAAACTGGGCAATGGGCAGCAGTGGCAGGGACAGCAGCCCCGCCAGGGTGATCAGGATTGAAATCACAAACGCGAACCTGGTCCGCCGGATGAAAAATGCGCTGATCAAAAAAGTCCACTCCCTGTCGGCAAAATTCCATCTCCCTGTCGCCTGGCCGCACCCCGGCCCCTGCATCCCGCCGCTGCCTGCGCCGGCGACCGCCTACTTGCTGTCCGTAGGCACGAGGTCTTTGCCGATGCCGGACCCATCCCGCTTATCCTTCTCACCACTTGCCCCGCGCCCAGGGCCCTCGCGACTTCCGGCACGGTAGTCGGCATAGGGGTTACGGGCGGAGGACTGGGGATCCACCGGTTGCTCCGCGACCACCCGCTGCAGCCCATTGACGATCACGGTTTCGCCGGCTTTCAGGCCCTCTTCCACAGCCCACAGTTCCCCCTCACGCTGGCCCAGCTCCAGGTACCGGCGATGCGCAATATCCTGGCTGTCCACGACGAATACATAGCGCCCCTGCATGTCTTCCAGCACCGCCGACTGCGGCACCAGCGGCTTGACCTGTTCGCTGCCGCCATAGACCCGGACTGACACACGGGCAAACTGCCCCTGGATCAGCAACTGGTTCGGGTTGGGGAACTCGGCCCGGACCGCCACAGAGCCGGTATTCGGGTTGACCTTGTTGTCGACAAAAGCAATGGTGCCGGGGTGGGGATAAAAACTGCCGTCCGGCTGCTCGATGCGGATATCCCGCTGTTCCGGCCGCAACCCGGCCTGGGCGCGGCGCTCCGCGGTAATCTGGACCGAGAACACCCTATCCTCTGGCACCTCGAACAAGACGAATACCGGGTCTGTATTGAGTATGGTCGCGAGCGGCTCCGACTGCGGTCCCACCAAAGCACCAACGGGAAAGGCGGACCGCCCGATGCGACCTGTCAGGGGAGCATAAATGCGCGTGTAGGAAAGATTGAGTTCCGCCGTGCTGACGTCAGCCCTGGCCTCTTTCAGGCTGGCCTGGGCCTGCTCAAAATCCCCCTTCAACCGGTCAAAATCCGACTTGCTGATAAAGCCCTTCGGCACCAATTCGCGCCCGCGCCCATAGTTGCGCTCGGCCACCTCCAGCGCTGCACGGGCCCTGGAGACGGCGGCGCGGCGATTTTCCAGCGTGGCAACAAACGGCTGCGGATCAATCTCGTAAAGCAGTTCGCCTTCCCTGACCAGGCTGCCTTCCTCAAAGTAGCGCCCCTGGATATTGCCCTCCACCCGTGGCCTTACCTGCAGCTCATCGGTGGCCTCGACCCGGCCGACATACTCGAACCGGGGAATGACCGGTTGCTCGCGCACAGAGAGTATCTCCACCGGCGGCGGGGGTGGCGCGGTTTGCTCCGGTCCCCGGTCACCACAGGCAGCGAGCATGATCGCCAGCAAACCCAGGCACAACCCGGGGATCTGAATGCGGGAGTTCATGGCCGGACTGTCACCATACCCGAAGGCCTTGTTCATCCTTCAACTATAGATGTTGCCTGTGACAGCCCGCCCGGGCAGTGCCTTTGGCGCCAGGGCCCAGGTGCGGAATGGCCGGGTACGCAGATGAACTGGATAACGCCATTTTTACTTCCCGCTGGAATATTGATGCAAGTGCGGGACATGCAACCACACCATCTACACTTGCTGTTGTAGCAATTGGTGGGTATTCCCGATGGCCTCAGAGCAAGAGCGCTACCTGAATCGCACCACCATGATGGGCATGGTGGTGGGCTCCATGGTGGGCGCGGGGATATTTTCCCTGCCAGCCACCTTCGGGAACGCCACCGGCCCCTTCGGCGCACTGATTGCCTGGACCATTGCCGGCACCGGCATGCTGATGCTGGCCTTCGTATTCCAGTTCCTGGCGGTGCGAAAACCGGACCTGGATGCGGGTATCTTTACCTACGCGAAGGAAGGATTCGGCAACTACCCGGGGTTTATCGCCGCATTCGGTTTCTGGGCCGGCAGCTGCCTGGGGAACACCACCTACTTTATCCTGATCAAGTCCACACTCGGCGCCGCCATCCCGGCCTTCGGTGAAGGCAACACCGTTCCCGCAGTCTTTGTGTCATCCATCGTGCTGTGGTCGATCCACTTCATGATCCTGCGGGGAGTCAAGCAAGCCGCCTTTATCAACAAGATCGTGACTGTAGCCAAAATCATCCCCATCATCATGTTCATTGTGATCGTGGCGTTTGCGTTCAAGAAAGACCTGTTCGTGGAAAACTTCTGGGGTGGTGGTGAATACAATTTCCGCGATGTAATCGGGCAGGTGCGACGCACCATGCTGGTTACCGTATTCGTGTTTATCGGTGTCGAGGGGGCAAGCGTGTTTTCCCGCTACGCCAGAAATCGCGCCGACGTGGGCTGGGCCACGGTGATGGGGTTCCTCGGCGTGCTGTGCCTGATGATCCTGGTAACCCTGCTGCCCTACGGCGTCCTGCTCCGTCCGGAGATCGCCGATCTGCGCCAACCCTCCATGGCCGGCGTCTTGCATGCGGTGGTAGGAACCTGGGGCGCCGTGTTTGTCAGTGCCGGCCTGATCGTTTCCGTGCTCGGTGCCTACCTGGCCTGGACCCTGTTATGTGCAGAGGCACTGTTTACCGCGTCCAGATATGAGCTGGTACCGAAAGCGTTCGGTCACGAAAACAAAAACGGCGTGCCGTCGACGGCCCTGTGGCTGACCAATATCCTGGTGCAGATCTTCCTGATCCTGACCATCTTTGCCCAGTACGCGTTCGACCTGACCCTCGAAATGACCAGTTCCATGACGCTGATCCCCTACCTGCTGGTGGCCGCCTATGGCCTGAAACTGGGACTGACGCGGGAGACCTACGAATCGGACCCGGGACGGCTCCGCCGCCGCGAGATGGCATTCGCTGCCATTGCCTGTATTTACTCAATATTCATGATTATCGCCGGGGGCCTGGTGTACGTGCTGCTCGGTTGCATACTGCTGGCCCCCGGCAGCCTGCTGTTTATTTTTGCCCGCCGCGAACTCAAGCTGCGGACGTTCACGCCAATCGAGCTGGTGCTCTTCTCAGCCATAGTACTCGGGGCCATCGTGGGTATTTACGCACTGGTCACCGGCGCCATTACGCTGTAAACCGGAGATTCGCCACATGGCCAAAGCCAAACCGGAATCCAAAGCCACACTCGGCGTCCACTCTGAAGTGGGCCAGTTGCGCAAGGTTATGGTCTGCGCCCCCAGCCTCGCCCATATGCGCCTGACGCCCACCAACTGCGACGACCTGCTGTTCGATGATGTGCTCTGGGTCCAGAACGCCAAGCGGGATCACTTCGATTTCATGACCAAGATGCGGGATTTTGATATCGAAGTGCTGGAAATGCACAACCTGCTGGCGGAGACGGTGGCGGTACCGGAAGCCAAAAAATGGCTGCTGGATCGCAAGGTGACCCCCAACAACGTGGGCCTCAGCCTGATGGACGAAACCAGGGCCTACCTGGAAAGCCTGGAGCCGCGCAAACTGGCGGAATTCCTGATCGGGGGCCTGTCGGTAATGGACCTGCCGGATGAGTTCAGCCAGTCCGAGTTCTTCGAGCTGGCACGGGAAGCCCATGGCGCCACCGAGTACCTGCTGCCACCACTGCCCAATACCCTCTACACCCGCGACACCACCTGCTGGATCTACGGCGGGGTATCCCTGAACCCGCTGTACTGGCCTGCGCGCAAGGAAGAGACTTTCCTGACCACCGCTATTTATAAGTTCCACCCGGACTTCAAGAAAGAAAAGTTCGAAGTCTGGTGGGGCGATCCGGATACCAACTTCGGGCTGGCTACGGTGGAAGGTGGCGACGTGATGCCGGTGGGCAATGGTGTGGTGCTGATCGGTATGAGCGAGCGCACCTCGCGCCAGGGGATCTCGCAGCTGGCGGCGGCACTGTTCGAAAAGGGTGCAGCACAACAGGTGATTGTCGCGGCCATGCCCAGGCTGCGCTCCGCCATGCACCTGGATACCGTCTTTACTTTCGCCGACCGGGATCTGGTAACGCTGTACCCGGAAATCATGGACCAGGTGCGCCCGGTGGTAATCCGGCCCGGGGATTCCAGGGGCAGCCTCCATGTCACCCTCGAGAACAAGCCCTTTACCGAAGTGGTGGCGCGGGCACTCAACTTCAAGAAACTGCGCGTGGTGGAAACGGGCGGCGACGCCTACGCCGCCGAGCGGCAACAGTGGGACAGCGGCAACAACCTGGTCTGCGCCAGGCCTGGTGTGGTGTTTGCCTACGATCGCAACACCACCACCAACACTTACCTGCGCAAGGAAGGTATCGAGGTGGTCACCATTGTGGGTGCCGAACTGGGCCGCGGCCGCGGTGGCGGTCACTGTATGACCTGTCCCATCGTGCGTGACCCGGTGGATTTCTGACACCTTGCGGGCCTGTTCTCGCCGGGCCTGCGTCAGCGGGTTAATAGAAACGGATGGATAAGAGCAACAATGCACCTCCGGTGCGTGAGCCATCACTGGCTGATGCTTTCATTCCCCTCGTTGCCCTGGCGCTGCTGATCGGCAGCTCCCTGGCACTGTTTGGCATGGAGGCCCTGGACGGTCCCATCCAGGCAGCGCTCATCATCTGCTGTATGGTGGCGGCACTGATTGCGATGAAGAACGGTCATCGCTGGGAGACGGTGCAGAAGGCCGGCCAGGCGGCGATGGGATCGATTACCAGCGCCATTTTTATCCTGCTGGCGGTGGGCGCGCTGATTGGCACCTGGAACCTGTCCGGCACCATCCCCACCCTGGTCTATTACGGTATCCAGTTTCTCTCACCCACCTGGTATTACGTGGCCACGGCCATTATCTGCGGCCTGATCGCCATGTCGATCGGCAGTTCCTGGACCACCGCCGGAACCATCGGGGTAGGCCTGGTGGGGATCGCCGCGATGCTGGAGGTGTCCACCGCGATTACCGCCGGGGCGGTGATATCCGGTGCCTACCTGGGTGACAAGAACTCACCGCTATCGGAGACCACCATACTGGCGGCCCAAATGGTCAGGGTCGACATCTATACCCATATCCGCAACCAGATGTGGACCTCGGTACCGGCCTTCCTGCTGGCGGCGGTTGTATTCACCCTGCTGGGACTCGGCCGGGTGGAGGCACCGGGCCAGAGCGATTTGCAGAGCGCCGTTGAACTGGAGGCGCTCAACGGCATTTACCGCATCACCATCCTGAACCTGCTGCCTCTGGCCCTGCTGGTATGGCTGTCGATCCGCAAGTACCCGGCGTCCATCAGCCTGCTGCTGTCCGCGCTGTTTGCAGGAGTACTTGGCGCTTTCCTGCAGCCGCAGGTCTACGCCGGGTTCGTCGGCGAAGATTCCGGGCTCTCCATCGTGGAGGCCATCAAGGCAACCTGGCTGGCCATGGCCAGCGGTTTCAGTATGGAATCGGGCATTGCCGATGTAGACCAGCTGCTGTCCCGCGGCGGCATGGCCAGTATGCTGTTCACCCTGTGGCTGATTATGGGCGCGGTCACCTTCGGTTCCCTGCTGGATGAATTCGGGCTGATTCACCGCCTGATCGATCCGTTGATCGACCGCGCCAAAACCACGGGCGGGCTGTTCCTGACCGTATTCGCCAGCGCCTTCGGCCTAAATATCATTGCCGGTGACCAGTACATCGCGCTGGTCCTGCCTACGCGCGTCTACCGCGCCGAGTTTGCCAGGCGCGGACTCGCGCCCCAGAACCTATCGCGCCTGGCCGCGGACTGCGGCACAGTCACCTCGCCGCTGGTCCCCTGGAATTCCTGCGGCGCCTTTATGGCAGCAGTGCTGGGCGTGCCCACCCTGGTCTACCTGCCCTTCTGCATATTCAATATCGCCAGCCCGATCCTGAGTCTGCTGCTGGGCTATACCGGTTTCAAGGTAGTGCGACTCGACAGTCCACCATAGAAGCCTCCCGGGGCCTGAGCCAATCCCGATATCCCCAGCCATACGCACCGGCGCTGACGCCGGGGAAACTCGCACGTATAATGCCGCCATGAAATTCTGTAGCCATTGCGGCAGCGATGCCGTCACTTTCTCCATCCCCGAAGGCGACGACCGGCCCCGCCACCTGTGCGGCGGCTGCGGGGCAATCCACTACATCAACCCACGCGTAATCGTCGGCGTGTTGCCCTACGTGGGCGACGAAGTGCTGCTGTGCAAGCGTGCCATCGAACCCCGGCTGGGGCTGTGGACCCTGCCGGCAGGCTTTATGGAGAATGGTGAGACCAGCGAGGAAGGTGCCCTGCGGGAGAGCTGGGAAGAAGCGCGAGCCAATATCCGCGTAGACGACCTGTATACCGTGTATGACATTCCGCATATCAACCAGGTTTACCTGATCTACCGCGGCGAGCTGACCGACACCAACTTCGGTGCCGGCCCGGAGTCGCTGGAAGTGGAACTGTTCCGGGAAGAGGAGATTCCCTGGGACGAGATCGCCTTCCCGATTATGTCAGAGACCCTGGGGCACTACTTCGCCGATCGCCGCGAGGGACGCTACCCCCTGCACCGCGGTGTGATTACGCGGAAGCTGTGAGCCGGGCAAACCACGAATACATGGCGGCCGTCCCGGCCGCCTTCACCGCCGATCCAGCGACTGGGCCAGCAGCCAGCGGTAAAGGTCCTCCCCCGCATAGACGCGGACCCACACATCGTGCGGCATATCCTCGTGCACGGTGAAGCGCACGTCGCCCCCGAGTTCTTCCAGGCGGTTGATACCGGCGTAAAAATCCGACTTGTCGACAACCCGGTCGCGACCGCCGGCAAAGGCCCATACCGGCAGGCTGTTGTCAGCGATTGACGGCATCAGGTCCGGGTGGCCCCAGCCCGCTACCGGCGCCACCGCGGCAAAACGCTGGGGGTAACGGCTGGCCATATACCAGCTGCCGAAGCCACCGTAACTGAGGCCAGTCAGGTAAACCCGCCGCTTGTCGACCCGGTACCCCGATGCGACCTGGTCCAGCATCTGCACCAGGTCTGTCTCCACCCTGTCCCAGCCCAGGGGCAAGCCAATCGGCCGCTCCTCCCAGCCGGCGACTTCTTTCCCCGGTCCCATCTCGCCACGGGCCCCCATATAAAGGCGCTCGGGACCACCATCTGCGAGTCGCTGTGGAATCTGTTCCCGCGAGCGGTCGGCAATATAGGGGACTTTCTCGTCCATACCGAACATATGCAGTTGCGGCACCACGATGATAAAGGGCAGGTCGCGTTTCTGGATCCAGGCCTCGTAGAGCGGGCCGTGGACCAGGGTGAAATCCAGCTCATCCCGGCCATTGCCCCGCTCACCGTTGCCATGCAGGAAGAGCAACAGCGGCCACTTCCGGCCCGGATGGTTTTCGTAGCCCCGGGGCAGGTAGACAAAGAATTCCCGCTCGGCACCGTCCGCCTGGCTGGTATATGGCAGCCGCACCAGTCGGGGCTCACTCTCCAGCGGTACTGCTCCGGCACTGCCCGACTGCTGCTCGCAGCCCATCACCAGTAAAATAACCAGGCAACAGAGATAGCGGACCGATGGTGCCTGCATGGGTAATTCCTTTTGGCGATTATCGTGTTGTTATGCTGCATGCTTTTTCCCTGGCGGCACGGTCGGGGCTGGCGTGCTCAGTTACAGCGGTCGTCCAGCTTCCACAGGTCGAAGGCGGGTTCCTCGTAAGGGTGGGCCGCGCGCATCGCCGCCAGCGCCTCATCCACCAGGTCGTCGGCACAGACCAGCTCCACCCGGTATTCATTGACCTGTTCCACCTCACCGCTCTGGCCGATAAACGGCTGGCTGCCCGGCAGTGGCCTGAACTGGCCGGTGCCGGCTACTTGCCAGCAGCAACTGTCGTAGTCGCCGATCCGGCCGGCACCGGCGACGAACAGGGCCTGCTTGACGGGTTCGAGGTGGGTCTCGGGAATGTAAACGCAGAGTTTGTACATGGTGTCAGTACCGCCTCCGGGGAGTCATCGTGTCGGACACCGCGGCCCGTGAGTGGGTCGCGGAATACTTGCGGCAAGCCAGGCGGGCCGTTGCCGCCCGGCCTGGCAACAGGGAACAACTATCAGTAAAGCAGTGTCATCAGCTTGCGCTGGTACTGGGTCGCCAGCGGGTCACCCGCTCCCAGGCTTTTGACCATATCCAGGTAGGCCTGCTTGGCCGCACCATCGGCGTAATTGATGTCGCTGCGCAGGATATCCAGCAGCAGGTCCAGTGCTTCCTGGGTGCGATGGGCCTGGCTGTACTGCACCGCCAGCTTATAGGCGGTGTCGAAATCGCCCGGGTTGCTCTCCAGCGCCTCCTGCAGGGACTTGATCTCCGGGGTTTCCGCCGCCTGCTGCTTCAGTTCCAGCTGGGACATCAGCTGCTGGTAATCGCTGTCCTGGTCTGCCAGCAGGATCTTGCCCAGTACCTCCTCGGCTTCCTGGGTGCGATTCTGCTCCAGCAGTACCGCCGCCAGCTGCTTGGCAATATCCTGGCGCTCGCCGGACTCGCCGTAGGCCTGGCGCAGTACCGGCAGGGCCTCGTCCAGCTTTCCCTCAGCCACCAGCGCCTTGCCCTGCTCCAGTTTCAGGTCCCAGGGCTTGGGCAGGTACTTGTCCAGCATCTCGCGGATCTGCTTCTCCGGCTGGGCACCGGCGAAGCCATCCACCGGCTGGCCTTCCTTCAATACCATCACCGTGGGCAGGCTGCGCACGCCCAGCTGCCCCGCCAGCATCTGCTCGGTATCGGCATTGACCTTGGCCAGCAGGAACTGGCCGGCATACTCGGAGGCGAGTTTTTCCAGCACCGGCATCAGCTGCTTGCAGGGTTCGCACCAGTCGGCCCAGAAGTCCACCACCACCGGGCGTTTCATGGATTCCTCGATCAGCACCTGCTGGGCGTTTTCCGCCGTGACATCGACAATGAATTCGTTCACAACCACTCCTGAATCTGATTTTGGGCGCAGTTTACCCGATCGCCCAATTTCCAACCAACACCCATCACCCTGTCAGTGATGCTTCCGGCGCACACGAACCCATACCAGGCGCGCCAGGTAGAGCAGGAACAATCCCAGCAGCATCCACGGCAACAGGTAGGCCACTGCCGTCACGGTATCGGCTATCCCTTCCGACAATTGCCCGCCAAAGCTGCGGAATGCCCCGGCAATGGGCTGCGCAAACGATTTCTGCGACAGCGATAACAGCTGGATTTGCACCCGGTCCATCTCCACCCGTTGCAGCAGCCGGCTGCGCTTGCCCTCGGCCATTTCCAGGTCGGACTGGACCCGGGCCAACTCCGATGCCACTTTGACCAGAGCCTCGATATCGTCGGTTGTGCGCTCGCTCAACACTTCCAGCCGGGCGCGGTAATCCCGCAGCATTTCCACCCGCTTCTGGTTATCCACGATGGCGTCGCCCAGGTCCTCAATACTGGTGGAACGCCCGGTTGTAGTACCGCCGCCCGCGGCCACCTCCAGCAATGCCGGCACGCCTCCCGGCAGCAAGCGCACCTCGATCCGCCCGCTGACATAATTGCTGGTATTCAAGCGGCTATCCAGCAGGGTGCAGCGGTACTTCGCATCGTCGGCACACCATGCCAGCAATGACTCGTAACGTTCCTCCAGCTCATCCACCGCATACTCCACCGAAACAGAATGGGTATATGCGAGGTACTTTGTGCGCTGGCGCTGGATGTCCGCGACCTTGAGCGCCGCACTCTGCCCGGCTGGTTCAGCCATCCGGGCAGAATCATCGCTGGAATCGCGACTGCAAGCGCTGGCCAGGAGCAGAACCAGCAGCACAAATAAAAATCGGTTACTCATCAACGGTACCCATATCGACAGGGAGAATCAGCGGGTCAGCGCAAAGGTTCTCTGCGCCACAACCCGGATGCACAGCGGTAGCGGCGCCCTTATGGAGGTCCCGTTCCAGGCTGCCACGGGCTGGGGCGCAGTCCACCGCTGATGACTGCTCGCTGTCACCAGTCCAGCGAGGATGGCAGTCGCGGTGAGGACAGAAGGGTCGCAAACCGTTGCCAGCGTTCTTCCGGGGAGCCGGCTTGCTCCACATAGTCAGCCACCAGCTGTTTGCCCCAGTTATAATTGATTACGTAGGCACCATAGGTGTCGACAAAGCGCTTGCGCTGGGCGGCGCGCTCGGGGCTGCGCAGGCCATAGGCCTGGAACAGTTCCACGACTTTCCCACCATCGATCTCGCCGTCGATATACTGGCGCGCGATCTCATTCTCGGCAAAGCCCAGCTGCTCCTGGAGCTCCAGCACCCGGGCATATTTTTTCGCATCTGCCGGGTCCAGCCCCGCCAGGGGGTAGAGCACACTCTTTTCAAACTCCAGTTTTTCCCCGCCCGGGAAAGCCAGCTCGATACCGTAGTTGGCGCTGCCCTCGGCAATCAGGGACTGCGGGCTGAACAGCGGGTAGACACTGTATTCAATCCAGCCACGGTCCTTTACCAGCGACTGCTCCAGCAGGGCATTGTAGGTGTGGTGGCCCGGGTAACCCTCGTGGCAACCCAGGTCGACAGCGCGGTCGATCATCACCGGCAGCTCGGTATTTACCTGGATCAGGCTGTGGGCGTCCCCCTGGTACCAGTTGTAGCCGCTCCAGGGCTTGTCGGTGACATATTCCAGCTCGAAATCCTCGTTTTCCGGCAGCTCGATATACTGCCGGGTCCGCTCACGGCAGGCATCGATGGCCGCATCGAATACCGCCGGCAGCTTGTCTGCGGGGATTGCGAACCGCTCCTTGAACTCTTTGACACGGAGATGCAGTGGTTGATCTCCCGGTAGTATTTTCTCCAGTTCCGCCAGCACCGGCTCGAACTCGGCCAGCTCGCGTTTCGGCGGCCGGGTGTCGTAGAGCTGCCGGGCATCACTTTCAAAGGTCCGCTCACGTGCGCCCGCCAGTGTTTCGGCATGTGCCCGGAGCGCGCGCAACTGGGTTTTCAGGTAGTGCTGCCGCAGTGTGTCCATATCGTCGCCCGGCTCGATATCCCCCGGTAACTGGTCGATCAGCTCTGCGGCCCGCTCGGCCAGCTCGGCGGCACTGGCATCACTGGATCCCGCCTCGGTGCGCAGCGCCTCGGGGCCGTAATAGGCATCGACATAGCTTTTGTCGTGGTTGCCCAGTTCCAGCACCAGCTTTACGTACTCTCGCGCCAACTGGTCTATATCCACCCGGCTCTCCCCGCCAGGTTCTGACACGGGTTGGTCGCCCGCGCTCTCTGCCGGTCGCTCACCGCAGCCAGCCAGGGTCAGGAGAGAAAATAAAATGAAGCAAGCCAGGTTGCGAATGGTCATGAGTGCTCCTGCATGATGTATCCACGGTTTTCCGGAAGTGGTTTCCCGGTAAAAACTCTTTCGGACCAGTAGCGTGCCCTCTGGTCCGCCACACGATTATCGCCGCGTTCGAGGGCGGCAAAGACAGCCCGCTCGGCCTCCTCCAGCTGGGGCTGTAGTTCCCGGCGACGAACGGGCTCACGATCGATCCACTGCGCGCACCACGCCCGGTGCCGCTCCCAGCCGTCGCGCTCACATACGTACCAGCACCCGGCAAAGCCTACCGGCTTGAACAGGCTGCTGCATGTCAGCGCAGTTCCGGTAAAGGCAATCCGCGGAGCGCCCTGCCCCAGCGCGACAATCATGGCGTTGGCAGTCTGTGATGGCCGCAGCCAGGGAAGCAGGGACCCGGATGGTGCCGCATGCATGCACAGGTCCGCGTTGCCACCAGGCTGCCGGTATCGATGCTGGCGAAGGATACCGGCAAAATCCGCAAAGCCAACACTATCCGCCTCGAGCGCATTCAGCGCCTGCAATGCGGCGCCGCGCCGACGGCGTGTGGCGCCGAAAAAAGGCAGCAGGCGGGTGTCGTTGTCACGATCAAAACGGCCGCCCCGTTCGCGAACCGCCTCGCTGGCAAGTTCGTAATCACTGCCAATGGTCAGCCCGTTGGAGATGGCGTCATACTTTTTTACCCGCCGGGCCACCCATTCGCGCCCGGCAGTTTCCAGCTTCCAGGTTTCCGTCCTGTCGGCAATCAGGAAACTGTTGTCATAACGCACATTACGTCGCGATTCCTCCTGGCTGAAACCGGCGGGGCCGCCCTGCCCGAATTCCCGCAACAGGTCGACGATGACCCGCAGCGCCGCTGCGGCGCTGTCGGCCCGTTCCAGGGCCAGGCGCACCAGGTCCATCCCCAGCAGGGCCACACCGGCACGCTTTACCCGCCGGGAGAAAATGGCCTCGTTACCGATGGCTACACCACATTCATTCACCCCCATCTCCGCGCCCCACATCCATGCCGGCCGGCCAACTACGCAAGCATAGCGATCAGGCACCTGCGGGATTTCAACCCAGGTACAGCGGAGAACTGAAGCACTGTCGCCGCGCACTGCCGGGATTACTTCAACCCGCTGCGCCTCCAGGGGGTCGCGGTCGCTGTTCTTGGCCAGCCAGGTGGTGTCGCCAGCGCGGTACACCAGCGTGTCACACATGTTCGGCCCCGGCTGGCAGCATCATCCACTTCACTTCGCGCACAGCCCGCTCGGCGGACTCCAGGGCACCCTCCATATAGCCGTACCAGCGCGTGGCGAACTCGGTACCGGCCCAGTGAATGTTCCCGTTCGGTTCCCGCAGGCGCTCACCGTGGCGGGTCCATGCGCCCGGGGGGAAATAAGCGGCGTAGCACCCGCGGGTCCAGGGCTCGCTGCTCCAGTCCTTGTCGATATATTCCTCCGGTGAACGAGCCCGCTCGCCGAAAAAGCCGGCAAAACAGTCCAGCACAACCTGCCGGCGTTCATCGGGTGCCATAGCGCTGTAATGTCGTGCGGCATCGCCCTCGAGGAATCCCATGAGCAGGCCGGAATCCCTTCCCGGCTCGGAGTTATCGAATGTCACCCGCACCGGCCCCCGGGTACTGGTCACCTGGCCGGACAATTGTGAATCGCGCCAGAAGGGCCGGTCGTAACGGGCGATACACTTGATACAGGCTCCTGCCGGCATTCTTTGCAGCGCCTGGTCACGCCAGGCCGGCAATTCCGGCTCAAAGCGGATGCGCAGGGCCTGGTTGGGGGGAATGGCGATGATCAGTCGCCGGCAGAGGATTGCGCCCCCGCGGTAATGCACCTGCAGGCGCTGGTCCGCGGTCCGGCTAATACTCTCGACCGGGCTGTTGAGCCGCACACTTGGCCCCAACCCCGCTGCCATGCGCTCGCACAGGCCGGCCGTCCCCCCGCGCACCCGGTCCTGCTGGGCGCCGCCGGTCACTGCCAACAGCTTCTCCAGGGAATCCCCGGAACGCGCGTAAAACAGGGCATGCAACAGGGAGATATCGCCGGGCTCGGCAGCAAAGACCGCGCCCACCGCCACAGCAAACAGGCGCCGGGCGGTGCGGGTCCGGCAGTTCTGCCGGATCCAGGTCTGCAGTGTCATGCCATCCCAGTGGGCTGCCTGGCGATGGGCCCAGGGGGTGGAGGGATCGATGGAACGGGCCATTTTCTCGAAGCGGGCCATGGCCATACCCAGGTCCACCATGGCGAACGGATTGATCCGCGGGACAGTACCGCGGTAGCGGCGCGCCCCCCGGTCCAGGAACAGCAGGTTGTCGCCCTCGTCATGCAGGGGCCAGGTCACCGCCCCCAGTTCCTCTACCAGGCGATACATCCGTTCCTGGCCCGGGCCGAGCCACTGGCCACCCAGGTCCACCGTGTCGCCATTGGCAAAAACATGGTTGAGCAGCCGCCCCCCTACCCGGTCGCGTGCCTCGAGCACGCGCACCGAATAATCCCGGTGCAACAGGCGGGCGGCCTGCAGCCCGGAAATACCGCCCCCGAGAATTGCCACATCGACTTCTTCCATCGCGCTTCTCCTGCCCAAACGCTGTTATTGGTCTGCCATTTCCGGGGTAAGCCCACTGCGGCCTGGCGGTGGCAGCCAGATGCTGGAAATTACCGCACCATCCCGCTGTGCTCCCTGTAGCACGCGCCCGTGCACCACGGCTGTGGTACGACCGTCATCCCCCAGGTCCCACAGGTCGCCCCGCAGGAAAGTATTGATGCCCCCGCGCAGGTGCCGGCCGCGACCGGCCAGGGCGTAGCGGTACCAGGCTTCGCCCTCGCTGATATGACCCACATCCCCGGGGTCTACGTCTTGCGGCGCGCCCGCGCCGTTATAGCCCTGCCAGGGTTGTGCCCATATGCCACTGGGCGTGGAAAACGATGGCACCGCGACGAGATCCGCCCCGGACACCTGGGCCCAGGTATCCGGGTACCAGCTGTCAGCGCAGACCAGGACGGCCAGGCGACCGGCCGGGGTATCAAATACCGGCAGTGGTGCCCGGGAGGGACGCGTAAAGGGGAGTTCGCTCTCAATCGGGTAGACTTTGCGCACCGGACCATGGATATCCCCACCGGCGTCGAATACGAAACTACTGTTGTACAGCGGGCCGTCACCGGGCTGGATCGACTGCCCATCGACGGCGGGGTCCGGCAGCACGATGGACCCGGCAACGACCGTCACCCCAAACTTTGTGGCGAGCCCGGAAAATACCTCCTGGTATTCACTGGCCATAACCTCCGCCTTGGCGTTGAACAGGGCTGCGGCGAAGGGATCTGCCGTGTCGCCTGCGGCCACTTCCCGATAGAGAGCGCTGGAAAATGTGGGCAGGTTACCCAGCGCCGCCCATACCATGGCAGAGGCAGTACCGCCTGCACGGAAAGTGAGCAACCCCTCCCCGGAGGCCACCAGCCAGGTGCCGATATGCTCCGGGAATACCACTACGGTGCGCGGGCCGAGCCAGCCCTCCCGATCGGCCCGGGCCAGGTAGCCATGCAGCTTGCGGTGCAGCTGAGCCCCATCAATGTAATCGGCTGGCTGCAACCAGGGCTGGATGGACACGAGGTTGGCCGCCCCGGCGACGGGTGCATTGAGTTTTTCCAGCACTGGCGGCGCTGGCCCGGCGGCACCCTCCACAGGAGGGACGGCCGGTAGCTGGGCGAGCAGTACCGGGATCGCAAGGACGAAGAACAGTGACAGCAATCGTTTTCTTGTCATTATTTTTTAGTCGCCTGCCGCAGCAGCGGAGCAGGTTTACCGGGCAGGCAAATGATGCCAAATAAGGACCAATGTACCACCGCTGGACGATAACTGGCACCCCGTTTGCCAACCTGGCCGCATCAACGGGATCACCGTCCCCAGACTACACTCGTGGTGACCGTCCCGGAAACCCCCATACCATGGTCCGCACCCAGTTCGAATTCTCTGGCAGCCTGGAGGATTTCCTGCCGGCTCACCGGCGGGGTCGCCCGATCCTGCTGGAGCGGGACTACCCGGGCGCGGTCAAGGACGCTATCGAGAGCCTGGGCGTACCCCATGTGGAAGTGGACAGGATCGTGGTGGGCGGCCAGGTGGTGGGGTTCGGCTACCAGCTGGAGGATGGCGACCAGGTGCAGGTCTATCCACAGGCAGGCAACGAATACAGGCTGGTGCCGCCGCCCCTCCCGGAGCCCGCCTTTGTGCTGGACTGCCACCTGGGCCGGCTGGCCCGCTACCTGCGCCTGCTGGGCTTCGACAGCCTGTTTGAGGGCAATTACCACGACCGGCAATTGCTGGAGATTTCCCTGGAGCAGGACCGCACCCTGCTGACCCGCGACCGCGACCTGCTGAAACGGAAGGCACTGCGCCGTGGCTACTATGTGCGAGCCACCCGGCCACGCCGGCAACTGCACGAGGTGGCAGGGCATTTCCGGCTGGCCAGCATGCTGCGCCCTTTCACTCGCTGCATGGTTTGCAACGGGCTGCTATCGCCGGTCGCCAGGCAGGCGATCGAGGAATACCTGCAACCGCGCACCCGGCGCTACTACGGTGATTTCCTGCAGTGCGGGGATTGCCGCCGCATTTACTGGAAAGGCAGCCACTTCCAGCGCCTGCAGCGGCTGGTCGGTGAGATCCGCGGCAGCGGCGTTCCCGATCAGCGCCCCTGATCCCCGGCACCGCCCGGCTCGGCGGCCTCGGCTGGCGTCATTTCCTCACCCTCGTCTGTATCGGTAAGTGTACTGAGCTCGTCGGACACCGGCGCCTTGCGCAATACCAGGTAGCCCGCGACACCGGCCACCACTGACGCCAGCAGCACGCCGGCCTTGGCCTGCACCAGCAACTCATCTTCGCCGTAAAACGCAAGCTCGGCGATGAAGATCGACATGGTGAAACCGATACCCCCCAGCAGTGCCACCCCGATGATGTGGTGGAAACTGGCAGCACGGGGCAGCCGGCCCAGCCCCAGCTTCCAGCCGATCCAGGTGGCGCCGACAATACCCACCAGCTTGCCGAACACCAGTCCCAGGATCACCCCCTGGGTGATGGGATTAAGCACTGCATCCGAGCTCGTGAAGCTGTCGACCGGGATTCCCGCATTGGCCAGCGCAAAGATCGGGATTACCAGGAAAGCCACCGGGGTGTGCAGGCGGGTCTCCATCCGCTGCAGCGGCGACTGGGCCAGGTTGACGCCATTACCCAGAGCCATGACCCGGGCCCGCAGGGCATCGTTGGCGATAATCTTGTCACCGGGCCGGAAGCAGCGGTCAAAGCTTCGAATGATGTCCTTGACGAAGGTACTGAACGCCACCGGGTCATACTTGGGCTTTGCCGGCAGTGCCATCGCCGTAATCACCCCCGCCAGGGTCGCGTGCACGCCGGTGACATACAGCTCGTACCAGAGCAGTACCCCCACGAAAATGTAGGCCGGCGAGCGCCGTACCCCGGCAAACTTCAGCAACCACATGATCACCACCAGCAGGCCCGAGGCCATCAGGGCGGTCATATTGACGCTCTCGGTATACCAGATGGCGATCACCAGGATGGCGCCCAGGTCGTCGACGATGGCCAGGGCCACCAGGAAAGTCACCACCGAGCGCGGCACCCGATTGCCCAGCAGGGCAATACAGCCCACGGCAAAGGCGATATCCGTGGCCATGGGGATACCCCAGCCCCGCGCGCCCTCGGTCCCACTGTTCAGGGAGGCGTAGATCAGCGCCGGCACCACCATGCCACCAATGGCGGCCAGGACTGGCAGCACCGCCTGCTTCAGCTCCGACAGCTCACCGACAAGGAACTCCCGCTTGAGCTCCAGCCCCACCAGGAAAAAGAAGATCGTCATCAGGCCTTCGTTGATCCAGTGGTGCACACTGAGGGAGAAACTCCAGTCACCTGCGTTGATACTGACGGGCATGTGCAGGATATGCTTGTAAGCCTCCTGCAGCGGGGAGTTCGCGATAATCAGGGCGATAATCGCGCAGGTGATCAGGAGCAGGCCACTGCTGCTCTGGCGGTGGATAAACTCCTCAAAGGGCGTGACCAGGCGTCCGAAGGCGCTCTCGAGCGGCGCCTCAAAAACCTTGCCCTTACGAACCCTGAACTTGCCCAGAACGCTTTTCGCCATCAGCCGGTGGTCTCCTTCATCTTTTAAGCATAGAGCTTCTACACAACGGGCGCAGAGAGTAGCATGACGCCTACGTCATCCACTACAGAAAGAACTATAGTGCCATTCATGACCCGTCTGGATCAGTTACTCGTACAGCTGAAGCTGGCCAATTCCCGCACCCACGCCAAGAAACTCATCGACAGCGGCAGGGTGCTACTGGATACAGGACAGGGATGGCGCCCGGCGCAGAAGGCCGGCCAGTCGGTCCCGGAGGACCAGCGACTGCAGGTGGAACCCCTGCCCGAGGACCGCTATGTGTCCCGCGCAGGCCTGAAGCTGGCTGCGATCCTCGACCATACCGGCCTCGACCCAAAGGGCTGGCGGGCACTGGACGTAGGGTGCTCCACTGGCGGTTTCAGCGACTGCCTGCTGCAGCGGGGCGCAGACCTGGTGGTGGGAGTAGACGTGGGGCGCGACCAGCTGGCACAGCGCCTGCGGGAGGAGCCGCGCATGAAGCTGTTCGAGGGCATCAATGCCCGGCACCTGGAACCGGGCCAACTGGCGCCATACGGCGAGACCGGGTTTGACGCGGTGGTAATGGATGTTTCCTTTATTTCCCAAGCCCTGATCCTGCCCCGCCTGCCACCACTGCTCCGCCCCGGCGGGCAACTGCTCAGCCTGGTCAAGCCGCAGTTCGAGGTTGGTGCCGACAATATCGGCAAGGGGGGCCTGGTAAAGGATCCGTCCCTGTACCCGCGGGTGCAGGAGAAAATCACTAACCTCTGCGAAACACTGGGGCTGCAGGTCCGCGACTATATCGAGAGTCCCATCAGGGGCGGCGACGGCAACCGGGAGTTTTTACTCTGGGCCCAGCGAGCAACTGGCTAGTGGGCCGCTGGTGAAGCCCGGCAACAAAGAAGCACAGCCAAATCGATCAGCTCAAGGCGAGAAAGCGCTGGAATAGCAGCGTTATTTAAAGCTTTTTCAACACATAGCCGGGCGAGTCGGCGAGGCGACCTGTTGCCGGACTTTGCGTGCGACCCACTAGCCCAGGATCTTCTCGAGCTTGGCCTTGAACCGCGGGGATGCGGCTTCCGTAGGGGAGGATTTGCGCGGCGGGCGCGCGGTGAGTACACCCTGGCAGTTCACACAGGTGTGGCCCAGCTGCTCGTAGCAATCGGGGCAGTAAGTGCACTCAAAAGAGCAGATATAGGCCCGATCGGTCAGTCCCAGCGATGCACCACAGCGCTCGCAACTCTGCTTCATTTTCAACATGGCGGTTCCAGATCCTTGCATTTACAAACACCGCAGGCCACCGGGCAGGTCGCTCCCACGCGGACGTATCCGCGTATGAATCCACCTGCCGGCGCTGGAGACCGCCAGTCGGGTGGCGCTTACTCTGTCTCGAGCTGCTTATCGGTGCGTGCGGCCATAATAAAATCATTCTTGTGCAAGCCACCGGCCTCGTGGCTCCACCAGGTCACGGTCACCTTGCCCCACTCGGTGAGCAGTGCCGGATGATGCCCCACCTCTTCCGCGATCTCGCCAACGCGGTTGGTAAAGGCCAGGGCCTGCTTGAAATTGCGAAACTTGAATACACGCTCCAGCTGCATCACGCCGTCACGGGTGACAGGCGTCCAGTCGGGAATTTCGCGTATCAGTTGTGCAAGTTCCTCGTCACTTACCAGGGGTGCGTCGGCACGGCAGGCTTCACACTTCTGTTCGGCAAGTTCGGTCATGGGGAGTTCCTCTGCTGATTCAATTTTTTGGTTATGCTTGGAATTGCATCCCACTCTACTCGCCGCCCCCGACCTAGACAAGCTCGCCGGAAAAAACCGGATTGTATGTGGTTTTTGCCCGCACAGATGGGACAGAGTCCTAAAAAATGAGCAATCAGCCGCCACAGGCCGGGTGCATCCACCCGCCACTAATCCAAATAAAAACGATTAATGCCCCCCGGCATTCGGGCACAAATGCCGATGCAGATATGCTAATTTCCCTGCCAAGCATACTTTGACCAAGAGAGGGACCATGAAACGCTCACTCACCACCCTGGCACTGCTGGCGATGTTCAGCGGGTGTACACCGGACAAAGCTGAACAGAACGATGGCAGCGAATCTGCCACCGCGACCACAGCCGGCGAACATCAGCAGACCGCGACGCAGGATCAGGTCACAGCCGATAAGGCATTTGCGGATTTATCGAACAAAATGATTGAACAGCTGTGGCAGCTGTACCCATCCTGGGCTGTGCGCGAGGGCTACTATGCGGTTGCGGACCAGCTGGCTATTCCCGACGACCAGCAACGCCAGCGCCTGCTGGAATTTGCCGAGAGCTACCAGGCCCGGCTCGCTGAAATAGATACCCAGGCGCTGGATCCCGGTGCCCGCAGCGACCTGGCATTAATCCAGAACTTCCTCGACAAACTGGTATGGGAGATAACCGAGTTCAAATCACACCAGTGGAACCCGGCCAACTACAACGTTTCCCACGCGTTCTCGCTGATCCTGAATACCGATTACGCCCCGCTGGACGAGCGCCTGCGCACCTTCAGCAAGCGGCTGGAGAAAGTACCGGCCTATTACGAGGCAGCAGAGGCATCACTGGATAAGCCGGCATCACCGCAACTGGTGCTGGCCATCCAGCAGAACGAGGGCGCCAAGGGAATTTTCGCTGAAGAACTGGAGGAGAAAATTGCCGAAAGCGGCCTGGCACAGGCAGAAAAAGAAGAGCTGCGCCAGCGAGCAGAAGCCGCCCGGGAGGCCATCGAGGGCTATATTACCCACCTGCAGACCCTGCACGCGGAACTGGAGAAAACCCAGGACTACAGGGACTTCCGCATTGGCGAGGAACTCTACGAGCAGAAGTTCGCTTACGATATCCAGATCGGCATGACTGCCAGCGAACTCTACCAGCGGGCCCTGGCAGAGAAGGACCGGCTGCACAACAAGATGGCGGAACTGGCCGACGAGCTGTGGCCAAAATATTTCCCCGGCCAGCAGCCGCCAGAGGACCGCCTGGAAAAGATCCGCGCGGTACTGGAAGAGCTGTCCCAACACCACGCCACCAAGGAGACCTTCAAGGCCGAGGTGGAGAAGCAGATCCCTGAACTGGTTGCCTTCGTCAAGGACAAAGACCTGCTCACCCTGGACGAGAGCAAGCCGCTGGTGGTGCGCACCACCCCACCGTATATGCGCGGTTTTTCCGTGGCTTCCATCAACGCGCCAGGACCCTACGACAAGGAAGCCAATACCTACTACAACGTCATGCCCATCGAGGAGTTAGAGGATGACGCAGCAGAGAGCTTCCTGCGCGAGTACAACACCTACATGATGCAGATCCTCAATATCCACGAGGCCATTCCCGGGCACTACACCCAGCTGGTCTATGCCAACCAGTCCCCCAGCCTGGTCAAAAGCATTCTCGCCAACGGTGCCATGATCGAGGGCTGGGCCGTTTACACAGAGCGCATGATGCTCGATGCCGGCTACGGGGATTTCTCGCCGGAGCTGTGGATGATGTATTACAAGTGGAACCTGCGCGTGGTCATCAACACCATCCTGGACTACGAGATCCAGGTGAAGGGCATCGACGAGGAACGGGCCATGGACCTACTGGTACGCCAGGGCTTCCAGCAGAAAGCCGAGGCCAAGGGCAAGTGGCGCCGTGCAACCCTGAGCCAGGTGCAGCTCACCAGCTACTTCGCCGGCTATGCAGACATCCTCGCCCTGCGCGAGGAAATGAAGGAGAAACTCGGGGACGACTTCAACCTCAAGGAATTTCACGAGAAATTCCTCAGCTATGGCAATGCACCAGTGCCGGTGATCCGGGAGCTGATGCTGGCCGAGCTGGACCAGCAAAGCTGAGCGGGAATTCCGTGCGGGGCCGGGCGATAACAAGGATCCCGCCACGTCCCCAGTTTACCGCAGGGGCGCACCTCGTGTGCGCCCGGGGATAGCCAGGCAGGAAGCCGGCTACACAAACAAAAAAGGCCGGGCACCTCGCGGGGCCCGGCCTTTGTTCTCTCAGGGCAGTATTAAACCACGCCCTCCTCGATCTTGGCCTTCCAGACCAGCGGCCCGGTGTTGTGCACCGACTCGCCCTGGCTGTCCACGGCCACGGTCACAGGCATATCTTCCACTTCGAACTCGTAGATCGCTTCCATACCCAGTTCCGGGAAGGCCACCACCTTCGCGTCCTTGATCGCCTGGGCCACCAGGTAGGCGGCGCCACCGACGGCCATCAGGTAAACCGCCTTGTTGTCGCGGATGGCCTCGATGGCGGTCGGGCCGCGCTCGGCCTTGCCGATCATGCCCAGCAAGCCGGTCTCTTCCAGCATGGTACGGGTGAACTTGTCCATACGGGTGGCCGTGGTGGGGCCAGCCGGACCCACTACCTCCTCGCGCACCGGGTCCACCGGGCCCACGTAATAGATGAAGCGACCAGCCAGGTCCACCGGCAGGGACTCACCCTTTGCCAGGATATCGACCATTTTCTTGTGGGCCGCATCGCGGCCGGTCAGCATCTTACCGTTCAGCAGCAGGGTCTCGCCCGGCTGCCAGCTCAACACGTCCTCGCGGGTAACCTCGTCCAGGTTGACCCGGCGGGTATTGCTGCCGGCCTCACGGGTGATCTCCGGCCAGTCTTCCAGCTTCGGCGGGGCCTGCCGCGCTGCGCCGGAACCATCCAGGGTGAAATGGGCGTGGCGGGTGGCAGCGCAGTTGGGGATGATTGCCACCGCCTTGTTGGCGGCGTGGGTGGGATAGTCCTTTACCTTCACGTCCAGCACCGTGGTCAGGCCGCCCAGGCCCTGGGCACCGATACCCAGCTTGTTGACCTTGTCGAACAGTTCGAGGCGCAGCTCCTCGGCGCGATTGGCAGCGCCCCGCTCCTGCAGGTCCTGGATATCGATCGGATCCAGCAGTGACTCCTTGGCCAGCAGCATGGCTTTCTCGGCGGTTCCGCCGACACCGATGCCGAGCATACCCGGCGGGCACCAGCCCGCACCCATCTGCGGCACCATCTTGAGCACCCAGTCGACCACCGAGTCAGACGGGTTCAGCATGGCGAACTTGCTCTTCGCCTCGCTGCCACCACCCTTGGCGGCCACATAGACTTCCACGGTATCGCCGGGAACGATCTCGTAATGGATCACCGCCGGGGTATTGTCCCCGGTATTCTTGCGGGCGCCGTCCGGGTCCTCGAGGATGGAGGCACGCAGCACGTTGTCCGGGTTGTTATACGCTCGACGCACACCCTCGTTGACCATGTCGGTCACGCTCATGTCCGCATCCCATTGCACATTCATGCCCACTTTCAGCTTTACGGTCACGATACCCGTGTCCTGGCAGATGGGGCGGTGCCCCTGGGCACACATACGGGAATTGATCAGGATCTGGGCCATGGCGTCCTTCGCCGCCGGGTTGGCCTCCTTCTCGTAGGCCTGGTTCAGGGCCTGGATAAAGTCCTGCGGGTGGTAGTAGGAAATAAACTGCAGCGCATCCGCGACGCTGTCGATCAGGTCATCCTGGCGGATAGTGGTCATAGCCGTCTCCGGTTTACGTCTCAAGGCGGGCGATTTTACACGAATTGCGGGCAAATTCCCCGATTGGGGCGTGGGGACAGGATATGGCCGGCAATAGTGGAAAGCAGGGAAGTCGCGGCCCGGGGAATCCGGGCCGCGGCGAGGGGCAAAGCCTTACTGGATGCCGGCGGTGCTGCCACCAGACTGCAGGCTGCGGATGGCGTCGCGCAGCTGTACCAGGTCCTTGTTCACGGAGCGGCGGTAGGCGTCGATGGACTCAACAGCCTCCTCGTTGGCGCTCACCCGGCCGCCCAGGTCACTGCGCACCGAGTTGAGCTGGCGCTCCAGGCTGGCGAGCTTGTCCTTGAGGTCGCGCTGGCTGCTGGTAGTGGTCTCACGCAGCTCGGACAGGGCGAATTCCACGGAAGCAATTTTCTTCACGCTGTCGCTCAGGCCACTGACCTTGCCGGCCAGCTGCGCGGCCTGCTTCTTGGCCGCAGCAGCGTCCTTTGCGGCAGCGGCGGCCGCTGCCTTGTTGGCGGCGATGTTTTTGCGGTTGGTATCGTGGGAAACACCCCACAGCTTGCGGATCTCGGAGGAATTCTCCTTCACCCGGGCATTCAGGACCTCCACGGACGCCGTTGACTCCTCGTCCGACATTTCGAAACGCTTCTCGAGTTCCACGATTCGCTCTTCCGCGCTCACCAGTTGCGAGCGGGTGTCCTGCCACTGGGTGTAGAGGAAGCCCGCACCGCCGACGCCGGCGAGAGCCAGGATCAGGGCCACAACAGCCAGGACTGAGGAGCCACCGGAGCCACCCTCATCGTCAGCGGGCGGCTGCGGGGCGCTGCCACGGGGGGCGCCACCGATCGGTTTGTTGTCCATTGCCGGGTCTATGGCGGGACCGCGGCCATCCAGGGTCGGCTCTCTGCGTTGCATCGTTAGATATACCCGATTCGTGCGTTTGGCTCGCGCACCTGGCCAGTGGCCCGTACACGAGGATTGATTGGTCGATTTCAGCGGCAGTTATACCAAAAATTGACGAAAAAGTAAGCGTTTACCGCTTAAGATTAGCTGACCCACTTGTCTTCGCCGTATTTGCCCCCATACGCTGTAGTCAGCCACATGCCGGGTTAATTCTGCAATCCGGCGCGTGTAGAATGCCTTCATCCACAAACCGAGACATAAGGAAGGAAGAAATCATGGCTCACGTTCTCCCCGAACTCCCCTACGCGATGGATGCCCTGGAACCGCATATCTCCCAGGAAACCCTGGAGTATCACTACGGCAAGCACCACAAGACCTACGTGGACAAGCTGAACGGCCTGCTGGAAGGCACTGCCGACGCAGAGAAATCCCTGGAAGACGTGATCAAGTCCTCTTCCGGCGGCGTGTTCAATAATGCCGCGCAGATCTGGAACCACACCTTCTACTGGAACTGCCTGAGCCCCAACGGTGGCGGTGCCGCCTCCGGTGCCGTAGCTGAGGCCATCGACAAGGCATTTGGTTCCTTCGACAAGTTCAAGGAAGAGTTCACCAACAGCGCTGTGAACAACTTCGGCTCCGGCTGGACCTGGCTGGTGAAGAAAGGCGACGGCTCCGTGGCCATCGTTAACACTTCCAATGCCGGTACCCCGCTGACCGAGGCCGACCAGACCCCGCTGCTGACTTGTGACGTCTGGGAGCACGCCTACTACATCGACTACCGCAACGCCCGTCCGAAGTACATGGAGGCGTTCTGGAGCCTGGTGAACTGGGACTTCGTCAACCAGAACTTCGCCTGATCCGGGAGATCGAGAAAGCGGGCTGGCGGCCCGCTTTTTTACTTTCTGGAGACCGGAAACCCCATAACGGTCCCCCGCTCAACCCCATAACTATTTCAATCGGACGGGAATGCGAAACATGCAGTTCAACAAGACCCTGATTGCCGCTGCCATCAGCACGCTGGTAATGGCAGGCTGTGACCGGGCTGAAAACAACCAGCCCACCACCACTGAAACCGAGGTAGCCGCCGAAAGCAGCACCGCAAATCCCAACGGCAACACTGCGGACGCGGCAGCAGAATCCGCCAGCGACTCTTCTGTCAACCAGGAGATGGTAACCAAGGCCAACCAGCTGTTTGAGGACCACTTCCAGGAGCTGCTGGAGCGCAGCCCGGAATTCAAGACCTTCCTTGGCAAGACCGATGATGAGGATTATGGCAAGTGGGACAATCTCTCGCCGGAATTCGAGCGGGAAACCATGGAGATCCAGAAGCGCCAGCTGGAAGAACTGAAACAGATCGATTCCAGCCAACTGGACGATGCCACCGCGCTGAGCCTGAAACTGGCTGTCCGCAACAAGGAAGAGGAAATCGAGGGCTTCCAGTGGCGACTGCACACTTACCCGGTCAACCAGATGTATGCCGTGCACACCGGTGTCGCATCCCTGTTGATCAACCAGCACCGTATCGACGATGTCGAGGATGCCGAGGCCTACATCTCCCGCCTCAACGCGTTGCCCGGTCACTTTGACCAGCTGATCGCCAACCTGGAAGAACGCGCCGAGGCCGGCGTTATCCCACCCAAGTTCGTTTTCCCCTACGTTATCAGCGACGGCAAGAACCTGATCAGCGGCGCCCCCTTCACCGACGGGGAAGACAGCACGCTGTTTGAGGACTTCAAGGGCAAGGTTGAGAAGCTGGAAATTCCGGAAGAAAAGAAACAGGCACTGGTGGAGCAGGCGCAAACTGCCCTGCTGGAGAGCGCCCAGCCGGCTTATGAAAAGCTGATCGCCCACCTGGGTAAACTGGAGAAAAAAGCCACCAAAGACGACGGCGCCTGGAAACTGCCGGACGGCGATGACTTCTACGCACATCGCCTGAACGTGTATACCACCACTGACATGACCGCCGACGAAATCCACCAGAAAGGCCTGGACGAAGTCGAGCGTATTCACGGTGAAATGCGCGAGATCATGGAGCAGGTGGAATTCGACGGAACCCTGCAGGAATTCTTCGAATTCATGCGCACCGATGAGCAGTTTTACTACCCGAATACCGAGGAAGGGAAAAAGCGCTACCTCAAGGAAGCCACGGCAATCATCGACAACATGAAGGGCCGCCTGGACGAATTGTTCATCACCAAGCCGGAAGCGGACCTGGTCGTCAAGGCCGTGGAACCCTTCCGCGAGAAATCGGCGGGCAAGGCGTTCTACCAGCGCCCGGCACCGGACGGCTCGCGCCCGGGCATCTACTACGCCAACCTATACAACACTGCGGACATGCCCACCTACCAGATGGAGGCGCTGGCCTATCACGAAGGTATCCCGGGCCACCACATGCAGCTGTCCATCGCCCAGGAACTGGAGGGCATTCCCAAGTTCCGCAAGTTCGGTGGCTATACCGCCTACACCGAGGGCTGGGGCCTCTACTCCGAGCTGGTGCCGAAGGAGATCGGCCTCTACAAGGATCCCTACTCCGACTTTGGCCGCCTGGCCATGGAGCTGTGGCGCGCCGCGCGCCTGGTGGTGGACACTGGCATCCACAGCAAGAAGTGGACCCGCGAAGAGGCAATCGAGTACCTGGGAGAGAACACCCCCAACCCCAAGGGAGACCAGGTCAAGGCGATCGAGCGCTACATCGTGATGCCCGGACAGGCCACTGCCTACAAGATTGGCATGCTGAAGATTATCGAGCTGCGTGAAAAGGCCAGGCGGGAACTCGGTGACCAGTTCGATATCCGCGGCTTCCATGACACGGTACTGGCCAACGGCGCCGTGCCCCTCGATGTGCTCGAGGAGCTGGTGGACGAGTGGGTCGCAGAAGTAAAGGCACAGTCGTAACACCTTAGAGCGGTGAACAAAAGGCGGGCCCCCGGGCCCGCCTTTTTTATTGCTATTGCTCCCAAAGACTTTCCACGGCGGATTTCCCCGCAGCTTTCAGTGCACCGGTGACTTGAAATCCCCCGGCTTCAGTGCCAGCAGGGAACAGCTGATTTTCTGCAGGATGTTTTCCGCCGTATTGCCCATGATAAAACCGGGGATGCCTGTGCGGGCTACGGTACCCATCACCAGCAGGTCGAATTTTTTCTCCTCCACCAGCAACGGGATAAAACGCGCCGGATTGGCGATGGTGTGATGTATTTCCATCGGGCCACCGATCCCGGCCGCACGGATCAGTACATCCAGCTTGGCACGGTGTTTGGCGCCGGCCTGTTCCACCACCCGGTCTATCTCCGCATCCGGCAGGTCAAGCGGGAAGTTCTGGCGCAAGTAAGCATCCACATCGTAATCCCAGCACGAAACGATATGTAAGGTGCCCTCCCAGGAATCGGCCAGTGCGCGTGACAGCCGCAGCAGGCGGATGGCCAGGTCATAGGCATGCCCCTGCTCGCACTCCGGGTCTATTGCCACCAGTACCCGGATATCGCTGCGACCGTGGTGTACCGGCCGGCACAACCAGACCGGGCAGGGACATTTGCGCAGTAACTCCATGTCCATGGCCTTGAAACCCTTGCGCTGGCTGCGCCCCTCGACATTCTTGATCACCATGTCGAAGTCTTCATCTATCACCCGGTGGATCACCCGCTCGGCCGGCGTGCTGCCGCACTCTACCTGCAGGGAAACGGGGAGGTCGTCAGCAGCCAGGCCCTCATCCGCCAGCACCGAATCCAGGGAGGATTTCACGCGGGCCGCCAGGCCGTCCCCATAAGCGTCGGCATAGTCACCGAACGCCTCCGGCAGCGCCGGACACACCGCCATGATATGTAGCTCCGCACCACTACTCCTGACGAGACTGACGGCCTGGTGGAGCCCTTCATTGGGCTCGTCGACCGCGTGGCTTACAAATAGCACTTTATGAAGATTCTGCATATTGGAGAACCAGAAGATCAGAAAACTGAATAAATACGCATGAGCGCCGGATTCTTGCCCGACGCCACAATTCCCGGTGCCACAATTAAAGGGCCGGGCGGCCGGATTTCCCAGCCGTATCGGACAGTATGGAGGCGGTTGCGCGGTGGCGCGCGCCAGCGGCATCAAACAGGGGAGACAGCAGCGACATGGATCCAGCCTATGGCACGTGACCAGTACCTGCGTGCGCACCTGATGGGGATCAACACCCATGAGGAACCGATTGTGTTCATGCGCGATGACTGCGCTATCTGCCGGGCTGAGGGGTTCACGGCCAATACGCGCCTGCAGGTACGAACGGCCGGTCGCAACCTGATTGCCACCCTCCATACCGTCAGTGCCGAAGTGCTGCCGGGAGGCGTCATCGGCTTCTCTGACGGCGCCTGGGAGTTCCTCGGGCTTACCCCCGGACAGGAGGTCGAGGTCCGCCATGCGCCCCTGGTCCACTCACTCAGTGCCCTGCGCAAGAAAATTTATGGCAACGAACTGAACGCGACGGAAATCAGTGGCATCATTCGTGACATCAGTAACCGGTTGTATTCCGATATCGAAATTGCCGCCTTCCTCACCGCATGCGCCACCGGTGGTGTGAGCCGGCGGGAAACCAGCGCCCTCACCAACGCCATGGTCCGCAGCGGAAACCGCCTGCAGTGGCCGGAATTCCCACGCATTTTCGACAAACACTGTATCGGCGGACTGCCCGGTAACCGCACCACCCCGATCGTGATTTCCATCGCCAGTGCCGCCGGCCTGGTAATTCCCAAGACCTCTTCCCACGCCATTACCTCGCCCGCCGGCACCGCGGACACCATGGCCGTGCTGACCGAAGTGGACCTGTCCCTGCGCCAGCTGCAGCAGGTAGTCATTGATACCGGGGCATGCCTGGCCGCGGGTGGACGGGTTGGCCTGAGCCCGACTGACGACATCCTGATCCGGATAGAGCGGGCACTGAACCTGGACAGTGAGGGACAGCTGGTGGCATCGGTGCTGTCCAAGAAAGTGGCCGCCGGTTCCACCCACGTGCTGATTGATATGCCCGTGGGGCCAACGGTCAAGCTGCGTGACCAGGAGCAGGCTCAACGCCTTTCCCTACTTTTCTCCGAAGTGGCCGAAGACCTGGGCCTGCATCTCCGTTGCATCATCACCGACGGCACCCAGCCAATTGGCTATGGTATTGGCCCGGTGGAGGAAGCGCGGGATGTGCTGGCGGTGCTACACAACCGGGCAGAGGCGCCAGGGGACCTGGTGGACCGCTCGGTCTTGCTGGCCTCCCGACTGCTGGCCATGGCTACTGGCGAGGACGACCAGGGCTGCGAATTGCGAGCCCGCGAGCTACTGGAATCCGGCCGGGCACTGCGGCAATTTGAGCGGATCTGCGCCGCCCAGGGGGGAATGAAAGAGTTTCGTGAGGCCCGCCACCGGGCCCCGCTCAGGGCCGGGCGCTCGGGGGTACTGGCAGCGATGGATAACAGGCGCCTCGCGCAGCTGGCGAAACTTGCCGGGGCCCCGTCCTCCCCGGCGGCAGGGCTGCGGCTGCACGTAAAGATCGGCGAGCCCGTAACCGAAGGCCAACCCATGGCCACTTTGCTCGCCGACTCTCCCGGGGAACTGGCTTACGCGCAGGAATACTACCGCCGTAACCACAAACTGTTTTACGTCGCGGAGGTCGCGGAGAAGGGAGCATGAAACCACTGCTATTCGCACTCGAGGAAGGACTGCCGCTCGCAGCCCCGCTGTGCGCACAACTGGGCGCGGAACCAGCTCAACTGGCACGACGGCGCTTTCCCGACGGTGAAACCTACCTGCGGGTGGACACGCCGCCAAAGAACCGCGACTGCATCATCCTCGCCAACCTGTGTGACCCGGACCCCGGTTACCTGGCACTGGTTTTCCTCGCCGCCACGCTCCGTGAACTGGGCGCGGCAACGATCGGCCTGGTGGCGCCCTACCTCAGCTACATGCGGCAGGACCGGCGATTCCGGGAGGGCGAGGCCATCACCTCAAGAGTTTTTGCCCGGGAAATTTCCGCCCGGGTGGATTGGCTGGTTACCGTGGATCCTCACCTGCACCGCTATGACCACCTCGACGAAATCTATTCCATCCCGGCATTCGCCCTCTCGGCCGTCAGTACGATCGGCGACTGGGTGCAGCAACAGGAGTCCTCTTATTTACTGGTGGGTCCGGACAGTGAGAGCCGCCAGTGGGTCAGCACACTGGCCGGGCAGACCGGGCTGCCGTTTGTCGTTTGTGAAAAGACCCGGACCGGTGATCGCGCGGTATCAGTGGAGGTACCCGACGTATCAGGTTACCGCAACCGGCCGGCGCTGCTGGTGGACGATGTCATCTCCAGTGGCCACACATTGATGGAAACGGCCGCGGCATTGCAGCACGCCGGCATCGACCAGATCCACTGCGCCGCGGTACATGGGATTTTTGCCGGTGACTGCGAAGCGCAGCTGCAGGCAAGCGGGATACACCAGCTGTACACCAGCAACAGCATCCCGGGCCCCCACTGCACTTTCGACCTGGCCCCAGTAATCGCCGGGCCGCTGCACGAACTGCTGGCCGGGTCACATCCCGCTACCGGCCGTAACCGGGAGTCGAACCCATGAACCTGCTTTTTCTCGGTGCCACCCAGACGGTCACCGGTTCCAAATTCCTGGTGGAGCACGGCAACACCCGTCTGCTGGTCGACTGCGGCCTGTTCCAGGGCTACAAGTGGCTGCGGCAGCGGAACTGGCAGCCACCGGCCTTCGATATCCATGGCCTGGACGGCATCCTGCTCACCCATGCGCATCTGGACCACTCGGGCTATATCCCGCGACTGTACCAGCTCGGTTACCGCGGCCCGGTGTTCTGCCATCCGGCCACCGTGGACCTGTGCAGCATCCTGTTACCGGACGCCGGGCATATCCAGGAGGAAGATGCCCGTTTCTATGCCCGCCACCGGCTCGGCAAGCATGCCCACCCGGAGCCCCTCTACGATGGCGAGACCGCCGAGCGCAGCCTGGAGCTGTTCCAGCCGATCGCATTCGGCGAGTCGGTGCGCATTGGAGAGATCACTGCCAGGCTGCAGAGCGCCGGCCATATCCTCGGCGCCGGCAGCGGCATCCTCGAGGCCGGCGGCAAGCGGGTGGGCTTTTCCGGCGATGTGGGCCGGCCCGACGATGTCCTGATGTACCCGCCCGATCCCCTGCCGGCCCTGGACCTGCTGTTGCTGGAATCCACCTACGGCGACCGCCGCCACCCGGACCTGGACATACAGGAGGAGCTCAACCGGGTGGTGAATGAGGTTGTGGGTCGCGGGGGAGTGCTGGTGATTCCCAGCTTTGCCGTGGGTCGGGCGCAGACACTGCAACATATGCTGGTCCGGGCGATGGAGGCCGGTGATATCCCGCGCCTGCCGATCTTTCTCGACAGCCCCATGGCCATCGATGCCTCCCATATCTATAACCGCTACCCGGAACTGCACCGGCTGACGAAGGCCGAGTGCCGGCGCATGAGCGAGGGAGTCACCTACACCCGCGAAATCGAGGAATCCAAGGCACTGGATAATATCCAGTATCCCCACATCATCATTGCCGGCAGCGGCATGGCCTCCGGTGGCCGGGTACTGCACCACCTCAAGCGCCTGCTGCCCAACCATCGCACCACGGTCCTGTTTGCCGGTTACCAGGCGGGCGGTACACGGGGTGCCCGGCTGATGGCCGGCAGCAGTACGGTAAAGATTCACGGGGAATACATTCCCTGCCGGGCGCAGGTGGAAATGCTAGAGGGACTATCGGCACATGCTGACTACCGGGACCTGGGTCGCTGGCTCCACTCCTCACAGCTGCAACCAGGCACCGCCATCCAGCTGGTGCACGGGGAGCCGGATGCCGCCGACTGCCTGCGCCTCTACCTGCAGGATCACACCCGCTTCGAGGTTGAAGTGGCACAGTATCGCCAGATCCTGCGCCTGTAACCCCGGGGCCCTCAGATCTTCAGGACTTCCTTCACAAAGGGAATGGTGATTTTGCGCTTGGCCATCAGCGAGGCCCGGTCCAGCTGTTCCAGGCAGGTAAACAGGGCACCGGTGTGGCGTGGTGCCCGGTGCAGGATATACAACGCCACATCTTCCGGGAGGTCAAAGCCACGCCGGCGGCTGCGCTGGCGCAGGGCCGCCAGCTTGTCATTGTCGTTCAGGGGCTGCAGCTGGAAGGTAAGCCCCCACTGGAGCCTTGAGGCCAGGTCAGCCAGTTCCAGCTCAAGGCCACGGGGCGAGCGCCGTGCCCCCAGCAGCATCTGGCCGCCGGCATCGCGCACCCGGTTGAACAGGTGAAACAGCGCCGTCTGCCACTGCGGTTGCCCTTCCAGCAGGTGCATACCGTCAATACACAGCAGCTCCACTTCCTCCAGGCCATCGAGGATGACGGCAGGATCCATCGGCAGGAGTTCCCCCAGCGGCAGGTACTGGAAACTCCGGCCGCTGTCCTCAGCACTCTGGCAGGCGGACTGCAACAGGTGGCTGACACCGGAGCCCTCTTCACCCCAGAGGTAAATCAACTGCTCCGGCAGGCTGCCGGCGGCAAAGCCCTGCAGGGCGGCCACAACCTGGCGGTTGGGATCCTCCGGCGACAGGTAAAAATTGTCGAAGGTGGCGTCATCGCGCAGCGATACCCCCAGGGGCAGCTGCTGCGGCACACCGCTTTGCTTGTTCATCTCACTGCCAGCGATAACGCAGGGGATTCTCCGCGCTGCCCGCGGGCGCGCGATAGCCATTGAGGTCGATCGGGTCCTGTTCCGCCTCGGCCCGCAGTTTGCGGTTCAGTGCCAGGGCATCGCGCAGGTTCCGCATGGGCACGCCGGTACTGAGGGCGAAACGCATACGGTCGCCATCCACCTGCAGCAGGTCTGCCCGGCTGACCTGGGCCAGGCCCCGAAGGTAAGCCGAGGCCTCGTTGTAATCCGCAAACGTGGACACGCCCACCAGCTCCAGGACCACGGAGCTGGATTCACCACCGCCGGCGTCCGGGCGCACCGCGTAGCGCTGGGCCAGCAGGTTGGCGGCCTCATTGACCCCCTGCTGGGCCACGGTTTCCAGGGAATCCCCGGTGGCGTCAAAAGCATAGCTGCGGCCGCCGTGGATCAGCAGCCAGTTGCCCTGCCAACGCCCCTGGGACAGCTGCAGCACGCGCCCCATCAGGCTCGCATCGGGCTGGTAACGCGCCGCGGCACTTTTAGCCGCCCGCTCGTCCTGGGCCCAGAGATTGCCCAGCGGCATGGCGCGCCGGTCAGTACTGTCGAGTGCGGGGAATTCCAGCGGCAGGCCGCGGGCGATAGCGGCGGCATCCAGGGCGGAAAAGACTTCCGGCGACTCGGTCTCGCTCAGATAGCTGCGTCCCTCCCCGAGGGTGTCCACAGCCAGCCACACCAGCGTGCCGGGACGGTTATTGGGCCACATGGGCAGCTGCAGTTCGTGCACCTTGGCCGCCACCGCCTGGGGATCGAAGGTCAGCTGCACGTACAGCTCGTCCTCCTCGGTGACATAGCGGTAACCCTGCATAAAGGACTGCGCCTCCCGCAGTACCGGGCTCAACACGCCGCTACCGGCAATTGAGGGCTCGCCGGTAACCCGCACGAAAACCTGCTCGAGGCCACGGCTGGCCGCGGCCGCACGGTCACTCGCACTGCGGCTGGGAACGGGCTCCGCCACCTCGTAAAGGTCTGCAATCACCCGAGCCTGCGCCGGCAACATCGTTAGGCACAGGGCAAGGGCCAGCAACTTCGCTGCTGTTGCCACACCGCGCCGGACCAGCATCTGCATCTCTCAAACTCCCCCAAACCACTTATTCGGTTGACCGGCCAGCGCGCTCTACCGGGCCCGGGAAAGGGGCGCCGGCACGGCTGCGGGCCGGAATCGATCCCGGGTCAAACCGGGCCAGAGGGGCTATTGTATCAGTGTCGGTTTTTTCTCCCAGCCCCGAGTTCGCACATTTGGGCGAAATTCCTCTAGAATACGCGCCCTTCGAAAGCCCATTGCAGGAAGAATCATGAGCGATTCCAAGCCCCAATCCCTCAGTTATAAAGATGCCGGTGTCGACATCGACGCGGGCAACGCCCTGGTCGACCGCATCAAGCATGTCGCCAAGCGGACCCAGCGCCCGGAAGTGATGGGCGGCCTGGGCGGTTTCGGGGCGCTGTGTGAGCTGCCCAAGGGCTATAAGGAGCCGGTACTGGTATCGGGCACCGACGGTGTAGGCACCAAGCTGCGCCTGGCGATGGACCTGGGGATTCACGACACCATCGGCATCGACCTGGTGGCCATGTGCGTGAACGACCTGGTGGTAGCCGGTGCCGAGCCCCTGCTGTTCCTGGATTACTACGCCACCGGCAAGCTGAATGTGGATATCGCGGCCGAGGTTGTCAATGGCATCGGCCGTGGCTGTGAGCTGGCCGGCTGTGCCCTGGTGGGCGGTGAGACCGCAGAGATGCCCGGGATGTACGAAGGCGACGACTACGACCTGGCAGGCTTCTGCGTGGGTGTGGTGGAGAAGTCCGGCATCATCGATGGCAGCAAAGTGGCTGCCGGCGACAAGCTGATCGGCCTGGCCTCCAGCGGCCCCCACTCCAACGGCTACTCCCTGGTGCGCAAGGTGCTGGAAGTCAGCGGCGCCGACCTGCAGCAGGACATGGGCGGGGTGACGCTGGCCGAGGCGCTGATGGCCCCGACCCGAATTTACGTCAAGAACCTCCTCGAGCTGATCGCTAAATCGCAGGTGAACGCCCTGAGCCACATCACCGGCGGCGGTTTGCTGGAAAACCTGCCGCGCGTGCTGCCGGAAGGCACCTGCGCCCACATCGATACCAACAGCTGGGAAATGCCCCCGGTATTCGAGTGGCTGCGCAAAAACGGCAATATCGACCGCCGCGAGATGTACCGCACATTCAACTGCGGTGTGGGCATGGTGGTCTGTGTCCCCGCCGACCGGGCCGACGAGGCCCTGGGGATCCTGCGCCAGTCGGGCGAGGAAGCCTTCATTATTGGCAGCATCGAATCCGCCTCCGGTGACGAGGCCGTGGAACTCTCGGGGCTCTAATGACGCAGAAGGCTCCGATGGCGCGGGAGAAATGTCGGGTGGCCGTGCTGATTTCCGGCAGCGGCACCAACCTGCAGGCCCTGATCGACGCGGCGGCAACGACCGATGCCAGCTTTGAGCTGTGCGCGGTGATCAGTAACAAGGCGGAGGCCTATGGCCTGACCCGCGCCCGCGAGGCGGGCATTCCCGCGGCGGTGGTCAACCACCGGGACTATGAAGACCGGGAATCATTCGATCGCGCCCTGATCGACAGTATCGACAGTTATGGCGCCGAGCTGGTGGTGCTGGCCGGGTTCATGCGTATCCTCACCCCGGCGTTTGTCCGCCATTACAGCGGCCGCCTGCTGAATATCCACCCTTCCCTCCTGCCCAAGTACCAGGGCCTGCACACCCACCAGCGGGCTCTGGACGCCGGCGACGCCGAACACGGGGTTACCGTGCACTTTGTCACCGAGGAACTGGACGGCGGCCCACCCATCGTACAGGCGGTGATTCCCGTCGAGTCCGGTGATACCGCGCAGAGCCTGGCCCAACGGGTACAGGCTCAGGAGCATGTTATCTACCCGCTCGCAGTAAGCTGGTTTGCCGAAGGGCGCCTGCGCATGGTCGGTGACCATTCGGAACTCGATGGCGAACGCCTGCCCCCCACAGGAAACGTGGTCAGGACCTGAGCGATTGCGTGCCCGGGACTCTCCCGGGCACTTTTTGCAGCCGGCAGCGGTCAAAGCTATCGTAGGGCCCAGGCACCGGCAGGCAAGGTTTTGCCCACCGGATATGCCCCGCCCCAGCGAACGCCACCAGGAAAAGGGAGATCGCCGTGCCCGTTCGACAGTTTGTACTTTTTCTCGTTTTCAGCTGCCAGGCCCTGGCCGCCAGCGCCCAGGGCCTGGAGCCCTTCTCCGCCACCTACTCTGCCAGTTACAACGGCATCAAGGTAGAAGCCAGGCGCGAGCTCTCCGGCGCCGGAGACAACTGGCGGCTGGATTTCCGGGCGGATTCTTTCCTCGCCGACATCCGCGAGCACTCCCGCTTTTCCCTGGCCGATGCCAGCATTACCCCCCGGCACTATGAGTACCGTCGTACCGGACTCGGGCGCAATCGCCACACATCCCTGAATTTTGAAAACGGCCGGGTCGTCAATGTGTCAAAGCCGGACCGCACGCTCGAGAATGTCCCGAAGGATATCCACGACAAAATCAGTTACCAGCTGCAGCTGGCACTGGATGTGGCTGCCGGCAAGGAAGATCTCGTCTATCAGGTAGCCGATGGCAAGCGAGTGCGCACATATCGTTTTGCCGTTGCCGGTACCGAGAAGCTGCAGACGCCACTGGGTCCCGTGGACACGGTCAAGGTGGAACGCGTGCGCGAAGAAGGTGCAGATCGCACGACTTATATCTGGTTCGCCCCGGAGTGGAATCACGCGCTGGTTAAACTGATGCAGGAAGAAGATGGCGAAACCTACCAGATTTCCTTGACCAAATTTTCCACCCATAGAGACTCTTCCCGCCAACAATAAAAAAGTTTCGAACAACTCGTAAAAATAAAGAAAAAGTGGCGCGAAATGATAGATTTTTCGCCTCTTTGTCTTTATAAAGTCGCCCGCCTCCCCTGAAACAATATTCTGGCACTGCTAGAATTTTCGGGTCAGGGAATCAATTGCAAACCCGGGAACCTGAACAGGGTTCTCCATCGCGCGCCGGAAACTGCCACGCAGTCGTCGCGTGATGCATTTGTGATCCGCGATTTAAAAACAGAGTGGGACCTCATGAAAAAGAAACTTCTGCGTCGTGCAGTTCTGGCTGCAGCAATCAGCACCGCTTCCAGCGGTACCATGGCTGCGGGTTTTTACCTGCAGGAGACCAACCCTTCTGGCCTTGGCCGCGCGTTCGCGGCGGAAAACACCATCGGTGACAATGCCGCCATCCTGAACCGCAACCCGGCCGGTTCTGCTCTGTTTGACCGGATTTCACTGTCCGCGGGCGTCACCTACGTCAACCCGGAAATTGACGCCGCCGGTGAGGTCGACTTTTCCGTTGTAGGCACCAACCCGGTTACCGGCCAGCCGGTGCCGCTCGCCCAGGTAGGCCCGTTCCGCGACACTGCCAGCGACTACGCCAGCGATGCTTTTGTCCCCGACTTCGCCCTGGCAGTTCCTTTTGATGACTGCTGGTCTTTCGGCCTGGGCATGTTTACCGACTACGGCCTGGAAACCGACTTCGACCCGGACTGGCTGGTGACCCATATTGCCGATAAAACTGAACTGCTGACGGTTAATATTGCACCCTCGGTGGCGTACAACTTCAACGACCAGTTCAGTATCGGCCTTGCAGTAAACTTCCTCTACGCCGACGCCACCCTGAAAACCAAGGTGCCGCGCAACCTGAGCCAGCAGACCGGGCTCTTCCTGCCCGACGGGTCCGGTATCCCCGAACTGACCATCCTCGACCTCGAGGGTGACGACTGGGATGTGGGCTGGTCCCTGGGCGCCCTGTGGCAGATCAATGAACAATCCCGCTTCGGTATCTCCTATCACTCCGAGCTGGACCCGGAGCTGGAAGGTGATGTCAATTCCCAGGCCCTGCCCAACAATATGGGTGGTATCGGCCTGCGGAATGCATCCGCCAACCTGACCCTGGACCTGCCCGACACCCTGGAGCTGGGTTTCTACCATCGCTTCAACAGCCAGTGGGGCCTGGCGCTGGGTGCCATGTGGACCGACTGGGATGACTTCGAACGCCTTGAGGGCTTCATCCCCGGCCAGAAGTTCGGCGTGGACCCCGAGCCCTACAATCCGCTGCTGATCAAGGAAGAGAACTTCGAGAGTGGCATGCGTTACAGCATCGCCGGCGAATACTACCCGTGTGAGGAAGTCACCTGGCGCATCGGCTACGCCTACGACGAGGGCGCTGCACGCGACGGCCTGTTTGACGAGGAAACCGCCAGCTTTGGCCGCCCGATCACCTGGCGCACCCTGTCCATCCCGGACACCGATCGCCAGTGGGTGACTTTCGGCGGCACTTACAAGTTCAGCGACCAGTTGTCGGTTGACGGCGGCTTTGCCTACCTGTGGGGTGACGACGAAACCATCCAGGAAGGCAGCGTGATCCCGACCGATTCACTGGTCGGCCCGGGTACAGCCCTGGTTACTTACTTCGATGGCGGCACCACCAATATCGAAGCCTGGCTGGCTGGTGTTTCTGTAAACTACAACTTCTGATCCCCCGATCGGAAGCCAGCATAAGGGCCGGACAGCGATGTCCGGCCCTTTTTGGTTTTGTTGCCAGCGATATTCCCACCTTCCCTCCGGCACACAATGCCCCATCAGCGGGCAGCGCCCCCCGCTTCCGCACTACCTTAAGGCTTGCGGCCGCAACGCAGTACACCGGGACCATATCATCGCGATGCATTGCAACGATTGCCGCACGCGGCATTGTCACAACCAGCAGCATCCCCGGAACACATGAAATCCCGTGCTCCCGCGCCCATATAACAACCTGGGGCCAGCCTCAGGAGCCTGTCCCAGCCCATCTTCAACATGCAGTGGCCGCAGCCTTGGCACGATCTGTGCAATTTGCTTCGGTGAAGAATGAATTTTGCTGCCCTGGCCACACCAATCAATGCCCCCTGATTTTTGCGGTGTGAACTGAAAGGCAACACCCGGCAAGACACCGGAATTCGGGAGTATAGGAAACAGGGGCAACAACAACTGAACACTGACGGCAGGCACAAGCCTGCCAGCTGCCGAGCAAAGACGCTCATTGACCCGTGCCAAAGGCACCGATCAATGAGCGTTTTTTTTTGGCCCGGAAAAGTACAGGAAACCCGCACAGGAGAAAGCCAGATGAACTGGAACAAATCATTCGGGGCATGGGCAGTCGCCGCCATGCTAGTGGCCACAATAGCAATGGGCACGGCACCCGCCCGGGCGGAAAAGCTCGGCTACCCGGAAAAAGAGGAGCTGACGTTTGGCTTTATCAAGCTGACCGACATGGCGCCAATTGCCGTCGCCTATGAAAAGGGTTTCTTCGAGGATGAGGGCCTTTACGTCACCATCGAGGCGCAGGCCAACTGGAAGGTGCTACTCGACGGCGTGATTGATGGCCGGCTGGATGGTGCCCATATGCTGGCGGGCCAGCCGATTGCCGCCACCATGGGCTTTGGCACCCGGGCCGACATCATCACCCCTTTCTCGATGGACCTGAATGGCAACGGCATTACCGTCTCGAACGAAATCTGGGAACAGATGAAACCCAATATTCCCAAGCGGGAAGATGGCTTGCCCGTGCACCCGATCAAGTCGGATGCCCTGAAGCCGGTGGTTGAGGCTTACAAGGACGACGGCAAACCATTCAACATGGGCATGGTTTTCCCGGTTTCCACCCACAATTATGAACTGCGTTACTGGCTTGCCGCCGGCGGCATCCACCCGGGCTTTTATGCCCCGCACAAGGGGGATATCTCGGGCCAGATCAATGCGGATGCCCTGCTGTCAGTGACGCCCCCGCCGCAAATGCCCGCCACGCTCGAGTCCGGCACCATCTACGGCTACTGCGTCGGTGAACCCTGGAACCAGCAGGCGGTATTCAAGGGCATTGGTGTGCCGGTGGTTACCGACTACGAGATCTGGAAGGACAATCCGGAAAAGGTCTTCGGTATCACCAGGGAGTTTGCGGAAAAATACCCCAACACCACAATCCGCCTGACCCGCGCGCTGATTCGAGCGGCTATGTGGCTGGACGAAAACAACAATGCCAACCGCACGGAAGCGGTGGAGATCCTCTCGAAATCCCACTATGTGGGAGCCGACTATGAAGTAATTGCCAACAGCATGACCGGCACCTTCGAGTACGAGAAAGGGGACAAGCGCTCAGTGCCGGACTTCAATGTTTTCTTCCGCTACAACGCCACCTACCCCTATTACTCGGATGCCATCTGGTACCTGACCCAGATGCGGCGCTGGGGCCAGATCCCGGAAGACAAGAGTGATGACTGGTACAAGGATCTTGCACAAAAGGTATACCGCCCGGACATCTATGAGGCCGCCGCGAAATCACTGATCGCAGAAGGCCTGGCCAAGGCGGACCAGTTCCCGGATTTTGACACCGAGGACGGCTTCCGCGAGCCCCAGACCCACTTTATCGACGGGATTGTATACAACGGCAGGACACCCAATGCCTATATCGACAAGTTTCCCATCGGCCTGAAAAGTGGCGAGAAACTCTGAAAGTAAACCGTGGAATTGCCGGGCGGCCATGGACGCCGCCCTGAAAAGTGATGCAAACGAGATAACGCACTATGACTAGCAGCACCTTGACTTCCGGCAAGATATTAAACTGGCGCCTGCCCCGGGCCGATGGAGGACTGCTCCTGCGCACCGCGGCCCTGCTCGCCCTGCCTGCAACCGGGATACTGGTTTTTCTCCTGCTGTGGTCGGTGAGCGCCCGCAATATCGATACATCACTGGGGACTTTCCCGGGACCGGTGGCGGTCTGGGAGCAGTTCGGCGCCCTCTACAGTGAGCACCAGCGCTCCCGGGAGAAAGAGGCCGCCTTTTATGAGCGGCAACGGGAGCGTAATGCCAGGCGGGTCGCCGAGGATCCGGGCTACGAACCGAAAATACGGGATTACACTGGCAAGGAAACCTTTATCGACCAGATCCGCACCAGCCTGGTCACGGTCATGAGCGGTTTCCTGCTCGCGGCACTGATTGCCGTTCCCCTGGGTATCGCCATCGGGCTCAGCCCCGCACTCAATGCCGCCTGTAACCCGATTATCCAGGTATTCAAGCCGGTCTCCCCACTGGCATGGTTACCCCTGGTGACCATGGTTGTGAGCGCCCTGTACGCCACCCCGGACCCGATGATCGCCAAGTCATTTATCAACTCCATGATCACGGTAACGCTTTGCTGCCTCTGGCCGATGGTGATCAACACGGCTGTGGGTGTCGCCTCGATTGATCGCGACCTGTTAAACGTCAGCAAGGTCCTGCGCCTGCCGGCGCTGAAGCATGTACGACGTATCGTGTTGCCAGCTTCGGTGCCAATGATATTCACCGGCATGCGCCTGTCCCTGGGCGTCGCCTGGATGGTACTGATTGCGGCCGAAATGCTCGCCCAGAATCCCGGGCTGGGCAAGTTCGTCTGGGACGAGTTCCAGAACGGCAGCTCCGACTCGCTGGCCCGCATTATGGCCGCAGTGCTCGTGATCGGCTTTATTGGCTTCCTGCTTGACCGTTGCATGCTGCAGTTACAGCGGTTCTTTTCCTGGGACAAGGAAATAACCACCCACTGAATGAAACAATGCCGCCGGACAAACTCGCCGGCCTACATTTGCCAGCAACACTGAACGAGGTTTCCATGAACACGCTTCTCGATATCAGCCAGGTAGGTATGCAGTTCCCCACGCCTAATGGTCCGTTCACGGCCCTGCGGGATATCAACCTGAAAATCCGCCAGGGCGAGTTCGTCTCCCTGATCGGCCACTCCGGCTGCGGCAAGTCCACGGTTCTCAATATTGTCGCCGGGCTGCACCAGGCAAGCTCCGGCGGGGTGATTCTGGATGGACGTGAGGTCACTGAGCCCGGCCCCGAGCGGGCGGTGGTATTCCAGAATCACTCCCTGCTGCCCTGGTTGACCGCCTACGAGAATGTCGAGCTGGCAGTGAGCCAGGTATTCGGCAGGAAGATGTCCCGCAGCGCAATACGGGAATGGATCGATCACAATCTCGAGCTGGTACACATGGCCCATGCTGCGCACAAACGGCCCGGGGAAATCTCCGGGGGTATGAAACAGCGAGTGGGTATTGCCCGCGCACTGGCCATGCAACCCAAGGTCCTGCTGATGGATGAACCTTTTGGTGCGCTGGATGCACTCACCCGCGCACACATGCAGGATTCCCTGATGGAGATCCAGGCGGACCTGAAAAACACCGTCATCATGATTACCCACGACGTCGATGAAGCTGTGCTGCTATCAGATCGGATTGTGATGATGACCAACGGTCCCGCGGCCACCATCGGCGAAGTGCTGGATGTAGAGCTCGAGCGCCCCCGCCATCGATTGGACCTGGCGGGCGACAGCCACTACAACCACTATCGTGCCCGCGTACTGAAATTCCTGCACGAAAGACATGACAAAGTCGGTGCTGACCCGGCTCTGGGCCGAGCCGCTGTAGCACCCGGCGAATCAGCGCGGGCTTGCACCCGCGATACCGGGGAGGTGGTCGACGCAGCCTGACCTGGTTCTCATTTTAGAAAGAAACCCTTTACCCACGGGGTTCATAACTTCCCTACCCTTCCGCCATTGCCTGTAATCGGTGACGATGCCCGGCTTGTGCCTGGAATAAAAAGATTTACCGAGAAAACCTGGAGACAAAAAATGACACAGATGAATGGACCCATCCGAATCACTCGCCGGGGCCTGCTGGCAGTTGCCGTGGCAACGGCATATTCCCACAACGCCTTCGCCCAGGACGCACCGCTGGAACAGCCCCCCGCGGTGACGAACTTTGCCCAGGCATTGCAACAGGGGGATGCCACCGTGAACTTCCGGGCCCGCAGTGAAACCGTGGACATTGAAGGCAGTGACTCTGTCGACCTGCTGAGCCTGAAGACGCGACTGACCCTGTCCTCGGCAGAATACCAGGGCTTCAGCGTGCTGCTGGAAATGGATGACGTGACCCATGTAACCGAGTTTGAAGGAGGGATTGCGGACCCCGAAGGTACCGAGGTCAACCGGTATATGCTCGCTTACTCAAAAGGAAGCACGACCCTCAAGTATGGTCGACAGCGCATACTGCTGGACAACCAGCGCTTTGTCGGGGGGGTGGGCTTTCGCCAGAATGAGCAGACCTACGATGGCTTCAGCCTGAGCAACACCAGCCTGGAAGATACAACTGTCTTCCTCGCCCATATCGACAACGTCAACCGGATCTTCGGCGAGGACAGCCCGCTCGGCGATCATGAGAACGATACCTACCTGTTCAATGCCCGTTACGAAGGGTTTTCCGTGGGTGCCCTGTCCGCCTATGCCTACCTGATCGACAACGAGACGGCCCCACTTTTTTCCACCGACACCTACGGCCTGCGCTTTGCCGGTGCCGCCGGCAACCTGGGCTACCAGCTGGAATATGCCACCCAGACCGAGGCCGGCGACAGCCCTGCCTCATATTCCGCAGACTACGTATTGGTTGACGCTGGCTACAAGCTGGGCCCCGTCAGGCTTGCCGCGGGATATGAGCTCCTGGGTGCGGATGGCAGCGACGGCCAGTTTATTACCCCGCTGGCGACGCTGCACAAGTTCCAGGGCTGGAACGATAAATTCCTCGGCGGCGGTACCGGCAATATTCCCGGTGGTATCGAGGACACCTATCTTTCAGTGGGGACGACACTCGCCGGAGTCAAACTTGCAGTGAATTATCATCAGCTGGGTTCAGATGACCCGGACGTGTCCGGCATGGATAAGCTTGGCAGCGAGTACGGCTTCCTGGTCGCCGGCAAGCTCGGCGTGGTGGGCATGAGCCTCAAGTACAGCCAGTACCAGGCCGATGAGTTCAGTGTGGATACGGACAAGCTGTGGCTGACGGCCCAGGCCGAGTTCTGAAGGCCCGCACACTGGCGAATTGGCACCGAATCATCGCCAACACAAAAAAGCCCGGCGTTGCCGGGCTTTCTATTACGGGTTATTCACGTCGCTAGAACTGCTCGCGGCAGCGCCCTGAGCAAGCCTTTGTTCAGGCTCCGGCCCGGCTATCTGACCGCCATGGATGGCGGGAATGCAGGTTTTGCATGGAGCAAAAACCTGCACTGGCCGGTCGAATAATCAAGCAGCGAGCAGTGCTCGCTATGCGCTTGATTATTCCCAACCGCACTGGCGGTCTTGGTTTTGCTCTTCCAGGTACGCCATCAGCGGCTGGAAGTAATCGATGATGGCCGAGGAGTCCAGCTCGCGCTGGCCGGTCAGGGCTTCCATCGCATCCGGCCACGGCTTGCTGGCACCCATTGCAAGCATATTGCGGAGTTTCTCACCGGCGGCCGCGTTGTTGTAAATCGAGCAGCGATGCAGTGGTCCCTCGTGGCCCGCCGCCTCACACAGGGCGCGGTGGAACTGGAACTGCTGGATACGAGCCAGGAAGTAACGCGCATAGGGCGTGTTGCCCGGGATATGGTACTTGGCGCCCGGATCAAAATTGGCCTCGCTGCGGCTTACCGGCGGCTGGATGCCCTGGTAATCCTCGCGCAATTCCCACCAGGCCTTATTGTAATCGCTGGGGTCCACCTCACCGCTGAACACCTGCCAGCGCCACTTGTCCACCAGCAGCCCGAACGGCAGGAAGGCGATCTTGTCCAGTGCCTGGCGCATCAGGAAGCCGATATCCTTGCTCTCGTCCGGCACCTCGTCCATCAGGCCAATCTGTTTCAGGTACTTTGGCGTGATGGAAAGCGCAATGGCATCACCCACCGCCTCGTGGAAACCATCATTGGCACCCTCCTGGTACAGGAACGGCTGGTCGTTGTAGATACGCTGGTAAAAGTTGTGGCCCAGTTCGTGATGGATGGTAATGAAGTCATCCGCGGTCTTCTGGATACACATCTTGATACGGATGTCGTCCTTGTTATCCAGGTTCCAGGCACTGGCATGGCAGACGACGTCGCGATCACGGGGCTTGGTGAACTGGGAACGCTCCCAGAAAGTTTCCGGCAGTGGCTTGAAGCCCAGCGAGGTAAAGAACCGCTCGCCGACCTTGACCATTTCCTTTTCATCCATGCCGGAATCAACCACCAGCTGGGTCAGGTCGTAGGGGGCCTGCATATCCTCGTCCTTGACCACGTCATAGACGTTGCCCCACTCCTGCGCCCACATATTGCCCAGCAGGTGCGCCGGGATCTTGCCGTTGGGCGGCACCACGTCGTCGCCGTAGCGCTCGTTCAGCCTGGCCCGTACATGGCAGTGCAGGGCTTCATACAGGGGCTTTACCTTGCTCCACTGTGCATCCATGTCCGCGGAAAAAGCATCCGCCTCCATGTCGTACTTGGAGCGCCACATCTCACTCAGGTCCTTGTAGCCCAGCTCCCGGGCACCGGCATTGGCGATCTCCACCTGGCGCTCGTAGAGCGGCTTCATGGGCGGCGCTACCTTGCGCCAGCCAACCCAGAGCTCCTTCAGCAGGTCCGGATCGCGGCTCTCCGCCATCAGGCGGCCCATCTCAGTGAGGCCGTAGCATTTTTCCTTGTCGCCCTCGCCGGAGCAGTACTTGCCGGAGCCATACATGCCCTGCAGCTTGGAGCCGATCTGGGCCAGCTCGGCGGTCAGTTCCGGATCCTGCGGCGCTGGCAGTACCAGGCCCTGCTTGAGCATGGTGAGCTGGCGACGGGTTTCAGGGTCGAGCTCCAGGTCATCGAAGCGGGCTGCCTCGTTGGCCAGCTCGACCGCCAGGGAGGTAAAGCGCTCCGAGGCCAGCGCCTCGGTGTACTGGGAATCCACGTTAATGTAGGTGGCTGCAAGCCAGGATGCGTGTGCGCCTTCCTCCGCCATCTTGGCCAGGCGCTGCTGTGCCTGCTCGAGGAAGGCCTTGGCATCCTCGGCGGTCACCGGGCCATTGGCGGACTCGCCGGTACCGGTTTGGGTGGCGGACTCAGCTGTCCCGGCGCCGGCACTCTCTGCGGCCACATTCGCCATAGCACTGTCTGTCGCGGCATCTTCAGGCTCTGCCTGGCGGTTGTCACAGCCAGCCAATACCACCGCCACAGCGGCGGCCAGGGCAATCTTTTTCATCAGCTCCCTCTCTGCTTTTCAGTTATATTTGACGACGTTTTATAGCATAAGCGCGACACCGGGCGGGCTGCAGCCGCCATAACGAGCGCACATCGGCATGAAATTCCCCCAACACGGCATAGAAACAACAAAAATCCTGTGAATCCGGGATTCAGCGTCAACATCGGGAGTCGGTGCCCGGTCGGGCGAAAACAAAAGGAGGGGGCAGAAATGGAGGCAGCCCAACCAGCAACACCCTCGGCACATGACGTCACTGCTACCGTTGCTCCCTTCCGGGCCTGGCGGAGTTCACAGCTGTTCATTGCGAGGGGACCGGAAGGGCCGCCACTGCAAGCTTCGACAATGCTTCACTGCCGAAGAGGGCGCGATTATAGAGACTCACAGGCGCGAGTTCCACCCCCCTATTCAGGTTATACTGTGCACCGCAGTAAACCCGGAAGTTTCAACGCCTGAGGAACCTCATGCACCTCTTTGTCGACAACCTGATCAACATCGATTTCAGCTACCTGGACCATCACCGTGGCCTGGTGGGCGAGACCTGGCTGGCGAACGCCGCGCTGGACGGCGCACTGGATGAACAGGGCATGGTGTGTGACTTCGGTGTCGTCAAGAAGACCCTGCGCCACTGGCTGGACGAGGAGCTGGACCACCGCCTGCTGGTCCCGACCGGCTCACCCCACCTGGTGCTCGAAGAGAACGGTGACCGCGTCTCGGTGGACTGGCGGCTCGACAGTGGCAGGCATATAAAGGTCAGCGGGCCCCGCCAGGCCTTCGCCCTGGTCGAGGCAGACATTATCGATATGGACAGTGTGGCAGCCTGGAGTGTTGCCCAGCTGGCCAGCGCCTTCCCCACCAGCGTGGAGCAGTTGAAGCTGTCCTTCAGCTGTGAAGAGATCAACGATGCTTTCTACCACTACAGCCACGGCCTGAAAAAGCACGGCGGCAATTGCCAGCGCATTGCCCACGGCCATCGCTCCCGTATCCAGGTGTTCGTCAACGGCGAGCGCAGTGCCCGCTGGGAAGAGAAGTGGGCCGAACGCTGGCGGGACATCTACCTGGGCACGCGGGAAGACCTGGTTCCGGATGGCAATGGCGACCCGCTGAACTTCGCCTATCGCGCACAACAGGGAGAGTTTGCACTGGAAATCCCTGCTGACTGCTGCGAGCTGGTCGACTGCGACACCACGGTGGAGCAGCTGGCCATGTATATCGCCAACACCATTGCCGCCGACGAACCCGGGCACGAGGTGCGTGTGCGGGCCTTCGAGGGACTGGGCAAGGGCGCGGTGGCGAGCGCCCGCCGCTGACACGCCCAGTATCCTTCCCCTGCCGCGAAGCCAGAGACTGCCCGCCGTGAACCTGATCCTCCTGCACCCGGAAGACTTTATCTCCCCGGAGCGCGCCCGGCTCCGTGACCGCCGCGCCGGGCATATCCGCACCGTCCACCGCGCAGCCCCCGGGGAGCAGCTGCGTGTAGGCCTGCTGAATGGCCACATCGGCACCGCAGAAGTGACGGCACTGGATGACGAACAGGTCGAACTGGAGGTCTCCTTCAGTGATGCCCGGCAACCACCCTCAGCACTGCCCCTGAAGCTGGTACTGGCGCTCCCGCGCCCGAAAATGCTCAAGCGCATCATCCAGCACGCCACGGCGATGGGCGCCAAGGAAATCTACCTGGTTAACGCCTACCGGGTGGAGAAGTCCTACTGGCAGACCCCGTGGCTGGAAGCGGAGAAACTGCGGGAACAGTGCCTGCTGGGGCTGGAACAGGCCGTGGATACGGTGATGCCCCGCATCGAGCTGCGCAAGCGCTTCAAGCCGTTTGTGGAGGATGAACTTCCGGGCATCATCGCCGGCACCGAGGCCCTGGTGGCCCACCCGGTATCCGCCGGGCCCTGCCCCGTCGATGTGCAACACCCGTTGACCCTGGCAGTGGGGCCCGAGGGCGGATTCATCCCGTATGAAGTGGAAAAACTGCAGCAGCAGGGATTTGCCCCCGTCCACCTGGGCCCGCGCATATTGCGGGTTGAGACCGCCCTACCGGTACTGCTGTCAAGGCTGTACCCCGGTCGCTGAGGACCAGCCCGCCCCTCGAAAACCTCACGATCCTCCCCTGTGCTCCCGTTTTCCCCGATTTCCGGACATAAAAAAGCCGCGTAAAAACGCGGCACTAAACTGGTGGTTTGAGCCACCGGGTCTCACAGAGTGGGGGCATACCCTGCCCCCGGGGAGAAACTCCCTAAGCTGCCGGAAAGTGCCCGGCAGCATCACAAGCAACGTCAGTTCGCGTTAACTCTTGCGGTGCGGGGCTCAGGCCGCCGCACCTTCCGCCGCTGCATCTTTCTGCAGCGCCAGTTTCGGGTCCACATACTCGTAGCCCAGCACATCGGCAACCGCCTGGTAGGTAACCATGCCGGCGTGGACGTTGAGGCCCTCCAGCAGGTTGGCGTCGTCCAGCAGTGCCTGCTTGGCGCCCTTGTTGGCCAGCGCCACAGCGTACGGCAGGGTGGCGTTGTTCAGGGCCATGGTGGAGGTGCGCGCAACGCCGCCCGGCATGTTGGCCACGCAGTAGTGCACCACACCGTCGACAACGTAGGTCGGCTCCTGGTGGGTGGTCGCCTTGGAGGTTTCGAAGCAACCGCCCTGGTCGATGGCCACGTCCACAACCACGGCACCTTTCTTCATGCGGCTGATCATGTCGCGGGTCAGCAGCTTGGGTGCAGCGGCACCCGGGATCAGTACTGCTCCGACAACCATGTCCGCTTCCAGCGCATGCTGCTCGATCGCGTCGTTGGTGGAATACTCGGTGCGCACGGCGCCGCCGAAGATATCGTCCAGCTGGCGCAGGCGCGGCAGGGAGCGGTCCAGGATAGTGACGTCAGCACCCATACCCAGCGCCATCTTGGCCGCGTTGGTGCCCACGACACCACCGCCGATGATCAGCACCTTGGCCGGGGCAACACCGGGCACACCGCCCAGCAGTACACCCAGGCCGCCCTGGGCTTTTTCCAGGTGGTGGGCGCCACACTGTACGGACATGCGACCGGCAACCTCGGACATCGGCGCCAGCAGCGGCAGGCCGCCGGTGCGGTCGGTGACGGTCTCGTAGGCGATGCAGGTGGCACCGGACTTCACCAGCAGCTCGGTCTGCTTGGGATCCGGGGCCAGGTGCAGGTAGGTGTACAGCAGCTGGCCGGGGCGCAGCATTTCGCACTCGTGCGGCTGCGGCTCTTTGACCTTGACGATCATGTCGGCGCTGGCGAAGATCTCTTCCGGCGTGTCGATGATCTTGGCACCAGCCTGCTCGTACATCTCGTCAGTAAAGCCGATGGCAGAACCACCATCTTTCTGCACGATCACCTCGTGACCGTGGCTGATGAGTTCACGAACACTCGCCGGCGTCAGGCCAATGCGGTATTCGTGGTTCTTAATCTCTTTCGGTACACCGATCAACATTGTTATCTCTCCCAGTGTTCTGGCTGATGCGCCGGTTTTAGTCAGGTGACGGGTTCAGCACCCTGTCTCTGTGATTTCACCCAGTATAAGAACAGCCAGTAAGTGTATTTATGTAAGATTTTCTGCTTAACTAGTGGAATCCACTATTTATGGCACTCAAAAGGCCGCTTTTTAAGCAAACTGACCAACCCGGAGCCCCCAGATGCGCAAACGCGCCAGTGAACTCAGCACCATCGACCGCAATATCCTGCGGGTCCTGCAAAAGAATGGCCGCACCAGCTACGCCGAACTGGCGCGCCAGGTAGGCCTTACCGCGACTCCCTGCGTAGAACGGGTCAAGCGCCTGGAAAGCGACGGGGTGATCCAGGGCTATACCACCCTGATCAACCCGGAGTTCCTCGATGCCGCGCTGGTGGTGTTCGTGCAGATCCGCCTGAATCGCTCGGCCCAGGACGCATTCGAGGAATTCCGCAACGCAGTGGCAGAGCTGCCGGAGGTACAGGAGTGCTACCTGGTGTCGGGGAACTTCGACTACCTGATCAAGGCGCGGGTGGCCGACATGAGCGCCTACCGACGGTTCTACGGCGAGACACTGCTGACCCTGCCGGAGGTGCAGGAATGCACCAGTTACGTGGTGATGGAGGAAGTAAAGGAAACCCTGGAGGTTCCGGTGCACTACAACCGCTAGCGCGGCCCGCACTGCCGGTACCGGGTAGAACGGTGTGGCCGGGCCCGTTGTTGCCCGGCCGGTGACTGGCTCAGTAGCGGATGCCGAGCGCGCGATAGACGAAACCGATCACCCACGCGGGGCCGATCAGCAGGAACTGGAGGTCCTTGAAGAAAGACGGTTTTTTGCCCTCGACATGGTGGCCGACAAACTGCAGCACCCACATCACCACAAAGATTCCCAGCGCCGTCTGCCATACCGGAATACCGATCCGGTCGGCCACGCCCCAGCCCCAGAAACACACCGCACTCAGAGCGGCCATGCCCAGCGCCACGGGAAAAGACAACATCAGGTAGAAGGCCAGCGTGGGGACCAGGGCCACCACGGCCCAGTTCAGCCAGGATATGGCTGCCATAAAGCCGGGCTGTGGGATCTCCCACAGCAGCCCCACTACAGTCGCGTAGATGGCCGGCACCGCCAGCCAGTGAATCGCCTTGTTTACCGGGTTCTGGTGGCTCTCACCATATTCCGCGAACCACTGCTCTGCCGTGCGCATGCTCTCACCTCGTATTGTTATCGTTCTCTTCTGGAGGTCCCAATCATCGGGCAGCGGCGCCCGGGAATCAATATCCCCGGGTCCGCACGCAACGCGGCGGGCTAGCGCCGCACCACCGCATCCAGCTGCAACCGGTAGAGCTCTGCCATGGATTCATCGAAACAGCAGAATACGATTCGCCCCGGTGCAGTATCCCGCTCCAGGTGCGACTGCACCTCTTCCACGGCGATTTCCACGGCCTGCTCCGGCGGGTAATCGTAGACACCACAACTGATGGCGGGGAAAGCAATCGAGCGGATATGTTCACGACGGGCCAGGGCCAGGCAGTGCCGGTAGCAACTCGCCAGCAACTCCGGTTCCCCCAGGTTACCGCCGCGCCAGACCGGCCCGACCGTGTGATAGATACGCCTGACAGGAATCTCGAAGGCGGGGGTGGCACGTACCTCACCTACAGGACAGCCACCTAACTTGCGGCAGGCCTCGGACAATTCCGGGCCCGCGGCCCGGTGAATGGCGCCGTCTACGCCACCACCACCGGCCAGCCGCTGGTTGGCGGCATTGACGATTACATCAACCTGCAATCGAGTGATATCACCGACATGGACTTCGATCACTCAGTATCTCCAACCGCTTATTAAACGAATCGCTGCGGATGGACATCCTTTTCGCTCTACAGCTGCCCCGCTGCCGGCATGCGACGGCGGGGACGGCCACTGAGAACGCTGCCGGACAGGCGTATCCCACGCCGTCCGGACAGCCCCGGCAGCGCGTACGGCAGGCGGGCGCCCTCAGGAGCCCAACAGCTGCCGGTGGCGCGCTGCCACCGCGGCGGGACATTTCGTCGCCGCACTAACTATCACGATAGCAGCTGCAGAGAGAATGAAGCCCGGCAGCAGTTCATAGAGGTCGAAGATACCACCGGACAGCTGGCGCCAGACCACCACCGTCAGGCCGCCGACAATCACGCCGGCAATCGCCCCGGCGCCAGTCATACGCGACCAGAACAGGCTGATCAGTGTGGCGGGGCCGAACGCCGCGCCCAGGCCCGCCCAGGCATAAGCCACCACGTCCAGCACCTTGGATTCCGGGTCCATGGCCACCGCCACGGCAATCAGGGACAGCGCCACCACCGCCCAGCGGCCCACCTTGACCATCGCCTCCGGGGTCGTCTTGCGCCCGAACCATACATGGTAGATATCCTCGGCCAGCGCGGCAGAGCTCACCAGCAGTTGCGAGTCAGCGGTACTCATGATGGCCGACAGGATCGCTGCCAGCAGGATACCGGCTACCAGTGGGTGGAACAGGGCCTCCACCAGCGCCATGAATACGCGCTCGCCATCCGGCAGTGTCTGCGCCAGTTCCAGGTGGCCGAACAGGCCCACGGACATGGCCCCGAGGAAACCAAACAGCGACCAGATCGCCGCCACGGTGGCCGCCGCAGGCACATCCTCCGGGCGGCGGACCGCCATAAACCGCGCCACGATATGCGGCTGGCCGAAATAACCCAGGCCCCAGGCCAGCGAACTCAGCACCGCCGCTACACCCAGTGCCTGGCCGGTGTTGTCCTGCATCCAGTGCATCAGCTCCGGCACCTTGTCGTGCAGCTGGCCCCAGCTGGCTGCAAAGCCGCCCTCATCATTGATCACCACCAGTGGAACCGCCACCAGCGCCAGGCTCATCAGCAGGCCCTGAATCACGTCGGTCCAGGACACGGCCAGGAAACCACCGAACAGCGTGTAGGAGATCACCGCCGCGGCACCGATCAGCACCGCCCACTCGTAGTCCCAGCCAAACACTGTCTCGAACAGCTTGCCGCCGGCAATCAGGCCGGAGGCAACGTAAAACAGGAAAAACAGCAGGATAAAGAATGCACACACCGTGCGCAGGTAGGGGTGGCCCAGGTTGAACCGCCGGTGCAGGTAGGCCGGCACAGTCAGGGCGTCGTCCAGTTCGTAGGTATAGATACGCAGGCGCCGGGCCATGGTGGTCCAGCTCAGCACAATGCCGGAAAACAGTCCCAGCGCAATCCAGGCCGAAGACAGGCCACTGGCATAGGCCGCCCCGGGCAGCCCTAGCAGCAGCCAGCCACTCATGTCCGAGGCACCGGCACTGAGTGCCGCCACCGCCGGCGGCAGCGAGCGACCGCCGAGGAAGTAGTCACTGGCGTTACGGGTGCGCAGGTAGGCGTAGACACCGATGGCCAGGATCATCGCCAGGTAGGCGACAAAGGTAAGCGCAATAAGCCATTGTCCAGACATAGGGTGGTTCCTTGATCCTTGGTGACCACAGCAGCTGACCCGTGGCGCGACGCACGAATACAAATTATTGCGCCAGCGAGCTTCCGGATAGGTTCTGCGGCCGGTTTTTGTGTTTATTGCGCGCAAATCTACCCATTAGCTGGCGGCAACTCAAACCACAAACTAAACATTGGGGTAGACACGGAAAAACCTGACAACATTATGGGCATTTGTCTGGACGAATTACGGCTTCTGGTCATTCGTCCCACACTCAAGCATCTGCGGGCATGGTCAGCCGGCATGGAAAACCTGCTACTGGGCACGGCCGCGCAGGAATCACAGCTCGGCTTCCACCTGAAACTCGGCCGGCGCCATGGCCTGGGGCTGTACCAGATCCAGCCCCATACCCACCGGGAAATCTGGGACAAGTTCCTGATTGACTACCCTGCCCTGGCCTCCAAGGTTCGGGGACTGGCCAGCCAGCGGGACTTCCTTGACCACCCCCACAGCGAACTCACCACCAACCTGCGCTACGCAACGGCAATCGCCTGGCTGATCTATCGCGCTGCCGGCGTCGAGCGGGTCGAAGACGGCAACATCCGCGCCATGGCCAAGCTGTGGCACCGCCACTTCCACCACGGCCCAGTCGCCAGCGCCCGTGACTATGTGCGCAGCTACACCGGCCTGGTTCTGGGTGACGCTACAGATTCAGCGCGTCAATATAGCGCGGCGCCTCTTCCTGCCCAGGCTCAGGCTCCCACTCGCCAGGCACCCAGGAGTGCACCTGCCGCTCAATTGAGCGCCCAGACGGCTCGCTAGCGGCCGGCTGCGAGCGGTCCAGTTCCAGGCTGTTGAAGTCGTAGAGCTCCGTATCCGCCAGCTGCGACGGGGAGACCCGGGTCAGTGCGGCAAAGATATTCTCCGAGCGTCCCGGGAACTTGCGATCCCACTCCCGCAGCATCTGTTTGATGGCCTGGCGCTGGAGGTTTTCCTGGCTGCCGCACAGGTTGCAGGGAATGATGGGGAACTGCTTGTGTTCGGCGAACTTCTCGATGTCCTCCTCGCGGCAGTAGGCCAGCGGGCGGATCACGATATTGCGGCCATCGTCGGCGCGCAGCTTGGGCGGCATGGCCTTGAGGCGCCCGCCATAGAACATGTTCAGGAACAGGGTCTCGACGATATCGTCCTTGTGGTGGCCCAGCGCCACCTTGGTGGCACCGATCTCCTCGGCGAACCCGTACAGGGTGCCGCGACGCAGGCGCGAGCAGAGGCCACAGGTGGTCTTGCCCTCGGGTACCACTTCCTTCACCACTGAATAGGTGTCTTTCTCCACGATGTGGTAGGGGACGCCGAGTGATTCCAGGTACTCCGGCAGTACGTGCTCGGGAAAGCCCGGCTGCTTCTGGTCCATGTTGACTGCCACCAGCTCGAACCGCACCGGCGCCGTTTTCTGCAGATTAAGCAGGATATCCAGCATGGCATAGGAGTCCTTGCCACCGGACAGGCACACCATGATCTTGTCGCCCTCTTCAATCATGCTGAAGTCGGCGATGGCACGGCCCACATGGCGGCGCAGGCGCTTTTGCAGTTTGTTGAATTCCAGCCGCTCGCGGCGGTTTTCCAGTTCGGACATGGTGCTTCTCTATCAGACCGGTTCAGCCAGGGGCGGACGCCCCCGGGCGGACAGCAGGTCCGCCCCTACAAGTCAGGGCCATGCACCCGCACGGCTCAGGTGCGCGATTGTACGCATTTCGCTCAGGGCTTGCACAGTTTCTCTGACCCGACGGTCCCACCCTCGATCAGCGATTCCACACACGGCCAGATATGCTCCAGCAGCGCCGGCTGTGCCGCCACGGACGGGTGGATGCCATCGGTCTGCATGCCGCCCTCCTCGAGCGCCACCGGCTCCAGGAAAAAGGGCACCAGCGCTACCTCCTCCGCCTTCGCCACCTCGGGGTAAACCGCCGCAAAGGCATTGGTATAAGCGGCGCCATAATTCGGAGGCATGCGCATACCCAGCAGCAGGACACCCGCGCCCTCCTCCCGGGCCATCTGTACCATCTGTTGCAGGTTATTCTGCAGGGCCCGCGGCGGGTAGCCGCGCAGGCCATCGTTGCCACCCAGCTCCACGATCAGCCAGCTGGGGCTGTGTTCTTCCAGCAGCCGGGGCAGGCGCGCCAGGCCACCGGAGGTGGTTTCCCCGCTGACGCTGGCGTTGACCACTTCCACGTCACGGCCCTCTTCCTGCAGCCGGGTGCGCATCAGCTCGACCCAGCCCTGGGACTCATCCATGCCGTATGCGGCGCTGACGCTGTCGCCCAACACCAGCAGCTTCTCCCCGGCGCGCGCGTCCGCCTGGCCCAACGGGACCAACAGCAGCAGGCATACGCCGAGCTGCCAGAGTCGCTGCCGGAAAAATTCTGTCGTCATGTCATACTCTCCACTGCTTTCGTCGTATAAGCACAAGAATCCCTGTATCCCAGACAGTACGCAAGGTTAAGGAAGTCGCATGTCCGCTATGTTGAGGGCCGAGAGCCTCTCTCACCGGGTACCCACCAGTGAGGGCCCACTGACCCTATTAAATAATATTTCCCTGCAATTGGCCCGCGGCGAGAGTCTGGCCATCACCGGCGCGTCCGGCTCCGGCAAGTCCACCCTACTGGGCCTGCTGGCGGGACTGGACCGGCCCACCGAAGGCAGGATCTGGCTGGCGGGCGATGAGATCACAGCCATGGACGAGGAGCAACGGGCAGCGGTCAGGGCCCGCTGCGTGGGCTTTGTGTTCCAGACATTCCAGCTACTGCCGGGCCTTACCGCCCAGGAAAATGTGATGCTGCCCAGCGAACTGCGGGGCGACCGCAACGCCGCCGGGCGCGCCGCCGAGTTCCTCGGGCGCGTAGGCCTGGAGCATCGCCTGGGCCACTATCCCCGGCAGCTATCCGGGGGCGAGCAACAGCGGGTGGCCATTGCCCGCGCGTTCGCCAGCTTCTCCGGTAACGATGGCATCCTGTTTGCCGATGAACCCACCGGCAGTCTGGATGCCGGCAACGGCGAGAAGGTGATCGACCTGCTGTTCGAGCTCAATGCCGAATCCGCCACCACCCTGGTACTGGTCACCCACGAACAGCGCCTGGCAGAGCGCTGCCATTCCCACCTGCGCATGGCCGCCGGGGAGATCCAGGGCGCCGACCTGCAACCGAGGGATGGCGGCAACCTGTCGGAGGTATCTGCCTGATGGCCGCGACCCCCACCCTGCCGCTGAAACTGCTCGGCCGCGACTGGCGCGGTGGCGAACTGGCCCTGATTGCCACCGCACTGGTGCTGGCAGTGGCCTGCGTAACGGCGATTGCGCACTTCAGTGACCGCCTGACCCGCGCCATGCATATCCAGTCGCAGACCTTCCTGGCGGCCGAACGGGTCGTCCGCAGCAGCAAGCCGGTCGATCCCGCATGGACCGACGAGGCCCGCGATCGCGGCCTGGAACGGGCCGAAACAGTATCTTTCGCATCCATGCTCTCCGCCGGCGAGCAGTTCCAGTTTGCCGCCATCAAGGCGGTCAGCGCCGGTTACCCGCTGGTGGGCCACCTGGAAATGCGCACCGCCGCCGATGCCCCCAGGGAGGTGGTGTCGCAGGGACCCGGCACTGGCGAGGTATGGCTGGAACCGCGCCTGCTGCCGCTGCTGGAACTGCAGATGGGCGACCGGCTGCAGGTGGGCGAGGCGGAACTGCTGGTAACCGGCCTGCTGGACCACGAACCCGACCGCAGCGACAACCTGTTTTCCATGGGCGCGCGGGTGATGATGAATATCGCCGACCTGCCCGCCACCAACATCATCCAGCCCGGCAGCCGCGTGCGCTACCGCTACCTGTTCGCCGGCGACGACGCGGCACTGGAGAGTTACTTCAAGTGGCTGGAGCCGCGCCTGACCGAGCACCAGCGGGTGATCGACCTGCGCGAGGGCCAGCCGCGGGTGGCCTCTGCGCTGGACCGGGCCGAGAGCTTCCTGTTCCTGGCTGGCAGCCTGGCCGTGCTGCTCGCCAGCGTGGCAGTGGGCCTGGCGGCGCGCCGCTACAGCCTGCGCCACACCGCCTATGTGGCGGTAATGAAAAGCCTGGGGGCGGGCCGCGCCAAGGTGCTGCAGATCTACATCGGCCAGCTGGTCGCCCTGGCATTGTGTGCCACTGTCGTCGGGCTGCTGATCGGGAGCCTGATCCAGGCCCAGGCGGTCAGCCTGATGGCCGATTTCTTCCCGGTGGAGCCGCCGCCCAGCAGCTGGAACCCGCTGCTGGTGGGCCTGGCTACCGGATTTGCCTGCGCCTTCGGTTTTGCCCTGCCGCCGTTGTTCCGGCTGGCCCGGACCGACCCCATGCAGACCCTGCGCCGCGACTGGAGCAATCCGGACCGGCGCGAATGGCTGGGCATGGTCATGGGGCCCACCAGTATGCTGCTGCTGATCTGGTGGCTGTCGGGCAGCCTGCCCATCACCCTGGCCCTGTTTGCCGGCATGGCCCTGCTGGTGGGTGGCAGCGCGCTGGTGAACCAGCTGCTGGTGCGCGGCCAGCTGGCCTCCCTGGGCGGCGCCTGGCGGATCGCGCTGGGCAGCCTGCAGCGGCGCGCGGCCTTCAATACCCTGCTGATCGCCGCATTTGGCACCGGCCTGCTGGCGATGCTGGCCCTGGTGTTCGCCCGCACCACGCTGATCGAAGAGTGGCGCATGCAGTTGCCAGAGAACGCCCCCAACCATTTCATGTTCAATATCGCTCCCCATGATGTGGAGCGACTGCAGGCATTGCTGGATGAGAACGGCATCGCGGCCACCGAAATCTATCCCATGGTCCGCGGCCGCCTGGTGGCCATCAACGATGTGCCGGCGACAGAGCGCGAGGAGCAGGCCGGGGCCCTGCGCCGCGAACTGAACCTGAGCTGGACCGAAAACCTGGCGCCGGATAACCGCATCGTCGCCGGTGATTGGTGGGACAGGGCTGATGAGGGCGTCTCCGTGGAGGTGGAACTGGCGGCGCGCCTGAACCTGGCCCTGGGCGACAAGCTGCGCTTCTCGATTGGCGGCCTGGAAGTCGAGACCCATATCGCCAGCCTGCGCTCGCTGGACTGGAACAGTATGCGGCCCAATTTCTACATGCTGTTCGCTCCCGGAACACTGGATGATTTCCCGGCCACCTATATCACCAGTTTTTACCTACCGGCAGACCAGAAACTGCTGGTCAACGACCTGGTACGCAATTTCCCCAGTGTCAGCCTGATCGAGCTGGACAAGATCATCGAGCGCATTCGCGACACCATCGGGCAGGTCTCCCTGGCCATTGAGTCGGTGATGGCGCTGATGCTGGTGGCCGGGGTCCTGGTGCTGATCTCCGGTGTGCGCTCCAGCATTGCCGAGCGCTTGCAGGAGGCGGCCATCATCCGCACACTCGGCGGCCGCCGCGGCCTGCTGCTGAAGAGCCTGGTGATCGAGTTCGGCCTCCTCGGCATCGCCGCCGGGCTGCTGGCCGCCATCGGCGCCGAGGCAACGCTGGCGGTACTGGCGATGCGGGTGTTCGAGTTGCCGTTCAGCCTGCACCCGCTGTTGTGGCTGGCCGGCCCCATTGCCGGCGCCCTGCTGGTGGGCATCGCCGGCACCCTGGCCTGCCGCAGCTCGGTCAGCCAGCCGCCGCTGAAAGTACTGCGCGAGCTGGCCTGATAACTGCCCTCCCCCGCGGCAGGGACCTGTCGACGCGACCTTACCGGCTCCCGCCGCGGTCGCGCCGCTGGTCCCTGCCGTGGGCTACTCCCGCAAAAACGGTACAATGTCGCCTTTGCCCCGGCGCGCCACGGGGTTGTCACTCACCACAATCATTGCTGTTTCTATGGATCTCGATTTCGATCGCAAGCATATCTGGCACCCCTACTCCTCACTGATCGACCCTCCGCCGGTGTATCCGGTCGCCCGCGCCGAGGGTGTGCGTTTCTACCTGGAGGACGGTCGCGGCCTGATCGATGGCATGTCGTCCTGGTGGTGCGCCCTGCACGGCTATAACGTGCCGGAACTCAACCGCGCCGCCCGTGAGCAGATGGAGAAGATGTCGCATGTGATGTTCGGTGGCCTCACCCACGAGCCGGCGATCGAGCTGTGCCGCAAGCTGGTGGACATCACCCCCGAGCCACTGCAGCGGGTCTTCCTCGCCGACTCCGGCTCGGTATCCGTGGAAGTGTCGATCAAGATGGCCCTGCAATACTGGCAGTCGCAGGGCAAGAGCGAAAAGAACCGGCTGCTGGCCCTGCGCAATGGCTATCACGGCGATACCTTCGGTGCCATGGCCACCTGCGACCCGGTCACCGGCATGCATCACCTGTTTGCCAGTCACCTCACCGGGCACCTGTTCGCGCCGGCGCCGGGTCCGCGATTCGAGGAACCGTGCAATGATGAGGATATCGCCGAACTGCGCCAGGTGATCGAGGAAAACCAACACCAGCTGGCGGCACTGATCCTGGAACCGATTGTCCAGGGCGCCGGCGGCATGCGGTTTTATTCGCCGGAGTACCTCCGGCGCGTGCGGGCACTCTGCGACGAGTTCGACCTGCTACTGATCGCCGATGAAATCGCCACCGGTTTCGGCCGCAGCGGCAAACTGTTCGCCTGTGAGCATGCCGGAATCAGCCCGGATATCCTTACCCTGGGCAAGGCCCTGACCGGCGGCACCATGACCCTCGCCGCCACCCTGTGCACCGACCGCGTCGCCGAGGGGATCTGCCGCGGCGAGGCGGGTGTATTCATGCACGGCCCCACATTCATGGGTAACCCGCTGGCCTGTGCGGTCTCCAATGCCAGCATCGACCTGCTGCTCGCCGGCCCCTGGCAGGAACGGGTCAGCGCAATCGAGAACCAACTGCGCGACGAACTGGCCCCGCTGGCCGACAACAGCGCCGTCCAGGACGTGCGCAGCCTCGGCGCTATTGGTGTAGTGGAAATGCGCGAGCCGGTAGACATGCAGCGGGTACAGGAGGCCCTGATCGAACGCGGCGTATGGCTACGCCCGTTCGGCCGTATGGTGTACGCCATGCCGCCATATATCATCGAGCGCGAGGAGCTCAGCCAGCTGACCACAGCGATGGTGGAAGTACTGGGCCGGCAGCAGGCCTGATCGTCCAGCAACCCGATATTACAAATCGCCCGCGGGAGCCTGGAAGCAGGCTCCTGCAGCAATAAGATTCGTTTGATTGAGTGAACCGAGTGCAGCCGCTATTACAAATCGCCGACCTGGAATGCCGTTATGGAAAGCGGGTGATCCTGGAAGCCGTTTCCCTCACCCTGCACCAGGGGGAGATCGGCTGCCTGCTGGGCCCCAGTGGCTGCGGCAAGACCACACTGCTGCATGCCATTGCCGGCTTCCAGCCCATTTTCCACGGCAGCATCTCCCTGGATGGAGAGGTCATCTCCACTCCCACCGCGGCCCTGCCGCCGGAGAAACGCCAGGTGGGCGTGGTATTCCAGGACTACGCCCTCTTCCCGCACCTGTCCGTCGCCGGTAACCTGGCTTTCGGACTGGCGGGGATGCCCCGGGCGGAACAGCGGGCCCGCGTCGAGGAAATGCTGGAGCTTGTGCACCTGCAGGAATACGCCGGCCACTTCCCCCACCAGCTGTCCGGTGGCCAGCAGCAGCGCGTGGCACTGGCCCGGGCCCTGGCACCACGCCCGCGGCTGCTGTTGATGGACGAGCCGTTCTCCAACCTGGATACCGAGCTGCGGCGCAGTCTTGCCAGGGAGGTGCGCCATATCCTGCGCGAAACCGGCACCTCGGCACTGATCGTCACCCACGACCGCAGCGAGGCGTTTATTGCCGGGGACCGGATCGGGGTTATTACCCATGGGCGCCTGCAGCAATGGGATACACCGGAAACTGTTTACCGCACACCGGCCACCACCGGGGTGGCGCGGATCGTCGGCGAGGGCAACCTGCTCCGGGGCAAGGTGGTGCAGCCAGGGCTGGTGGATACGGAACTGGGACAGGTGGAGATCCGTGATACCGACCGGCCCGCTGGTTCCCACGTGGATATTTTCGCCCGCAGCGGCGACCTGGTCGCGGGCGAGCACCACCGCGCAGTCACGGTACAGGTGGTGGAAAAGCACTTTCTCGGCGACAGCGCCCTGTATCGCTTCCGGCTGCCGGGCGGTCGCACCATTGAGGCCAACCTGGAAAGCCCGGTGGACATTGCACCGGGCCAGGAAATCGCCCTGCGCATGGAAGGCCCACTGGTATTTGCCCGGGGCCGCGGCCACACCTGAGCGCCGGCCAGTCTCGCTACAGTGCCGGGGCCTCGGTCTCCCGCAGCAACTCCGGCCCGGCCGCCCGCCCCTTCCGTCCCATTGAGCGGCTGAGCAGGATCACCGGCAGCAGCCCCACCAGCACGATCATCAGCGCGCCCAATGCCGAGCGCTCCAGCATCTCGTCAGAGGCGAACTGGTATACATAGGTAGCCAGGGTCTCAAAGCCGAACGGGCGCAGCAGCAGGGTTGCCGGCAGTTCTTTCATGCAGTCGACGAACACCACCAATGCACCGCTCAGCAGTCCCGCGCGCACCAGCGGCAGGTGCACATACCACAGGGTCTGCCAGCTATTGCGGCCCAGGGCCCGGGCGGCCCGATCCATCGACGGGGTGACTTTCTCCAGGCTGGTTTCCGCCGCCCCGGCCGAGACCGCGAGGAAGCGCGCCGTGTAGGCAAACAGGATGGCGAACACCGTGCCGCTCAGGAGCAGGCCCGTGGAAACCCCGAACTGGCTGCGCATAAACGCATCCAGTGTGTTGTCGAAAGCCCCCAGCGGAATCAGCACCCCGATCGCCATCACTGCGCCGGGCATGGCGTAGCCCAGCCGCGCGAAGCTGACCAGTACCCTGACCGCGCGGGTGGGAAACAGGCGCTTGCCGTAAGCCAGTATAAGCCCCAGCAGGGCGGTGCAGGCAGCGGCCCCGGCCGACAGCGCAAAACTGTTGCCCGCGATGCCGATAAAATCATCCGTCCAGTAACTGGCAAAATTCCCCAGGGCATAACTGCCCAACACCAGCAGCGGCACACCGAAGCCGGCGACAAGGAGCAGCAGGCAGAAACCACACGCCAGCCAAGCGCCACTTGCGCGCAGCCGATAGGTATCTTCGTTGCGCGCGGGCGATTGCACATAGTGCCGCTGGCGCGCCCGGCCGAGCCGTTCCAGCGAGATCAGCAACACCACAAACACCAGCGTACTGCAGGCAATCTGCGCCGCCCCGCCCAGGTTGCCGCGGCTGAGCCAGGTATCGTAGATCCCCACACTCAGGGTGCGCACCGCAAAAAAGTCCACGGTACCGAAGTCGTTCAGGGTTTCCATCAGTACCAGGGACAGGCCCACGGCGATGGCCGGTCGCGCCATCGGCAGGGATACCCGCAGGAAACTCTGCCAGGGAGAACAGCCGAGGGCCCGGCTGGCCGCGCGGATACTGCCGCACTGTTCCAGGAAGGCCGCGCGCGCGAGCATGTAGACATAGGGATAGAGCACCAGTGACAACATGGCGATGGCGCCGCCCATGCTGCGGATCTCCGGGAACCAGTAGTCCCGCGCCGTCTGCCAGCCAAACCAGTCACGCAGGGCCCCCTGTACCGGCCCGGCGTACTCCAGCAAGTCGGTGTACACGTAAGCAATAACATAGGCGGGCACGGCGAATGGTAACAGTAACGCCCACTCGAAAAAGCCGCGCCCGGGAAACCGGCACATGGTCACCAGCCAGGCCGCGCCCACCCCGGTCACCAGGGTGAAGAAGCCCACTCCCGCCGCCAACACCAGGGTCTCGGACACATAGTGGAAGAACACCGTTTCCAGCAGGTGCGGCCAGATATTCTCCTCGGGAAAAAACGCCAGCCAGAATATCGCCAGCACCGGAAGTGCCACCAGCAGCGCCACCGCGGCCACGAGCACCAGCCAGCTCCGGCCAGAGGCATCGGCCCCGGCGGCGGAGAAATTATTCTGCATGTTCACCATACGCAAAAAGCGCGACCCGCCCGGGCCGCGCTTCCATCATCTGACAGCTTATATCGCCGGCCCGTGGACCGGCACCTTGTCCAAACTAAAAGTCAAAACCGACTTCATCCACCAACTTTGACGCGGTGGGCACATGGGAGCCGATTTCCGTCAGGCTGATATCGTCTTCCTTGAACTCACCCATATACTGGTTGATGAGGTCGGAGCGCTGCGTCCCCGGACGCACCGGGAACTCGAAGTTCTTCTCCGCATACAGGTACTGGGCCTGCTCGCCGGAGAGGAATTCCAGCAGCTTGACCGCATTGTCGCGGTTGGGCGCATACTTGGTCAGCGCCGCACCGGAGATAAACATATGGGTACCGCGGTCTTCCTGGTTGGGGAACACCAGGTTGACAGACTTCGCCCAGTCCACCTGCTCCGGCTCCTCTTTGTTGGTGATCATCTTGCCGAAGTAGTAGCTGTTGCCCAGCGACAGGTCACAGACACCCTCACTGATGGCCTTTACCTGGGCGCGATCGTTACCCTGCGGCTTGCGCGCCAGGTTCGCCTTGAGGCCCTCCAGCCATTTTTTGGTCTCTTTCTCCCCATGGTGGGCAATCATGGAGGCAAACAGGGACAGGTTGTAGGGGTGCTTGCCACTGCGAGTACAGATCCGGCCTTTCCACTTCGGGTCCGCCAGTTCCTCGTAGCGGGTAATCTCCCCCGGCTTGACCCGGTCCTTGGAGGCATAAATCAGGCGCGCGCGGGTGGTCAGCCCGAACCAGTGGTCCTCCGGGTCCCGGAACTGGGCCGGTATATTCTCCTCCAGCACTTCCGATTCAACGGGCTGGGTCAGCCCCTTGTCCACCAGCTCCACCAGGTTACTGGTATTGGAGGTCAGCACCAGGTCCGCGGGGCTGTTGCGCCCCTCGCGCTGCAGGCGCTCATTGAGTCCCTTGCTGGCGTAGACCACACGGGTTTCGATACCGGTCTCTTCGGTGAACCTGTCCAGCACCGGCTCGATCAGGAACGGCTGGCGATATGAGTAAATATTGACCTGCTCGGCGGCAACGCTGCCCATGGCAACGCCCAGGGCCACCGCTGCGGTGGTAAGACGGCAGAAAACACGCGCGATCATCCAATGTCCCTTTTACTGTTTGTGGATACAGTGACGGCACTGCACTTTGAGAAGGATTCTCATTTCTAATGAAACCAAAGTCAACTTTCGCCTGCCCCGGCACCGCGAGCCGGGAAATTTTCCTGCAAAGTCGCATATTTCAACCTATGCTTTGAATCACAACACCGAACGCTAACCCCTGAACCCGAGGAGACGATATGAACCGCTATTTGCCCCTGCTGGCTCTGGCACTGCCCCTGGCCCTCGGCGGGTGTGGCCCCAAAGAGGAAGCCGAGACCGAAAGCGAGACCATTGAGTTCGAGAGGGAAACCCCGGCTGAAAGCACTTCCGACATGGATGCTGGCGGCACCTCTGATATGGACAGCATGCCCGAGTCTGACCAATCCCAGGACATGCCCGGTGACGCCACCTCGCCCGACGACCAGGAAACCACCGGCCCGCAAATGGGAGATACCTCCGAGGTGGAGGTCTGTACCGACCAATGGTTTGTCTGGCTGAACCAGAAAGTCATGGCCATGCCGGACAAGAAAGCCAAACTGGACGAGATGCACCCCGACGGCCCGCCGGAAGTCGGCAGTGATGAATGGTTCGTGGCCATGGACAAACTCACCGGTGGCGATGGCGCCCACGGCCCGGATGGCGGCAGCGATGAGTGGTGTAGCATGATGGAGAGCCGCTTCGACAAGATGCCGGACTCCTACTGACAGACGCCCGCCCCGCCCGGGGCGATCCGGCATTGCCCGGCCGGGGTTGCCTTGCGCATCCCCGGCTCCCCTGCACGCAGGAGGATTCCATGAACCCGTTGAGAAGCCTGCTGGTGGCCGCTCTCTTTGCTTCGGCTTCAATGCCGCATGCACTCGCCGCAGATGAAGATGAGGAAAAACCACCACCCGGAGCCATGGCCCTTTCCACAGTGCTTACACAGCTGGAACAGCAGGGCTACACTCCCATCATCGAAGTCTCGCTCAGCGATGAGCGCTGGGAAGTGGAGGCCTATAAAACCGGCGAGAAACGTGAGCTTGAGGTGGACCCGAATTCCGGCGAAATTCTTTCCGACAAGCCCGCTGACTGAAACCCTCCCGCCGCGTTCGCGGCGGGCTCCCTCCCCCTGATTGCTCGTCACTCCCCGGTCAACGCCTCTGGTCACTAGGATTAAGCTCCTGCGGCGCATACCTCGCCGTACCTGGTATTGCTGGTAAATTTCTCTCTGCAGACAGGCGTCAGCCCCAAATAATATTTCCGGTAAATTCCTGTTGGAATTCGCCGCGGCGCACATTACCAATCATATATTTTCCAGTTGGTTCGGAGTGCGCTATGAGCCTGTTGTCCGGAATCCTGCCCAGCATCCTGCTCACCGGGGGGCTCACCATGCCCATCCCCCCGGATCCGCAGGTCGAACCCAACATCAACCTGTATGACAGCGAGGACCTGTACGGGGACGAACCCGATGTAATCGCACTGGAAGTTTCCACCGTGCGCCAGCGACTGCGGTCGCTGGGTTACCACCCGATCACCTCGATGGAATTCGAGAACGGCCGCTGGTCGGTTATCGCCTATCGCGGCGATCGCGCCCGCCACCTGCGGGTGGAGCCCAATACCGGCTGGGTGCTGTCTGACCGGCCCGCCGACGGGCGCTGACCGGTCACAGGAAACTCGCGCAATCACATCGGCGCCTTTACTCAGCCTGCCGGTGACAACCCCAGCCCGCTGTCAAACGGCTTGCTGGCCAGGTTCCGCGCATACTCGAGGAAGCTCCGGGCCGCCGGGGACAGAGGGCGCGAGTGACGCCGCGCCAGGTACCAGCGCGTATCGATTGGCAATTGCTGCACATCCAACACTGCCAGCCCCGCACTGCCACCAAAAGCCAGCGTGTGTTCGGACAGGATGGACACACCGAGTCCCGACATGACCGCGTGCTTGATCGCTTCGTTGCTCTCGATGGTCATGCGCACATTGAGTTCCTCACCCTCGCGCTCCAGGAATCGCTCGATCGCATGCCGGGTACCCGAGCCCTCCTCCCGGCGCAGGAACGGGAGCCCGGCGAACTCCGCCAGCGGGATATCCTTCTTGCCCGCCAGGGGATGGTTTTCCGGTGCGATGGCAACCAGCCGGTTGGGCAGGAACTCCACCAGTTGCAGGTCCGGGTTATCCGGCGGATGGCTGAATACATAGAAGTCATCCTCGTCCTCGGCGGTCCGCGCGATGATCTGGCGCCGGTTGCCCACGCGAAAGCGGATATCCAGCTGCGGGTGCTGGTCGTAAAACTCACCGATCAGGTGGGGGATAAAGTATTTCGCCGTGGTCACCACCGCCAGGTGCAGGCTGCCCGTCTCCAGCCCGCGCAGGTTCGCCAGCTTCAGGTCCAGGTATTCATAGCAGCGCAGTATCTCGCGGGCGCTCTCCACCAGGGCCAGCCCCGCCTCGGTAAAACGCAACTGCCTGCCCACCGAATAGTAGAGTGGCAGGCCCACTGCATCGGCCAGCTTGGCCAGCTGCATGGAGACACTGGGCTGGGTCAGGTGCAGCTGGCGCGCGGCGGCACTGATACTGCGGTGCTCAAATACCACCAGGATGATTTCCAGCTGCCGCACGGTGCCGATATGGGCATGAACGCGGTGAGAGACCATTTGGCCACCTATAATCAAAAGTCTATAGAAGGTATTTTAATTATCTATTTTTATCTATTAAAGCCCTTGTCGATAATGCGCGCCAATTCGGACACTGTGACAAGGGGGAACCATGACAAAAGCCCAACTCCTGTTTGGTATGGCCGTCGGCACGGCCGTGGCGGCACTGGGAATCACACTCAATGCGGCCGAGATCACCGGTAACGCCCTGGCAGGCACCGGCCTGCTGGTCCTGCTGGTCAATAGCGCATACTGGGCGCTGGAGCGCAGGGCCGCCCGGCCAGCGGCACCGGCCGGGGCCACCGTCCGCGATGGGGTGGCCTGAGCATGCAGCTGGATATCGTTGTCGGCTTCTTCATCCTGGGGGCCTTCGCCCAGCTGGTGCGCAGCGACCTGCGCCTGCCGGAGAGTCTCTACAAGTCCTGCGTGATCTTCCTGTTGCTGGCCATCGGCCTGAAAGGCGGCGCCGCCCTCAGCAAGTCACCCATCACAACCCTGCTGCCGCAATCCATGGCGGTGGTGGCCTTTGGCGCCCTGCTGCCCCTGGTGGCATTCCCGATCCTCCGCTATATCGGCCGCTGGTCGCGGATCGATGCCGCCGCCACCGCAGCGCACTATGGCTCGGTGAGCGTCGCCACCTATGCCGTGGCGATTGCCCTGCTGGAGAGCCGCGGGGTCGACTACGAGGCCTACTTCCCGCTGTTCGTGGCCCTGCTGGAAGTACCGGCCATCATTATCGGCATCCTGCTGGCGGGGACAGCTGCAACCAGTACCGGCGGCGCCAGCCGGGGCGCGGACTGGGGCAAGATCATCCGTGAGATATTCCTCAACCAGGGTGTGCTCCTGCTACTCGGAGGCATCGCCATCGGCGCCTGGGCCGGCGACCGCACCGTATCGGTGATGCCCTTCTTCGGCGACCTGTTCCACGGCGTGCTGGCGCTGTTCCTGCTGGAGATGGGCCGGGTGGCAGCCGAGCGCCTGCCCACTATCCGCCGGCAGGGCGCCTTCCTGCTCAGCTTCGGCGTACTGATGCCGCTGCTCGGCGCCGCCGGGGGGGCCGCCCTCGCCGGCCTGCTGGGCCTGAGCCCCGGCGGCATTGTGCTGCTGGCGGTGCTCGGCAGCAGCGCCTCCTACATTGCCGTGCCGGCAGCCATGGCGGTGGCACTGCCTCAGGCCAACGCCAGCCTGTCGATCACCCTGTCACTGGCAATCACTTTTCCCTTCAACGTGCTGGTGGCCATCCCGGCCTACCTGGCACTGGTCCAACACTGGAGTTAACGCAACGTGGAAATAATCAATTTTGAAAAGGTCATGATCGTGATGGGCTCCCGTTCCGACTGGCCCACCATGAAGAATGCGACCCTGCCACTCACCGACCTGGAAGTTCCCCACGCTGCGGCTGTCGTGTCCGCGCACCGCACGCCCCACCGGATGGTGGAATTTGCCGAGCGTGCCCGGGATGCCGGCACCCAGGTCATCATCGCCGGTGCCGGTGGCTCGGCTCACCTGCCCGGCATGATCGCCGCACTCAGCCCGCTGCCGGTGATTGCCGTACCGGTGGAAAGCAAATTCATGACCGGGATGGATAGCCTCCTGTCCATCGTGCAAATGCCAAAAGGCATCGCCGTCGCCACACAGGCGGTGGGGAACTCTGGCGCGTTCAATGCCGGGCTGATGGCCGCACAGATGCTGTCGCTTGCCGATCAGCAACTGGCAGAGCGTCTCGTCGCCTGGCGGGAAAAGCAGAGCGCACAGGTACCGCTGGAGGTCGAATAATCATGAACCACCGTGTCGGGATTATCGGTTGCGGACAGCTGGCCCGGATGATGGCTCAGGAGGGCCAGGCACTCGGGCTGGAATTCGCTTTCATTGCGCTGGGAAAGGAAAATGTCACCTGTGTGAAAGGCCTCGGGGAAATCGTCCGGGCAGGTGAAGCCCCCGATCCCGCGGCGCTGTACCAGGCCCTTGGCTCCCCGGAAGTAATCACCACCGAGCGCGAGGATGTGCCCCTCGACCTGCTGCGCGCGCTGGAAGATTTCTGTCCGGTTTACCCGCGTCCGGATGCCGTGGCCAAGACCCAGCACCGCCTGCGGGAAAAACTCTCACTGCTGGAATCCGGGATTCCCGTCGCACCATTTCTCCCCGCCGGGGACGCCCACGAAATCAGCCGGGCAATCCGTTACCTCGGCTACCCGGCGTTTATCAAGGCCTGCGAAAGCGGCTATGACGGCAAGAACCAGTGGCGTATCGATAGTCCGGCGCAGCTGGAAAAAATTCGCGGCGAGATTGGCAACCTGCCCTGCGTGGTGGAAAAAGGCGTGCCCTTCACGCGCGAGGTTTCCATCATTGGCGTACGCAGCGCCAGCGGCGAGACCCGCACCTACGCCATGGCCGAAAACCTGCATGTGAACGGCACCCTGCTGGTCTCACGGGCACCGGCGCCACAACGGGACGATGAACAGCTGGATACCGCACACCGCTACCTGGAAACACTGCTGCGGGACTGGGACTATGTGGGCGTGCTCGCCATGGAATGCTTTGTCACCGCTTCCGGTGTGCTGGTCAACGAGCTGGCCCCGCGGGTCCACAACAGTGGCCACTGGAGCCTGGGCGGCGCCGCCACCAGCCAGTTTGCCAACCACCTGCGGGCGATACTGGATATGCCCCTGGGGGATACCCACTGCGATCGCCCGGCGGCCATGGTCAATATGCTCGGCATTGATACCGCTCCGGAGACACCCAACGAGGGTGTGTGGGTTTACGGAAAATCCCCGCGCCCGGGCCGCAAGCTGGGCCACGTCCTGCTGCTCGACGAGGACAGTGCGCGCCTGGACCGGCGGGTGGAGCAGGTACTGGCGGAACTGTACCCAGAGCGGCAGACGCGGCTCGCGGCCAGCGCCTGAATACGCGGTAGATCCAAGCCCAGTATGGCCAAAACTTCAGCCATCCTCGGCCGGCGCCGCCGGCCGGGGATCGTCTTCCAGGACCGTATCCTCCCACATGGGTGAGCGGGTGCGGAATGCCGCCCGCGCAATCATATGGGCGCCGACGGGTACCGTAAGCAACAGGAACAGAATTGCTGCCACTGCCCGCGCAGTGACCTTTGCATCCTGGAAAAGGATCGCAACACCCGCCAGCAGCAGGCCACAGCACAGTGTGGCAGCCTTGCCCGATGTACTCATACGCATGTAAATATCCGGCATACGCACCAGCCCGAGAGCAGCGGTAAAGCCGAAGAAGCTGCCCCCGAGAATCAATGCCGCAATCAGCCATTCAGTGATCCACATCGTTTTTCCCCCTGTCAGTTTCGGGTTGCTCCCGCAACACACTGCGCTCCACGAAATGGGCAAACGCCACCGTCACCAGGAATGCCACCAATGCCAGCGCGATTGCCGCATCGAGGTACACCGCCCGTCCGGAAGCGATCGCCAGCAAAGCGCAGTAAGCCACAGCGAGGATATTCAGTACGTCCAGGGCGACTACGCGATCCGCCAGTGACGGCCCGCGGGCCAGGCGATAGAAACACAGGCCAAGCGCCAGCAGCAGCAGCCACGAGGCAATATTGGCCGCCAGCGCCAGCAGTGGCGACCTACCCTCCACAATAACTTCCAACATCAGTCGAGTACCTCCCTCACCCGCTTCTCCAGCCCCTCGCGAAGCTCCCGCCGGAACTGCTCTGGATCACCGACAAACATGGTGTGCACATACAGGGCGTTTGCCGTGGGCGAGACATCGAGGACCAGGGTACCGGGAGTCAGTGATATCAGCTGCGACAGCAGCAACACCTGGTTGCGCTCCCGCAATTCAACTGGCACACGGATTACCCGTGGCTGACTGCGCCGGACGGGCGAGAGCACCTCCCGTGCCGTGCGCCATCCAGACACCAGCAGCTCGCGCAGGAAATAAATGAGTAGTCCCAGGGCCTTTGGCAATCGCCGAAAGTAATCCCGTCCCCCGGTCTCAAGCGGGGACAGTGCCAGAGCTGCATAACCGATGGCGAAACCGGCCAGGAAATTCAGCAGTGAAGCGTTTCCAGTCAGGGCTGACCAGCTGATTGCCAACAGTATGTTTAAAAGGAAGAGCTTCATACCCCACTACCTCCGCATATCAGTCAGGCGACTGCGATAAAACCGCATCGATATAGCCAGCCGGATTCAGAAGTTCATCTGCCGTATCCCTGGCAAATGTAATCAGGGGTTCCGGATAGATCCCCATCGCTACTGTTACCAGGACCAGCAACAGGGATGGCACCACTCGCTGCCACTGCTCAGGCCTGCCCAGCGCAGCCAGTGCCAGCGCCCCACCGCCCGGGTGTTCCTTCCAGAATGCCTCGGCCCAAATTTTGCTCATCGAGAATAACGTCAGCGCCCCGGTGACCAGCAGGACCGCGGCCACCCAATAAGACGCCTCTTCCAGGCTGGCGGTTACCAGAAGCAGTTTGGCCCAGAACCCGGACAGTGGTGGGAAACCGGCAAGGCTGAACGCGGCAATAAAAAACAGCGTCGCCATCAATGGGCTGGCCCGGTACACCCCCCCGATCTGTGCCAGCTCGAAGCTTCCGGCCATTCTCCTGACTGTGCCGCTGATCAGCAGCAGGTTCGTCTTGGCCACGATGTTATGAATCATGTAAAAGACCGCCCCAGCCAGGGCCAACGGGGTGAAAAGGGCCAGCCCCAGCACCAGGAAACCGATCTGGCTGATGATGTGAAACGCCAGTATGCGACGGAATTCATACTGGGCTGCGGCCCCGAGAACACCTGTGAGCATGGTCAGTAACGCTGCTACCAGCAGCAGGTTGTGGGCAAATTCGAGGTCAGCAGGGAACACCAGGGTAAAGGTACGAATCAGCGCGTAGACTCCTACCTTGGTGAGTAAACCGGCAAAGACCGCCGTCACCGCTACCGGGGGGACGTGATAAGAGGCCGGCAACCAGAAAAACAGCGGAAACAGTGCCGCCTTGATACCGAAGGCACCGATCAACAATACCGCTAGCGCGTTCACCGCCACCGACTCACCCTGCGCTGCAATAGCCAGGTGCAGGTCGGCCAGGTTGAGGGTGCCGGTAAGCCCGTAGACCAGGCCAATGGCAGTCAGCATCAGCAGGGTGGAAACAAGGTTCAGGGCCACATACTTTATGCCACCATCGACCTGCTGCCGCTCGCCCCCGAGCACCAGCAGTGCGAACGAGGCTATCAGCATTACCTCGAACCAGACATAAAGGTTGAACAGGTCGCCGGTGACAAAACTCCCACAGACACCCGCCAGCAATAGCTGGAAAAAACCCTGGAAACCCAGGCGCTCGCGCCGCCGGTCGATATCCGCGAGCGCAAATACCCCCACGGCCAGCCCCACCAGGCCAGTGACCAGGAGCATGATCGCACTGAGACGGTCCACAACCAGGGTAATACCGAAAGGTGCAGGCCAGTTACCCATCTGGGCAACGAGCGGCCCCTGCCGCGAAACCGATGCAAAGATCCAGGCCGTGACAAGCAGCAGCAGGCCGCAACCCAGCAGGCTGATACCGCGAGCCAGCCCGGTGTTGCGCCTGGCTGCGAAAGCCAGCAGTCCGCTGGCGATCGGCAACAGGAATGGCAGCGCCAGCAACCAGCCCAAGTCAGTGCTCCCCGCCCGCAGCGGGCGGTTCCGCCAGGCGCATGGTGTCCGAATTCAATGTGCCCAGCTGCCGGTAGCAACTGACCACCAACGCCAGCGTAAAGGCCAGCAGGCCAAAGCCGATCACGATTGCCGTGAGGATCATAGCCTGCGGCAGGGCGTTGGCTACCGGCACGGGCGGGACATCGAGGCCCTCGGGAACCAGCGGCGGCACGGCGCGGGTCAATCTCCCGGCCGCAAAAATGGCCAGGTTGGCCGCATTGCTAAGCAAAATCAGCCCGAAGAGGTAACGTAAAAGATTTGGCGCCAGCATCAGGTAAACCCCAGTAGCGGTCATGGCACCAACCAGTACAGCCAGGGCCGTATCCACAATCAGTCCTCCTCCAGCACAAAGAACAGGGTCAGCACCGAACCCACCACCGCCAGGTAGATACCGGTATCGAACAGCAACACATTGCTAATTGGTATGCCCTTGGCGGTTTCACTGCCACCGATAAACAACCACAGCCCCGTAAAGGGCGGCAAACCCGCAAGCGCTGCCAGTGAGCCCGCTGCGGCGGCCAGCAGCGCGCCCGCTGCCGCAAGGCGAGCGGGAGCCACACGCAGCGAGGCGCGCGCCGCGGCCATCCCCCAGGCCAGCGCGTAAAGGATGAATGCCGCGGCGGCAATCAGGCCCGCAATAAACCCTCCGCCGGGCTGGTTGTGGCCGCGGAGCAACATGTACACGGAAAACAGGAGTATCAGGGCCACCAGCAACCGGGTCGCGCCCTGGAGGATAATCGAATTCACGGTTGCCGCTTCCCTCCTGCCGCTTTGCCGCCGCGTAATCGCTGCCCCAACAGCGACGCAGCACCCACCGCTGCAACCAGGACCACCAATACCTCCCCGAAAGTATCCAGTGCGCGAAAGTCCACCAGGATGACATTGACGATGTTGCGGCCGTAGGCTTGCGCCACTGCTGCCTGCTCGAAAAAGCTCCTGGTGGGACTGGTAAACGGCTGTTCCAGGACCGCGAGCATAGTGAGGGACACAGCACTGCCCACCAGTAACGCCAGCAGTGCGTCCCAGGGGCGAAATCCGGCAATATGGGCACCGGACAGTACCGGCAGCCGGTGCAGGGTCATTGCCACCAGCACCAGGAACAGGGTTTCCACCAACAACTGGGTAATCGCGACATCCGGCGCACCAAAGAAGAGATAAATCAGCGCAATCCCCACGCCCAGGGCTCCCAGGCTGCAGATCGCTGCCAACGGCGCCCGACTGGTTGTCGCAAACAGGGCCCCGGTCAGGACCAGCACCAGTGCCGCCCACTCCTTGACCGTGAGTTCCGGCCAGGACAAACCCATCGATAAAACACCGCCTTCCGCCAGCACCCACAGCAGCACGATCGCCACACTGGCAAACACCACCGCCAGGTAATGCCTGAGGATGCCATGCTGCAGAAAGCGAGTCTGTACCGTGGCCAGGTGCCTGAACAGCGCCAGTGCCCGGTCCCAACTGTGGTCGGCACTGACAGGTAGCAGGCGTGCCAACCTGTCAAACACCGACCGCAGCCACCGCTGGCCGAGGAAGATCGTCGTGCCGAGTAACAGCGTCACCACACTGAGGAAAAACGGCAGGTTGATTCCGTGCCAGAGTTTCAGCTTCACTGTCTCCGGCCGCCCCAGGACCGCAGTGACGGCCGGCTGCACCAGACTTTCTGCCACCAGCCCCGGCGCCAGCCCAAACGTCAGCCCCAGGCCAGCGAGCAGCAGTGGCCCGGCCAGCAGTCCCGGCGTCGCCTCTCGTGTCGAGCGGAGCCCGGCCGGCAAACGACCCCAGAAGGGTTTCAACACTACCGTCGCCGCCACCGCCACCATCAGCGCATTGGCGAACACGGCCGCGCCGGCCACCAGCAGGGGCTCAGAGGCAATCGCCAGTGCGCCCTCGTACTTGAGCTCCTTGCCAATAAAACCGAGAAATGGCGGGAACCCCGCCATCGACAGGCCCGCCGCAAGTGCTGCGATAAATGTCACCGGCAAACGTGCAGCCAGTCCCCCCAGGGAGCCGAGCTCCCGTGTACCCGCCTGGTGATCGATGATCCCCACCACCATAAAAAGTGCCGCTTTATAAAAAGAGTGCACCAGGATAAATGTCATGGCTGCGGCGATCGCGACCGATGCTTCCGAGCCGAGGAACATGGTCAAGGTGCCCAGGGCGACAACGGTGGTATAAGCGAGCGCCAGTTTGAGGTCTGTCTGGCGCAGGGCCAGTACTGCGGCAATCACTGCAGTGCCGGCCCCCACCAGCGTCAGCGTCCACATCCACAGATCGGTATATCCCAGCACCGGATGCAGCCGCGCTATCAGGTAGATACCCGCCTTGACCATGGTTGCCGAATGCAGGTAAGCGCTAACCGGTGTAGGTGCCGCCATGGCATTGGGTAGCCAGAAGTGGAGCGGCACCTGTGCCGACTTCGCAAACGCGCCCAGCAACACCAGGATCAGTATCGGTCCGTAAAGCCCATGGCTGCGGACGATCTCTCCCTGTCCCAGTACGGTAGAGAGGTCGTAACTTCCGACTACCATCCCCAGCAGTACCAGACCGGCCAGCAGGCATAACCCACCGAGCGCGGTCACCAGTAATGCCTGCAAGGCGGCACGCCGGGCCGTCTCGCTGGAGTGGTCAAAACCGATCAACAGGTAGCTGGCAATGGTGGTGACTTCCCAGAAGACGAACAGGGTGATGAGGTTCCCCGCCAACACCAGGCCCAGCATGCCCAGCATGAACAGCAGCAGCGACAGATAGAAGCGACGCAACAATGCGTGCCCCGCAAGATAACTGCCTGCATAAAGGGTTACGAAAACACCGATCCCACTGATCAGTAACGCAAACAGCAGGCTGAGGCCGTCGACGAGGAAATCCAGCGACACACCGAGACTGGGCACCCAGGGCAGGGCAAATTCCAGCGAGCCGTGTTCGCGCACGGTCCCTACCATGGAAAGCAGCCACAGCGACAGGCACAGCGGCACTGCCAGTACCACCAGGGTCAGCGCTATCTCGCTTCGCCGGCCCGGTGCCATTGCAACGGTATGCTTCCTGCCAACCATACAAGTCCCTGCCCGGCACCAGCATGTTTCAATGCTGGCGCTGCCGATTCAACGCCCCGGCCGATTACCCATCGGGTTCGAGAATTGTAGTCGGGCGGCAGGGTGCTGGGGCGAAGCACGCCAGTGCGTTTTGCGACGGCAAGCCACACCGGAACCATCCAGCAGGATTTACCGGCTGTCACGGACCGATGTGGCGCCGGGACCGACGCCCCATGAGGGAGCCGAGCTATCGGCCGGCGGTGGACCCGGCGGAACTGAGCGCCGAGGTGGCATCGGTGACGCCATCGCGCTCGCGCAAGGCAAATCGCAGCACAGCCCAGCCGATGACACCTGACATCAGGGACCCCAGCAGGATGCCAACACGCTCATCAAAGAAGCGGTCCACGCCCGACTCCTCAAACGCCAGGGAGCCGATAAACAGGCTCATGGTGAATCCAATACCGCAGGTCACACCGACGCCGTATAGCGTCAGCCAGGACATATCACCGGGCAGGCGGGCGATGCCCAGTCGTACGCCCAGCCAGCACAGGGAAAAGATCCCCACCTGGTTGCCGACAAATAAGCCCAGTGCGATACCCACCGGCACCCCGTGGAAAACGTAGTCCGCATCCATGTTGTCAAAACTCACGCCGGCATTGGCGAAGGCGAACAGGGGGAGAATCAGGAAAGTCACCATCGGGTGAATCTCGTGCTCCAGGTGCCTCAGTGGTGAGAAGCCCTCCCGGTGACGGGAATGCAGCGGGATAAACATCGCCAGCAGCACACCGGCAAGTGTCGCGTGCACGCCGCTCTTCAACAGGGAGGCCCACATCACCAACCCCACCGCCAGGTAGATCCGGCGCTTCTCCACCCGCGCTGCGACCAGCGCCGCCAGGACCAGGATGCACCCGGCCGCAGTTGCCAGCGCCACCAGAGAGATATTGTCGGTATAAAAGAATGCGATAATCAGGATGGCGCCGACATCATCAAAGATGGCAAGTGATGCCAGGAACACCTTTGCCGATCGCGGTACCCGGGAGCCCAGTAGCGACAGCACACCCAGGGCAAAGGCGATATCCGTGGCTGCCGGCACCGCCCATCCCTCCAGGGCGAGCGGGTCATCCCAGTTGAAAAAAACGTAAATCAGTGCCGGGAACAGCATCCCCCCGACCGCCCCGAGCGCCGGCAACACCACCCGCGAGGGCTCTGAAAGCTCTCCCTCCAGTAACTCGCGCTTCAGCTCCAGGCCGATCAGGAAGAAGAAAACCGCCATCAGGCCGTCGTTTACCCACAGCAGAAGCGGCTTGTCGATGGCGAAGCCGCCCACCCGAACTTCGACCGGCGTCTGTAACAGCAGGTCGTAATACGAATGCAGTGGTGAATTGGCAATGAGGATCGCCAACAGTGCCATCAGTATCAGCAATATTCCCCCGGCAGACTCCATACGAAAGAATCGCTGCAGCAGCCCCGCTATGGAATGGCTCATTCCCCCTCCCCTTAAAGTTCCTCCAAAGCCGGTGTATACGCACGGCAGACCATTTTGGAGCAGCTAAGGGTGCAAAAAAGAACGCACAATTACCCTGCTGTCACGGTGGTGATTGACGTGCCGTTAGCTGTTAGGCTCTCCGTACCCCAGCCTGGACCCAGAGAATGTCTACATCCGCCTTTGTCACTATTGCCGTTTTTATCCTGGTCGCAATCTCCCTCTACCAGCGTTTCCACAGTGAGGGGGCACGCAAGCGGGATCAGCAGGCCCGCCCTGGCACCGCGCCGGATACCGGACCCGGCACACTGAGAGGACCCACCCTGTCGCGGGAGGAGCTCGACGCCGCGCTGGAGCAGATCGACCGGCGCCTCGAGCAGTTCAGGCTTGAATACATCGCCATCAGCCCTCAGCCGAAACCGGCCCTGCACCCGTGGCAGAGCAAGTTCGGCGGCCGTCCCTACTGGCCCCGCGACCTGGACTATCCGCGGGCGGACAACGGCCGGTCACTGTTCCTGCTGGCGCAACTGAATTTTGAGGAGATCCCTGAGCTTCCCTCTTTCCCGGGGCTGCCGGACAGCGGCCTTTTGCAGTTCTTTATCACCGATGACGATCTGCTTGGCCTGCCGCTCGATGGCGCCGGAGCCGCCACCGGCAAAGCACACCGGGCGAGCAATTACCGCGTGGTTTACCACCCGGTGATCGAGCGCGACACGGCTGCGCTGGAACCGGATGTGCCGGACACCCGGGATGCCGAGTTCTTTCCCCTGCAGGATGAGTATGCGCTCACATTCTCACGGGAATCCGGCCTGCCGGCCCTGGCTGACTACCGCTTCGGCCGTACCGGTATCGACCTCTCCAGCCTGCCCGACGAGGTCATGGACGAGCTATTCGACCGCAACGAGGCCGACGGCAGCCGCATCGGTGGTTACGCCAACTTCACCCAGGATGACCCGCGCGAAGGGGAAACGGAAAATGCCTGGCCCCTGCTGTTCCAGATGGACAGCGAAAGCCGTGAGGGGGTGGAAATCCTGTGGGGTGACGCCGGGGTGGGCAATTTCTTTATTCGCCCCCAGGACCTGGCCCGGCGCGACTTCAGCCGGGTCTGGTACAACTGGGACTGCTGCTAGGGAGGCAGCTCAGCAGGCGCCGGCCGCTCGCGCCACCAGGTACAGCAACCGGCTGAACGCCGCGTTGCTCTCCACCGAGGCAGACTCCTCCATGGTGTGGTAACCGGTAGTGGGCACCTGCAGGGTGGTACCCTGCACAAAGCCCTCGGAAGCCGCCACAATCCGGCCCAGCTCGGTACTGCCCAGTGACTGCGGCTCCTGGCCCGCGGCCTCCGCCCGGCGATTCAGCTCCTCGATATAGGCATCCTTGTAGCCGTAGGCAATGCCGTGCTCCCGGCACAGAGCCTCGAGCATGGTGGTGGTGGGCCCGTGGAAAGCCGCGTTGGCATCGCACCGGCGCAGGGCCACCTGCTGCTGGTCGGCCGTGGCACGGTCCGGGTAGGGACTGGTATCCACCACAATCAGCCGGTCAGTGCCGCCGTTGAAGCGGCGGAACCACTCCAGCAGGTAGCGCCAGCTGCTACCGGACTCCTCCTGGGCGGTGAAAAAGGCAGTCCCCTGGAACCCCAGGGAAAACAGGTGCACCAGGTGGGCCACCGTGAGTACATTGTCGAGCTGCGCGCTCAGGATGCCATCCCCGACGGTCAGCCCATCACGAAACGCCACCGGCGTACCGGCTACCAGGTGATCGAGGCCATTCACCTCGAATATCAGGTTATTGCGGTACTCGCACACGTAGGCGCGGTCGATCTCGCCGCTGCCGAGATAGGAGCCGGACCAGGGCTCGTAAGCCGTCACCGGCACCCCGTGGAACCGGTCGACGATCTTCCGCATCAGCTTTTCGGAAACCGAGTTGCCCAGCAGGTCGGAGCGGCGCCCGGCAACAAAAGCGGCATACTGGAATTCATTGGGGCCGGTACAGATCAGGCCGTGGCGATCGGCATGGGCGGAAAACATCACCGACTCCGGCTCGCGCCCCCGTGCCACCAGCAGCCCCTCATACCAGGTGACCTCGGCACCCCGCTCCTCCAGCTCCCGCTGGAGTACCCGGAAGAATGCGTGCTCTGCACCCACCACGCTGGGGCTACGCACCAGCAGCTTGAGCAAATCGATAAACTCGTCCGGCTTCTGCATGTGTCACAGCCTCCGTATTGTTGTTGGCCCGGTAACAGTCAGTCCTGCAGCGCCGGCGCAACCAGGCCGTTTTTTCCGGCCCCAGCCACTGGCTGCCCGCCCCGGGCGCCGATGCCCCGCACCCGGTTGACCAGCGATACCAGCACAAAGCTCAACAACATCAGCAGGTACCAGGAAGACAGCTTGGCCAGCGGCACCGGGTTCCAGCCGGCGGACTGGTTGGGGTAGATCCAGATGTTTACATAGGTAGCGATATTCTCCGCCAGCCAGATAAACAGCGCCACCAGCAACCACCCCAGCAACAGCGGCATATAGCGGTGCTCCCGCTCGACACGGAAATAGATCCGGGTACGCCAGAATAACAGGACCGTTATCGCCAGCAACAGCCAGCGCAGGTCTGGCAGGAAATGATGGGTGAAGAAATTGAGGTAAATCAGGGCCACCAGCGTCACTGCCCAGTAATGCCCCGGGTAATCGGTGAAGCGGAAATCAAAGATGCGCCATACCCGGGCGATATAGCTGCCGACCGCGCTGTACATAAAGCCGGTAAACAGGGGCACATTACCCACGCCAAACACAAAGGCTTCCGGATATACCCAGGAGCCAATTGCATCCGCGGTCTTGAACAGCTCCATCACGGTGGCCACCAGGTGAAACACCACGATCACCAGGGCCTCGCGCAGGGTCTCAAAGCGGAACAGCAGCAGGAACAGCTGGAAAGCCACCGCCGCCAGGAAAATAAAATCGTAACGGTGCAGGGATTCCAGCGGGTACCAGTAACGGGTAACGATCATCACCAGCAGCAGGAAGCCACCAAACATACAGGCGTAGGCCTGCTTGACGCCAAACAGCCACAGCTCCCTGATAAACACCGCCAAGCTCATACCGCCCCCTCTAAACTGCCGGTCTGTGCCGACCATTGCCCCAAGTTTCCCCTCACTTCATGGCAGGTGCAAGCAGGCGGGGCGATGCCGCCATGGTGATGGCCGAGTATGGCAAGCGGATTCCCCGGTCACCCTGGCCTCACCTGTTCCACGCTGCAAGCTGCCTTGCGTCCCTCCCCGCTGGTCGCGCACTCCCGGTCAGCTTGTGCTCGGCTGCCCCAACCAGGCTTATCGACATCGGAGAATATAGGTGGCAATTGAACAGTCATACGCCAGGCACAGGAAGCCGTAGGCGAGCGGGATTTCAGTCAGGGGAAGCCCGATGCCAACGCCAGCAACTGCCCAGGCTTCGTGCAGCAAGTCCCAGAGCCCGTGCAGCAGGTACCCGGCCACCAGGGCGCCGGCGAACCGCAAGCCCAACAGCCCCAGCAAGCCGAATCCGGCCGCGGCAACCAGTTCTGTTGGCCAGCTAGCGGGGTTGGTGAAGTATACGCTGAACACGGGATAGAAGACGGCGATCAGGATTAACAGCAGGCTATAGAAAACCCACTCACCCACTCCGGCAAACAGGCGCCCGGAAATGGCAATGGTACCCGCTGCCGCAAGTATCCCCAGTGACACATACAGCGCAATAATGGCCACAAACGCCATATCAGCTTCCCGGTAATCGATCCCTTGCTATCAGCGATGGAGGTGGGCACCCGTATCCGGGGTTCCTCCGGAATAGGGACTTGTCAGGCTTTCACTGCCTTCTCAATCCTGTCACCTATATCCTTGTCGATATTGCGCCAGTACCCGAAGGCCCGCTGCAGCACCTCATCCGTCACACCGGCCCTCAGGTGGCCCGCCACATTCGATACCAGGCGCTCGCGCTGGGCATCGTCCATCACTTTGCGCACCAGGGTCCCGGCCTGCACAAAGTCGTCGTCCTCAGCATGGGGGGTGTAAGCGGCATGCATAAACTCGCCGCTGGCGGACCACTTCTCCCGGTAGGGATATTGCCCCCCGTCCGCAGCCGGGCCGCCCTTGGAATTGGGCGCGTAGACCGGGTCAGATACTTTCTGCACCCGCATGGCGCCATCCTTGCTGTAACTGTGCACCGGACACTTGGGCGCATTGACCGGGATCTGCTTGTAGTTGACCCCCAGACGTGCACGGTGGGCATCAGCATAGGAAAACACCCGGCCCAGCAGCATCTTGTCCGGGCTGAAGCCGATACCGGGGACCGTATTGTTAACTTCGAACGCGGCCTGCTCTATCTCGGTATGGAAGTCGGTGGGATTTTTATTCAGCACGAGCTTGCCCACTTCCTGCAACGGATAGTCGTCGTGTGGCCAGACCTTGGTCAGGTCGAACGGGTTGAAACGGTATTTCTCCGCTTCATCGAATGGCATCAGCTGGACCTTGAGCGTCCAGCTGGGGTAGTCGCCCCCGGCAATGGCATCGAACAGGTCGCGGCGGTGTACGTCGGCGTCTTCCCCGGCCAGCCGGTCTGCCTCTTCCTGGGTGAGGCATTCGATGCCCTGGTCAGTCTTGAAATGGTACTTGACCCAGAACCGCTCGCCATCCTTGTTCACCCACATATAGGTATGGCTGGAGTAACCGTTCATATGCCGATAGCTTTTTGGGATGCCCCGGTCCCCCATCAGCCAGGTGACCTGGTGCGCGGTCTCTGGCGACAGGGTCCAGAAGTCCCACTGCATATCGTGGTCCCGCAGGCCATTGTCGGCACGGCGCTTCTGGGAACGGATAAAGTGCTGGAACTTCATCGGGTCCCGCACAAAGAACACCGGCGTATTATTGCCCACCAGGTCGTAGTTACCCTCGCTGGTGTAGAACTTCAGGGCAAAGCCCCGCGGATCCCGCCAGGTATCCGGGCTGCCCCGCTCCCCGGCCACCGTGGAAAAACGGATGACAGTATCGGTTTTGGTACCGGGCTGGAACACCGCCGCCCTGGTGTAGGCGGTCACATCCTGCGTCACCTCGAAATAGCCAAAGGCACCGGAACCCTTGGCATGGGGCTGGCGCTCCGGAATCCGCTCCCGGTTGAAGTTGGCCATCTGCTCGATCAGGTAATGGTCCTGCAGCAGGATCGGGCCATCCGGCCCAACGGTAAGGGAGTATTCGTCACTGGGCACCGGCATGCCGGCATCATTGGTGGTGGGCTTGCGGTCGTCCTTGCTCACGGGTCTTATCCTCGGGATCGAAATGGCGGGGGAGATTGCTAGGGGTAACATAGCCCAGCCGCACCGGGAGCAAGTGGCAAAAGGCGCACAACAACCGTTGCCCTGCCCGGCCCACCAGCGGCCTGGGCTACAGGGGCGGGCCTCGTCTGGCTCGGTGCGGACGCACAGCTGCCTCATCAGCGGCCAGTGTGGGATTCACCAGCCTCAATAAGAATTTGAATACCACCGCGACAAACCACCATCGCGATGACGAGGCCAACCACAAGGTCGGGATAGCGACTGTCCAGCAGCCATACCAGCCCCGCGGACACAATAACGCCCAGGTTGGCGATCACGTCATTGGCAGAAAAGATCAGGGAAGCCCGCATATGTATCCCGGCGTGGCGCTGGCGTGCAACCAATAGCAGGCAGGCCACATTGGCAACCAGCGCCACGATGCCCATCCCCGCCATCAGGCCGCTGGTTGGTTCGCTGCCCAGCAGGAAACGGCGAAGCACATCGAGCAGCACCAGCCCCGCCAGGGTAACCTGCAGTACTCCACTGAGGCGTGCGGCACGCCGCTTAAGCTGACTGCCCCTGCCCACCGCATAAAGACTGATGGCGTATACGGTGGCATCGGCGAGCATATCGAGGGAATCGGCAATCAGCGCCGTTGATTCCGCCAGCACACCGGTCAGGAGCTCAATCACAAACATCACGGCGTTGATGGCGAGAACGGCGATCAGCGTCCCCCGTTCACGCCCGGCACTGGCATCCAGCTCTTCATCACACCCTGTCATCTATACCCCGGCTAGCTGGTGCTGTATAAAACCCCCTGCCGCAACGCACTCATACAAGATACCCAAGGGTAAACCACCTGCAAATGCGTAGCTCTCACTATTCTGCGGCTAATAGTGCAAAAGAGCTGCAACCAGCCAGGCCAGCAGCGGTCACCCATTCGGCTACCCGGGTAGGTCTACTTATCCTGCCGGGCCGGAAAATTCCTCCAGCGCTCTGATGGCGTGCGTGGCGTAAACCACGCTGGTTCCACCACCCATCAGTATCGCCACACCGAGTGCGTCGGCAATTTCCTCGCTGCTGGCGCCGGCTTCAAGCGCGTCATGTGTATGGTGCGCGATGCAGTCATCGCAATGTGTAGCAACGCTGATTGCCAGTGTTATCAGCTCCTTCGTTTTCGAATCGAGGGCGCCCCCAGACACCGCCGCCTTGTGCAAGTCCCAGAATGCACTCATTACCGCGGGCTGTGCCGATGACAGGGTGCGGGCGTGCTTTTCGAAGTTCTGTAACCTGTCGGGGTACCCACCAGCTTCTGGCGCTTTTTTAGTCATGGCTTATATCCTCACCGTGTATCAAAGCCGGAATACCTGCACAGATCCGGGGGCTTACGTCAAGACTTGGCAAACGCCTTTCCGCTCAAAAGAGCTGGCGATGGCGCCGCTGCTACCCGGATCAAAAACAGGCAAGCTCACGCCAATGTAGTTGAAAACATGATCCCAGCCAGGACCTTGCAAGCGCCCACACGCCGGAGCCGGGCAGCACGGGGGCAAGTGGTGGGCTGAGGCTGCCTAATACTGTGCCCAGGATAAAAACCGCGCTTCGGCACGCCTGGGAGTCCGCACACCTTGCTGGAATCGCGCCCTTCCCGGATCTTCTCACCATGCTAGAAGGACTTTGATCCTTCCATTGGCCGCCGCTACCCAAAGCGCTGGAGCAATCTGCCTGCGATTATCATGCAATGGCTGCCATGGCTCACGGAAGAAGCCACAGGGTAAGGGTAACCAGCAGAAAATATAGCAGCGACCCGAGAATAAACTTCCAGAACGCAGGGAAATAGCTCCTGCGGCCCGATTCCAGTACGATCATCCATGTTTTTCCGAATGAGACTCTTAGAAAGCGATAAACCGCCGCACCGAACAGGTAACTGAAGCCAACTATCATCCAGAAGCTCACGGAAAATCTTAAAATGTAATCAATTGTGTCACTAGAGGATTGCCAATCACCACTCATGAATTCTGCCAGCATCCAGTACTCCAGCAGGAACGACGGTGCCAACGCAAACAAAACCATGACTAGAACTAACAGCAACGCTATTGCCGATAGCCCAGTTATTACTCTTACTAAATAGCTCATCTAGATTTCACATAATGCTGCCCGCAGAGGGCGATCTTCCCTATGCGCAGTTTACACGAAAATGGGTGCGCAGCCGCCGCACAAAAATCGCACAAAGCAAGGCATCAGCTGCAGCTAGTTGTTGTTAGCCTACCAGATCGGTAGCACAACCCGGCGGTATCGCGCTATAAGGCAGCTTCTCAGAGCGCTTTTCCATCAACTGTAACTTCACAGAATTATAATTGAGCTCACCCTCGTCGCTGGCGGGAATGCTCAGTTCAACAAGAGCAAAGTTCCTTTTTTTATTCGTATAGTCTTTAATTTCCAGTTCAGTATACTGGCTTTGCCTCCAACCACATTCAAAACCGTAGTCACGCCATGTTTCATTGCCGTGATAAGGCAATATCTTAATATCCTTGGCCCCAATCACTCGATACGGGAAGAACTCATACGGTAGGTCCGGGCCGGTTGCAGAGGTCAGAAAGATATACCCGCAATCTTCATAACAGTGGTATTCGTAGAGCTCCTCAGCCTTAAAGAAGCGAATCCGGTTCTTGCTGTCTTTTACGGTATCTACAATCATTGTCAGATACTCGCCCAAGTCTACTTTATTATCGATTTTTTCAAGTGAGATACCTGGTTCAGATGCGATTGCTTGAGAGCACAAAAAAAATAGTACAAGTAGCTTCTTCATTTATTCCTCTGAGTCAAAAAAGGTGGCCTTACCCACAAAAAGTAGACACTATAACTATGCGCATTTGCGCTCATATTCAGCTGGACTTATGTATCCCAGTGTAGAGTGTCTACGTACCCTGTTGTAAAAAACTTCGATGTATTCGAACACTTCAGCCTTCGCCTGGTTGACACTCTTAAAATGCCCCGCGTATACCAGCTCTAGCTTCAGGCGGCTGAAGAAGGACTCCATTGCGGCGTTGTCCCCGCAATTGGCCTGGCGGCTCATACTGGATCTGCAGCCATTCGCCATTAGCAGGTCCTGATACCCCTGGGCTCGATACTTAACGCCTCGGTCTGAATGCACGATCAAGCCTGGCTTTGACTCCCTTTGCTGCAGGGCCATCTTCAATGCCCGCTGCGTAAGCTCTTCGGTCATCTAGGTATCCAGCGCCACCCGACGATGCGACGCGAATACAGGTCCATCACCACGGCGAGATACAACCATCTATCTCTAACCCAGATGTGGGTAGTGTCGCTGGTCCAGCGACGGTTAGGCCGATTTAGCTGAAAGCATCGCTTCAGCAGGTTGGTAGCAACGTTGACTCTACCTTCGACGGGCCTGCTATAACGAAAACCTTTTCCATTCCTCGCACGGATATGCTCTTTATGCATAATTCCAGCGATATAGTTGGTTGAGCAAGGGACCCCTGCATCCAAGAGCTCTCGGGCAATCCTGGGAGCCCCATAGCGAGCCTTGAAGACCTCAAAGGTATCTATGACCTTTTCTGTAACGCGCTTCCTCCGGATCGCCCGTGGACTTTCACCTCTACCTAGCCACCGGTAATAACCGGACGCTGACACCTCCAGGCACCGACACATCAAGCGGATCGGGTACAACCCTGCATGCTCGCGTATCAGTGCGTACTTTACTCTTGGTGGTTCGCAAAGTACGCAGCTGCCTTTTTTAGAAACTCGACCTCCTGGCGCGCTTCATGCAGCTCCTTCCTAAGGCGGCGCACCTCGGCGCTCTCTTGCTTCGAATAATCTACGCCATCCAGGCTATTGAATCGCTTCTCTGACAGCCGATTGAACTGCCTTCGCCAGTTATAAATCTGCTGGGCGCTGACACCAAGTTCTCGAGCCACTGAGGCCGTGGTAGCCCCGGGCTTCTCCGCCCTCTTGACCGCCTCTCTGCGAAACTCTTCCGTATACGCCTGAGCTCTCTTCTTACCCATGGTACACCTCCGTGTTAGGCCGAAACCTAACTATACAGGGTGTCTACTAAACGTGGGTAAGTCTCTGCTTTAACGCCGCCAGCACACGCGGTTTTGTAGTGAAGGCGCAGCCGCAACGGAAAAGCCGTCGTTGTGCCTGGCCTTGTTATGAGTGCTTACTTTCAGAACCGCCACCATCTGTTATTTTTAGCTTTTTGAATAGGCTTGATGTAGCCAGCTTCTGTGAAGAAATACACAGCGGCATCATGTATATTGCCGAATGATACTAAATTGGATTTAGCACCCCGATCCTGCCGATAGCATGCATATCCGTTGCCGCTCCTGACGAAATACTCGCCATCAAATGTTTTTGGCTCGAAATAATACCAATCACTATTCTTTCCGTGACTTACCAGCTCATTGAGTACAGCCTAATCGTAGAAAAGCTCGGCAACCCTAGATTCGTCGCCATCTAATCTTTCGCGAATCAGCTTATCTACGTACGACATCTCTGGTACTCATAACGCCTCAATCGGCCGGCACTTTAGTGGTCGGCTGCATTGATTTGTTATGACCTTTTACACACAAGAAATATGCCCATGCAATCAATATAAGCTGTAGCGGCCCGCGTATTAATAAATAAACAGGCCCCCATTGATGCCCGCCAAGGCCAATGCCATTTAATGCTGAATAAATATTCGCAGGAAAAAAAACAACAAAAACCACGATAGCAAGTTTTGCAGCAAATGGTTGGTACCTTGGTATAAAAAGAGCCACACCTATAAATAGTTCAATAAGCCCAGTGAAATAGACTAACGCTAATCGGAAAGGAACCCAAGGCGGTAGCATTTCTACCATTCCTTCAGCTTTAACAAGATGCCCAATGAAGAAGAATATAAAAGCTACCCCCAAGCCCCAACATGCGTACTTTGTAACATCCAGAAGCTGGCCACTAAGCTTTGAATAAACAAAGGCAACCCCCAACGGGCTGGACAACAGTAAAAGAATAATTATTGGAGTTACCATAATTCCCTCATTAGATCATAACGAGCCTGTATAAAAACAGGATGACAACCTGATATCCCATCGGCTCTCTTTCTTATAAGTTTAATGATCACGATTTAAACACATCCGTTTTACATAATCACTCATTGCACGTA
>NZ_JAJSAO010000009.1:0-117606 GCF_021729055.1 Microbulbifer zhoushanensis
AAATTTTCTTAAGAAAATCAATCACTTGGAGCTGCCTCCCCGCCACTTCTCAAGCAGCGAGGGCGCGAACTATACGGACTGGCGGAGCCAGGTGCAAGCACTTTTTTCAACCGGAGTGGATACTATCCAGAGAACCTGGTTACACCCCCGATTTGTGCTCACCGGCGCCCCGCCATTACCGTGGCGCCACTCTTTAACTTTAGTATCACGAACCGCGGTTCACCACCCGGAGACCGCAACTAGTACCTATACCTACCGGGCATCGCCAGAGTTGTCGGAACCGGGACCGTCGTCACCGCCCTGGTCCACCTTGGCCGCCGCGCCCTCCGGATCCTTCCCCGAGCCGTCTTTGTCCGCACCATCTTCACGGCGCTTACGCACCACCTGCCAGGCCCAGACTGCAGGCCCCGAGCAGGTATAGATTACTGCCAGCGCAAGCAGCACCCTCGGGGGGTCAATAGTCACCAGACTAAACACCAGGATAACCGCCAGCATCATGACAAAGGGTACGCGGCCCTTGAAGTCGATGGTCTTGAAGCTCGTGTAGCGAAAGTTCGACACCATAAGCAGCCCCGCCGCTACGGTTACCAGTGCCGCTACCAGCCCGATACCCGCCCCGACCTCAGCGTCGTGACCCGCCCACACCATGCTGGCCACAATCGCCGCCGCAGTCGGGCTCGCCAGCCCGATGAACACCCCCTTGTCGACGGTGTCCACCTGGGTATTGAACCGAGCCAGTCGCAGCGCCGCACAGGCGGCGTAGAGGAAAGCCGCCGCCCAGCCGAACTTGCCCAGCGGCCCCAGCGCCCAGCTGAATACCACCAGTGACGGAGCCAGGCCAAAGGAGACCATGTCCGAGAGGGAGTCGTACTGGACCCCGAACGCACTCTGGGTATCTGTCAGCCGCGCCACCCGGCCATCGAGCCCATCGAGGATCATCGCGGCGAAAATCGCAATGGCTGCGGCTTCGAAATTCCCGCCCAGCCCCGCAATAATTGCGTAGAAGCCACTGAATAGCGCACCGGTGGTAATCAGGTTGGGCAGCAGGTAGACACCCCGAGCCCTGACCCGGGTGCCGCTGGCCGAAACCTCTTCCTCAATATGCTCGTCCACCGGAATGCGAATCTCCTCCCGGCGGTCATCCCCATTGCCGGCGGCCCCGGTGGCATCCCTTTTGTCGCTCATAGGTTCTCCGTTGACTCTGAATACAGCCGGCGAGTGTACAGCGATCTTCGACAGCGCGCACAGGACCCCTGGCGCAAAAAAAAGCGGCGGGGTCGCCCCCGCCGCCTTCTCCATCAGTTACCGTCAGCTATTGCCTTCGGTCTTGTCGATGATCTTGTTGGCTTTGATCCAGGGCATCATCCCACGCAGCCTGGCGCCCACCTGCTCGATCGGGTGCTCACTGCTGATACGGCGCTCGGCCTTGAGGCGCGGCTGCCCGGCCAGGGACTCCAGCATGAAGTCCTTGGCGAAACGGCCCGCCTGGATATCCTTCAGTACGCGCTGCATTTCTGCCTTGGTTTCCTCGGTCACGATGCGCGGGCCCGTGACATAGTCACCATACTCAGCGGTGTTGGAGATAGAGTAGCGCATATCGGCGATGCCACCCTGGTACATCAGGTCCACGATCAGCTTGAGCTCATGCAGGCACTCGAAGTAAGCCATCTCCGGCGCGTAACCGGCTTCGGTCAGGGTTTCAAAACCGGCCATGACCAGCGCGGATACACCACCACAGAGCACGGCCTGCTCACCGAACAGGTCGGTTTCCGTCTCTTCGCGGAAGTTGGTCTCGATAATACCGGAGCGACCGCCACCGTTGGCAGACGCGTAGGACAGCGCCAGGTCCTTGGCCGAGCCGGACGCGTCCTGGTAGACCGCGATCAGGGTGGGCACACCACCGCCCTCAAGGTAAGTGGAGCGAACCGTGTGGCCCGGCCCCTTGGGCGCGATCATGATGACATCGACGTCCTTGGGCGGCTCGATCAACTCGAAGTGGACATTGAAGCCATGGGCAAATGCCAGCGCCGCACCTGAGCGCAGGTTGGGGGCCACCTGCTCGCGATAGATCGCCGCCTGGTACTCGTCCGGGGTCAGGATCATCACCACATCCGCATCCCTCACCGCATCGGCGACTTCCGCCACACGCAGGCCGGCCTTTTCGGCCTTGGCCCAGGAGCTGGAGTTCTTCCGCAGGCCCACGACCACGTTCTTTACGCCGGAATCCTTGAGGTTATTCGCGTGGGCATGGCCCTGGGAGCCGTAACCGATGATGGCCACGGTTTTCTGCTGGATCAAAGACTGGTCGCAATCTTTATCGTAGTAAACTTGCATTGCTCACTTCCTATTACTGAACGATTAATTGAATTCATGTCCTGCCCGACGGCAGGCGTCTATACACTCAGGACTTTTTCGCCGCGGGATATGCCGGAGACACCGGAACGCACCACCTCCATGATGGTGTGCTCACCCAGCGCCTGCAGGAACGCATCGAGCTTCTCGCCGGTGCCGGTCACCTGCACCGTGTACATATTGCTGGTGACGTCGACGATCTGGCCCCGGAAGATATCCACACTGCGCTTGACCTCGTCGCGCTGCGCACCGGAAGCCCGCACCTTCACCAGCAACAGCTCCCGCTCGATATGGGATCCCTCGGTCAGGTCGACCAGCTTCACCACATCGATCAGCTTGTTCAGGTTCTTGGTAATCTGCTCGATCTTGTGATCGTCACCAATGGTCACCATGGTCAGGCGCGACAGCGTTTCATCCTCCGTCGGGGCGACGGTCAGGGTCTCGATGTTATAGCCGCGTTGCGAGAAAAGCCCTACGACCCGCGAGAGGGCGCCGGGCTCGTTTTCCATTAATACTGAGATAATTCTGCGCATGATTCTGACTTCCCTAGGTCCGCTCCGTCTTGCTCAACCACATATCCCGCATTGAGCCATTGGGCATCACCTGCATGGGATATACATGCTCGGATGGATCGACGTAGACGTCGATAAACACCGTGCGGTCCTTGATGGAGAAGGCTTCGGTCAACTTGTCGTAGAGCGCCTCGCGCGATTCGATCTTCATGCCGACGTGCCCGTAGGCCTCGGCCAGTTTGACAAAGTCTGGCAGTGATTCTTCGTACACGCTGTTGGACAGGCGTCCCTCGTATTGCATTTCCTGCCACTGTTTCACCATGCCCAGGGCCTGGTTGTTCAGGCACAGGATCTTGACCGGCAAGTGATACTGGGTGGCAGTGGAGAGCTCCTGGATGCACATCTGGATACTGCCCTCACCGGTCACGCAGACCACCTCGCTGTCCGGGTGGGCGATCTTTACCCCCAGCGCCGCCGGCAACCCGAAGCCCATGGTTCCCAGGCCACCGGAGTTGATCCAGCGCCGCGGCTTGTCGAACAGGTAGTACTGCGCGGCAAACATCTGGTGCTGGCCCACATCCGAGGTCACGAAGGCGTCGCCCGCAGTAATTTCATGCACGGCCTTGATCACCTCCTGCGGCATGATCAGGCCCCCATCGGTGCGGTAGCGGGGCGCCGTGTAGATACCGTGGCGTTCGCGCCAGTCGTCGATCTGGCGCCACCAGTCGACGATTGCCGACTGGTCCGGCTGCTCACCGCACTCCCGCAGCATGCCCAGCATTTCCCCCAATACCGACTGCACCGTACCCACGATCGGCACGTCAGCGGTAATGGTCTTGGAGATGGACGCGGGATCGACATCAACATGGATGATCTTGGCCCCGGGACAGAACTTGCCCGGGGTGTTGGTCACCCGGTCGTCAAAACGCGCCCCGATGGCAAAAATTACATCGGCATGGTGCATGGCCGTGTTGGCCTCGAAAGTGCCGTGCATGCCCAGCATGCCGAGAAAACGCCGGTCACTGCCGGGGTAGGCACCGAGCCCCATCAGGGTGTTGGTCACCGGGTAATTCAGCGCCTGCGCCAGCTCCGTCAGCAGCTCCGCACCCTCGCCCTGCACCACGCCGCCGCCGGCATAGATGACCGGACGCTTGGCAGACAACAGTAATGCCAGGGCCTTGCGGATCTGCCCGGTGTGCCCCTTGCCCGCCGGCGTGTAGGAACGCATGCGCAGCTTGCTCGGGTACTCATAGGGGAAACGCTCCGTGGGATTGGTGACATCCTTGGGCACGTCGATCACCACCGGCCCCGGTCGACCGGTATTGGCGATATAGAAGGCCTTCTTCACCACCATGGGGATATCTTCAGCATTCTTGACCAGGAAGCTGTGCTTCACGATCGGTCGCGAGCAGCCCACCATGTCCGTTTCCTGGAAGGCGTCCTCACCGATCTTGTCGCTGGTCACCTGTCCGGAAATCACCACCATCGGTACAGAATCCATATAGGCAGTGGCGATGCCGGTAATCGCATTGGTGGCGCCCGGGCCCGAGGTCACCAGCACCACACCGGTCTTGCCGGTCGAACGGGCATAACCGTCCGCCGCGTGGGTCGCGCCCTGCTCGTGACGCACCAGTACGTGCTTGATGCCCTTCTGCCGGAAAATGGCATCGTATATATGCAATGCTGAACCGCCGGGGTAACCGAAGATAAGGTCTACCCCTTCATCCTGCAGCGCGCGAACCAACATATCGCCGCCGGAGAGTAATTCCACTGAAGCCCCCTAAAATTTCACGTAAATTAGGATGCGCATCACCCCGGGCATAAAAATAAACCACAGAAGCGAAACGCAGAGCGCGATTATAAAGCTTTTTGATGACAAATATCAGCCTGTAGCACGCCAAAGATCGATTTTTAGGATAACTTCATCGAGCAGGCAGGCGCGCACACCCGCAACCGCTGTCCAGGCAGCGTCCAACAGGGCTTGCAGGCCTCCGGGGTGGGAGGGTCTCCAGCGCGGGGTAACGGGCGTTTGGCCCATTCAGGATAGACAGGGACCGCGGGGTGTGCGGCAACTTCTAGGCACCGGGAGGTGCCGTCGATTCTGCAAACTGCCCCCGGCTTGTCAACCTGTCCCCGCCCCCACAGGCCAAAAGTGTTAAAGCGGTTGCAGGAAAACACCGCCCGGGCGGTACAATGGCACTAACGACGACCGGCATGACAACGAATTACAACAAGGGGCACCCAATGCGCTTTCTCTCTGCAATCCTGCTGGCCTCCCTGGCCTGCACTGCATACGCAGACGGCATCTATAAGTGGACCGACGAGAACGGGGTAGTGCATTTTGGCTCCCAACCGCCGCAGAAAAAGGCCGTGGAAGTGGTCAAGGAGCCCAAGTCCCAGCGCTACCGCCAATGGAAACAGGAGCAGGACGCCCTGGCCAAAGCCGCCGAGGGCGAGGGCAACGAGGAATCCCCATTGAACGAGGCCGGCAAGCGTGAAACCGGGACCAACCCGGACGTGGGTGAGGACACCCAGCTGACGCAGGCCCAGAAATCCGTGCGGCTCCAGCGTTGTCGCCAGGCGCAGACGAACCTGCAGGAACTGACCGCGCACTCCCGGGTCCGCGAGGTGGACGCCTCCGGAAAAATCCGCGTGCTGCCCGAGGATGAACGCCAGGCGAGAATCCGCCAGACCCGTGAAACCATTGCGCGGGATTGCTGACCGACTCCCACCCGGGGCCATAACCGGACAGTTCCTACCTTATGGGCAATAAAAAGGCGGCCGTACTGGCCGCCCGGGTGAAAGGCCCAAGGCCTATTTCTTGCTGGGCATCAGCACCCCGTCGATCACATGAACCACGCCATTGGAGTTCATGAGGTCAGCCCGGATCACGGTGGCTGTATTGCCCTTGGAGTCAGTGACAGTTACCTTGCCACCGTCTACCTTGAGGGTCAGCTCCTCGCCCTGGACCGTCGCTACCTTGGCGTGGCCACCGCCCTTCTTGGTCATTTCCATCACCACCTCGGCGGTCGCTTTGCCGGGGAGCACGTGGTAGCCGAGAATCTTCTGCAGCTTCTCCTTGTTCTCCGGCTTCAGCAGCGTATCCACAGTACCGGCCGGCAGGGCAGCAAATGCGTCATTGGTTGGCGCAAATACGGTGAATGGACCCTCACTATTCAGGGTATCCACCAATTCGGCAGCTTTTACCGCGGCTACCAGTGTGGACAGGTTATCCGCCTTGGCAGCATTTGCCGCGATAGTCTTGCCGGGATCACTGGCATGGAGCGAGCCGCTGTAGAGCGCTGCCAGCAGCACTGGTGCCAGAATTAATCGGGTAAATATGTGTTGCACTAAACGCATGATTTCACCTCCACAGTGAAGCACGGGATTGGCCGGGTTGGGCATTCCCACCCGAACCACTTGGGACTGCCCGGCAGTATAGGGTCGGCCAGGAGACCCCACACCTCCTGTTACGACAATCACATGCCGTGCAAATACGCTGCCCGACACATGCCTAGCCGTTCTGTTCCGCCTCCCGCATATCCTCCTCTCGCTGGTAGTCCCGCCCCAGGTACAGGTACATGGCGGGAACGACAAACAGGGTGAACAGCGTGCCGATGGTCATCCCTGTCGCCACAACCAGGCCCATGGCAAAACGGGCACCGCCGCCCGGCCCGGCCGCCAGCAGCAGCGGCACCATTGCCAGCACCAGTGATGCCGTCGTCATCAGCACCGGACGCAACCGGATCGATGCCGCCTCCTCGATTGCCGCGCGCTTGTCCCGGCCGTCCTGCTGCAGCTGGTTGGCGAACTCGACAATCAAAATGCCGTGCTTGGATATCACGCCGATCAATGTCACCAGCCCCACCTGCGTGTAAATATTCAGTGTGGTGAGCCCCAGGCTGACAAAAATCATCGCGCCGCAGACACTCATGGGCACCGTCATCAGCATGATCAGCGGGTCGCGCCAGCTCTCGAACTGCGCCGCCAGCACCAGGTAAATCACGATCAGGGCAAAGAAAAACGTAACCACCAGCTCGGAGCCCTCCGCCTTGTACTGGCGCGACTGCCCGGCGTAGTCCACCGAATAGCCCGGCGGCAATATCTCTGCCGCGGCATTGTCCAGCACCCCCAGCGCCTCCCCCAGTGTGATGCCCGGGCGCGGGACACCGGAAATGGTCACCGCATTGAGTTGCTGGAAACGCTTGAGCTGCTGTGGCTCCACCGTTTCCTCCAGGCTTACCAGCGTCGACATGGGCACCAGCTGCCCGGAACGGCTGCGGATGTAGTACTGCTTGAGCTGGGCGCCAGTCAGCCGCTCGCGCCGCACCACCTGGGGAATCACCTTGTAACTGCGGTTCTCCAGCGAAAACCGATTGGTATAGGCGCCCGACATCATGGCCCCCAGCTCCCGCCCGATATCCGCCATGGTGATCCCCATTGCTGCCGCCTTGTTGCGATCCACCAGCACCCGCAATTTGGGCTTATCCAGCTTTAGGTCGGAATCCACGAAAATAAACTTACGGCTGGCCAGTGCCCGCTCCATGATCTCGTCGGCAAACGAGGCCAGGTTTTCCATCGGCTCGGTGGAGCCGACCACGAACTCCACTGGCAGGCGGCCGCCGGCGGTGGGCAGGCTGGGTGGCACCACCACCGCCACCTTGAGGCCGGCGATCTCTGCCACCTCGTTGCTGATAATGTCCTTCATCTCGGCAGTGTCCAGCGCACGCCGGTTCCAGGGCGCGAGCACGAAACCGGCAATGGCGCTGTTGGTGGCATTACCGGCACCGCCGACCCCGTTGAGCAGGAACAGGTTTTCCACCTCGTCGGCATGCCGCTCGGCAATGACGTTAAGCTCCCGGGTGAAGCGCTCCAGGTAATCGATGGTGGCAAAGGAGTCCGCCGAGGAAATGGTCAGGACAAAACCGCGGTCCTCGTCCGGTTCCAGCTCGCTGGGCGAGGTGACGAACAGGAAATAACAACTCACCAGCACAATCAACCCGAACAGCAGGATCACCAGCCGGTCATCCAGGGCGCTGTGCAGCCGCCGCTGGTATCCCTGCTGCATACGCTCGAATTGCCTTTCCAGCCACCGCTCCAGGCGATTGCCGCCATTCTCCTTCGGCGGCTTCAGGATCTTTGACGCCATCATCGGCGTCAGGGTCAGCGCCACCACACCGGACAGCAGCACCGCCCCGGCCAGGGAGAAGGCGAACTCCACAAACAGGGTGCCGGTGAGCCCGCCCAGGAAACCGATCGGCAGGTACACGGCAATCAGGGTGGTGGTCATGGCCACCACCGGCCATGCCAGTTCGCGCGCACCGCGAATGGCGGCGTCCCGCGGCTTCATGCCCTCTTCGATGTGGCGGTGTACATTCTCGAGCACGATGATGGCATCATCCACCACGATACCGATGGCCAGTACCATCGCCAGCAGGGTCAGCAGGTTGATGGAAAACCCCATCAGCAGCATCAGGAACAGCGCCCCCACCAGCGACAGCGGCACCGCGATCGCCGGGATCACCACGCTGCGCAGGGAACCGAGGAACAGGTAGATCACCACGATCACGATCAACACCGCCTCGGCGATCGTCTTCACCACCTCGTTGATCGAGTCCTGGATGTACTCGGTGCTGTCGTAGGGAATCTCACCGATCATGCCCTCCGGCAGCTGCGGGAAAACCTCACCATCGAGTTTCCTGCGCACCTCGCGGATGACTTCCAGCGCATTGGCATCCGGAGCCACCTCCACCGCAATAAAGGTGGCCGAACGCCCATTAAAGGTGACCGAGGTATCGTAGGACTCGGAACCCAGCTCCACCTCAGCGATATCCCCCAGCCGCACGATGCGGTCCTCGTCGGAGCGCACCACCAGGTCACGGAAAGCCTCCTCAGAGGCGATATCCGTATCGGCTGATATTTCCACGGTGATCCAGCGGCCCTTGGTACTGCCCACCGCCGACAACACATTGTTGGCGCGCAGCGCCGCACTGACATCCCCCGGGGTTACCTCCTGCGATGCCATTTCTGCCGGCTTCAGCCAGATACGCATGGCGAAGGTCCGGTTGCCCAGCAGGCGCGCTCGCTGCACACCCGGGATGGTCGACAGCTTGGGCTGCACCACCCGTGTCAGGTAATCGGTAATCTGGTTGTTATCGAGGATCCCGGACGAGAACGACAGGTACATTGCCGCCACCGTCTGGCCGATGGCCATATCCACGGTGGAATCCTCGGACTCCTCCGGCAACTCGCTGCGCAGGCGGTTGACCTTGGCCACCACCTGGGTGAGCACCTGGTTGGGATCAAAATCGAGGCGCACATAGGCCTGGATGGTCGACACCCCCTGCACACTGGTGGACACCATGTAGTCGATGCCGTCGGCGGTGGCGATCTCCTGTTCCAGTGGCGTAGTGATAAATCCCTGCACCAGGTCTGCATCGGCGCCTACATAGACCGTGGTTACGGTGATTACCGCATTCTGCAGCTCCGGGTACTCGCGCACGTTGAGCTCGGTGGCGGCACGGAGCCCCAGCAGGAAGATAAACAGGCTCACCACTGTCGCCAGCACCGGCTTGCGGATAAAAATCTCGGTAAAATTCACGCGGGGGCACCGGTTGCGGTCGTGGCCATGGTCAGCTGTTCTCCGGCTGTGGATCCGCCTTCGCCGGCAGTGTCTCCTCGTTATTGACGGTGACCGGGCTCTGGTTACGCAACTTCAGCAGGCCGCTGGTGGCGACACGCTCCCCCTCCTCCGCCCCCTCGATGATTTCCACCAGGTCACCACGCTCCTCACCGGTTTTTACAAACCGCTTGCTCGCCACCAGGCCATTGCCCTCCGGGTCTTGTTGCAGGACAAAGATGGCATTGCCGTAGGGAGAGAAGCTGACTGCCGTGCGCGGCACCACCAGCACATTGCGCCGGCGGGGAAGGTCCACCGACACGTCGGCGAACATGCCCGGGCGCAACTGGTCGCCGGGGTTGTCCATGGTGGCCTGGAGCAGGAAGTTGCGACTGGCACTGTCGATACCGGGATCAATGGCTGTCACCTTGCCCGGGAATGTCTTTTCCGGGAATGCATCAGTGGTGACTTCGATGGGAAGACCGGTCTTGATGCGCGCGAAGTAGCGGCCCGGCAGGTAGAAATCGACGAAAATCGGGTCCAGCTGCTGCAGGGAGACCACCGGATCTCCGGGCGCGACGTTCTGCCCCAGGTCGATGCGCCGAATACCCAGCCGCCCGGAAAACGGCGCCACAACCCGGTGCTCCTCCACCGTCTCTTTCTGCACACGGATACTTGCCAACACCCGGTCCAGGGTACTGAGTGCGTCATCCAGCTCCGCATCGGTGGTGACACCCTTGACGTGCAGCGCCTTGATGCGCTGGTGATTGCGGCGGGCCAGCCGCAGCTCCGCCTCCAGCACTTCCAGTTCCGCCTTTTCCGGTTCCGCCGACAACTCCGCCAGCAACTGTCCCTTCTCCGCCGGCTGGCCGGAATCGAACAGTATCCGCTGCACCACGCCCTGGGCGCGGGTCGTTACCTCGACGCCATTGACGGCGCGCAATGTGCCTACGGCAGACAGGCTCTCCTGCCAGAGCTGCCGCTCGACCCGCGCTGCGGTGACCGTGGCCGCCGGTAATGGCATATTGTCGAATGCCCGGTTCATCATCATTTTGCCGAACATCTTGAAGGCAAAGATGCCGCCAAACAGCAGCAGGCAGCCCAGCAGCATCAGCAGCATGCGCTTGTTGAATACCGGATTGCGTCCAGCCACTGCAACTCCCTGTCGATTGCCACATATCCACACAGGGGCAAGCCGGCCAAATTGACCGGGCCCAGCAGTCAGGATAGGCAAGCGCGGGCAGGAATGACGGTTGGCAATCGGTGGGCTGCAGCCAGGGGTCGAAAACGGACGGTCCGGCGGGAGCGGGCAATGGGGCGGCGGATAAAGAAAAGCCCGCCGGTGCGCTCGCGCCGGCGGGCCATTTCACAGGGTGGGACGTATCACTTGCGGAAGACGGCGTGATCCCCCTCCAGCTCCGCATGGATGGTATCGCCGGGTGCGAACTTGCCCGACAGGACATCCTGGGCCAGCGGGTTTTCCAGCCACATCTGGATCGCACGCTTGAGCGGGCGCGCGCCGTAGACCGGGTCGAAGCCCACATCCGCCAGCTTGTCCAGCAGGGGCTCGGCCACTTCCAGCTGCAGGTCGCGCTCCGCCAGCCGGCGGCGCAGCTGCTCCAGCTGGATTTCGGCAATGGAGCGCACCTGGGCCCGTGCCAGCGGATGGAACACTACCACCTCGTCGATGCGGTTGATGAATTCCGGCCGGAAGTGCTCACCCACCACATCCATCACCGCGTTTTTCATCTGGCGGTAATGGATTTCGCTGTCGAGTTCGTCTTCCTCTTTCTTGCTGGCATATTTCTGGATCAGGTCAGATCCCAGGTTGGAGGTCATCACCACCACCGTATTGCGGAAATCCACCGTGCGTCCCTGGCCATCCGTAAGGCGGCCATCCTCAAGGACCTGCAGCAGGATATTGAATACGTCCGGGTGCGCCTTCTCCACCTCATCCAGCAGCACTACAGAATAGGGTTTGCGACGCACCGCCTCGGTCAGGTAACCACCTTCTTCGTAACCGACATACCCGGGCGGCGCACCAATCAGTCGTGCCACCGAGTGCTTTTCCATAAACTCGGACATATCGATGCGCACCATGGCGTCCTGGCTGTCGAACAGGAATTCCGCCAGCGACTTGCACAGCTCCGTCTTGCCCACCCCGGTGGGACCGAGAAACAGGAAGGAACCGTTGGGCCGGTTGGGATCGGACAGGCCTGCCCGGGAACGGCGCACGGCATTGGCCACCGCATTGACGGCCTCGTCCTGGCCAATCACCCGATGGTGCAGGGCGTCCTCCATCCGCAACAGCTTTTCTCGCTCGCCCTCGAGCATTTTCGATACCGGGATGCCGGTCCAGCGGGAAACCACCTCAGCCACTTCCTCGTCAGTGACCCGGTTGCGCAAAAGCCGGGGCTCCTCGGTGGCCTCCGTATCACTGGCCTGCTGCAGCTGCTGCTCCAGTTGCGGGATCACCCCGTATTGCAGCTCCGACATGCGCGTCAGGTCGCCGGCACGGCGGGCCGCTTCCATATCCAGCTTGGCCTGCTCGAGCTTTTCCTTGGTATCCGTGCTGCCGGCCAGCTGGGCTTTCTCGGCTTTCCAGACCTCTTCCAGGTCGGCATATTCCTTCTCGATTTCGCGGATATCTTCTTCCAGCTTTTGCAGCCGCTTCTGCGCCGCTTCGTCGTCCTTGTCCTTCTTGACCGCCTCGCGCTCGATCTTCAGCTGGATCAGGCGTCGCTCCAGCTTATCCATGGATTCCGGCTTGGAGTCGATTTCCATGCGGATACGGCTGGCGGCCTCGTCAATCAGGTCGATAGCCTTGTCCGGCAGCTGGCGATCGGTGATGTAGCGCTGCGACAGCTTGGTCGCCGCAATAATCGCCGAGTCGGTAATATCCACACCGTGGTGGACCTCATAGCGCTCTTTCAGGCCGCGCAGGATGGCGATGGTGTCCTCTTCGGTGGGCTCGTCCACCAGCACCTTCTGGAAGCGACGTTCAAGCGCGGCATCTTTCTCGATGTACTTGCGATATTCGTCCAGGGTGGTGGCACCCACGCAATGCAGCTCGCCACGGGCCAGTGCCGGCTTGAGCATATTGCCCGCGTCCATGGCGCCCTCGGCCTTGCCGGCGCCGACCATGGTGTGCAGTTCATCGATGAAGAGGATGACACGGCCTTCCTGCTTGGACAGTTCGTTCAGCACCGCCTTCAACCGTTCCTCAAACTCGCCCCGGAATTTTGCACCGGCCAGCAAGGCCCCCAGGTCCAGAGATAACAGGCGCTTGTCTTTCAGGCCCTCGGGCACCTCGCCATTGACGATGCGCTGGGCCAGGCCCTCGACAATGGCAGTCTTGCCCACGCCCGGCTCGCCGATCAGGACCGGGTTGTTCTTGGTGCGGCGCTGCAATACCTGGATGGTGCGGCGGATTTCGTCGTCGCGCCCAATCACCGGGTCCAGCTTGCCGGACACCGCCCGCTCGGTCAGGTCCAGGGTGTACTTGTCCAGGGCCTGGCGCGCATCCTCGGCCCCGGCATCGCTGACTTTCTCATCACCGCGGACCTTGTCGATGGCTGCCTGCAATTGTTTCAGGTCGCCATTGGCATGCAGCAGCTTGGAGACTTCGCCGGCGGCGGAATCGAATGCGGCCAGCAATACGGTTTCACTGGCGATAAAGCTGTCGCCCTTTTGCTGCGCTTTTTTATCGGCAAGGTTGAACAGGCGCATCAGTTCCTGCGACATGCCCACATCGCCGGTCGGCGAGGTTACCGTGGGCAGCTGGTCGAGCCTTTTCGCCAGGTCGTTACGCAGCCCGTTCAGGTTGAAGCCGGCCTGTGACAGGAATGCAGGGACACTGCCGCCAGACTGGTCCAGCAGCGCCTGCAACAGGTGTTCGGGATATATCTGGTTATGGTCACGCCCCACCGCCAGGGATTGCGCATCGGCAATCGCGGCCTGCAGCGGGTTTGTCATTTTGTCTATGCGCATGGACGGGTCTCCTCCCTCGGCACAGTAAAAGCAATTTGACAGTGGGGTGACGCACGACGGCGCCAACTCTGAGTCTAGGGGATCCCACGGTGAATCCGGTGGTCTCCCGGGTCAGGAAATAAAATGGGGGCGTGCGAGAGGTTTTCAATACCCGCACACTGGAGGGGGTTATTATTGCGGGGCGGTTTTCGAGAGCCGGCGGCTCAGGTCAGCCAGATCAGCGACGCCATGCGGCCGGTAACGCCATCGCGTCGATACGAATAAAAGTCCCCGGACTCGGTAAAGGTGCAGCGGTTGCCACCGTAAATAGCACTGACCCCGAGGCTTTCCAGCTCTGCCCTGGCCAGGCCATAGATATCTGCGAGAAAGTGCAGGGGCTTGGCTGCGTGCGGGCGGAAACACTGGGCCATGCGCTCCGTATGGGCACTGTCCATGGCGTGCTCGAAACACAATTCCAGCACATCGACGCCGGTCTCGAAGGCTTCCGGTCCGATGGCAGGCCCCAGCCAGGCCAGCAGCTCGGCCGGGTCGCACCCCAGCGCCCGCACACTGTTGCGAATCACGCCAGTCGCCAGCCCACGCCAGCCGGCATGCACCGCCGCCACCACTGTGCCGGCGCGATCGCAAAGCAGCAGCGGCAGGCAATCGGCAGTCAGTACCGCACAGATGGTGCCCGCCTCGCGGGAGAAGGCCGCGTCGGCGGTCCGTACCAGGCCATCCCGGTGTGCCTCCACAATCCGGTCACTGTGGATCTGCTCCAGCCACTGGGGCTCTGCCGGCAGCTGCAGCTCCTGTGCCAGCTGGCGCCGGTTGGCCTCAACGGCGTCGCCGTCATCCCCCACATGGGCTCCCAGGTTGAAGGCGGCGTAGGCACCCGAACTGTGCCCTTCCCGGCGCAGCGATGTGGCGGCGCGCACATTGGCGGGAGCGGGCCAGTCGGGGACCAGGTAGTGATCGGCAGTCATTCCAGTTCCTTCAGCAATTGTTTGAATTCCCGGCAGCGACGATGCGCTCAGCCGGGAGTGCCCGTGGCGTCGGCACGCAGTAATTCCAGCAGGTGCAGCATATCCGCGGGCATGGGGGTCGACCAGTGCATTTCCTCCCCGCTCCCGGGGTGGACCAGTGCCAGCTCCGCCGCGTGCAGGGCCTGGCGGGGAAACTGTCGCAACTCCTGCAGCAACGCCTCCCCGGCCTCAGGCGGCACCCGGGAACGCCCACCGTAAAGCGGGTCGCCAACCAGCGGGTGACGGATATGCGCCATATGCACACGGATCTGGTGTGTCCGCCCGGTTTCCAGCTGGCACCGCACCAGGGTATGGGCACGGAAACGCTCCTGTACCCGGTAATGGGTGATCGCCTCCTTGCCACCGTGTGCCAGTACTGCCATCTTCAACCGGTTCTGGCGATGGCGGCCGATGGGAGCGTCGACCGTTCCGCCACCGGTGATTTTCCCCTGGGCGATGGCGTCATACTGCCGGCTGACGGTGCGCTGCTTGAGCTGCTCCACCAGCCCGGTCTGCGCAGGCAGGGTCTTGGCCACCACCATCAGGCCGCTGGTGTCCTTGTCCAGCCGGTGAACAATACCGGCGCGGGGGATCTTCTCCAGTTGCGGGCAATGGTGCAGCAGGCCGTTCAAGAGAGTGCCATCCGGGTTACCCGCGGCCGGGTGCACCACCAGCCCGGGCTGCTTGTCCAGCACCAGCAGGCTTTCATCCTCGTAGATGACCCTCAAGTCGAGTTTCTGCGCGCGCCACTCCCCTGCCGGCTCCAGCTCTGCCCGCAGGCTCAGCCGCTCACCGCCGAACAGTTTGTCGCGGGGACGCGCGGCGCGGCCGTCCACGGTCAGCTGGCCGCCCTTGATCCACGCCTGCAACCTGGCGCGGGAATAATCGGGAATTAATTCGGCCGCCGCCTGGTCTAAGCGCAAGCCGGCCATCTGTGCCGGCACTTCCAGTTCGAGTTCCACTTGGTCAGTCATTGATCAGGCTCAAATACTTTGGACGACTGCGCGACTGTGGTTAAATGACCGCCCGCCGCCCAGCGAAAGGCGGCCAGTGTACCGCACAGCCGGTCCCCGAGAGGAGTCGCTGCGGAACCAATGCAAGAAGGTAGAGAGTAATAATGATAGAGCGAGGGGCTATGCAGGCCTGGAAAACCCTGTGGTTGGTTGTACTGTCCGCGATACTTGTCGCCTGCGCCAGCACCGATGAAGAGGAAGAGGGCCTGCCCTCCGGCAGCCGTACAGAACAGGCGTTCTATGAAGCCGCCCAGCGCCAGCTTCGATCCAGCCAGTGGGACCTGGCGATCAAGAACCTGCGGGCGCTGGAGGATAACTTCCCGTTCGGCAGCTACGCGGAGCAGGCGCAGCTGGAACTGATCTACGCCTATTACCGCAACTATGAGAACGATGCCGCCATCGCGGCAGCGGACCGCTTTATCCGCCTGCATCCGCAGCACCGCAATGTGGATTACGCCTACTACATGAAAGGGCTGGCGTCGTTCACCGAAGGCACCGGCCTGTTCGAGCGCTTCCTGCCCACGGACATGACCCGCCGCGACCCCGGCTCGGCACGGGAGTCATTCGCCTATTTTGCCCAGCTGATGGCGCGCTACCCGGAAAGCCGCTACGCTCCGGACGCCCAGAAGCGCATGATTCACCTGCGCAACCTGCTGGCCCGCTACGAGATCCACGTGGCCAACTACTACTTCAAGCGCGGTGCCTACCTGGCAGCGGCCAACCGCGGCCGCTACGTGGTCGAGAACTTCCAGCAGACCCCGGCTGTGCCGGATGCACTGGCCACCATGGTGCAGGGTTATCACCTGATGGGTATGCAAAGCCTGGAGAATGACGCCCTGAACGTATTGCGCACCAATTACCCGCATCATCCGGCCCTGAAGGATGACGGCAGTTTCAACTACAGCTACTACAAGGGTGCCAGCGGCCGCAGCCTGGTACACCGCCTGACCCTGGGACTGTTCGAGAAGTCGGATCCCCGCGGGTTCGATAGCCGCGAACTCTACAACGCCGAGTTCCGCGACGAAGACGCCCCGCTGCCGCCGGAGCTCCTGTAAAGCTGCTGGCCCAGGCACAGCGGCCCGGGCCGCGACCAAAAAAAGGCGCCTCACGGCGCCTTTTTTGTACCCGGCCAGTCCGGCCCCGCTTATTCGCCGGCCTTCCAGCCATTGGTGATCGGGTAGCGCCGGTCGCGCCCGAAACCTCGCTCGGAAATGCGTACCCCCACCGCGGCCTGGCGACGCTTGTACTCGTTGCGATCCACTAACCGCACCACACGCTCCACCATTTCCCCGTCAAAGCCCCGGGCGATGATATCGGCGGCACTGAAGTCGCGCTCGATATACAGGTTCAGCACCTCGTCGAGAATCTCGTAGGGCGGCAGGCTGTCGGAGTCCACCTGGTCCGGCGCCAGCTCCGCCGTGGGCGGTCGGGTGATCACGGTTTCGGGAATCACCTCCGAGATGGTGTTCCGGTAGCGGGCCAGCTCGTAGACCAGGATCTTGGGCACATCCTTCAGGGCGCTGTAGCCCCCGACCATATCACCGTACAAAGTGGCGTAGCCCACCGCCATCTCACTCTTGTTACCGGTGGTTAGCACCATGGCGCCCTTCTTGTTGGAGATCGCCATCAGGATGACCCCGCGGGAGCGCGCCTGCAGGTTTTCCTCGGTGGTATCCCGTTGCGTGTCGGCAAATTCCTCAGCCAGCGCCCCCATGAAGGCGTCGAAGATAGGTTCGATACTGATCACCCGGTAGTGAATCCCCAGGCGCTGGGCCTGGTCGGCCGCATCGTTCTTGCTCAGGTCCGACGTATAGCGGTACGGCATCATGACGGCCTCGACACGCTCCTTGCCCAGGGCATCCACCGCCACCGCCAATGTCAAGGCGGAATCAATGCCGCCGGAGAGTCCCAGCACCACACCGTTAAAACCGTTCTTGTTCACGTAATCGCGAACCCCAAGCACCAGCGCCCTGTACACCGCCGCCAGGTCAGACTCCGCTGGCACCATTTCACCCTGCGCCAGCGCGACGCGACCATCGCGGGACTGCACCTGCACGGACAGCAGGTGCTCAACAAACTCCGGCGCGCGCGCGCACAACTTGCCCTGTGCGTCGACCGCAAAGGAGCCGCCATCGAATACCAGCTCATCCTGGCCACCGATGGAATTGACATAGATGATCGGCATCCTGCCGAGACGGGCCTGGTTCCCCAGCAGCTCAAGGCGCTCCTGGGCCTTGCCGCGATGGAAGGGCGAGGCATTGATATTGAGCATCAGCTTCGCGCCGGCAGCCGCTGCCTGGGCCACCGGTTCCGGATGCCAGATATCCTCGCAAACAGTGATCGCCGTGGGGATACCCTTGATATCAACGACACAGGGCTGGTCGCCGGGCACGAAATAGCGCATCTCGTCGAAGACCTGGTAGTTGGGCAGCTTCTGCTTGGCATATTCCGCCACCAGCTCTCCGTCAACAATCAGCCCTGCGATATTAAAGACCTTGCCTGCCACTACCCGGGGATAGCCCACCAACACCGCGCAGGGCAGCTCAGCGGCCTGAAGCTGGCCGAGCGCCGCGTCTATCCGCCGCCCCATGCTGGGCCGCAGCAGCAGGTCCTCCGGGGGGTAACCGCAGAGCGTAAGTTCGGGAAACAACACCAGTTCGGCACCGAGCTCCCGGTGGGCCCGCTGGGTCACATCGATCACCTGGGCGGTATTGCCCGGGATATCGCCCACCAGGGAATTGATTTGTGCCAGCACTAGCTGCAAAGTAGACATCTTGTTACCTCGGATCGGGGAAGCGGCGATTATACCGCTTTACAGCGAGTGTACCTTGCCACAGGGACAACCGCAGCGGCATACCAGTATGGGAAGAATAAACGTGAGCAGCGCAGCCCCCTCCCCCAGCAGGCCCGCCCTCCAATACATCGAACTCCTGCGTGTTTACGCTTTCTACCGCGTGGCAATCTCCGTGGTGCTGATGGGGATCTTTACCTCCGACATCAGTCACGGGGCACTGGGCAATACTGTACCGACTCTCTTCCTGAATACCGCCGTTGCTTACGTGGTGCTCAATACAGGCTGGCTTTTGCACCTCCGCAGCACGGGCTACCATTCCAGTGTCGGCCAGGTAGCCCTGATGCTCGGCTGCGATATCCCGGCGTTCCTCACTATGATCCACGCGAGTGGCGGCCTGACATCCGGGCTGGGCTACCTGCTCCTGATAAACTGCGCGGCCGGCTCCCTGCTGCTGGATCGGCGACTGGGCGCTTTTTTCGCGGCGCTGACCAGCAGTGGCGTGATTGCCCAGCAGGTTTACGGACTGGTAGCTGGCACTGCAGCTTCCCGGGACATTGTCGCCGCAGGCAGCCTGGGAATCCTGCTGTTCCTTGCGGTCAGCGGGCTGCAATACCTGTCGGGCATGATCAATATGGCCACCTGGCGCGCCGACCAGCAGAGCCGCCACGCGGCCCACCTGCAGCGCCTGGCACAGCAAATCATCGAGCGTATGCGCACCGGGGTGCTGGTACTGAACTCTGCGCAGAAAACGGAGCTGGCCAACCAGGCCGCCCTGCGCCTGACCGCCAACCGGATGCAACCCGGCACCGATCTGCACGAGGCCATGCTGTCCGCCTTGAGGGAATGGAAGCGGGATCCGGGACGCAATGGACAGCTGGTGAAACTCGATGGTGGCAGTGAGTTACGACTCAGCTTTGCCAACCTGCGACGTGAGCATGGTGACAACACGCTGGTTTTTGTCGATGACAATCGCAAGCTGAACCAGGAAGCGCAGAAGCTCAAGCTCGCTTCACTCGGTCACCTCACCGCGTCTATCGCTCACGAAGTACGCAACCCCCTCGGCGCTATCAGCCATGCCGCACAGCTCCTCACGGAGTCCTCGACACTTTCCGCGGATGACCGCCACCTGACAGAAATCATTTGCCGGCACAGCGAGCGGGTCAACCAGATCGTCGAGAATGTGATGCAGCTCTCCAGGCGCCGGGCCCCAGAGCCGGAGTTGCATGAGCTGGGCTACTGGGTCGAGCGCTTTATCGCCGACTATCGTATCGGTATGCCAGCGGACGCCAGGATAACGCTGGAACTGCCAGACGGGCCGCTTTCCGCCCGCTTTGATAGTGCGCAACTTGCGCAGGTGGTTACCAACCTGTGCAACAATGCTCTCGTACATTCCCGCCAGGATACCCAAGTGCCGGAATTCGAGCTTCATGTCTACCGGCACCCGGGTCGGGACTGCGCAATCCTAGATGTGATTGATTCGGGCCCGGGCGTGCCCGAGCAATACCGGGAACAGATCTTTGAGCCGTTTTTCACCAACGGCCAGGGCGGCAGCGGGCTGGGTCTCTATATCGCCCGGGAATTGTGCGAGTCCAACCAGGCGAGCCTGCAATACTGTAACGATGCCAGCAACCGCAGCTGCTTCAGGATCGAATTCGCCCATGCCAGGAAAGTATTCTGATCACAGCACCAAGTTGACTGGATCCCGCCCTGATCTGGCATAATTCGGGTATAGACCGCTCACCCATACCAAAAATAAAGCGCACACTCTATGCAGCCTCTTGCACTGGTCGTCGATGACGAGCCGGACATCTGCGAGCTCCTGACCATGACCCTGGGGCGGATGGACGTCAACAGCCATACCGCCAACAGCCTGGGGGAAGCCCACCGGCTCCTCGGTCAGCACCGCTACGATTTTTGCCTTACTGACATGCGCCTGCCAGACGGGGACGGACTGCAACTGGTGCGCCATTTACAGGAACATACAACGCAGCACGGAGACCTCCCGATCGCGGTAATTACAGCCCACGGCAGTATGGATACCGCCATCGACGCGCTGAAACTGGGCGCCTTCGACTTTGTCAGCAAGCCGGTCAACCTGGAGCGGTTACGCGCCCTGGTGCAACTGGCCCTGCGACTCGACCGCCGTGAAATTGTCGCCAATGACAGTATGCACAGCCGGCTGCTCGGGCAGGCACCGGTAATGCAGCAGCTGCGCCAGCGGATCGCCAAGGTTGCACGAAGTGATGCACCTGTTTATATCAGCGGAGAATCTGGCTCCGGCAAGGAGCTGGCCGCCCGCTCCATACACGAACAGGGAGCGCGAGCTGACAAGCCCTTTGTCCCCATTAATTGTGGCGCCATTCCCACCGAGCTGATGGAGAGTGAGTTTTTCGGCCATCGCAAGGGGAGCTTTACCGGGGCGCATAGGGACAAGGCGGGTCTTTTCCAGAGTGCGGCAGGCGGCACCCTGTTCCTCGACGAAGTTGCCGACCTGCCCCTTGAAATGCAGGTGAAGCTACTGCGGGCAATTCAGGAGAAGAGCGTGCGGCCGGTCGGGTCCAGTGAAGAGGTCCCCATTGATGTCCGCATTCTCAGTGCCACGCACAGGGATCTCTCCGCAGAGGTGGCTGCCGGGCGTTTTCGCAGTGACCTTTTCTACCGAATAAATGTAATCGATATCCACGTACCCCCGCTGCGGGAACGCGCCGGGGATATTCCACTACTGGCGCAAACGATCATGCGCCGTATCGCCAGTGAAGCCGGTACCGATATGCCCAGACTGTCGGAAGGCGCTTTTCGGGCATTACAGGAGTACCCTTTTCCCGGCAACGTGCGCCAGCTGGAAAATATACTGGAACGGGCCCTTACTCTCTGTGACCAGCGGCTAATCCAGGCTGACGACCTGCTGCTGGAACCCGCACCCAGCGCGCAAACTGCTTTACCTCGCAGGCATGATAGCGATAGCCCTATCGCAGGGAGCGCTGGGGACGTGCCAGCAAATCGTGCCGCACCACAACTCAATGAAGGTGCCCGAGCCAAGGACTGGCCCGGCTTTAGCTTGGCCCGACATCAATCCCTGGATCATTACCTGCAGGAAATCGAGCGTCAGGTGATCGAAAACGCCCTGGCCGATACCCGCTGGAACAGGACCTCTGCGGCACAGAAGCTGGGCATCAGCTTCCGCTCGTTACGCTACCGGCTGAAAAAACTGGGACTAGAAGACTGAAACCTTATATGAGGACAGCGGACAGAGCTGCTCCCCCATCCGTTTTATTGCTTCAGATGCTCCCGATTACCAGCAATAATCTGTCCCACTACTGCCAGTTACCGAGCGCGTGCCGGTATTAGTCAGCCCGAAGTTACCGCATTTTGTGTCATTTGCCTGGACTCCCACTGCAGTTGCAGTCAGGGTAAAAGTCGTGGCCGTGACATTGGTGGCACTGATGGTATAGAACCCTTCCTGGGAGTCTATGGTGTTGCCATCGGTCAACTGATCCTCCACCGCGCAATTATCATCGTTATAGGCACTGTAAACGGTAAAACAACGCTGCAGGCGCTGGGAAACATCACCCAGCATAGCCTTGGCATCAGCACGCCGCCCCTTATTCACAGATTCCTGGTAAGAGGGATATGCAATACTGGCTATTACTCCGAGTATCGCTACAACGATAAGTATTTCAATCAGGGTAAAACCCTTCTGGTTCCTGTTTGACACTTTCACACTATCCTCAGGTTATCGTATCTGTCGCCACGACATCCGCCCCACGGAGCCCGCGGGCAGGTCGCCACTCTCCACACTCGGCTGTCCCTTGATATCACTGGCTGGGAGGTAAGCTTTTTCACCTGCGGTGATGACACTGGAATAGCCAATGATTGCATAATCCAGTGATGTACCAGCCTCACCGAAAATCGAGTGACCTTCATAACGGTCCCCTACCCCACTCAACTCCATGCGCCAGCCACTTCCACCAAAGGCACAGGGATTCGAGGAAGTAATCAGGCTCGGGAAGATCAGCCGATCGAACAAGAGCAGCGGCTTACTGATCACCCTTTCGCCAGTAACGACCGCACTACCGGTGGCCGGATCTGTGTAAGCCAGGTCCATATACCACCCATCGTAGCTATCTGCCCACCAGGAGGTATCACCGTCGTTGTCGACTTCCCGGGTTGTCGCGGTCTGGGTGGAAATCACTTTTTCAAACAGGCTGTCGCGGTCGGGGATATTTTCTCCCTGGTCAGCAAGCGCATAGACGCTCTGGATTACGGTGCCGGCGCTGTTATCCGAGTCGGCCAGGTAGCTGCCCGTACCGAAATAAACCATGGTGGCATTTTCCTTTTTCGGGTTCAGCCCCAGGGTCGGTGCACTGGTGATAGGTTGCGGTATAAGGGTGCCGGAACCATCATCATAAGCCGCTGTAAACAGCGGTAAGTCGGTACTGCCCTGGCTGATGGCAACGTCCCAGTTATTGTTATTGTTCGCGGTCAGGTCGAACTTCCACATATTACCCAGCAAGTCGCCCGCATACGCGTAATCCACGATACCGTCATTACCGGGCTTCAATGCAGGTGCAGCCAGGCCATTGGAGCCGCTTCCGTCCGTGGCTATGGCCTGAGATTCCGCAAACGGAGCCTCCAGGTCGATCACCAGCAGCTCTGCAGTCTCATTGGCAGAATTGTAGCCGTTGCCCAGGATCACCTTCCAGCCATCCCCCGTCGGGGCGATTACGGGCTTGCCAGTGGCATTACCCAGCTCAGGCATTTGTGCCGGGGTAATCTCGAACAGCACATCACTTTCATCGAAGTTGGCCGGATCAGTCACATCCAGGGCAAAAAGTCCGCGTCCACCGGCTCCCAGCGTGCCTACCAGGATATTGCGCCACTGGCCATTGATATAGGCATCGCCGACGAACAGGGGGCCATCCACGCTGTACTTATGTGGGTTCTCCGGGGAACCATAGTTGGGCAGGGTCAGGTTTTTCAGTTTGTCGTAGATCCCGGACGGGACATACGCAAAGAGCTCGTTCCCCGTCAATGCATCAAACGCATGCAGCATCCCGTCGTTGGAGCCAACGTAAACCACCTCGCGGCGACTCTCTTTATAGGTGGCAACATAGTTCAGATACGCCAGGCCACCGAGCTCTTCGGGCAGGCGCTGGAAGCCAAAGCCTTTCTGCGAGCCAAATACCGGTGAAGAATTAACAATATCACCCAGTGGGGTGGTGCGCTCGCGCAGCCCCGGGATACTTTCACCACGGAGCCAGTTCAGGGCATTCTGGCCTTCCGCAGCAGATGCGCCCAGACTGGACTGCTGCGCGGCAGTGAGGTTATCCCACAGGAACTCGGTACCGGCAGTGCCATTATGGGTAAAGATCTCCCGATCGGCCGGCGCGGCAAAATCCGCAGCTTCTGTTCTCCAGAGGTAATCACCGATACTCCCATCTGCATTCAGCTTGATCGCCCGGATTTCACCGCTCCAGTCACCACTGTTGAACAGCGCCTGGTAGATGGCAGTATCCGTCCCCAGCCGGGTCGAATTGGTGGCGACTGCAGAGGCTGAACCAATATCAGAAGCGACCTGTTCCAGCGCTGCCCCGAGGTTTTTCTCAAGTTCCGCCGGATCAATCGCAAAGTAGTAGGACTCAGGTGCCGCAGCGGCGATCTCCGCATCGGTCAGGGCATCGTCACTATAGCCACCCCACTTGGCGGCGTAATAAAGCGGCGTCTGAAGCAACTCAGCACCAGAGCTTCCGACACTGAAAGTTTCCGTACGCTTATTTGCTTCACTTACATCGCAGGCGCCCTGCCACCCGCTGCTCAGACAACTACAGGTCGCACCGTCATCACCACAGCTGCTAATGGTGCTTGAGGAAACATACTCAAAACCATTGATACCCGAAAAAGCATGGAAGCCATCCTGGGTGGTACCGCCGATCACAAAACCGAAGCCCATCGGATTGGGGGTTGACTGCGCGATTACAGTGGTGCTCACCTTGACCGTCGCCGTATCAACCTCATAGTCGATGACGCCCCACATATCCTGGTCAAAATCACCACCCTGCTCACTGTCTTCCCAGTTCACATAGAGTTTACCGGTCCCTCCAGCAATATCCTGAGAGACAATTTTGAAATCGACAATAGCGCAATTACCACCGGTAGCTGAATTTCGGCATGCAGGTAATATCGAGATGGTTTTTCCTGCATCCCCGGGGACGGGCACCCTCACTTGTGGTACTGAAGGTGCCAGGGCAACGCCGAAAGTCCGCACTGTCTGGTCACCAGACAAATCACTGCGGATGCTGTTGCTCCTGGCATAGCGCGCCAATCCGACAATATCGTAGGTACCCTCGAGACGCGGGGCGTCCGGACAGGTACCGGCTACCCCGGAAAGGCTGGCAACCGTCTTGGGGGTACACAGTTGGTTGTCTGCCGCTCCGCTCTCGCCAACAAAGTATTCATTACCATGAATACCCTCGGCCACACCCACCTGATTGGTCCAGGTATCGATGGATCCGATCGAAGCCAGGTCGTTTGCCGGTGTCGTCTCACCATCATAGGAGCTGGTTGAAGCATTAAACTGGATGACATTCAAGGGTGCGCAGTAGTTATCGCTGCCCAGGGGGTCCTCCCAGGAAGGTGACGTAAGGCCTGAGATATAGGAAGAGTCATCGTCATTGTAGTCGCCAGTAGAGTCCTTGCCCGCCAGATAACGCAGGGACTCCAGGTAGATCTCCGACTGCGGGTTGCCCCAGTTGGAACAGCGGCCATCGGCAAAGGAACTCAGGCCATATGGACAGTTATCGCCACCTGAGGTGGACCGGTTGTAGTAGCCCTGGCCATAGTCATATCCATACAATCGCAGTGCGTCGAGAGTATCAATAATTGAACCTGTGCCGGTTGACTCAAAAGTGCCATCTGTGGCGACATTAACTTCGTCGGAAATGTCCCCGATATTCTTGCGCAACAGGCCGCCAGACTTGTTCTTGGCATAGGAACCGGTCATCAGGCCGAAGAGAATTTCACCTTTCTCACCGTATTTCTGCAGCAGCCCTGAAGGTTTGGCATTACCGTCCGGATAAGAGCGGCAATTGTCTTCGAGCATACCTTCTTTACAGACTTCTACACGGACATTGTACTCGCCGAGCTTGTCACCATTATCGCCATCAGAAGGGCTCGAGTCATAGGCATTAATACCGCTGGAGTTTTTATCGTTCCCGTTACTCGCAACACCCCAACGACATTGCCAGCGCTCGTTACTGGCCCATAGGGAATAGTTACCCTTGGCAACCCGTAACAATGGGGGGCTATTCACACTCTGCGAAAAGCCGCTACCCGATGTGGTATTACAAAAAGTAATACCATCTTTCACTCGATCTGCCGTTACGGAGCCCCGGTCTGCCGCATAGGGAGTCAACTCGGCAATATCACTACCTTCATAATGCTTGGCGAAGGAATGCGCATCGTGCGGCAGGAAAGCACGCTCAAGCACTGTCGTATCGGCGGTATCAGTGGAACGGGTTCCGCCATACAGGATTTTGCGAACGGTATCGATACGGGTCATGGTGGCCCAGTTCAGGAAATTACCACTCCACTGGCCGGTTGCACTGCCCGCATTACAGTACTTGCTATCTGTTTTCGCTGCCGGGGTAAAGACCCCGCCAGTGTAGGAATAACATGTGTAGCTATCGAAGTAGCCATAATATTCATGCTCGTGCACATAAGTGGTATCGGCGATGCCGTCACCGGTAATGTCACTGTAGTCATCGTACGCTTTGAAGAACAGCTGATGGTCATTGGACATATTCAGCATGACGATAGGTCGTACGGGCTGGGACAGAAACAGGGGAGTCTGGGCCAGCTCCAGGGAATAGGCGCTATGCGCAACCCCGATGCTCAAAAAGCCGGTCACCAGTGCGAAAGCCTGTTTCCTGAGTGCAGCGATTATTTTCATGATGTTATCCCCTCACTGCCTATCGTTTGAATGTGGACTGAATGATAACGACAGCGTTTGCGGTACCGCCGACTCCACGGCTGGTAACCCGGTAATAGATAATTTCTTCCTGGTTAAGCGTACTCTGGAAATCAATCGCACCACCATCGGTGCCGGTAGCTGCTGTTGCGGTGATTTCCTCGATGACGTACCGTGGTGGCTCAGCGACCCGATCGAGCTCCAGGTCGGTCTCGACGGATTCGGTATCCCAGCCATGGGTATTCCAGTAACCAGAGTTACGGGAGCCATCGAGCTCCACGTAGTAGCCTGCTACGGTGCCATCAAAACTTGGCAGCACCGCCTGGTTCAGCACCTCTTCCGCCTCCCGCAGGCCGGCCTCGGCCGCCTGGAAAGCGAGATTGCGATCCCGCATGTTACCAGCCATCAACTCCTGCATTTCACTGCCGCGCATGGCGGCCATGGCCACTACGGTCATCAGCAGCAACATCACCAGCCCGACTATCAACACCGCCCCGCGCTGGGAAGAAAGCATGCGAGCCTGTGGCAGGGCCCCGCGGTTCTGTCTCTTCATTTCATTGGCTCCTGTTACGGCAGGCGACTGCGAATTCCAATGGTGTTGACAAACACCTGGCGCAGTCGGCGATCGGTCGGCGTTACATCCGAGCCTGCATATGTGTAGGGCTGCGGATCCGGCACGACATTGTCATCAGTACTACGCACCAGGAGTTCAACCCGGACACTGAGGGCCTCGTCCCACGCACTGGCAGCTTCGAGCACACCACCATCCACATAGGTATCGGGCACATCGTCCCCATCCGTATCCCGACCATAGGTCAGTTGCATGTCCTGCACGCCCTCGAGCAACGCCTGCGGGGTCTGGTTGCCGATTTGCCGGAACAGCGCCGGCTCTCCGCTGGCCTGGTCGGCCAGGTAATAGATCATGGTATTGACGTTGATAATCTCAGAATCCGGGCCGAAGGACTCCGAAGGGTCCCCGGACGAGCCCCCCCAGGAACTGAGTGCATTCCCCGGGGTATAGGTACCACCGGAGGAGTTTCCCGAATGAACCACATTGATTTCCACCCCACCGGTATCCTGCAGGTTAGTGGCTTGGAACACCCGCGCTTTCTGGCAGTCAGCCACCACCAGGATATCGCCAATGCACAGGCCACTGATACTTGCCTGGCCTGTACCGCAACCGTTGGGGTCTGTACCCGTATCTTCCGCGAACAGCTGCGAGCTATCGTTATTTTTCTCGACACCGACACCGAGTCCGTTGGCGCTGCGAACTACCAGGATATCGCTACCAACGATAGCCGCCGGATAATCTGCCGTCCCAGCGGTATAATCATCGAGCCCCTCAATACCGACATTGAACCTGTACGCCAGCTCATCGGAATCATTCAGCGTATTGGTGAAACTCATATTGCGGCTCATGCAGCCCATATAACCCGCCATACGAATATCCTGGGCCAGGAATTCCATCGCCAGCCGGCCTGTCTCCTGAACTCTGGAAAGGGCCTGCTGGGTAGAGAAGGTCACCCGGCTGGAAAGGAACAGCTGCACCACGCCGGTCATCAGGACCACACCAATAGCCAGGGCGACCAGCAACTCAACCAGCGAAACCCCCTGTTGTCTGCGCATTGCGTCGCTCCCTAGATTTTTGTTGTGTACTGGAAAGTGGTTGAGTCTTCACTCTCCTCGCCAGAGCTGTTCTGCTCCGACCAAGTGATTTCGATCGTGCATAGCCGTTGTGCCGCATCACATTCAATCCCGCCATCCCCATCGGGAAGCGAATCACTAACCGAGTCGTGCCACTCGATCAGGTCATCCTTTACCAGAGTTCCACCGCTACCGGGCGGATCAGAATCAAGGTCGAGGTTGTAATCCGACATTCTGGCACGGTTAAGGCGTACGCGATCCAGAAGGTCATAGGCAAGGATATTTGCCTGCGAGCGAAGGTAGGCACTGTGGTTATACTGCAGGGAGGCAGCCTGCATCGCCGCCAGCCCCAGAAGCGAAGTCGAAAGAATCAGCACTGTGACCATGACCTCGATCAGGCCCGCACCACGCTGCCCATTGAACAAGCTCATCGCATCCCCCTCCTCAAGGACAGTCGCTATAGGCTGCATTTAGCAGCCCAGCGACACCCACGGTAATAGTCCGTGCCGAATTACCTGTACAACCGGAGATTCTGGCATTGACAGTGATTTCCCCATTATCTGCCCGCCCGAGTATTCCGAGTCGATTGAAACGAATAAAACCGGCAGCTCCGCCATTCTGTTGAACATTCACCACGGCATTGGGATTGGGCGCTCCCCAGCTGCGCACCACCTCATCGACGACCACCGCATTGGCCACGTCCGAGGTGGCATCATCAGTAACAACCATCCACCCGTCGGTCCAGTTATTACTGCAGGTTGCTCCGTCGGCACTGGCACAAATTGATACGCGGCTACCACGACGCACCGCCTCCGAGCGCGCAAGATTCAGTGCGCTGGTCAGCTCCTCACTCAATGCTGCGGTCTGGGTGCTGCGAACTACGCTGGTGAAACTGGGGGCAGCAATTGCAGCCACGATCGCAATAACCGCCACAGTAATCATCAACTCGAGGAGCGTGAAGCCCCGCTGGTGCTGTGTCATGCCTGATTCGGCCTCTCCGGTATTGTTTTTGTATGGACTTGAATCGTATTGCCCTAGCTCACTCAATTTTCTCAAATCTCTTGACCAATGTGCCGGGGATCCAGTCACATTGCTGTTGATGCAGCAGGGGGAAATTATCTTGACCAAAGCGTACCAATGGGCCGGGGATTCCAGGAAGGATGGACCGATGAACGGTCAGGACTAACCGATCGGCGGCAGGGGTACGGCTTCCCCTTGGGCTCCCATGCTCAAATACACACCAATTCCAGGGAGGATAGACAATGCAGCAGCAGGGAATGACGCTGATGGAACTGATACTGACCGTCGCCATTATGGCGCTACTGGCAGCGATCGCCATCCCCAATTTTGCCCGCCAGGTCGAGCAGCATCGCACCAGAAGTACCACGGAGGAAATCATGGCGGCGATCCAGCTGGCGCGCACCAGTGCGGTGACACAAAACCAGCGGGCAACATTGCGCAACCGGGGAAGCTGGCAAGCCGGCTGGCAGGCGTTCACCGACTCCAACAATAATGGCCAGCTCGACGCCGGCGAGCGCGAGCTGTTCAGCAGCGGCCCGGTGAGCGGTGTCCGGGTGAGCGCCAACCAGCCATTGAGAAACTACATCTCATTTATCGGTACCGGCGAAGCCCGATATGCTGGCTCAGCAGGTGGTGCTTTTCAGGCCGGGACCATGGAGATCTGCAGCGAATCACTGGATAGCGGTTTCAGCCTGGTGCTGGCCCGTAGCGGCCGGGTAAGGATTTCCCGGCTGACTGCAGCCGAATGCAGCGATTGAGCCGATCGCAAACTGCCTGCTCCGTAACGGAAATCAGTCCTGGCCGCGCAATTCTCGCGGCAGGGAAAAACTGATGTTTTCCTCGCGCCCGCTCATCTCCTGCGGCAACTCGGCCCCGAGTTCCTGCAGGCGATCGACGACCCCCTGCACCAATACTTCCGGGGCAGAAGCTCCCGCGGTCAGGCCGATACGCTGCTTGCCCTCAAGCCAGGCCGGATCGATATCGCCGGCACCGTCGATCAGCTTGGCCGTCGCGCCACAGCGCTCGGCCAGCTCTCGCAGGCGATTCGAATTGGAGCTGTTGGGGCTACCCACTACCAGCACCAGGTCACTCTCCAGCGCCAGCTGCTTGACCGCGTCCTGGCGGTTCTGGGTGGCATAGCAGATATCGTCCTTGCGCGGGCCGCGGATATTCGGGAAGCGTGCACGCAGGGCATCGATAACCCTGGCGGTATCGTCCATGGACAGTGTGGTCTGGGTGACGAAGCTCAGGTTGTTCTCATCCTGCACCTGCAGGCGGGATACATCTTCCTCGTTTTCCACCAGGTAGATAGCACCACCGCCGCTGGTGTCGTACTGGCCCATGGTGCCTTCCACCTCCGGATGGCCGGCATGGCCGATCAGGATGCACTCGCTGCCGTCGTTACTGAACTTGCTCACCTCCATGTGGACCTTGGTGACCAGCGGGCAGGTGGCATCGAAGACACGCAGGCCGCGCTCTTCCGCCTCGCGCTGCACCGCGCGGGAAACACCGTGGGCGCTGAAGATAACGATCACATCGTCGGGCACCTCGGACAGCTCATCGACGAAGACTGCCCCGCGATCACGCAGGGTATCCACCACGAACTTGTTGTGCACCACTTCATGGCGCACGTAAATGGGCGCCCCGAATACATCCAGGGCGCGGTTGACGATATCGATTGCCCGGTCCACACCGGCACAGAAGCCACGCGGGTTGGCAAGGCGTATTTCAGTCATCAGTTCACCGAAGCCACTTCAATGATTTTCACATGGAACATCAGGGTCTGGCCGGCAAGGGGGTGATTGAAATCCACCTCCACTTCATCGTCACCCACCTCGCGGATGACACCGGGCAGCTCACCACTACCGTTGTCGAAAGAGACTACCAGCCCCGGCTCCAGTTCCATATCCGGCGAAAAGTGATCGCGCCGCACTTTCTGGATGTTGGCCGGGTTGCGCTGGCCAAAGCCGGCCTCCGGGGCAATCTCGATCTCAGCCTCGTCGCCGGCCTCGAGGCCGAACAACGCCCGCTCGAAACCCGGCAGCAGGCTGCCATCACCGACGGAAAAAGAGGCGGGCTCCCCCTTGAAGGTGGAGTCTACCTCGGTGCCGTCATCCAGCTTCAGGCTGAAGTGCATCGTTACCCGGCTGTGCTCGCCGATCACGTGGTCAGTCATGCTTTCTCTACTTCTGAATCTTTTTTGCCCGAGGCGTCATCGCTCTCGGAGAAAAACAACAGCTCGATTACCAGCATTGCGGCACCGACGCTGATGGCCATATCGGCCACATTGAAAACCGGGAAGCTCCAGGTGTTGTAGTAAACGGAAATAAAATCCCGCACATAACCCAGCACCATGCGATCCCACAGGTTGCCCAGGGCCCCACCCAGGATCAGGCCCAGGGCGCACGGCTCCCAGCGCTTTGCCGCCGGCAGGCGCCACAGCCAGATGGAAACCATAATGCTGAAGCCGACCGCCACAACACCAAAGAACCAGCGCTGCCACCCCCCGGCATCAGCCAGGAAGCTGAACGCCGCACCGTAGTTCTCCGCATAGGTGAACTGGAGCAGCCCCGGAATGATCTGGAACGGCGGCCCACTGCGAAACTCGCCCACGGCCCACACCTTGGTGGCGATATCGATCGCGATTACCAGCAGCGCCAGCCAGTACCAGCGCCAGGGATGCCCGAACAATCCGGGCCCGCGCGACTCAGGCATAGTGACGCTCCTCACCGGCGCCTTCCACGTTCTCCACGCAGCGGCCACAGATTTCCGGGTGTGCCGCGTTTGCACCCACGTCCTCGCGGTAATGCCAGCAGCGCGCGCACTTGGGATGGTCCACCTTGCGCACTTCCACTTTCAGTCCGTCCAGCTCGGTGGCATGCGCACCGGCGGCATCGCTCAGGCGCTGTACCGAAGTGGAGGAGCAGATGAGAACGAAACGCAGCTCATCCTGCAGTTCGAGCAGTTTCTCCCGCAGGTCATCGTCAGCATAGAGTGTCACTGCTGCCTGCAGGGAGCCGCCGATATTGCCAGCCGCGCGCTGCTCCTCGAGCACCTTGTTCACCGCGGTTTTAACCGCGGCGATCGCCGCCCAGTAATCCGCTCCTTTGTCTGCGTCCGCATCCAGCCTTGGCAGGGCGTACCACTCCGCAACAAAGACGCTTTCGCCCTTCTCGCCCGGGATCGACTGCCACAACTCATCAGCGGTAAAGCTGAGGATCGGCGCAACCCAACGGGTGAAGGCCTGCACGATATGGTAGAGCGCAGTCTGGGCCGAGCGGCGCGGGACGCTGTCGGCCTTGGTGGTGTACTGGCGATCCTTGATGATATCCAGGTAGAAGCCACCCATTTCGACCACGCAGAAATTGTGCAGCTTCTGGTAAATCTGGTGGAACTGGTAATTGTCATAGGCCGCGACAATCTCGTCTTGCAGCCGCGCCGCCTTGTCCAGCGCCCAGCGATCCAGTGCCAGCAGCTGGCCCTCCGGCAGCAGGTCAGTGGCCGGGTCAAATCCTGCCAGGTTTGACAGGAAGAAACGGGCGGTATTGCGCAGGCGCCGGTAGGAATCCGCGGTACGCTTGAGGATCTCGTCGGACACCGCCATTTCGCCACTGAAATCGGTGGCGGCAACCCACAGGCGCAGTACGTCCGCGCCCAGTTTGTTGATGACATCCTGGGGCGCCACGGTATTGCCGATCGACTTGGACATCTTGCGGCCCTCGGCGTCGACGGTAAACCCGTGGGTAAGCACCTGCCGGTAGGGAGCACAGTCGTTGATGGCAATGGAGGTCTTCAGCGACGACTGGAACCAGCCGCGGTGCTGGTCAGAGCCTTCCAGGTACAGGTCCGCCGGGAAGCGCAGGTCATCGCGGCGCTCCAGTACGGCAAAATGCGTCACGCCGGAATCGAACCAGACATCCAGGGTATCGGTCACTTTCTGGTAGTGCTCCGCATCGCTGCCCAGCAGCTCCGCCGGGTCCAGGTCGAACCAGACATCCATACCCTCCGCGTCCACGCGTTCCGCCACCTTCTCCATCAGCGCCGGGGTATCCGGATGGATTTCGTGTGTCTCCTTGTGCACGAACAGGGCAATGGGTACGCCCCAGGTGCGCTGGCGGGAGATACACCAGTCCGGGCTGGCGTCCAGCATGGCATCGATACGGGCCTTGCCCCAGCCGGGAATCCACTGCACCTGGTCGGCGGCCTTCTGTGCATGATCCAGCAGGTCGTTCTGCTGCATGCTGATGAACCACTGCGGCGTGGCGCGATAGATCAGCGGTGTCTTGGTACGCCAGCAGTGCGGATAGCTGTGCACCAGTTTGTCCTGGTGCAGGAGCACGCCTTTCTCTTTCAGGAGGTCAACGATCTGTTCGTCCACCTTGTAGACATGCTCACCGGCAAACAGGGGCACACTGTCGCGGTAGACACCGTTATCGTCGACGTAATTGAGGGTCTCGATACCGTAACGCTTGCCCACCAGGAAATCGTCCGGGCCATGGTCGGGGGCGGTGTGGACACAGCCGGTACCCGCATCGGTGGTGACATGGTCACCCAGCACGATGGGAAGCTCCTTGTCGTAGAAGGGATGGTGGACCTTCAGGTGCTCCAGTGCGGCACCGCGGATATGGCCCACAACCTCGCCCTCGAGGCCCGCGCGCCCCAGCACTGCATCTTTCAGGTCCTCGGCTACCAGCAGGCGGCGTTCCCCCACCTGCACCACGACGTATTCCAGCTCAGCATTGACCGATACCGCCTGGGAAGACGGCAGCGTCCAGGGGGTGGTGGTCCAGATCACCACTGACAGAGGCCCGTCACCGGCGTGGCCGCCGGCGGCATCGGCGATCGCCAGAGCGGTCTCTTCGGTTACCGGGTAGCAGACGTCGATGGAGAAGGAGGTCTTGTCCTGGTACTCCACTTCCGCCTCGGCCAGGGCCGAGCCGCCTACCACACTCCAGTAGACTGGCTTGAAACCGCGCGCCAGGTGACCATTTTTTACAATGCGGCCAAGGGCACGGATGATGTCACCCTCAAACTGGTAATCCATGGTGCGATAGGGATTGTCCCATTCGCCGAACACCCCCAGGCGGATGAAATCTTTCTTCTGCCCCTCCACCTGCTTCGCGGCGTAGTCGCGGCACTTCTGGCGGAAAGTGCGATGATCCACCTTGGCCCCTGCCTTGCCGACTTTTTTCTCGACCCGGTGCTCAATAGGCAGGCCGTGGCAGTCCCAGCCGGGCACATAGGGGGCGTCAAATCCACTCAGGGTCTTCGACTTGACGATGATGTCCTTGAGGATCTTGTTGACCGAATGACCGATATGGATGTCGCCGTTGGCGTAGGGCGGGCCGTCGTGCAGGATAAACTGCTCGCGTCCGGCACGGGCCGCACGGATTTTTTCGTACAGCTTGCCGTCCTGCCATTTCTTCAGGGTCTTGGGCTCCCGCTGCGGCAGGTTGCCGCGCATCGGGAAGTCCGTGGCGGGCAGGTTGAGTGTCGCTTTGTAATCGGTCATTGGGTGTCTGCTTAAATCTAGACGGTTAAGAAATCTGCAGGGGCAAACCTTGTCGCCCCTCTCAGGTTACGTTCTGGGCAGCTGTGTTACGCCCGGACAGGGCGAGCTTGCCCCTAGGGGTGCTGCCTGAACCAGGCCTTGGCGTCCTCAATATCCTGGGCGATCCGATCGCGGAGGATCTCCAGCGAGTCGAACTTCTCTTCGTCCCGCAGTTTATGGCAGAACTCCACTGCCAGTTCACGCCCGTAGAGGTCCCCGTCAAAATCGAACAGGTTGACTTCCAGCAGTGCCTGGGCGCCCTCGCCTTCCACTGTGGGACGAAAGCCCACATTGGCCACACCATTCAGCTGCCGGCCCCCCGGGGCCAGCTCACTGCCATCAGTGGCTGTCACCCGCACGGTATATACGCCCACCAGCGGCGAGCGGTAGCGGTGCAGGCGCACATTCGCCGTGGGCGCGCCCAGCTGGCGCCCCAGCGCCCGGCCCGGCGCCACCCGCCCGGTGATCCGGTAGGGCTTGCCGAGCAGGGTTTCCGCCAGGGCAAAATCACCATCCTGCAGGGCCGCCCGAATCCGGGTGCTGCTGACCCGCTCGCCCTCGATCTCCAGGGTCGCGGTGTCCTCCACGGTAAACCCGTGCGCCGCGCCCGCCTGCTGCAGGAAGCGATAGTCGCCGCTGCGGTCACAGCCGAAGCGGAAATCATCCCCCACTACCAGGTGGTCGATTCCCAGCCCGTCGAGCAGCACCCGCTGCACAAAGGCCTCGGCCCCCAGGCTGCGCAACCGCTCGTTGAACTGCAGGCACAGGACCCGGTCCACGCCGGCGTCGAACAGGGCCAGCACCTTCTCCTTGAAACGCATCAGTCGCGCCGGGGCCTTCTCGCCGGAGAAGAACTCATGCGGCTGCGGCTCGAAGACAATCGCCACCGAGGGCAGGTTTCGCTCGCGCGCGCGCTGGCGCAGCTGCGCGATGATCGCCTGGTGGCCCCGGTGTACCCCGTCGAATGAACCGATGGTGGCCACGCAGCCCCGGTGGCGGGGGCGCAGGTTATGCAACCCGCGAATCAGTTCGCGCTCGGCGGCCAATGCTGCTTTCTCCATGGTCACAAAATCGAACGCCGCAGTATACCGGATTCCCGTGACCCGGTCAGTGGGCCCGCACCCCCTGGGCGGGCCCGGGTTCAGTCGCTGACGGCGCGGAAATGCCGCGGCCGCAGGCCGGCAAACAACAACACCAGGCCGTAGGTACCAGCCCCGGCGGACACCAGGGCCGCCATGCGCCAGCCCCGCTGCCACCAGCTCCAGTCACCCCAGTGGGGCCAGAGGAACAGCGCCGCCACCAGTAGCGCTGCCATGGCCAGGTTGGCCAGCAACAGGCGCACCAGGTAGCCACCCCAGCCGGGCTCGGGTCGATAGATGTCATCGCGACGCAGGCCGCGGTAGAGCAGCCAGGCGTTGATCGCCGCTTGCGCCGCGGTAGCCAGCGCCAGGCCCATATGCCCGAGCTGGAAGTAGTGGTGCAGCGGAACCACAAACGCGAGGCTGAGCAGCATCTTGGCGGAGATGGCAATCAGCCCGAAGCGCACCGGGGTATAGGTATCCTGGCGGGCAAAGTAACCCGGCGCCAGCACCTTGATCAGCATGAACGACACCAGTCCCAGGGCGTAGGCACGCAGCGACCAGGCCGCCATTTCCATATCGCGCGGCTCCATCCGCCCGTACTGGAACAGGGTGGTCAGCAGTGGCTCCGCCAGGATCACCAGCGCCACGGCGGCGGGGAACGAGATAAGGGTAACGCTGCGCAGGGCCCAGTCGAGGGTGTGGCGAAAAAGTCGCGGATCGCCGCCGGCGTGATGCCGCGACAGGCTGGGCAGGATAACGGTGCCCACGGCCACCCCGAACACCCCCAGTGGCAGCTCGGTCAGGCGGTCGGAGAAATACAGCCAGGAAACACTGCCCGACGGCAGGAAGGACGCGAGCACCGTATCCAGCACCAGGCTGATCTGGGTCACCGACACGCCGAACAGGGCCGGCGCCATCAGGCGCAGGATCTTACGCACCCCGGGGTAACTCCAGTCCCAGCGGGGCCGCGGCAGCAGGCCCCGGTGCATCAGGAAGGGCAGCTGGAACAGCAACTGCACCACTCCCGCTGCCAGCACCCCCCAGGCCAGCGCCATGATCGGCGGGTCGAACCAGCCGCTGGCCACCGTGGCCGCGGCGATCAACATCACGTTCAACAGCACTGGCGTCAGCGCCGGCACCGCAAACCGGTCGAAACTGTTGAGGATCGAGCCCGCGAAGCCGGTCAGGGAAATCAGCATCAGGTAGGGGAAGGTGATCCGCAGCATATCCGCGGCCAGGGAGAACTTTTCCCGTTCACTGCCATCCCACCACCAGCCGAAGGCAAAAATGCCGGTGATCAGGGGGGCGCAGAGCACCCCGAACAGGGTCACCAGCAACAGCGCCCCGCCCAGCGCACCGGCCACCCGGTCATTCAGCTCCCGGGCGGCGGCCATGCCGCCATTCTGGCGGTACTCTGCCAGCACCGGCACGAATGCCTGGGCAAAAGCACCCTCGGCAAACAGGCGGCGAAAAAAGTTGGGTATCTTGAAAGCGACGAAAAACGCATCGGCGGCATCGCCGGCGCCGGCAAAACGTGCCAGCACCATGTCCCGCGCGAGCCCCATGACACGCGACAGCATAGTCGCGCCGCCCACCACACTGCTGCCCCGCAGCAGGCGGGCGGCACCGGACTTGGGAGGCTGGCTGTCGGCAGTCGGCTGGGACAAAACTGGGCTCCTGCTGGGCTGGGTGAAGTCGCTGGGGGTCGTGGCCGGCAAGTCTACCGCAATTCGCGCTGCGCAGATGCGCGCCGAATTGAGGATCTGTTCCTACCCGTCCCGTGACGGCAAACTATACTCGAAGTGAGATTGTGGCGCGCTGCAGGGGAGTGTCGGCGCGAGGAGGTGATGGATGACATTGAATGCCTTGATTATTGCTCTTGCGCTGGCAGTTTTGCTGTATGTCGCAGTAGTGCTGGGGCCCCGCCCTCCCCGTGTGCGTGTTCGCATAGAGGCGCCGCGGGACCGTCGCTACCGCCGCCTGCATCGCTGAACCCGGCACACTGCCATAATTCGCCACGATTGCGCCGGTAATGGCCACATGAGTGCCATGGCGGCGCCGCCTTGCGGTTGTTCAATAAGTCTCGACCGGGCCGGAAACAGTTCAAGGGCCCACCTAGAGACAAGACTGCAACCACCGCAAGGAGAAAGGACAATGAAAAAGGCAATCATGGCTGTAACCCTGGGCTCACTGATCGCGACCGGCACCCAGGCGCAGGACCACGGACAGCAGACCGAGGGATCCCGGCTGACCCCGGCCAAACAGGCTACGGCCTTTACCGGCGCTGCCATCGCCGGTGCCGCGGTCGGCGGGCCGGTAGGCTTTATTGCCGGTGCGCTGGGTGGCGCCTGGCTGGGCGAGCAGATCAAACAAGCAGAAGAGGCGGATATGCTGGCAACACAACTGAACGCGAGCCGCGTCAAGCTGGGCGACCTGGCACAGGAACTGGACGCGGCGCGACTGTCGGCAAATGACGCCAACAAACTCGCGGCGGACTCACTGCAGTTCCAGCTGCTGTTCACCACCGGCGAGGACCGGCTGGAAGATGCCCAGCTGGCCCAGGTGGCGGCCCTCGCCGACTTCCTGCGTCGCCATCCCGATTTACAGGTGCGCCTGGAAGGCCGCGCCGACCCCCGCGGCACCGATGGCTACAACAATGTATTGTCCGACCAGCGCGCCCTGAGTGTACAGCGCGCTCTGGAAGGCCAGGGCATCGACCCCGCCCGCATCAGCCGCCGCGCCATGGGCTCCACCTATTCCCGGGCGCCCCGGGGCGATGCCGACGCCTACGCCATGGAGCGCCGCGTCGATATCTTCTTTGACCTGCCGGACTCAGTGGCCGGCAACTTCTGACCAGCCCCCGCAGGCGGCCCGGTTTAACTGCGTCGCCTGCGGAAAGCACACTCCGCACCGAAATCCATCACCTCTCCATACCTTCGCGGGCCCACGGCCCGCTTTTTTGGCATGGGCGCCGCTTTGCGGCATGATCAACGGCCACCGAGCGGAAACAGAACAGCTGGAAATCCCATGACCGCCACTATCGCCATTGTCGAAGACGAGCGCGCAATCGCCGAGAACTATCGCGATGCCCTGCGCCGCAGCGGCTATGCCGTCAACCTGTACGAGGCCCGTGCCGAGGCCCTGGAGGCATTCCGCCAGCGATTGCCCGACCTGGCCGTGATCGACGTCGGGCTGGGCGCAGAGGTGGAGGGTGGCTTCGAGCTGTGCCGGGAACTGCGGGCCATGGCCCCGACCCTGCCGATACTGTTCCTCACTGCCCGCGATTCGGAGCTGGATATCATCTCCGGCCTGCGCCTGGGTGCCGATGATTACCTGACCAAGGACATTTCCCTGCCCCATATGCAGGCCCGCATCAACGCGCTGCTGCGCCGGGTCAGTGTCCTGCGTGACCGCTCCGAGGATGGCGAGCGGCTCGAGCAGGGGAACCTGTCCCTCGACGTGTCGCGCCTGCAGTGCCAGTGGCAGGGGCAACCGGTCGAACTCACCGTGACCGAATTCTGGATCGTGCATGCCCTGGCCAAGCGCCCCGGGCACGTGAAATCCCGCGGGCAGCTGATGGAAGCGGCACGGGTGGTGCTCGACGACAACACCATCACATCGCACGTCAAGCGGATCCGGCGCAAGTTCCAGGCCCTGGATCCGGCCTTCGATGCCATTACCACCGCCTACGGCATGGGCTATCGCTGGCAGGCGTGAGCTGCGGCAGGCCCGATGAGTAGAGAACCAATGGAGCCGGGACAGTGAAACTGCGCCGCCAACTGCTGCTGGTCAGCCTGTTCGCCCTGGCCCTGCCCTGGGCCGGCTGCCAGTACCTGCGCCAGGTGGACAGCGCCCTGGCCCAGGGCCAGATGCAGGCCCTGGAAGCCACCGCCAGCGCCGTGGCGGCGCGCCTGGCCAGCGCACCGCAGCTGATCGCACCGGACCCCGAGCGCCCCGGGCGCCCGCCCGGGGCGCAGTTCTACCTGCACCCGCTGCCGCAGCCGCCGCTGCTGGACGGCTACGGTGACGAGTGGCGCTCCTGGCAGCTGCCGCCGCGCCAGCTGCACGCCGGCGACGGATCCCCCCTGGCCCGGGTGACCATGGGGCGTCACGATGCTTACATTTACCTGCTGCTCACAGTCGCCGACGACACGCCCGCCTACCAGGACCCGCGGACGGGCCTGCTCGCCAGCGGCGATGCGGTGGAGATATACACCGGCGGCCGGCACTACACCCTCCCGGTCGCCAGCCAGGGCAGCGCCACCGCCCTGTGGCGCAACCTGCGCCGCGGCACGCGTGAGCGCGAGCTGCGCCTGCGCGGCCGCTGGACCGCCTCTGCGGACGGCTACCAGCTGGAACTGGCCCTGCCCTATTCCCTCACCGACGGGGAATTTGCCCTGGCTATCAGTGACCGCGCTGCCAGCGACGGCGCCACCCCACAGAAGCGCGCCAGTACCCTGCCCGCAGACGGGCGGCCCGGCAGGCTGGTACAGCCACTGCCGGACCTGCAGGCCGAGCTCGAACACTTTGCCCGGCCACAGCTGCAGCTGGTGGTGGTGGACAGCGAGGGATACCGGCTCGCCGCGGTGGGCGAACGGGCCGGCGGCGGGGAACTCGAGCAGCAGCACTGGCTGCGCAACTGGCTCTACCGCCAGTTGCTGTCGCGCACCGCACTGCCGGCAATGCCGGGGGGAAGCCTCCCGGGGGAGCTGGCCCGCGGACGCGACAGGGCGGAACAGTGGTACCAGGGGCCCCGGGAAACCCGCATCGGCGCCGCCGGTGTGCCGGTGATCACCCGTGCCGACAATATCGTCGAGCGACCACTCCTGGGGCGAGTCATCGCCCTGCAGTCCGGCCACGCCCTGCAGTCCCTCACCCAGTCCGCCGCCTACCAGCTGTGGCTGGTGTCCTGCATCGCTGCCGGCAGCGCCCTGCTGTTACTACTCGGCTATGCCAGCTGGCTGTCCTGGCGCATCCGGCGCCTGCACCGGGCGGCCCGCAATGCCGTGGATGCCAGCGGCCGCCTGCGCGGCGACTTCCCGCGGGCGCGCATGAACGACGAGCTGGGCGCCCTGAACCGCGCCTTTGCCAGCCTGCTGCAGGAGCTCGACCAGTACCACCAGTACCTGCGCTCCCTGGCCAGCAAGCTCTCCCACGAGCTGCGCACACCGCTGGCGGTGGTGCGGGGCTCCCTGGACAACCTCAGCGCCGGCGAGCTGGACGAAGATAGCCGGCGCTACGCCGAGCGCGCGCTGGAAGGCAGCGGCCGGCTGTCGGGCATCCTCAACAGCCTGTCGGCGGCCAGCCACCTGGAGGCGAGCATCCGCCAGGCGGAGCGCGAACCCGCCGAGCGCAATCGGGAGGAGTTCGAGCTGGACGACCTGCTGCAGGTACTCACCGACAGCTATCGCGATGCCCATCCCGGGCACCGCTTCCGCCTCGCCTGCCCCGCGGGCGCCCAGCGCTGCTACGGCGCACCGGAGCTGCTGGCCCAGCTGCTCGACAAGCTGGTGGACAACGCCACCAGCTTTGCCCCGGAAGGCAGTGAAATCCTGCTGCAGCTGGAGCGGGATGCCGACGCCTACCGTATTTCGGTGAGTAACGACGGCCCCCTGCTGCCGCCGGGCTTCGCCCACAAGCTGTTCGACTCACTGGTCTCGGTCCGCGACGACGGCAGCCGCGCCGGGCACCTGGGGCTGGGGCTGCATATCGCGCGGCTGATTGCCGACTTTCACGGCGGACGGCTGGAGGCGGCTGACCGCGGGGACTGTAGCGGTGTCATCTTCACCCTGCACCTGCCCCGCCGGGATTCGTGAAGGCGGGAGTGCCATGGTGGTTGACAAACAACCAGCCGTGGCGATAATGTCGCGTCCCGATCGGGCCCCGGCCCGTTAGTTACAGATTTATTGAGATTTCCAACAGGAGCAACCGGTGGCCAATTCACCTCAAGCGAAGAAACGCGCGCGCCAGAACGACAAGCGCCGCAACCACAACGCCAGCCTGCGCTCCATGGTGCGCACCTACATCAAGAAGGTAGTTGCGGCCATCGATGCAGGTGATGCAGAAAAAGCCAAGACTGCTTACGCGGAAGCGGTGCCGGTCATCGACCGCATGGCGGACAAGGGCATTATTCACAAGAATAAGGCCGCCCGTCACAAGAGCCGCCTGAACGCCCAGATCAAGGCCCTGGCCGCCTGATCCCGCGTTTCGCGAGCATCAAAAAGCCCCGCCCTGGCGGGGCTTTTTTGTATCTACCCGTCGGCTCTCCGGCCGCACAAGGCCGCAAGCGCGCAGGCTAGAGCAGTATCAGGTTGTCCCGGTGAATCAGCTCGTCGTCGTCGCGGTAACCGAGTAGCTCTGCGAAGCGTTCCGATGGCTGGCCGACGATACGCGCCGCCTCGGCGCTGTCGTAATTCACCAGGCCGCGGGCAATCTCCTCACCCCCGGCATTGCGGCAGGCAACCAGCTCACCGCGATGGAAACGCCCCTCCACACCAGTCACCCCCACGGCCAGCAGGCTCTTGCCCTGCTCCCGCAGCGCCCGCGCAGCACCCTCGTCCAGGACCAGGCTGCCGCGCACCTGTAGCTGGCCGGCCAGCCAGCGCTTGCGGGCCGTCATCGGGTCCGCCTCGGGTAGCAGCAAGGTGCCCAGCTGCTCGCCGGCGCAGACCCGCCGGATCACATCCTCCATCGCCCCGCCGGCGATCACCGTGGCGGCACCGGAACGGGCCGCCAGCTGCGCCGCGCGCACCTTGGTGCTCATGCCGCCACGCCCCAGCCCACTGCGCGAGCCGCCGGCCATGGCCACCAGGGACGGGTCGGCCGCGGACGCCTCGCGGATCAGCTCCGCATCGGGATTGTCGCGTGGGTCCTGGGTAAACAGGCCATCGGCATCGGTGAGGATCAGCAGCGTATCGGCCTCCACCAGGTTCGCCACCAGCGCCGCCAGGGTGTCGTTGTCACCAAAGCGAATCTCGTCGGTAACCACCGTGTCGTTTTCATTGATGATAGGCACCGCCCCCAGGGACAGCAGGGTACGCAGGGTACTGCGCGCATTGAGGTAGCGGGTGCGGTTGGAGAGGTCGTCGTGGTCCAGCAGGATCTGTGCGGTGCGGCAGTCGAACTGGCCGAAGGCGTGTTCGTACACCTGCACCAGGTGGCTCTGTCCCACCGCGGCCGCGGCCTGCAACTGGTGGATCGATTCCGGGCGCCGACGCCAGCCGAGGCGATCCATCCCCGCGGCCACGGCCCCGGAGGATACCAGCAGCACCTCGATACCAGCGGCACGCAGGCCGGCGATCTGGGCGACCCAGTTGGCGATGGCGACACGATTGACCCCGCGACCGTTGTCGGTCAGCAGGGCACTGCCGATCTTGATTACCCAGCGCCGGCCGGCGGCGAGCTGTTGCCGAGCTTGCACGTAGATCCCTCCCCAGGAGCGGCCCCCTCGGGCCGGGACATGCCGGGCGAGCCAGGCTCCCGGCAGCATACATGGTGGCCGGTGCGACCGGCCCCTGTGGTTATTGGCGGTATTCTATCTCGACGTCGTGGTCATCGTCGTCCCAGTCGTCATCATCGTCGTCCTTCTCGGCGTGGCGACCCGCACGCTGCGCCTCGCGCACTTCCTGGATACGCTCCCGCGCCTCGCGCTGCATCTGCCGCTGGGCTTCCAGCTCGGCCCCGGCCAGCTCCGGATCGGCCTCTTCCATGGCACGACGCTCATCCAGGTAGTCCATCAGGCGCCCCGCCAGGGCATCGGTACCCTCACCACGGATGGCCGCCACACGGAATACCGGACCCTGCCAGCCCAGCGCCTGCACGATATCGTCGCAGCGCTGGTCGAGCTCGTCGGCGGGCACCAGGTCGGTCTTGTTCAGGACCAGCCAGCGCTCCCGGGCAGCCAGGGTAGGGCTGAAGGATTCCAGCTCGCGCTCGATTGCCAGGGCATTTTCCACCGGGTCGCTGCCGTCGAACGGCGCCAGGTCCACCAGGTGCAGCAGGACCCGGCAACGGGTCAGGTGCTTGAGGAAGCGGATACCCAGGCCGGCCCCTTCTGCCGCCCCCTCGATCAGGCCGGGGATATCGGCAATCACGAAGCTGCGATGCCTCTCCACCTTCACCACGCCCAGGTTGGGCACCAGGGTGGTAAACGGGTAGTTGGCCACCTTGGGCTTGGCGGCAGACACCGCGCGGATAAAGGTCGACTTGCCGGCATTGGGCAGGCCCAGCATGCCCACGTCCGCCAACACTTTCAGCTCCAGCTTGAGCTGGCGCTCCTCGCCAGGTGTCCCCTTGGTGGTCTGGCGCGGCGCCCGGTTGGTGCTGGACTTGAAACGGGTATTGCCCAGGCCGTGAAAACCGCCCTGGGCCACCAGCAGGCGCTCACCGGCTGCGGTCATGTCGCCGAGGGTCTCGCCGGTCTCGGTATCGATGATGGTTGTCCCTACCGGCACCTTGAGCACCAGGTCCTCGCCCTTGGCACCGGTACAGTTGCGGCCGCGCCCCTGCTCACCGCTGCCGGCGCTATAGCGTGGCTGGTAACGGTAATCCACCAGGGTATTGAGGGACTCGTCCGCCTCCAGGTAGACAGAGCCGCCGTCTCCACCGTCACCGCCGTCCGGACCGCCCTTCTCGACGAACTTCTCCCGGCGAAAGCTCAGGCAGCCGTTGCCACCGTTGCCTGCCTTGACGTAGATGGGCGCCTCATCGACAAATTTCATGATCTCTCCACCGCCGCAGCGGTTGCTGTTCTCTAACGCAGTTTAACCTGCGCAGTGGGGTCTCGCGGCCACGCCGCACAACGAAAAAGCCCCGCTCGGGGGCGGGGCTTTCGGATCGGGTCAGGCAACCGGATTAAGCAGTTTCGATGGAAACGTACTTGCGGTTGCTGGGGCCCTTCACCTCGAACTTCACAACGCCGTCCGCGGTCGCGAACAGGGTGTGGTCCTTGCCCATGCCAACGTTGACGCCAGCGTGGAACTTGGTGCCGCGCTGACGCACGATGATGTTGCCAGCCGCTACAGACTGACCGCCAAAGCGCTTCACGCCCAGGCGTTTACTTTCGGAATCGCGACCATTGCGCGTACTACCGCCAGCTTTCTTGTGTGCCATGAGTCGTTACTCCTCTGCTTATGCCTTGATGCCAGTGATTTTAACTTCGGTGTACCACTGACGGTGGCCCTGACGGGTCATGGAGTGCTTGCGACGGCGGAACTTGATGATCCGGACCTTCTCGCCACGGGCGTGGTTGATCACTTCAGCCGTTACTTTCGCGCCATTGACCAGCGGAGCGCCGATGTTCACGTTGTCACCGTCGACAACCATCAGCACCTTGTCAAAATCGATGGATTCGCCGGTGGCGACTTCCAGCTTCTCCAGGCGAAGGACTTCGCCCTCTTCTACGCGGTGCTGCTTACCACCGCTCTCAAAAACTGCGTACATATCTCTTTATGCTCCGAGATGGACGACACGAAGCAGCGGTCGGGATGCCGGAAACCGGACAGTCACAACGCCGCATTTCGGGAGCTTGCGCCGTATATTCAATACCGAATAAACCTTGGTCCCACTGCCGGCCACGGGAGCCAGCCAAAGCGGGGCGCAGATTCTAATCAATTCGCGACATTGATACAATAGCTGCCCTCTTGCCCGCTGGCGGCCTCCCGGCCTTACCGGCCGGCGCAACCATGTGCTGAACAGCCATTCCCATAAAGCAGTATAAGGAAGCCTTGCATGTTGCCTTTCCACCGGGTCGCCGCCGATGATTTCGCCGCCGTCAACCAGCGTATCCTCGACCAGCTGCACTCCGATGTCCCGCTGGTGGAGAATATCGGCCACTACCTGGTTGAAGCCGGGGGCAAGCGCCTGCGGCCGCTGCTGGTGCTGCTGTGTGCCCGGGCCGCGGGCTATCGCGACGACCGGCATATCGACCTGGCCACCATCATCGAGTTCATCCACACTGCCACCCTGTTGCACGACGACGTGGTGGACACCTCGGAGCGGCGCCGTGGCCGCCTGACCGCCAATGCCAGGTGGGGCAATGCGCCGGCGGTACTGGTAGGCGACTTCCTCTACTCCCGCGCCTTCCAGATGATGGTGGCCCTGGAAGACATGGACATCATGGCGATCCTGTCGGAGACCACCAACACCATCGCCGAGGGCGAGGTGCAGCAGCTGGTCAATGCCGGCGATCCCGCGGTCAGCGAGGAGAACTACCTGGCGGTGATCCACAAGAAAACCGGGGCCCTGTTCGAGGCCGCCTGCGAGACGGCGGCGGTGCTGGCCGGCTGTACCCCGGAGGAGCGAAAGGCCCTGAAACTGTACGGCCGCCACCTGGGCCTGGCCTTCCAGCTGGTGGACGACGCCCTGGATTACCGCGGCGATGCCGAAGAGCTGGGCAAGAATATCGGTGACGACCTGGCCGAGGGCAAGCCGACCCTGCCCCTGATTTACACCATGGCCCGGGGCACCGAAGCCCAGGCGGCGCTGGTACGCGGGGCCATCGAACAACGCAGCGCGGACAAACTGGGAGAAATCGTCGCGGCCATCGAGGAGTGCGGCGCGCTGGATTACACCATGGAGCGCGCACGGGCGGCGGTGGATGACGCGCGGGACCAGCTGGCCATCCTTCCCGAAAGCGAGCAGAAAACCGCGCTGCAGCAGCTCGCGAGCTTTGCCGTGGAACGCACTGTCTGACACCTGGCCCGCTGGTGCGAACCCAGTGTTAGCCCGGCACCAGGCCGGTATCGGCGAGGGGCGGGCGGAGAAAGGCCCTTAATACACCCCAAACAGAAAGGGCGAACACAAGGTTCGCCCCTACCGCTACTGCCGGATGCCGATCAGCCGCGGATCAGCTGCAGCAGCTCCGCGGTCTTTTCCTTCATCAATGCCTCGTCCCCACGGGATTCGACGTTCAGGCGCACCACCGGCTCGGTATTGGACATGCGCAGGTTGAAGCGCCAGTCGGCAAACGCCACGCTCAGGCCGTCCACGTGCTCCACACTCTCCGCGCCGGGCCCGTACTGCGCCTCGGCCTTTTCCAGCAGCGCCGCCGGGTCCTCGACCTTGGAGTTGATTTCACCGGAACAGGGGAAGGCCGCCATGCGCTCGCCCACCAGCTGTGACAGCGACTTGCCGCTGCGGCTCACCAGCTCGGCCACCAGCAGCCACGGGATCATGCCGCTGTCGCAGTAGGCGAAATCGCGGAAATAGTGGTGCGCGCTCATTTCACCACCGTAGATGGCGTCCTCCTTGCGCATGCGCTCCTTGATAAACGCATGGCCGGTCTTGCTCTGCACCGGCTCGCCGCCGGCCGCAGCGACGATATCTTCGGTGTTCCAGGTCAGGCGCGGGTCATGCACGATCCTGGTCTTCTCGCCACCGGCAGCAGTCCGGCCGTCCTTGAGCAGGAAGGCCTCTGCCAGCAGGCCCACTACGTAATAACCCTCAATGAACTCACCGTTCTCATCGAAGAAGAAACAGCGGTCGAAATCGCCATCCCAGGCAATACCGAAATCAGCGCCACTCTCCTTCACCGCGCGGGAGGTGGACTCCCGGTTCTCGGGCAGGATCGGGTTGGGAATGCCATTGGGGAAAGTCCCATCGGGCTCGTGATGGACACGTACAAATTCAAGCGGCAGGTGCGGCGCCAGTGCATCCACTACAGCACCGGCACCGCCGTTGCCGGCATTGACCACCAGCTTGAGCGGCTTCAGCTCAGCGGTGTCGACATAGCCCAGCAGGTGATTGACGAAATCGGCACGGTGATCGTAAGGCTGCAGCTCGCCACGCTTGCCCACCGGCGGGAAGTCGTTCTCTTCCGCCAGGCGCTTGATGTCCTTCAGGCCGGTATCGCCACTGATGGGACGGCTGCCCGAGCGCACAAACTTCATGCCGTTGTAATCCATCGGGTTGTGGCTGGCGGTGACACAGATACCGCCATCGAAATCCCCGTGGAAGGTCGCGAAATAGATTTCCTCAGTACCGCACTCACCAATATGGAAGACGTCCGCACCGGCATCGCGCAGTCCATTGGCGAGGGCGTCGGTCAGCTCGCCACTGGTCAGCCGGATATCGTGCCCGACCACCACCCGCCGGGCGTCAAGGAATTGCGCAAAGGCGCGGCCCACCCGGTAGGCAATATCCACATTCAGTTCGTCGGGCACGCGGCCCCGCAGGTCATAGGCCTTGAAACAGGTCAGTTCGGTCATGGGTAACAGTGTTTCCTGGTTACGCTGATTGGTTGTTTTGTTCTCAGTTCCCGCCCGCCTGGCCGGGCAGGTAGATATTCTGGTAGACGTGGTTGGTGGCCTCGACAAACCCGTCGACGGAGCCACAATCGAAACGGCGCCCCCTGAAGCGGTAGGCCAGCACACAACCGCGCTGGGCCTGGGCCAGCAGCGCGTCGGTAATCTGCACCTCGCCATTTTTACCCGGGGGTGTCTCGCGCAGGAGGTCGAAGATATCCGGGGTGAGGATATAGCGGCCAATAATGGCCATATTGCTTGGGGCATCCTCGGCGGCAGGTTTTTCCACCATATCGGTGACCTGGTACAGGCCGGGCTTGATCTCATTGCCGGCGATCACACCGAACTTGTGAATCTGGTCCTGCGGCACCTCTTCCACTGCCACGATGCTGCAGCGGAACTGCTGGTAGAGCTGCACCATCTGGCCCAGCACCCCCAGCTCCTCATTCAGGCACAGGTCATCGGCCAGCACCACACCGAAGGCGGCATCGCCGATCAGTCGCTCACCCTGCAGGATAGCGTCGCCGAGGCCGCGCATCTCACCCTGGCGGGTGTAGGAGAAACTGGCCCGGTCAATGACGTTGCGCACCGAGTCCAGATAGCGCTCCTTGCCGGTACCGGCGATCTGGGACTCAAGCTCGAAATTGGTATCGAAGTGATCCTCTATGGCCCGCTTGCCCCTGCCGGTCACGAAACCGATCTCGGTCAGGCCCGCCTCAATCGCCTCCTCCACGCCGTACTGCACCAGCGGTTTATTGACCAGCGGCAGCATCTCCTTGGGCATTGCCTTGGTGGCGGGCAGGAAGCGGGTACCGTAACCGGCTACCGGAAAGAGACATTTCTTCAGCATCTGGACCCCAACATTTTCTGGCACTTCTTGTTCTCATGGCGGGCCCCGGGGCCCGCGCGGACTGGAAAGTTACCACAGAACTGTGAAGCAGATCACCCGCACACCGCCGCTGCCGCCAACTGGTACAGGTACGACTATTGAGCGGGGCATTTGCGGCGTTTGTACCCTGTGATTTAGTCAGCAAGGCCCGTGCCAGTCACAAAAAGGCCGCTGACTGACTGGACAACATTTCCCCAGACTTTAGAATGCCCGCTCTTGCAAAAACGCCCAGTCTTTGTGGCGTGAACACCCAATAAACGGGGACAAAATGAGTAATTTCGTTCAGAAAAGCAGCTATTCCCGTGAAGAATTGCTGGCCTGCTCGCGCGGTGAGATGTTTGGCCCGGGCAACGCCCAGCTGCCTGCACCCAACATGCTGATGCTTGACCGCATCACCCATATCTCCAAGGACGGCGGCGCCTACGGCAAGGGCGAGCTGATTGCCGAGCTCGACATCCACCCGGACCTGTGGTTTTTCGACTGCCACTTCCCCGGCGACCCGGTGATGCCAGGCTGCCTCGGCCTCGACGCCATGTGGCAGCTGCTCGGCTACTTCCTGGCCTGGAAAGGCAATCCCGGCCGCGGCCGTGCACTGGGCTGCGGCGAGGTGAAGTTCACCGGCCAGATCTTACCCACCGCCAAGAAGGTCACCTATCATATCCAGCTGAGCCGCCTGGTAGAGCGCAAGCTGGTAATGGGCATCGGTGACGGCTCGGTAGCGGTCGACGGCCGCGAGATCTACACCGCCAAAGACCTGCGTGTAGGCCTGTTCACCCGTACGGACAACTTTTAGTCCGGCCGGAACCAAACTCCGGGCACAATAACAACGTAAACTGCCGGAAAGCTTTACTGGAGACCACTTATGCGACGGGTAGCCATCACCGGACTCGGTATCACTTCCTGTATCGGCACGGACCTGGAGTCCGTGTCCGCCTCACTGAAAGCGGGCCGCAGCGGCATTCGTGCCAACGAGGAGTATCGCGAACTGGGGCTGCGCAGCCAGGTTGCGGGCCCGGTGGAGATCGATTTCAGGGACCATATCGACCGCAAGCACCTGCGCTTCATGGGCGACTCCGCGGCCTATGCCTATATCGCCATGCAGGAGGCCATCCGCACCTCGGGCCTGGAGGAGAGCGATATCTCCAACCCCCGCACCGGCCTGGTGATGGGCTCTGGCGGCACCTCCACCGCAGCCATTATCGATGCCGCGCAAACCCTGAAGGAGAAAGGCGTGCGCCGCGTCGGTGCCTTCCGGGTGCCGCAGGTAATGGGCAGCACCGTGTCGGCCTGCCTGGCCACGCCGTTCAAGATCAAGGGCGTGAATTACAGCATCTCGTCCGCCTGTGCCACCAGCGCACACTGTATCGGCAACGGTGCCGAGCTTATCCAGATGGGCAAGCAGGACATTGTCTTTGCCGGCGGCGGCGAGGAACTGGCCTGGAGCCTGACGCACCTGTTCGATGCCATGGGTGCCCTGTCGAGCAAGTACAACGACACCCCCGAGCGCGCCTCACGCCCCTATGACGCCGACCGCGACGGTTTTGTAATTGCCGGCGGCGGCGGTTGCCTGGTACTGGAGGAGATGGAGCACGCGAAGGCCCGCGGCGCCACCATTTATGCTGAGCTGACCGGCTATGGCGCCACCTCAGACGGTTACGACATGGTGGCCCCCAGCGGTGAAGGCGCAGTACGCTGCATGCAACAGGCCCTGGCCGGCATGGATGGCAATGGGCTGGAGGGCAGCGTGGATTACATCAACACCCACGGCACCTCGACCCCGGTGGGCGACGTGGCCGAGCTGCGCGCTATGCGCGAGGTGTTTGGCGAGCAGGCCCCGGCTTTCTCCTCCACCAAGTCCCTGACCGGTCACTCCCTGGGCGCTGCCGGTGTGCACGAGGCAATCTACTGCCTGCTGATGATGCAGGAAGGCTTTATCACCGCCTCCGCCAACGTGGAGAACCGTGATGAGCAGGCCGAGGGCATGGACCTGGTCACCGAGCTGCGCAAGACTGAACTGCGCCGCGTGCTGTCCAACAGCTTCGGTTTTGGTGGTACCAACGCCAGCCTGGTGTTCGACAAAGTGTGAGCGATGGGCGGGCGAGAGCCCGCCAGCGCAAATAAAAAGGGCGATCCGGATGGATCGCCCTTTTTTTGTGCCATGGATAACCGGCTACCCGCCGGCCCCCGCCGCGCCCCTTCATGATTTAAGCAAGGGGGTGGCCACGCCGTGTCTCAGCGACCGCTGCCGAGCCTTTCGAGCCACAGCTCTACCTGCCGGGTAAGTCCCTGCCTCCAGCTGCGCTGCTGGATACCAAATACGTCCCGCAGGCTGCTGCAGGCGAGCACCGCGCTGCGGTTACCCACCGGTTCCGCCAGGGGCTCCGGCTCGATCGCACTGCCCTCGTCGAGGAACGACTGGGCCCGCTCGACCGCCTCGCGGGCGAATTCCAGCGCCGTGCAACTGTCGGCAGCACCATAGTGGTAGACACCGGAGCGCGGCGCGCCGCTGGCCAGCTGCTGGGCGACCGCCACCACCACCCGCACCAGGTCCGCGATCGTCACCGGGCTGCCGCGACTCTCATCGTCCACGGCGATGGTGCGGTTCTCCAGCAGCGCCTGCAGCACACGCGCCAGCAGCGCATTTTCACTGCGATCGACCATCCAGCCGAAACGCAGCACCGTGAGGTTGTCGCTACCGGCCAGGGCCTGCTCGCAGGCCAGCCACTGGCGGCCGCTGGCGGACTCGGCATTGGGCTCATCGTCCTCGTCGTAGCGTTTGCGCGCACCCCCGGCGAAAACCCGGTAAGAGGAGATATGCACCAGGTGGCTGTAGTCATCGCGTCGGGCGAGTTCACGACAGACCTGCAGGGCCGTGTCCATGAACTCACTGCCGGCACAGCAGGCAGCGTTGATCACCAGGGCGCCGGGGCGCAACTGGTCGAGTTCACCCGGCCCCAGCATCTGCACGCGAAAGCCCACCCGCTGCAGGCGTTTCTGCAGCGGGGCATCGATGTAGTTGCCGGCACCGATAACGGCGACGGTATCCGGCTGGTAACCCGTGTGATAATCAGGCACGCAGAACCCGCGAATCAGAAGGGAATATCGTCATCGAAGCTGTTGTCGAAACCACCGGCCGGCGCCTGGTTCGGCTGCTGGGACGGCTGATTGGAAGGCGGCTGGTTCGAGGGTGCCATGGGCGAGGGAGCAGAGCGTCCCTGGTTACCCTGTGCATAGGGGTCGCCGCCCTGCTGGAAACCACCCTGGTTCTGCTGGCCGTAACCGCCCTGGTTACCCATGCCCTGGCCACCCATACCCTGGCCGTAGCCGCCCTGGTCACCGCCGCGGCTGTCGAGCATCTGCATTTCGCTGGCAACGATCTCGGTGGTGTAGCGGTCCTGGCCGCTGTTCTTGTCCTGCCACTTGCGCGTGCGCAGTGAGCCCTCAATGTAGACCTTGCTGCCCTTGCGCAGGTACTCGCCGGCGATCTCCGCCAGGCGATTGAAGAACACCACACGGTGCCACTCGGTGCGCTCCTGCTGCTGGCCGGTCTGCTTGTCCTTCCAGGTCTCGGAAGTCGCCAGGTTGACGTTGGTTACCGCACCGCCGCTCGGCATATAGCGGGTCTCCGGGTCTGCGCCCAGATTGCCGATCAGGATGACTTTGTTAATACCCTTGGCCATGGCCCTCTCCTCTTTCGCCCGCGGTACGCCCCGGGCGGCAATTATCAAATGGTCTGAATAGTCTCAGGCTGTCCCTATCACCCGCCGGCGCCAACGTGGCACCAGCGGCAGGTTGCCCCCTGCAACCAGTGTATTTTTATCCAGCAGCATACAACAGTCGCTGCCGGGGTGCCCAGCTCAGCCGGGCGCCAGCTGCCGGCGCCCTTCCAGGAACCACCACAGCAGCCCCCAGGCCAACAGCACCGCGCCACCCAGCGCGGCAACCGAGGGCGCCCCGCCGGCTCCGAACAGGTATCCGCCCAGGCTGCCGCCGGCAAATGCGCCCAGGAACTGGAAAGTCGCGTACAGGCCGCTGGCCGCGCCGCGGGACTCGGCCGGGGCGGTGCGGGTCAGCTGGGCCGGCAACAGTGCCTCCAGCAGGTTGAAGGCAATGAAGAACACCGCCAGCAGGGCCAGCAATCCCGCCGGGCCAACCGGCAGTACCAGGGCGGCGCTGCCGCCCCCAAGTCCCAGCAGGGCCAGCGCCATTGCCCGGGAGACACAGCCCCGGCGCTCCGCCAGGCGCATCAGGGGCAGCATCACCACGAAGGCGCCCAGCATCAGCGGCCCGTATATTTTCCAGTGCGCGGCGCCGGGCACACCCAGCTGTTCCACCAGTACCAGTGGCAGCGGCACAAACAGGGCGGTCAGCAGCAGATGGGAAAAGAACACCCCGCTGACCAGCTGCCAGGTATTGCCGCTGGCCAGCAGCTCCCGGAAGCCGGCACGGTTCACCGCCGGCCGCGCGGCGGCTGCCGGTGTCGGTACCAGGCGCCAGAGCATCAGCATGCCCAGCAGTGCCAGCACGGCGGTCACCCAGAAAATCGCCGCCAGCCCGCCGGCCCCCGCCAGTACCGGGCCCAGCATGACCGCGAGCATAAAGGAAATGCCAATCGCAGCGCCGATCGCCGCCATTGCCTTGCCGCGGTTCTCGTCCCGCGTCAGGTCTGCCATCAGCGCCATGGTGGCGGCGGCAATGGCACCGCAGCCCTGCAGCACCCGGCCGGCGATCAGGCCGTAAACAGAGTCGGTATTGGCTGCCACCACGCTACCCAGGGCAAACACCCCCAGCCCCAGGAAAATGACCGGCTTGCGGCCCCAGCGATCCGACAGGATGCCCAGCGGTACCTGCAGCAGGGCCTGGCTGAGCCCGTAGGCCCCCAGGGCGATGCCCAGCAGGAACGGCGTGCTGTGGCTGTAGTCGGCACCGTACACGGACAGCACCGGCAGCACCATAAACAGGCCGAGCATGCGGAATATGTAAAGCGAGGCGAGCCCCATCAGGGCGCGTCGTTCAGTGGCATTCATGGGCAGAGGGATTCATCCGGGGGTCCGGGCGCACAGCTTCAATGGGCGCGCATTGTAACAGCGGCGCGGCCCCGGTTGGGAACCGGAACCGTGCCGTCGAGCCTGCCGTGTTGTCAGCTACGCCCGTATTTGTCTTCGAGGCGGACGATATCGTCTTCCCCCAGGTAGCTGCCGGACTGCACCTCGATAAGCTCCAGCGGGATGGAACCCGGGTTTTCCAGCCGGTGGGTCACGCCCAGGGGGATATAGGTGGATTCATTTTCTGTGACCAGCAGCTCTTCCTCCCCACGGGTGACACGGGCGGTGCCGCGTACCACGATCCAGTGCTCCGCACGGTGGTGGTGCATCTGCAGGGACAGCTGCCGCCCCGGCTTGACCACGATGCGCTTGACCTGGAACCGGGGACCGGCGTCGATGGAGTCGTAGTAACCCCAGGGCCGGTAGACCTTGCGGTGCGCGCGGGCCTCGCCACGGCCGGACTGCTCGAGCCGCCGCACCAGCTTCTTGACTTCCTGCACCCGGCCCTTGTCCGCGATCAACACCGCATCATCGGTGTCCACCACCACCAGGTCGCGCACCCCCAGCAGGCCCACCAGGCGGTTGTCCGCCCGCACCAGGCAGCCACTGGAGTCCTCTGCCAGTACGTCCCCGTGCAGCAGGTTATCGTCACCGTCCTTCTCGGCCAGCTCCCACAGTGCAGACCAGGAGCCCACATCACTCCAGCCGGCGTCCATGGGCACCACTGCCGCAGACTCGGTACGTTCCATCACTGCATAATCCACCGACTCGCTCTCGCAGGCGGCGAAAGCTGCCGCGTCGACCCGGGTGAAATCCAGGTCCCGCGCCGCACCGGCGAAAGCCGCGCGGCAGGCCTCGAGGATACCCGGCCGGTATTCGCGCAGCTCCTCCAGGTAGCGTGAGGCGCGGAACAGGAACATGCCGCTGTTCCAGCTGTAGTCGCCGCTGTCCAGGTAGCGCTCTGCGGTCGCGGCATCCGGTTTCTCGACAAACTCGGCCACCTTCCAGGCGCCCTCCCCCAGCTCCTCGCCGCGACGGATGTAACCGTAACCGGTCTCGGCACAGGTGGGCACGATGCCGAAAGTGACCAGGTGACCGCGCTCCGCCAGTTCCCGCGCTCCGGCGGCCGCGCGCTCGAAGGCGGGGATATCCGCCACTGCGTGATCGGCCGGCAGCACCAGCAACAGCGGGTCCTCGCCCTCCCCGGCATCCTCGAGTGCCGCCAGCGCCGCCAGAGCAATGGCCGGCGCGGTGTTGCGCGCGCAGGGCTCCAGCAGAATCGACTGCGCCGAGCGACCGACTTCCTGCAGCTGCTCGGCGGCGGCGAAGCGGTGCTCCTCATTGCAGACCAGGATTGGTGCGGCCACACCGGCCACACCGTCCAGGCGCATGGCGGTAGCCTGCAACATGGTGTCGCTGCCAGCCAGCGGCAGGAACTGTTTCGGGTAGGCTTCACGGGAGAGTGGCCACAGGCGCGAACCAGTGCCACCGCAGAGAATCACGGGAATCATGGATATCCGTTCCGGAGGTAAGGGTGATTAATTTGAGGCCAGATTTTGGCACAAGTGCCGGAGAGATTATACTTGCCTGTTTTCCGACCAAACCACAGGATGCTGCGTGGATACGATTTATGTCCGGGGTGCGCGCACCCACAACCTGAAGAATATCGACCTGGATATTCCCCGCGATAAACTTATCGTGATCACCGGACTGTCCGGTTCCGGCAAGTCATCACTGGCTTTCGACACCCTGTATGCCGAGGGCCAGCGCCGCTACGTGGAATCGCTGTCCACCTACGCACGCCAGTTCCTGTCGATGATGGAAAAACCGGACGTGGATACCGTGGAAGGCCTGTCACCGGCCATTTCCATTGAACAGAAGTCCACCTCCCACAACCCGCGCTCCACCGTGGGCACCATTACCGAGATTTACGATTACCTGCGCCTGCTGTTTGCACGGGTCGGCGAGCCGCGCTGCCCGGACCACGCAGAACCCCTGCAGGCCCAGACGGTGAGCCAGATGGTGGACCAGGTACTGGCGCTGCCAGAGGGCAGCAAGCTGATGCTGCTGGCACCGGTGGTGCGCGACCGCAAGGGTGAGCACCTGCATGTCTTCGAGCGGCTGCGCCGCGACGGTTTTGTGCGCGCACGGATCGACGGTGTGGTCTGCGACCTGGACGACACCCCCAAGCTCGACAAGCGTCGCAAGCACACCGTCGAGGTGGTGGTGGACCGGTTCAAGGTGCGCCCCGACCTGCAGCTGCGTTTGGCCGAATCCTTCGAGACCGCCCTCGCCCTGACCGAGGGCATCGCATCCATCAGCTTTATGGACGGCGACCAGGAAGACCGCCTGTTTTCCGCCCGCCACGCCTGTCCGGTGTGTGATTACTCACTGAACGAGCTGGAACCGCGGCTGTTCTCGTTCAATAACCCGGCCGGCGCCTGCCCCAGCTGTGATGGCCTGGGTGTCAAGCAGTTCTTCGACGAGGACAAGGTGATCCTGGATGCGGAGAGCAGCATCTCCGAGGGCGCGATCCGCGGCTGGGACCGCCGCAATATCTACTACTATCACATGCTCGATTCTCTGGCCGAGCACTACGGCTTCGACCTGGACAAGCCGTGGAACAAACTCCGCAAGGCCCATCGCGAGGTGATCCTCCACGGCAGCGGCGACGAGGTGATCGACTTCAGCTACGTCAATGACCGTGGCGATGTCACCGTGCGCCGGCACACCTTCGAGGGCATCATCCCCAACTTCCAGCGCCGCTACCGCGACACCGAATCACAGTCGGTGCGCGACGAACTGGCAAAATACCTCAGCACCCAGAACTGCCCCGAGTGCAGCGGTACCCGCCTGCGCCGCGAGGCGCGCAACGTGTTCGTGGACAACCGTACCCTGGCGCAACTCACCGAGCTGCCCGTGGGCGATGCCTTTGACTACTTCGACCACCAGCTTACCTTCCAGGGCGCACAGAAAGAGATTGCCGACAAGATCCTCAAGGAGCTGCGGGATCGCTTCCGCTTTCTGGTGGATGTGGGCCTCAACTACCTGACCCTGAATCGCAGCGCCGAAACCCTGTCCGGCGGCGAGGCCCAGCGTATCCGCCTGGCCAGCCAGATCGGGGCAGGTCTTGTCGGCGTGATGTATATCCTCGACGAGCCCTCCATCGGCCTGCACCAGCGCGACAACGAACGCCTGCTGGCCACCCTCACCCACCTGCGCGACCTGGGCAACACGGTGATCGTGGTGGAGCACGATGAGGACGCCATCCGCAGCGCGGACTACATCGTCGATATCGGCCCCGGCGCCGGCGTGCACGGCGGCGAAGTGGTGGCCGCCGGACCGGCCGAGGCTATTACCGCCTGTGAGCGCTCACTTACCGGCCAGTACCTGTCCGGTGCCAAGGAAATTGCCGTCCCCGAGGAACGCTACCTGCCCGACCCGGAATACAAACTGCGTATCGAGGGCGCCAGCGGCAACAACCTCAAGGAGGTCGACCTGGAGATCCCGGTGGGCCTGCTCACCTGTGTCACCGGGGTATCCGGCTCCGGCAAGTCCACCCTGATCAATGCCACCCTCTACCCGCTGGCGGCGACGGCGCTGAACAAGGCCACCACCCTCAAGGCCGCGCCCCATGCCGCGGTGCACGGCCTGGAGCATTTCGACAAGTGCGTGGATATCGACCAGAGCCCGATCGGCCGCACGCCGCGCTCGAACCCCGCCACCTACACCGGGATCTTCACCCCGATCCGCGAGCTGTTCGCCGGCACCCAGGAGGCGCGCTCGCGCGGCTACAAGCCCGGCCGCTTCAGCTTCAACGTCAAGGGCGGCCGCTGTGAGGCCTGCCAGGGGGATGGGGTGATCAAGGTGGAGATGCACTTCCTGCCCGATATCTATGTGCCCTGCGACACCTGCAAGGGCAAGCGCTATAACCGCGAGACCCTCGAGGTGCACTACAAGGGCAAGAACATCAATGAAGTCCTCGAGATGACCGTGGAGGAGGCCCGGGAGTTCTTCGACCCGGTGCCGGCTATTGCCAAGAAATTGCAGACACTGATGGATGTGGGCCTGTCCTATATCAAGCTGGGCCAGGCGGCCACCACGCTTTCCGGCGGCGAGGCACAGCGGGTCAAGCTGTCCCGCGAGCTGTCCAAGCGGGACACCGGCCAGACCCTGTATATCCTCGACGAGCCCACCACCGGCCTGCACTTTGCCGATATCCAGTTGCTGCTGGACGTCCTGCACCGGCTGCGGGACCACGGCAATACCGTGGTAGTGATCGAGCACAACCTGGATGTCATCAAGACCGCCGACTGGATTGTCGACCTGGGCCCGGAGGGCGGCTCCGGCGGCGGCGAGATCATCGCCACCGGCAGCCCGGAGGAAGTGGCGGAGATGGAGGTATCCCACACCGGTCGCTTCCTGAAGCCGATGCTGCAATAACGGGGCTGTTGACGGTGATAGAAACGGCGCGACTGCGACTGCGAAAGTTCACGCTGGACGATGCACCCGGTTTCTATGCCCTCAGCGCAGACCCCGAGGTGGTCCGCTACACCGGCCAGGCCCCGTTCAGCTCTCTGGCCGAGGCCACCCGGGCCCTGGAAGACAAGCCATTGCGCGATTACCGCGAGCGGGGCTTCGGCCGGCTGGCCTGTATCGAGAAAAGCACGGGCAACCTGATCGGCTTCTGCGGCCTGAAGTTTGTACCGGAAATCGAAGAGGTGGATATAGGCTACCGCTTCCTACCCGCGTACTGGGGACGGGGGCTGGCTACCGAATCGGCGCAGGCTGTGATGGCCTGCGGTCGCGGGGAAATGGGCCTGCGACGGATTGTGGGGCTGGTGCAGCCGGCAAATACTGGCTCTGCCCGGGTGCTGCAAAAACTGGGCATGCGGTTCGAGCGGGAATTCGATTTGACCCCGGAGGAAACGGGACTGCACCTCTACGCCAGATAAATACAGAACATAAACAGAACATAAAAATAATGAAAATCACCAGGCACCTGAGTATCGGCCCCGCTACCATGGTAGCGGCCGCTTTCATCGGCCCCGGCACCGTGGTCACCGCCAGCCTCGCCGGCGCCAACTATGGCTACGCCCTGCTCTGGGCATTGCTGTTCGCGGTACTGGCCAGCATCGTGCTGCAGGAGATGGCGGCACGCCTGGGCGTGGTGACCGGCCGTGGCCTGGGGGAGAATATCCGTGAATCCTTTCGCCGGCCGCTGCCGCGCTTCGCCGCCATCGCCCTGGTGGCCAGCGCCATCCTGGTGGGCAATGCCGCCTACCAGGGCGGCAATATCGCCGGCGCCGGTATGGGCCTTCGCGCCCTCACCGGTGATGGGGACCCATCCCGCTGGGGCTTCAACCCCTGGGCAGTGTTGATCGCCCTGGTGGCGTTTGCGCTGCTGTGGAGCGGCAGCTACCGACTGGTGGAAAAAACCCTGGTCGCCCTGGTGGGCCTGATGAGCCTGGCCTTCCTTGCCACCTTCCTGATCAGCCGGCCCGATATCCCCGCGCTGTTCCAGGGACTGCTGGTACCGCGGATACCGGAGGGCGCAACCCTGACCGTCATCGCCCTGGTGGGGACCACGGTGGTGCCCTACAACCTGTTCCTGCACAGTGCCAGCGCCAGCCGCAGGTGGCGGCATCCACGCGACCTTCCCAGCGCGCGCAGCGACATCCTGTTTTCCATTCCCCTCGGTGGACTGATCTCCATGGCCATCGTCGCCACCGCTGCGGCCGCCTTCTTCAGGCACCAGCTGGCGTTGCAGGGCGCGGCCGATATCGCCACCTCAATGCGGCCGCTGTTCGGCGACCTGGCCACCGCAATGATGGGAGTCGGCCTGTTCGCCGCGGGCATATCCTCAGCGGTTACCGCCCCGCTGGCAGCGGCCTACGCCCTGGGCGGCGTCCTGGGCCTGCGCCCCGACCTCAGGTCCGCGGGCTTTCGCAGCCTGTGGATAGCGGTACTGGTTACCGGCGCGGGAGTGGCCACGCTGGAGCTGGAGCCGGTGCAGGTAATCTGGTTTGCCCAGGTCGCCAACGGCCTGTTGCTGCCGGTCGTTACCGGCTTCCTGCTGTGGGAGATGAATACCCCCAGGCTGGGCGAGTACCGCAACTCGCGCTGGCAGAACCTGGCCGGGCTGCTGGTATTGCTGGTAACGGTAATGCTCGGCGGCCGCAGCCTGATGTCGGCATTCGGGCTGCTCTGACAGCAACTCGTCCGCGGGCGCTCCCGCCCAGTCGGGGGAAGCGGCTTGCCTGTTTATCACTTTTGCCCCGGGCGATACCGACGTGTGACATGGGATTCCAGTGCCGCCCGCTCGAAGTGCACCGGTCGCAGCTTCTCCGCGGCAAACAGCGGCGCCTGGTCTGCGTAGTGCGGGGATGTATGGTCCAGGGTGGCTGAACCGAAGTTATGCACGGCGCGCGAGCGCACCCGCCCCTCATCGTCCCAGGCGACCACCATGATGTACCCGTCGCCGGCGCGATTCTCCAGCTCACCCGCGCCATTCAGTGGCCCACCGTAGACCGCGCGCAATGTGTCCGGCCCGCCGTTCAACGGCCAGCCCTGCCCACCGCGGACATGGCGATTGACCGCGCCATAGGGCACCTCGACATTGCCATGATGCTCGACCAGCTGATCCACCGCCCGGCGGAATGCCAGCCCGATCACAGTATCGGAAACCGCTTCGTTCCCGGCGTCCTGCACCGGCTGCAGCGTCAGCACGGCCAGGGCCGCCTGCCGGTTGTCGCGGGACGTGGAAAGGTCCCACCGGGCCAGCGCAGCCAGCGCCGAGTGATAGGGCTCACGCAATAAATCTGCGGGTTTTTCACTGGCCAGCCAGCGACGCAACGCTTTCACCTGGTAGGAGTCCGGGTGGTAGCGGTGGTCGAATTTGAGCCGCTCGAATTCTTCCGCGGAGATTTTCTGCTCGGCACCGTAAAGGGCCTCGATCTGCAGGGCCCGGTTGGTGACCCGGGTTTCGATGCCCATGCTGTCCGGATAGTCCTCGGCCCAGGCATCGTCGTCGCCGTCGGTGGCCTGGAACGGGGCATTGTTGGCGTTGTAGACCAGGCCGGAGACGGGATTAACCGTCCTGGGCACCGCGCTGAAATCCCGGTACCGCTGCCAGATAAGTTCGGAGCGATCGCCGGGCAGGATTTTCTGCCAGTCCCAGCCCCCGATGCGCTCGGGAAACATGGCGTTGTAGTAGTGGGCGATGTTGCCCGCCTTGTCGGCATAGATGTAATTGATGCTGGGCATGGCCTGCATCTGCAGGGCAGCCTCGAACTCCTCCCGGTCCTTAGCCCGGTTCAGGGCCAGCATAAAATCCAGTGTGCGGATTTCTCCCATGCCGGCCCAGCGCACCGCGTAAACTCCGTGTTCCGTTTCCAGCACCGGGCCGTGCTCGGCAATTTTTATCGGCCGCTGCACCGTCCAGTGGAAAGGCCCCCAGAGCCTGACGGTGATCTTCGCCGTGCGTTCCCTGTATTTGCGCCACTCACCATCCAGCCGGTACTCCGCGGGGTTATCGGGGTTGATGGTGAGGCGATAGATATCCACCAGGTCCGGCTTGTTGACGGTGTTGGACCAGCCGATATTTGCATTGTGCCCGTGAATAATCACCGGGGCCCCGGGAAAAGTCGCGCCGGCCATATTCCAGCCCTCGCCTGAATGCAGCCGGGCCTCGTACCAGGCCACCGGACCGGTCAGGGGCTGGTGGGAGTTCACCAGCAGCCGGGTGGCACCATCGGCAGAGCGGTGTGGTGCCACGGCAATGCCCTGGCTGCCGACAGGCAGGCGCTGCTGTGGCTGCCAGGTCAGGGAGGCCTCTCCGGTGCGCGCAACCTCGTGGGGTGCATCGGGGTCCAGCAGCATGCCCAGCGTCTCGTCGAAGCCGTAGAACATGGGGGTCTTGAAGGTAAAGCCGGCCACCAGGTCCTGCCCGGTCACCGGCAACAGATAACGGGAAACCCGCTCCGGGTTCCGGGCGGCATAGAGGTTGAGGCCTGCGGCATAGGCCTCGGCCACCGCACGTGTCTGCGCCGGCAAGGTGGCGTAACCGCGCTCGATGGCCGGCCAGATACCCATCCACTGGGCCAGGTAATCGGTCCTGGCGGCGGCCATGCCTTTCTCCGCCGCCAGAGTGCCGCGCGTGGCGAGGATCACATCCTGGATGGTGGCGAAGTCATCCTCGGCATGGGCATAAGCGAGCCCGAAGGCCACATCCGGGTCGGTGCTGCCGTAGATATGCGGCACTCCCCACTGGTCCCGCAGTATCTCCACATCATAACGCCCTGCAGCGGCAGTAAAGCCATGCCGTTCCAGCTGGGTTTCGATCCCCGGGGGCAGGCTCAGGAAAGCCACCAGAAGTGCCGCGGGAGCTGCCATCGCCACCAACCAGAGCAGGCGTTTTAACCGGACCATAGACTCACCAGGATTATTGTTATTGCTGCCAGTGTCCCCCACCCGTGACGCCGGGTAAAGCCTGCCGGAACTGGTGGCAATCAAACCCCGGCACTGTCTTGCTGTCTTTCTTTTCCACCTGAATTTGTGAAGCAGTTTTCAGCTTGCCGGGGAGACTGGTACGTCTATGGTGACCCGATAGTTCTGCCTGCAAATATTCTCGACCCTGGGCCGACAAGGCACTAGGCTCAGGGCGTTTTACCGAAGTAGCGAACCGGCTCAGCGCCCGTTTTACTCCGGTCGAGACGGACATTTCCCAGGCATTTTTGTCCCCGCAGTACGGCCCCGTACCAACTGGCGCAGCCAGAGAGCAAACGACTGATAATCACTGATCAATCAGGGGATAAAAATGATAAAAGTTCTCCGCAGTGCGGCGCTCGCCTGTGCCGCCATCAGCCTCACGCTCAGCGCCCAGGTGAGCGCAGAACCCGGGGATTACGGCTTCTGGGCCACCCTCGGCAACCTCATAGTGCCGCGCCAGGCCAATGGTCCGGTAACGCAGGAACAGACACAGGGAATGTACCCACTGTCCCGGGAAGTCGATGGCTTCGACGATGGGTTTGACCCGGCCGATTACGACAACTGGCAGAAAGTCGACGTGCCCGCAAGCACCGGGGCCATGTGCGGCAATGGCTCGCCCTACAAGTTTTTCGTGTACCGGGTGCCGGACACCAGCAATACCATTTTTTATTTTGAGGGCGGCGGCGCCTGCTGGGATTACGAGAGCTGCTCGGGCCAGGCGGGTATCCGCGGCGCGCGCAATCCCAATGGCATACCGGATGACTACGTCCAGAACATCAACCTGCTGGACTTCGAAAACTCATCCAACCTGGGCACCGCAGCCGCCTCGCCCCTGATCTATACCCATCATCCCTATGACCAGTTCAAGACCGGCGAGTGGAATATTGTCTACGTGCCTTACTGCACCGGGGATATTTATGTTGGGGACAAGACCCAGGTGTATGCGGATCCCAGCGGCCAGAACCCCGACCTGGTCTGGCATCACAACGGCTTGCGCAACGTGCAGGCGGTCACTTCCTGGGTCAAGAACAACCTGCAGAAACCCCGGCAGATGCTCGCCGCCGGCTGCAGCGCGGGCAGTATCGGTGCACTGCTGAATTACTCGAAATTGCGCGCGGATATGAGTGTGGATTACGGCTACCTGCTGGATGATTCCGGACCGCTATTCAATGCCCCGCGGGACAGCAATGATCCCGAGAGCTATCCGTCACTGCCCCTGCATCGGGAAGTGCTGGATTCCTGGACGACCTATTCGGATGATGGCGATGCGACCGCCGAAAACCCGATCAACCTGCTCACACAGATTACGCCCGGGTTCGATCCCAATGCCCTGGCAACCCTCTACGGCGGCCTCTCAAATAAGTTTCCCGGCGATCGACTGGGTATTACCCACTTCCTGGCGGACGGTAATTTTTCATCCTACTCCTATGAGCGTTTCTTCGGTGAGATTGGCAATGACCCAGATGCACAATCCAAACTGGCGAAGCTCCGTGCCAGGTGGCAGCAGGACACCTTCGACAACCTGATCCCGTTGCTCGACCAGACCGGTAACTGGGGCTATTACTTCCCCCGCTTCCGCAACTTCAATGAAAGCCACTGCACCACCGTGCTCGACCTACAGTATGGGGAAATCGCCGAGCTGGGACTGGATACCCGTGACTTCCTCAACAATATCGTCAACTACCAGGGCGGCAGTTATATCCGTGCGTATGAAACCGACGAGACCTCGGACTTCGAAAATAACAACAACTGGTTCTACGATCTGGTGGGTGGATTGCTCTGACCGGCACCACTCTTCCTGGTTGGCATAAAAAGGGCCGTCCCCCGGGGCGGCCCTTTTTCAATGCAGGTTCATGGCGGCCGGATTTACCAGGTACGAATTGATCGGTTTCGCAGCCCTGGCTATCGACGCTGGTTTCGCCTCAATTCCCGTAGGCCTTTTCCCGCGCCTGCTGTAACTCCCGGCGCAGGTACTGCTGCCGTGTAAGCCCATCCGGGAACACATCCATTTCCTGGACCCGCTGCAGGATCTGCGCTTCCATCGCCTTGTAGCGGGCAAACCCCGGCTCATCCCGGTAGGGATCGTATTCCTCACGGGCTTCTGCGCGCTGGCGGTACTGGGCCATCAACCCGGCGGCCGCCTGATCGAATTCCTCCTTACCGGTACTGTTGCGCTCCAGCCAGGCGAGCTTGAGGGTCAACGCCTCGAAAGCAATTACCCGGCCCTCTGACTCGATCCGCTCGATCAGCGCCCATGCCTCCTCATCACCCGGTGCAGTCGCAGAGCCCGCGAAATACGCCTTCAGCGCCCGCTTGTCCTCCTCACGCTCCAGGTAAGCCTCTACCCGGGGATGTGAAAGCAACTGGTCCCGCGTCGGCTCACCCTCGCCTGCCAATATCCTATCCCTGTCTCGGGCCACTGCGGCAGGTGCAGAGGGAATACCGCCGGGCCCCTCTACAACGGTACCGGACCCGCCCGTTCCCGAATACAACTGACTACCCGCCCACCAGAGCGCAACCGCCAACGCCGGCAGGGCCCAGAGCCACCTTTGTTGATGTTTCCCCATAGAGCCTGTCCTTGTCTGCATCCACGACCTACCCACCTCACTCAGCATAACGCCAGCCGGGGCGGGAACCGAGACCGCCCATGCATTCACGCGTTAAATCTGGCGACAGAAGAAAAGCACGGTGCGACACCGCCGAGACACCGGTACAAGGACAGGAAAGAAAGTGATCGGGGGAGATGGGGAAATTGCGGTACAACCCGGCTGGGCTACCCGGACTGTTCCTGGGGAAAGTCTGTCGCAGTATCAGCTGCCGGCAGCTTTCCCCGGCATCGGATCAGCGCCAGTTCAGGGGCTGGGCCTCGTCCTTGTCGCCACAGGGCGTTTTCTTCGGCGCCACATAGCCCACCTGGGACTCTCGTGGCAGGTTGCGCAGCTCCCAGGCTCGCACGGCTTCTGCACACAGCATCTTCTGCTCACTGGTCAGGGCCACCCCATTGGGCCATTTGCCCAGCTCGATGGCGCGCTTGAGGCTGCCGACGATCTGCGGGTTCAGGTTGTCCAGCAGTTGCTGCAAGTCCATGGGGAAACCTCCGGGTCATGGAAGGCGCACTGGGCACCGACCGGCCAATTATACGACAAACAGGCAAAAAAAAAGCCGGTCAGGGACCGGCTTTTTCGTTGACGACTGCGACTCAGGCCTCGGCGGCCTCAGCTGCGTCGTCGTCCGCCTGCGGGCGGTCAACCAGCTCGACGTAGGCCATGGGGGCCTTGTCGCCGGCGCGGAAGCCACACTTCAGGATACGGATATAGCCACCCGGGCGAGCGTCGTAACGCGGGCCCAGTTCGTCGAACAGCTTCTTGACGGCATCCTTGTCACGGATACGGGCAAATGCCAGGCGACGGTTGGCAACACTGTCCTTCTTGGCCAGGGTGATCAGCGGCTCGGCAACCCGGCGCAGCTCCTTGGCTTTCGGCAGTGTGGTTTTGATCAGTTCATGTTCTACCAGTGACGCAGTCATGTTCTTGAACATGGCCTTGCGATGGGAACTGGTACGGCTGAATTTACGGCCACTATAGCGATGACGCATAACTCAATTCCTTACGACAGTTGCTTTCTCAGCAGGTCGTTCTGGAGCGGTGCCGCACAGGGTCGTGTCACCGCTCGGGTTCTATCTATCGACGGCGCGACCGGAGCCGCGCTTACCAGATGCTTACAGGGGGCTCAGCTTGCTGTCACCCTTGAGGCTGGCCGGCGGCCAGTTCTCCAGGCGCATGCCCAGGGACAGACCACGGGAAGCCAGGACGTCCTTGATTTCAGTCAGGGACTTCTTGCCCAGGTTCGGAGTCTTCAGCAGTTCCACTTCGGTGCGCTGGATCAGGTCACCGATGTAGTAGATGTTCTCTGCTTTCAGACAGTTAGCCGAACGCACGGTCAGCTCCAGGTCATCCACCGGGCGCAGCAGTACCGGATCGACTTCCGGCTCGTCCTGCTTGGGCTGGGACTCATCCGGGCCTTCCAGGTCCACAAACACTGCCAGCTGCTGCTGGAGGATTGTGGCGGCGCGACGGATAGCCTCCTCCGGATCCAGGGTACCGTTGGTCTCCAGGTCCAGAACCAGCTTGTCCAGGTCAGTCCGTTGCTCTACACGCGCGGATTCCACTGCGTAGGAAACGCGGCGGACCGGGCTGTAGGAAGCGTCCAGCTGCAGACGGCCAATCGCACGGGTTTCCTCCTCGTCCTCGTGACGGGCGTCGGCGGGCTGGTAGCCACGACCGCGCGCCACCGTCAGACGGAGGCTGAGTTCCACGTCACCGGTAATATTGGCGATCACGTGCTCCGGGTTGACGATCTCGATGTCGTGATCCACCTGGATATCACCAGCGGTCACGGCACCCGGGCCCTTCTTGCTCAGGCTCAGCACTGCCTGGTCCTTGCCGTGCATGACCACGGCAACGTCCTTCAGGTTGAGCAGGATTTCAATTACGTCTTCCTGCACACCTTCAATGGCGCTGTACTCGTGCTCGACACCGTCGATCTCGACTTCGGTGACGGCGCAGCCTGGCATGGAGGACAGCAGGATGCGACGCAGGGCGTTACCCAGAGTGTGGCCGAAACCACGCTCCAGGGGCTCCAGAACCACTTTGGCGTGATTCTGGTTGTACTCAGTGACGTCAATACGACGCGGTGTCAAAAACTCGTTGACAGCAGTCTGCATAGCCATACCTGTTTACAGTTGTATCCCTTACTTGGAGTAGAGTTCCACGATAAGGTTTTCGTTGATCTCTGCCGGCAGGTCAACACGATCCGGAACACGCTTGAAAGTGCCTTCCAGTTTGGTCGCGTTGACATCTACCCACTCGACATCGCCACGCTGGGCGGCGAGGGAAACGGAATTCTGGATACGCATCTGCTTCTTGGCTTTCTCGCGAATAGAAACCACGTCACCAGCCTGTACCTGGTAAGACGGGATATTCACGGTGCTGCCGTTAACCAGAATCGCCTTGTGAGCTACCAGCTGGCGTGCTTCAGAACGGGTAGAACCGAAGCCCATGCGGTAAACCACATTGTCCAGGCGCTTCTCGAGCAGCTGCAGCAGGTTTTCACCGGTTGCACCCTTCAGGCGCGCCGCTTCCTTATAGTAGTTGCGGAACTGCTTTTCCAGTACGCCGTAGATGCGGCGAACCTTCTGCTTTTCACGCAGCTGTACGCCGTAGTCAGACAGGCGGCCGCGGCCGGCGCCGTGCTGGCCCGGCTTGGCCTCTGCACGACACTTGGAGTCGTGCGGGCGAACGCCGCTCTTCAGCTGCAGATCGGTACCTTCCCGACGGGAAAGTTTACATTTTGGTCCAATATAACGTGCCATTTTGTCAGCCCCCTCTTACACGCGACGCTTTTTGGGCGGACGACAACCATTATGCGGGATCGGCGTCACGTCGGTGATATTGGTGATCTTGAAGCCGCAGTTATTCAGGGCGCGAACAGCAGATTCGCGACCGGGGCCGGGGCCCTTAACTTCGACGTCGAGGTTTTTCAGGCCGTATTCCTGAGCGGCATTACCCGCGCGCTCAGCGGCCACCTGGGCTGCAAAAGGCGTGCTCTTGCGCGAGCCACGGAAACCGGAACCACCGGCAGTGGCCCAGCTGAGGGTATTACCCTGGCGATCAGTGATCGTCACGATCGTGTTGTTGAACGATGCGTGGACGTGGGCAACACCGTCGACAACGGTCTTTTTGACCTTTTTGCGAACAGTAGTTTTTGGCTTAGCCATACCTGTATCCTAAATCCTGTATCAACTCCCCGGCCAGCAAAGCGCCGCGGGGATTGTTAAACCGCGAGAGCCGCTTACTTGCGGATCGGCTTGCGCGGACCCTTGCGGGTACGGGCGTTGGTCTTGGTGCGCTGGCCACGCAGCGGCAGGCTGCGACGGTGGCGCAAACCGCGGAAGCAACCCAGGTCCATCAGACGTTTGATGTTCATGGATACTTCACGACGCAGGTCGCCTTCCACGGAAAGCTTTGCAACTTCGCCACGGATGGACTCGATCTGCTCTTCAGACAGTTCGCGGATTTTGGTGGATTCAGCGATACCAACCGCTGCCAAAATTGATTTAGCCGTGGTGCGACCGACCCCATAGATATGGGTCAGGGAGATCACGGCGTGCTTGTGGTCTGGTACATTGACACCAGCAATACGTGCCATAGAGGCATACTCCACGTATTGGGAGCCACGTGCTTTGTCTTCAAAGCGTGACTCAACTCTAGATTCGGCGCTGACAGCGACTAAAAAACCGGCGGCGCCACCAAAAAGGCGCGCAAGAATAGCTTCTCAGACACTAAATTGCAATAGTCCGCCTCTCCCCGGGTCTCCCGAGAAGAAACGGACGACAGTCAACGCCCCCTGTTGGCAGCAGCTGACCCGTGGGTCCCTGCTGCCCGGAACCGACCAGGAGGTCGAATCCGGCGCCGGTGACCGGGAGGGGAATCCCAGCCACCGGACTTGTCTCGATTAGCCCTGGCGCTGCTTGTGGCGCGGATCGGTGCTGCAGATTACCCGCAGAACGCCCTTGCGACGCACGATTTTGCAGTTACGGCAGATCTTTTTAACAGAAGCGCGTACTTTCATGACCTTACCTCAATTCAATCAAACTGCTGCCTGGTGTCGCGATCAGCGACGACCGTAGCCTTGCAGGTTGGACTTTTTCATCAGCCCCTCGTACTGGTGGGACAACAGGTGTGACTGCACCTGTGACATGAAGTCCATCACCACGACCACGACGATCAGCAGTGAAGTACCACCCAGATAAAAGGGTACGTTAAACCCGACCACCAGAAACTGCGGCAGCAGGGAGACCAATGCGATGTATACCGCACCCACCAGGGTCAGACGGGTCAGCACGCTGTCGATGTAGCGCGCGGTCTGCTCACCGGGACGGATGCCGGGCACATAGGCACCGGATTTCTTCAGGTTGTCTGCCACTTCGTTCGGGTTGAACATCAACGCCGTATAGAAGAAGCAGAAGAAGCCGATCAGCAGTGCGAACAGGATAATGTTCAGCGGCTGACCCGGCCCCAGTTGCAGCGCCATCCACTGCAGGATCTGGGCACCGAAGCCTTCACCACCCTCACCGAACCACTGCGCCAGAGTGGCGGGGAACAGCAGGATGCTGCTGGCAAAGATTACCGGGATCACACCGGCCATATTGACCTTCAGCGGCAGGTGGCTCGACTGCGCAGCCGGGGCTGCGGAGTAGCGACCGGCCTGGCGGCGCGCGTGGTTAATGGTAATGCGACGCTGGCCGCGCTCCATGAACACCACGAAGTACACTACGGCCACCGAGATAAAGCCCAGTAACAGCAGCAGCAGGAGATGCAACTCGCCCTGGCGCGCCTGCTCGAAAGCCTGGCCGACCGCACTGGGCAGGCCTGCCACAATACCGGCGAAGATCAGCATGGAAATACCGTTGCCGACACCGCGCTCGGTGATCTGCTCACCCAGCCACATCATGAACACCGCACCGGTTACCAGTGACACGACGGCCACGAAGTAGAAACCGAACGCGGGCTCAGCTGAGTAGGCCAGGTTCTGGCCAGCGAGACCAAAGGTCATGCCGATACCCTGGATCAGGGCCAGCACCACCGTCAGGTAACGGGTGTACTGGTTGATCTTGCGCCTGCCGGCGTCCCCCTCTTTCTTCAGAGCTTCCAGAGAGGGTGTCACCGCGGTCATCAACTGCATGATGATGGACGCGGAGATGTACGGCATGATGCCCAGCGCCAGAATACTCATGCGTTCCAGTGCGCCACCGGAGAACATGTTGAACAGGCCCAGGATTGTTCCCTGGTTCTGGTTAAACAGGTTCGCCAGCTTCTCCGGATCAATGCCGGGCACCGGAATATGGGTACCTAAGCGATACACCAGTATCGCGAGGAACAGAAAACGAAGGCGAGCCCAAAGCTCGCCCAATCCCTTGCTGTTGCCCAGGGAATTTACGCCGGATCCTGGTCGTGCCATTGGGGCCTCAATTAGTCTTCTACTTTACCGCCAGCAGCTTCGATGGCCGCTTTAGCGCCCTTGCTGACTGCCAGACCTTTGACGGTCACCGCCTTGGTCAGCTCGCCGGACAGGAACACTTTGGCGCGTTTTACGTGGCTGCCGATAATATCGGCATTCTTCAGCGCTGCCAAATCAATTACGTCCGCATCCACCTTGTTCAGCTCACCGACGCGCACTTCCGCTGCAAAGCGGGAGCTGTACGCGGTGAAACCGTACTTCGGCAGGCGCTTCTGCAGCGGCATCTGGCCGCCTTCGAAGCCCGGACGCACGGATCCGCCGGAACGGGATTTCTGGCCCTTGTGGCCGCGGCCACCGGTTTTACCCAGGCCGCTACCGATACCACGGCCGACGCGCTTGGCGTCGTGCTTGTGGCCTTCTGCGGGAGACAGGTCGTTCAAACGCATGTTATTCCCCCTCTACCTTAACCAGGTAGTTAACTTTGTTGATCATGCCGCGCACGGAGGGAGTGTCTTCCACTTCCACAGTGTGACCGATGCGGCGCAGGCCCAGACCCGCAACGCACGCCTGATGGTTTTTCAGGCGCTTGGCGATGCTTTTGATCTGGGTGACTTTAATGGTCTTCTTAGCCATGGTCTTAACCCACTAAATAACCTTGGTGTCCGAACCGCGATCAGTTCAGGATTTCTTCAACAGACTTGCCGCGCTTGGCCGCTACATCTTCCGGGCTGCTCATCTGAGCCAGCGCGTTGAAAGTAGCGCGTACCACGTTCACCGGATTGGTGGAGCCGTAGCACTTGGCCAGTACGTTGTGCACGCCAACCATATCCAGGACGGAGCGCATGGCACCGCCGGCAATAACACCGGTACCCTGGGAGGCGGGCTGCATGTACACCTTGGAACCGCCGTGGCGGCCGTTGGTGGCATACTGGATGGTGTCGCCATTCAGTTCAACCTGAATCATGTTGCGACGCGCAGCTTCCATAGCCTTCTGGATCGCTACCGGCACTTCGCGGGCCTTGCCGCGGCCGAAGCCGACACGGCCGTTACCATCGCCAACCACAGTCAGTGCTGTGAAGGCGAAAATACGACCACCTTTAACAGTCTTGGCAACACGATTGACCTGGACCAGCTTTTCCTGCAGGCCTTCGTCGTTGCTTTTGTCTTTCTCTCTAGCCATAACTCAACCCTTAGAATTTCAGACCGGCTTCGCGGGCAGCGTCAGCCAGAGCCTTTACGCGGCCGTGGTACTTGAAACCGCTGCGATCGAAGGCGACCTGCTCAACACCAGCGGCCTTGGCGCGCTCGGCGATCAGGGTGCCAACCGCAGTAGCGGCATCGACGTTCCCGGTTTTTCCTGAGCGCAGGTCTTTGTCCAGGGTAGAGGCAGAAGCCAGTACCTTGTCGCCATCGGCGGACAGGACCTGTGCGTAAATGTGGCGCGGCGTACGGTTCACGGTCAGGCGAACAGTGCCGAGCTCGCGGATCTTGGCGCGGGCACGGCGTGCACGACGCAAGCGAGATTGCTTCTTAACGTTCATTTCTATGCCCTACCTACTTCTTCTTGGCCTCTTTCCGGAACACACGCTCGTCGGCGTAGCGGACACCCTTACCTTTGTAGGGCTCCGGCGGACGGAATGCGCGGATCTCAGAAGCCACTTGGCCCAGCAGCTGCTTGTCGCTGCTCTTGAGTACGATTTCAGTCTGGGACGGAGTTTCGGCGGTAACGCCCTCCGGCAGCTGATAATCAATGGGGTGGGAGAAACCCAGAGTCAGGTTTACGGTCTTACCGGACGCCTTGGCGCGGTAACCTACACCGTTCAGCTGCAGCTTGCGCTCGAAGCCCTGGCTGACACCTACCACCATGTTATTGACCAGTGCGCGTGTAGTACCCGCGAGCGCCTTGGCCTTCTTGGAACCGTTACGGGCGACGAAAGTCAGCTGGCTATCAGCCTCAGCCACTTCCACATCACCGTGGATGACCATGTCCAGGTTGCCATTGCTGCCTTTGACAGCGATATCCTGGCCTTTCAGGTCAACAGTAACGCCTGCGGGGATTTTTACCGGATCATTTGCTACTCGAGACATATCAACCCCCGCTTAGAATACGGTGCAAAGCACTTCGCCACCGATACCAGCCTGGCGTGCAGCACGATCAGTCATAACACCCTTGGAGGTGGAGACGATCGCGATACCCAGGCCACCACGTACGGACGGCAGAGCTTTTTTGCCAAAGTAGGCGCGCAGGCCCGGACGGGACATGCGGTCCAGCTCGGCGATGACCGGCTTGCCCTGGAAGTATTTCAGGTCAATGGTCAGCTCCGGCTTGGTGCCTTCGCTTACGGCGTAATCGTTGATGTAACCCTCGTCCTTCAGGACTTTGGCCACATTAATTTTCAGTTTGGATGAAGGCATTGCGACCTCAGCCTTGCCACGCCCGAGGGCGTTGCGGATGCGGGTCAGCATATCTGCCAACGGATCTTGCATACTCATTTTATGAGACTCCTCAAATCTGCCGAATACCGGCTGGACTTCTTACCAGCTGGACTTGACCAGGCCGGGAACATCACCACGCATGGCCGCTTCGCGCAGTTTGTTACGGCACAGGCCGAACTTGCGGTAAACAGCGTGTGGGCGACCAGTAATACGGCAGCGACGTTGCTGACGTACCGGGCTTGCATCGCGCGGCAGTTGTTGCAGCTTGAGTTGAGCCTCCCACTTCTCCTCATCGGAAGCAGTGGTACTGGCGATGATCGCCTTCAGCTCTTGACGCTTTTCAGCGTACTTAGCTGCGGTTCGAGCGCGCTTATCTTCGCGCGCAATCATGGATTTCTTCGCCATGGAATCCTCTTAACCCTTGAACGGGAAGTTAAATGCTTTCAGCAGTGCACGACCTTGGTCGTCGTTGGCTGCTGTAGTAGTGATACAAATATCCAGACCGCGGAGCTTGTCTACCTTGTCGTAGTCAATTTCCGGGAAGATGATCTGCTCATTCACGCCCATAGAAAAGTTACCGCGGCCGTCAAACTGCTTCGGGCTGATGCCACGGAAGTCACGGATACGCGGAATCGCGATATCGACCAGGCGCTCCAGGAACTCATACATACGCTCACCGCGCAGAGTTACCTTACAGCCGATCGGCCAGCCATCACGAATCTTGAAGCCCGCAATTGACTTGCGCGCCTTGGTGATAATGGGCTTCTGACCGCTAATTGCAGTCATGTCCTCGACAGCGTGCTCGAGCACCTTCTTGTCACCAATAGCCTCACCAACACCCATGTTGATGGTGATTTTGGTGATGCGCGGCACTGCCATCACATTGTCGACACCCAGCTCTTCCTTCAGCTTGGGCGCGAGTTCTTTAACGTAGAGCTCTTTAAGCTTTGCCATGATAGTTACCCAACCTGCTTATGCGTCTACGGCTTCGCCGCTGGATTTGAAGACGCGAATCTTAGTGCCGTCTTCCAGTACTTTGAAGCCTACACGGTCAGCTTTTTGGGTAGACGGGTTGTAAATCGCCACGTTGGAACCCTGGATAGCGGCTTCCTTCTCAACGATCCCGCCAGCAACACCCAGCTGGGGGTTTGGCTTCTGGTGTTTCTTGATCATCTGTACACCGGACACGATCAGGCGACCGTCGTTCAGCACCTTGCGTACGGTGCCGCGCTTGCCTTTGTCGCGACCGGCGATAACGACCACTTCATCGTCACGCTTGATCTTGCGCATAACTCTTCTCCGCTCGAGGCTTAGATAACTTCGGGAGCCAGTGAGATGATCTTCATGAACTTCTCACCGCGCAGCTCGCGAGTTACCGGGCCAAAAATACGGGTGCCAACCGGTGCATTTTGCTGGTTCAGCAGTACCGCTGCGTTTTCGTCAAACTTAATCAGGGAGCCGTCGGGGCGACGCACACCTTTCTTGGTGCGCACTACCACTGCGTTCATTACCTGACCTTTCTTTACTTTACCGCGGGGAATGGCTTCCTTAACGGTCACCTTGATAATATCGCCCACGCCAGCATACCGACGATGGGAGCCGCCCAGCACCTTGATGCACATGACGCGGCGAGCCCCACTGTTGTCAGCTACTTCTAAGTAGGATTCCGCTTGAATCATCGTCTCTCTCCGAAACTCTTCAATGCGCTAGGGGTTAAACCTTCGCCGCACGCTCTACAATTTTCTGCAAAGCCCAGGATTTGCTCTTGGACAGCGGACGAGACTCCTCGATCACAACAACATCACCGATGTTGCAATCGTTGTTCTCGTCGTGAGCCTTGAGCTTGGTGGACTTGCTCACGTATTTACCGTAGATCGGGTGCTTAACACGGCGCTCGATCAAAACGGTGATGGTTTTGTCCATCTTGTCGCTTACGACTTTACCAGTCGCAGTACGCTTCAGTTTTGCTTCAGCCATGATTAGTTACCTGCCTTCTCGGTCAACACAGTCTTAATGCGAGCAATGTCGCGACGAGTCTGCTTCAGCAGATGAGTCTGAGTCAGCTGACCGGTGGACTGTTGCATGCGAAGCTTGAACTGGGCTTCAAGTTGATTCAGCAGCTCCTGGTTCAACTCCTCAACTGACTTTTCGCGTAGATCTGCAGTCTTCATTACATCACCGAACGCTTAACGAAAGTTGTCTTCACAGGCAGCTTGGCTGCGGCGAGCTCGAACGCTTCGCGAGCCAGATCCTCGGAAACACCCTCCATCTCATAGAGGACCTTACCCGGCTGGATCTGAGCTACCCAGTATTCTACGTTACCCTTACCTTTACCCATACGAACTTCGAGGGGCTTACTGGAAATGGGCTTGTCCGGAAACACACGAATCCAGATCTTACCGCCACGTTTTACGTGACGGGTCATTGCGCGACGAGCAGCTTCGATCTGGCGCGCAGTGATGCGACCACGACCGATGGCCTTAAGGCCGAACTCGCCAAAGCTCACTTTAGAGCCGCGCTGTGAAAGACCGCGGTTGCGACCCTTCTGTACCTTGCGGAATTTTGTACGCTTCGGTTGTAGCATCTGCGCACCCCTTACTTAGCAGCTTTCTTGCGGGTCTTCTTCGGCTGCTCATCGGGCATTTCGTCGCCGATAACCTCACCTTTGAAGATCCATACCTTGATACCGATGATGCCGTAAGTGGTCATCGCTTCAGCAGTGCCGTAGTCGATGTTGGCGCGCAGGGTGTGCAGGGGCACACGACCTTCGCGGTACCACTCGGTACGGGCGATTTCAGCACCGCCCAGACGGCCACCGACCTGAATCCGGATGCCTTCCGCACCCTGGCGCATTGCGTTCTGAACCGCACGCTTCATGGCGCGACGGAACATCACACGACGCTCCAGCTGCTGGGCAACGTTCTGGGCCACCAGGGTGGCGTCCAGGTCAGGCTTGCGCACTTCTTCGATGTCGATGTGCACGGGCACACCCATCTTCGCGCTTACCTCGTTGCGCAGACGCTCAACGTCTTCACCTTTTTTACCGATCACGATGCCCGGGCGAGCGGTGTGAATAGTCACACGCGCAGTGTTTGCCGGACGCTCAATCTCAATGCGGCTCACGGAGGCGTGGGCCAGCTTCTTGCGAATGAAATCGCGAACACTCAGATCCGTGTACAGCTTGTCTGCGTACTCGTCGCTGCCTGCATACCACACAGAGGTATGCTTTTTAACGATACCCAGACGAATGCCGGTAGGATTTACTTTTTGTCCCATGGTTTTCTCGCCTGCTCTCTTATTTCTCGGCCACTTTCACAGTGATGTGACAAGTACGCTTAAGAATACGATCGGCACGACCCTTGGCGCGCGGCTTAATGCGCTTCATGGTCATCCCTTCGTCCACGAAAATTGTGGACACCTTCAGCTCGTCAACGTCGGCACCATCGTTGTGCTCGGCGTTGGCAATGGCCGATTCCAGAACTTTCTTGACGATCGCCGCGCCCTTCTTCTGGCTGAACGCCAGGATGTCCAGGGCTTCCTCGACACCTTTGCCGCGAATCTGATCAGCTACCAGACGCGCCTTTTGCGCCGACAGACGAGCGCCGCGTAGTTTTGCTGCTACTTCCATCGTTTTAACCTCGGCTTAGCGCTTCTTCGCTTTCTTGTCCGCAGCGTGACCGCGGTAAGTGCGGGTAGCGGCGAACTCGCCCAGCTTGTGGCCAACCATTTCTTCGTTGACCAGCACGGGCACGTGTTGACGACCGTTGTGCACGGCAATCGTCAGTCCAACCATTTCCGGCATAACCATGGAACGGCGGGACCAGGTTTTAATCGGTCGACGATCATTGGCTGCGATCGCCGCCTCCACCTTCTTGATCAAATGCAGATCAATAAAGGGACCTTTCTTTAATGAGCGTGGCACTGTCGATTCCTCTCTAGCTGCTCAGACGACGCGCGGCTTACTTGCCGCGACGACGTACAATCATTTTATCGGTGCGCTTGTTCTTGCGCGTTTTCTTACCCTTGGTAGGTACGCCCCACGGAGTTACCGGGTGACGGCCACCAGAGGTACGGCCTTCACCACCACCGTGCGGGTGATCTACCGGGTTCATCGCCACACCGCGAACGGTCGGGCGAACACCGCGCCAGCGCTTGGCACCAGCTTTACCCAGCTTGCGCAGGCTGTGCTCGGAGTTGCTCACTTCACCCAGGGTGGCGCGACACTCGGAAAGCACACGACGCATCTCACCGGAACGCAGGCGAATGGTCGCGTATTGACCTTCGCGAGCAACCAGCTGTACAGAGGCACCGGCAGAGCGAGCCAGCTGGGCGCCCTTGCCCGGCTTCAGCTCGATACCGTGGATCACGGCACCAACCGGGATGTTGCGCAGCGGTAGGGTGTTACCCACGCTGATCGGGGCCGCATCACCGGACTGTACGGTTGCACCGGCCTTGAGGCCTTTCGGTGCGATGATGTAGCGACGCTCGCCGTCTGCGTAGCAGACCAGGGCGATGTGTGCGCTGCGGTTCGGATCGTACTCCAGACGCTCAACCTTGGCCGGGATACCGTCCTTGTTGCGCTTGAAGTCGACGATACGGTAGCTCTGCTTGTGACCACCACCGACGTGACGGGTGGTGATACGGCCAGCGTTGTTACGGCCACCGCTCTTGCTCTTGCTCTCTACCAGAGGCGCGTAAGGCGCACCCTTGTGCAGGTCGGGGTTAACAACCTTGACCAGGTGGCGACGGCCGGCAGAGGTCGGTTTACTCTTTACAATCGGCATTGTAACTGTCCCCTTTACTCAGCAGCTTCAAAGTTGATGTCGCTGCCTTCGGCCAGACGTACATAGGCTTTTTTCCAATCGTTGCGCTGGCCCATGCCGAAACGCGTACGCTTGGTTTTACCTTTTACGTTCACGGTGCGAACCTGCTCAACAGAAACGTTGAACAGCTTTTCGACCGCAGCCTTGATCTCAGCTTTGGAGGCGTCGGTGGTAACCTTGAAAACAACCTGGTTGGCGGCGTCCGCCAGCACAGCAGCCTTTTCGGAAATTACCGGGCCCAGCAGTACTTTGTAGAGTCGCTCTTGGTTCATCCCAGCACCTCTTCAATTTTCTTGAGCGCAGATACGGTAACCACGACCTTGTCAAAGCGGATCAGGCTAACCGGATCGATGCCCTGCACGTCGCGCACATCGATCTTGTGCAGGTTGCGCGCAGCCAGGTAGAGGTTCTCGCTCACTTCTTCAGTGATGATCAGCGCGTCGGCCAGGTCGAACTGGGCCAGCTTGCTGACCAGCTGCTTGGTTTTCGGCGCTTCCACTTCGAAGGACTCAACCACCACCAGGCGCTCCTGGCGAGCCAGCTCGGACAGGATGCAACGCAGGGCAGCGCGGTACATTTTCTTGTTCAGCTTGACGCTGTGATCGCGCGGCTCAGCGGCAAAAGTAACACCACCGGAGCGCCACAGCGGGCTGCGGATGGTACCGGCACGCGCGCGGCCAGTACCTTTCTGACGCCAGGGCTTCTTACCACCACCGGAAACGTCAGCACGATTTTTCTGGGCCTTGGTTCCCTGACGGGCGCTGGCCATGTAGGCCACTACCGCCTGGTGCACCAGGTCCTGATTGAATTCACGTCCGAAAGTCACTTCAGAGACAGCTACAGTGCCTTTAGCGCCTTCGGGAGTAGCGATATTCAGTTCCATATCTATTTCCCCTCAGACTTAGGCTTTTACTGCCGGACGAACAATCACATCACCGCCGGGCGCGCCAGGTACGGCACCCTTAACCAGCAGCAGGTTACGTTCGGCGTCTACACGAACCACTTCCAGGTTCTGCACGGTTACGCGCTCGGCACCCATGTGGCCGGCCATCTTCTTGCCTTTCCACACACGACCAGGAGTCTGGCACTGACCGATAGAACCGGGTGCGCGGTGAGACAGGGAGTTACCGTGAGTTGCGTCCTGGGTGCGGAAGTTCCAGCGCTTAACGCCACCCTGGAAACCTTTACCCTTGGAAGTGCCGGTGACATCAATCATCTGGCCAGCCTCAAAGCCGGACACAGTGATCTCAGAACCGATTTCGAATGTTTCGTCAGAACCGTCAGTGCGCAGTTCGAACAGACGGGAGCCAGCCTCAGTGTTGGCTTTGGCGAAGTGGCCCGCTTGGGGCTTGGAGACACGGGAAGCCTTACGGTTGCCCACAGTTACCTGAACTGCAGCATAGCCGTCAGAATCCACGGTTTTCACCTGGGTGACGCGATTCGGGGCTACCTCAATTACGGTAACCGGGATGGACGCGCCATCTTCAGTGAAGATGCGAGTCATGCCGCTCTTGCGGCCGACAATACCTATAGTCATCGTTTTAACCTCTCAGTGCACGGGGCTTTAACCCACTGCGGCCGCCCAGTTTCAGAGCGTTACACTACCCAGACCGTTTTCGCCTGGGATTCGGTAGTTGATTTAAAAAGTGTTAGCCGAGACTGATCTGAACCTCAACACCGGCTGCCAGATCGAGCTTCATCAGCGCGTCGACAGTCTTCTCGGTGGGCTCAACAATGTCCAGCAAACGCTTGTGAGTACGAATCTCGTACTGGTCGCGCGCGTCCTTGTTGACGTGCGGGGAGATCAGCACGGTGTACTTCTCCTTGCGAGTCGGCAGCGGAATGGGACCGCGAACCTGCGCACCAGTGCGCTTGGCCGTCTCGACGATCTCCTGGGTAGACGTATCGATCAGCTTGTGATCGAACGCCTTCAGGCGAATTCGAATGCGTTGACCCTGCATGGAATCAAACTCCAACTTAAAAACCTAAAGAGCGTCCTTTTACGCAGCCCCGAGGGCGGGCGAAAAGGAGCGCGAATTCTACGGGCGCCGGGGCTGGGTGTCAAGCACTCAACCTGTCTGGTTTTTCGACGCCGCCCTGGCGCGAAACTACACTTGGCTTACCGGGCCGAACAGGAGGGCTTTACCATGACCATGGCCTCTACAGTCAGTCAATATCTGGATGACCACTCGGTATCCTACCGCGTGATCACTCACTCACACAGCGCCACCAGCCGCGAGACCGCCCACACCGCCAATGTGCGGGAGGACCGGGTTGCCAAGGCGATCCTGCTCCGTGACTCACAGGGCCCCGTGATGGTGGTGATACCCGCCAGCAGTAGCGTGGACATGCGGGCAGTCCATGATGAGACCGGCCGCAACCAGCTGGAGATGGTGCCCGAGGAAGACCTGGCAGGCACCTTCCCCGACTGCGAACTGGGCGCACTGCCCCCACTTGGACCTGCCTACGGCATCACCACCCTGGTGGACAGCAGCCTGGGGCGCTGCGACACGGTCTACTTTGAGTCCGGCGACCACGAGGAGCTTGTGGCGATGGACGGACGCGATTTCGACCAGCTGTTCTCCGGCTGCCGCCACTGCGACCTGAGCAAGGACTGGCCGTAACCTCAGCGCGGTAGACCTGAGGGCTCCTGTCAGGGCGACAGGGGCCCTCCCCAACCGAGACCGGCCTCGCCACCCGGCCCGACTCATGAGCCCGGCAGGCGCGCTTTAAGAGCGCCTGAACGCGCAGCGCTGCAACACCCCGGCCACCAAAACTTCACCCAAGCTTGCCCCGCCTGTCATTGACCACCCCTAATCTGGACGCGCATTCAATTGCGGGCGGACGGTGCCGGCGACAGCCGCATCCCACCCTCCCGCCATCCCTGTGTCCACGGTGACCGGAACCGGAAAACAGCAAGCAGTATCGCCTCCCGACCCGGTGTTCATAGCCATTGAAGCAGCCGCGGGCAGCCAATTCGCGCAACCAAGACCTCTGGAGGAATCATGGACAACAATAAAGACGCAGCCAACCTGGATCGGCGGCAGTTCTGCAAATCCGGCCTGGCGGCCGGGGCCGCGGGACTGGCCTTCTCTTCACTGGCCGCTCGCGCCGCAGCCGGGAGCGGTGCCGGATATGGACGGGGGCGCGACGCCTACTCGCCCGATTACGGCCCCCTGCAGCCCACCCGCGACCTGGCTACCGGCCTGCCCCTACTTGCGCTCCCCAGGGGCTTCGAGTACCTGTCGTTTGGCTGGACCGGCCAACTGATGGACGATGGCCGGGCCACACCGACCGATCACGACGGCATGGCGGTCTGCGCCCGCCGCGGCCACACCATCGCCCTGGTGCGCAATCACGAGCTCTCAGCAGGCGAGAGCACCCAGTGTCACGTCCCGGGAGGCATGTACAACCCGGCCGAATTTGGGGGCACCACCAACCTGGAGTTCGACCTGGCTCGCGGGCGCTTCGTGCGCTCCTACACTAGCCTCGGCGGCACTATCCGCAACTGCGCCGGCGGCCCAACCCCCTGGGGATCCTGGCTTTCCTGTGAAGAGACCTTCCACCCCTGGAACAGTCGCAATGATGGCTACAACCATGGCTATATCTTCGACGTGCCGGGGTTCGGCACCAGCAATGGTGGCCAGCCGGTCCGCGCCGCCGGACGCTTCAGCCACGAAGCGGTTGCTGTCGACCCGAATACCGGAGTTGTGTACGAGACCGAGGACGCCAACCCGTGCGGATTCTACAAATATGTGCAGCCAGGCGCCGGCCACCGCAACTGGCGCGGCGGTCGCGATCGCAGCGAAGCACTGCGGGACGGCGGCAAGCTGTATGCCCTGGTGGTGAAGGGCCAGCCATCCATGGACCTGCGGGGTGGCTTCCAGCCCGGCGATACCTTCGAGGTCGCCTGGGAAGCGGTGACCGACCCCGAGGGGATGCAGGGCCGCCCGTTCGATTCCGCCCCGAGCGCCGCCATCTTCTCCCGCGGCGAGGGCTGCTGGGAAGACCGCGGCCTGATCTACTTCGTCTCCACCGATGGGGGCACCGCCGAGCTGGGCCAGGTGTGGGTCTACGACCCGCGGGCGGAAACCCTGACCATGCTCTACGAATCCAGTGACGCCTCGGACGTGGACGGCCCGGACAATATCGCCATCAGCCCGCGCGGCGGCATCATCCTGTGCGAGGACGGCAGCTCGAACCCCAAGCGCATGGTGGGCCTGACCCACGAGGGCATTACCTTCCCGTTTGCGGAGAACCGCATTGTGCTGGGAGCCGGCGATATCGACCGCATCGACGCGGTGTACCCGGGAACCAGGGCAAACTTCTGGGATAGCACCGAGGGCGATTTCCGCGGCCGGGAATGGGCGGGGGCCACCTTTTACGGTGACTGGCTGTTCGCCAACGTTCAGTCACCGGGCGTCACTTTCGCCATCCGGGGTCCATGGAAAAAGGGAACGCTCTGACCCGGCCCCGACTGCAGCCGGACCACAGGCATAAAAAAAGCCGCAGCGTTTCCGCTGCGGCTTTTTATTCCAGATCAGGAGTAGTGATTACTCGATGATCTTGGATACCACGCCGGCACCCACGGTACGGCCACCTTCACGAATCGCGAAGCGCAGGCCTTCTTCCATGGCGATCGGTGCGATCAGCGTAACAGTCATCTGTACGTTGTCGCCCGGCATTACCATCTCGGTACCTTCCGGCAGCTGTACGTCACCGGTTACGTCGGTGGTACGGAAGTAGAACTGCGGACGGTAGCCCTTGAAGAACGGGGTGTGACGACCACCTTCGTCCTTGGACAGAACGTATACTTCTGACTCGAACTTGGTGTGCGGGGTAATGGAACCCGGCTGCGCCAGGACCTGACCACGCTCAACTTCGTCACGCTTGGTGCCACGCAGCAGTGCGCCGATGTTCTCACCTGCACGACCTTCGTCCAGCAGCTTGCGGAACATCTCAACACCGGTACAGGTGGTCTTGGTGGTGTCCTTCATGCCAACGATTTCGATCTCGTCGCCAGTCTTCAGAACGCCGCGCTCGACACGACCAGTTACTACGGTACCACGACCGGAGATGGAGAATACGTCCTCGATCGGCATCAGGAACGGCTGGTCTACAGCGCGCTCCGGCTCCGGGATGTACTCGTCCAGGGTCTCAACCAGCTTCTTAACAGCGGTGGTACCCATCTCGTTGTCGTCTTTGCCTTCCAGCGCCATCAGGGCGGAACCAACGATGATCGGGGTGTCGTCACCCGGGAAGTCGTACTGGTCCAGAAGTTCGCGAACTTCCATCTCAACCAGCTCGAGCAGCTCTTCGTCGTCGACCATGTCAGCCTTGTTCAGGAATACCACGATGTACGGTACACCTACCTGGCGGGACAGCAGGATGTGCTCGCGAGTCTGCGGCATGGGGCCGTCAGCTGCGGAACAAACCAGGATTGCGCCGTCCATCTGGGCAGCACCGGTGATCATGTTCTTCACGTAGTCGGCGTGGCCCGGGCAGTCAACGTGCGCGTAGTGACGAGTCGGGGACTCGTACTCAACGTGAGAAGTAGCGATGGTGATACCGCGCTCACGCTCTTCCGGTGCATTGTCGATACCGGCGAACTCTACCGCGGCGCCGCCCCATACTTCTGCACAAACGCGGGTCAGCGCGGCAGTCAGGGTGGTTTTACCGTGGTCAACGTGACCGATGGTGCCCACGTTCACGTGGGGCTTGGAACGTTCAAACTTTTCTTTTCCCATTTTTAGGATCCTCTAACTAAAAAGTTTTAAAGGTACTAAAGCTTAAGCTTTGGTTTTCGCGATGATCTCATCGGCAACGTTTTTCGGCGCTTCCCCGTACTTCAGGAACTCCATGGAGTAGGTAGCGCGCCCCTGGGTGGCAGAGCGCAGGTCGGTCGCGTAACCGAACATCTCGGCCAGCGGCACTTCCGCATTCACCACCTTGCCAGAAGAACTTTCTTCCATGCCCTGGATCAGGCCGCGGCGGCGGTTCAGGTCGCCAACCACGTCACCCATATTCTCCTCCGGCGTGACGACTTCCACTTTCATGATCGGCTCCAGCAGCACTGCACCACCCTTCTGGGCCAGCTGCTTGGTCGCCATGGAGGCGGCGATTTTAAACGCCATCTCGTTGGAGTCCACATCGTGGAAAGAACCGTCGTACAGAGTCGCTTTCAGGCCCAGCAGGGGGTAGCCCGCCAGAACACCGTTCTGCATCTGCTCTTCGATACCTTTCTGCACCGCCGGGATGTATTCCTTCGGTACCACACCACCAACGATCTCGTTGACGAACTCCAGGCCTTCCTCAGTCTCGTCACCGGACGGCTCGAAGCGCACCCATACGTGACCGTACTGACCGCGACCACCGGACTGGCGAACAAACTTGCCTTCGATCTCAACGTTGTTGCGAATCGCTTCGCGGTAGGCAACCTGCGGCTTACCGATGTTGGCCTCAACGTTAAACTCACGACGCATACGGTCGACGATGATGTCCAGGTGCAGCTCACCCATACCGGAGATGATGGTCTGGCCGGTTTCCTCGTCAGTCTTCACGCGGAAGGACGGGTCTTCCTGGGCCAGCTTGCCGAGGGCAATACCCATTTTCTCCTGGTCGGCCTTGGATTTCGGCTCAACTGCTACGGAGATTACCGGCTCCGGGAACTCCATGCGCTCGAGTACAATCTTGTTGTTCTCGTCACACAGGGTGTCACCAGTGGTGACGTCCTTCAGGCCGATCGCCGCGGCGATATCGCCAGCCAGTACTTCCTTGATCTCCTGGCGGTCCTTGGAGTGCATCTGCACCATACGACCAACGCGCTCTTTCTTCTGCTTTACAGAGTTGTACACGGCGGTACCACTCTCGAGCCTACCGGAGTAGACACGGAAGAAAGTCAGGGTGCCCACAAAGGGGTCAGTGGCGATTTTGAACGCCAGCGCTGCGAAGGGGGCATTGTCGTCGGCTTCACGGGTTTCGACGGTTTCCGCCTTGTCCAGCAGGGTACCCTCGATCGCGCGAACTTCAGTCGGCGCCGGCAGGAACTCGATAACCGCGTCCAGTACGGCCTGTACACCCTTGTTCTTGAACGCGGAGCCGCCCAGTACCGGCACGATCTCGTTGGCCAGGGTGCGCTGGCGAATGGCGGACTTAATCTCTTCCTCGGTCAGCTCGCCCTCTTCCAGGTACTTCTCCATCAGCTCTTCGCTGGCCTCGGCTGCCGCCTCGACCAGGTACTCACGCATTTCGTCGCACTGGTCCTGCATGTCAGCAGGGATATCGCCGTACTCGAAGGTCATGCCCATGTCGTCTTCGTTCCACAGGATGGCCTTCATCTTGATCAGGTCGACCACGCCCTTGAAGTTATCTTCAGAGCCAATGGTCATCTGCAGGGGAACGGCGTTGGCACCCAGGCGGTCTTTCAGCTGCTTCACAACCATCATGAAGTCAGCACCGGCGCGGTCCATCTTGTTGACGAAAACCATGCGCGGCACTTCGTACTTGTTGGCCTGGCGCCAGACAGTTTCGGTCTGCGGCTGCACGCCGGAGGAACCACACAGCACTACCACAGCGCCGTCCAGTACACGCAGGGAACGCTCAACCTCAATGGTGAAGTCCACGTGTCCGGGAGTGTCAATAATGTTGATGCGATGCTGGTCGAACTGCTGCTGCATACCGGCCCAGAAACAGGTGGTAGCTGCAGAGGTGATGGTGATACCACGCTCCTGCTCCTGCTCCATCCAGTCCATGGTTGCGGCACCCTCGTGCACCTCACCAATCTTGTGGGACAGGCCGGTGTAGAAGAGTACGCGCTCGGTAGTGGTGGTCTTGCCCGCGTCTACGTGGGCGCAGATACCGATATTACGATAGCGTGCGATAGGCGTTTTACGTGCCACAGTTGTATCCTCGATATAACGGCAAAAGGCAGCTGTGGAATTTATCCATGCTGCCTTTCGGTATTAATGTCTCACGATAATTTTCATGAAATTGAAAACATGCATGAGGCTTAGAAGCGGTAGTGAGAGAACGCCTTGTTGGCTTCCGCCATACGGTGTACGTCTTCACGCTTCTTGACCGCGCCGCCCTTGTTCTGGGATGCGTCGATCATTTCGTTGGCCAGGCGCTGAGCCATTGATTTCTCACCGCGCTTGCGGGAAAACTCAACCAGCCAACGCATTGCCAGTGCCATGCGGCGCGAGGGACGCACTTCAACCGGCACCTGGTAGGTCGCACCACCCACACGGCGGGATTTTACTTCCACCATCGGCGCGATGTTTTCCAGGGACTCTTCGAAAATTTCGATGGGGTCTTTGTTCAGTTTTTCAGAAACCATGTCCAGGGCACCGTAAACGATGCGCTCTGCCACGGACTTCTTGCCGCTGATCATGACGTGGTTCATGAACTTGGCCAGGGTGACATTCCCGAACTTGGGATCGGGCAGTACTTCGCGCTTGGCGACTACTCGTCTTCTTGGCATTGCAATTGCCTCTCTTCAGGGTTGCTCTGAGACGCCGCCGTACAAAATACAACTCGGCGAGCTCAGCCTTACTCCGGTTGGAAACCGAAACGCATTGGTCAAAAAAGGATTAATTAATCCTTCGGTCGCTTGGCGCCGTACTTGGAACGGCCCTGCTTGCGATCGTTGACGCCGGCACAGTCCAGTGCGCCGCGAACAGTGTGGTAGCGCACACCCGGCAGGTCCTTAACACGACCGCCGCGAATCAGTACCACGCTGTGCTCCTGCAGGTTGTGGCCTTCACCGCCGATGTACGAAGTCACTTCGTAACCGTTGGTCAGGCGCACACGGCAAACCTTACGCAGTGCAGAGTTCGGCTTCTTCGGTGTAGTGGTGTACACACGAGTGCAAACTCCACGGCGCTGCGGGCTGGCCTGCAGAGCGGGAACGTCGCTTTTTTCGACTTTGCGTTTTCTCGGCTTACGAACCAACTGGTTGATCGTTGCCATTAAAAATCACTCCAAAAATAAAACGCCCCCACCTCTAACAGTGAGGGCCCAGTCGTCAGTGTATGCCAGCCGGGCACGCAAACGCGCTCGCCGGACAGCACACCCCACATAAGCGGGGGCCGCATTCTATAGGCGGTTACCCCACGAGTCAATCGGCAAATATGTGAGCACTCACTTATGTTGCTGATTGGGCCGGCCCGGCGGGACACCGGGCCGGCTGGAACAGCGGGGCTCCCACCCCGCCACCGGGGATTACTCCCCGGAGGACTTCAGCGCCTCGGTCAGCGCCGCTTCCACTTCTTCTGCGGACGGCCCCTCGGCATAGCCCTGGGTCATCTGCATGGCACGCTTGCGCTTGCGCTCGGCATGGTACGCCAGGCCGGTACCGGCCGGGATCAGGCGGCCCACCACGACGTTCTCCTTCAGACCGCGCAGGCTGTCTTCCTTGCCGGTTACCGCTGCCTCGGTCAGTACGCGGGTGGTCTCCTGGAAGGAGGCCGCGGACAGGAAGGACTCGGTAGCCAGGGAAGCCTTGGTAATACCCAGCAGCAGGCGCTCGAACTGTGCCGGCTGCTTGCTCTCCGCACGCAGGCGCTCGTTCTCCTCGATGACCCGCTGGTACTCAACCTGGTCGCCCTTGATGAACTCGGAGTCACCCATCTCAATGATTTCCACCTTGCGCAGCATCTGGCGCACGATCACTTCGATGTGCTTGTCGTTGATGCCTACACCCTGGAGGCGGTAAACCTCCTGGATCTCATTGGTAATGTAGCGCGCGAGCTCTTCCACGCCCTTGAGGCGCAGGATGTCGTGCGGGTTGGACGGGCCATCGGAGATGACCTCGCCTTTCTCCACGGTCTCACCCTCGAACACGGTCAGCTGGCGATGCTTGGGAATCAGTACCTCGTAGTGATCCTTGCCATTCGCCAGCGGCTTGCCATCGGTCGGGGTGATCTGCAGGCGCACCTTACCCTTGGTTTCCTTACCGAAGGAGACGGTACCGGAGATCTCCGCCAGGATAGACGGCTCCTTCGGCTTCCGCGCCTCGAACAGGTCGGCTACCCGCGGCAGACCACCGGTGATGTCCTTGGTACCACCGGATTCCTGCGGGATACGGGCGACGATGTCACCGATATTCACCTTGTCGCCGTCTTTCAGGCTGACGATGGCCCGCGCCGGCAGCGCGTAGTGCGCCGGAGCGTTACTGTTGGCCAGGGTCAGCTCCTCGCCATTCTCGTCTACCAGGGTTACTGCCGGACGCAGGTCCTTACCGGCAGACGGGCGCTCGGCCGGATCGATGATCTCGATAGAGGAGAGGCCGGTGATCTCGTCAGTCTGCTTGCGGATGGACAGGCCGTCCTCCATGCCGGACAGCTTCACCCAACCGGCCACCTCGGTGATGATCGGGTGAGTGTGCGGGTCCCACTTGGCCACAACCTGGCCACCATCGATCTGTGCGCCCTCGTCGACGTTGATGGTCGCACCGTAGGGCAGCTTGTAGCGCTCGCGCTCACGGCCGGCGCTGTCGGCAACCGCCAGCTCACCGGAGCGGGAAACCGCCACCAGTTTGCCACTCTCGGCTTTCACGGTCTTGACGTTGTGCAGGCGCACGGTGCCTTCCTGCTTCACCTGGATGCTGTCCGCCGCGGAAGCACGGCTCGCCGCACCACCGATGTGGAAGGTCCGCATGGTCAGCTGGGTACCCGGCTCACCAATGGACTGGGCGGCGACCACACCCACGGACTCGCCGGAGTTGGCGCGGTGGCCACGGGCCAGGTCACGGCCGTAACACAGGGCACAGATACCGTGTGCCGTCTCACAGGTGATCGGGGAGCGCACGATTACCTCGTCGATACCCATGGTCTCGATGCGCTCGACCCACTTCTCGTCGATCATGGTACCTGCCGGGATGGCGATCTCATCGCTGCCGGGCTTGATCACATCGCGTGCGACTACGCGGCCCAGGATGCGGTCACCCAGGGACTCGATTACGTCACCACCCTCGATCACCGGCGCCATGGTCAGGCCGTCGTCGGTGCCGCAATCGTCCTCGGTGATCACCACGTCCTGTGCCACGTCTACCAGACGGCGGGTCAGGTAACCGGAGTTCGCGGTCTTGAGAGCGGTATCCGCCAGACCCTTACGGGCACCGTGGGTGGAGATAAAGTACTGCAGTACCGACAGACCCTCACGGAAGTTCGCGGTAATCGCGTTCTCGATAATGGAGCCGTCCGGACGCGCCATCAGGCCACGCATACCAGCCAGCTGGCGGATCTGCGCCTCACTACCACGGGCACCGGAGTCGGCGTACATGTAAACCGAGTTGAACGAGTCCTGCTCGGTCTCGTTGCCATCGCGATCGATCACCGGCTCTTTCTTGATGCCGGCCATCATCGCCTGGGTGACCTTGTCGTTGGTACGGGACCAGACGTCGATCACCTTGTTGTATTTCTCACCGGCAGTTACCAGGCCGGAGGCGAACTGGCTCTCGATCTCCTTGACCTCTTCCTCGGCACTGTCGATCAGCTCGGCCTTGGCAGCCGGGATCTCGAAGTCGTTCACGCCAATGGAGGAACCGGACTTGGTGGAGAAGTCGAAACCGGTATACATCAGCTGGTCGGCGAAAATAACCGTCGCCTTGAGGCCCACGTTGCGGTAACACTCGTTCAGCGCGCGTGAGATAGCCTTTTTCTTCATCGGCTGGTTGACCATCTCGAACGGCAGGCCGTCCGGTACGATGTTCCACAGCAGCGCGCGGCCGACAGTGGTGTCCTGCAGCGATATTGTCTCGCGCTTCTCGCCGTCTTCGCCGACGATCACCTCGCGGATACGGACCTTGATCTTCGCCTGCAGGCCCACCTGCTTGGCGTAGAAGGCACGGCTCACTTCCTTGATATCGGAAAAGACCATGCCCTCGCCCTTGTCGTTCACACGCTCGCGGGTCATCCAGTACAGGCCCAGTACAACGTCCTGCGACGGTACGATGATCGGCTCACCGTTAGCGGGCGACAGGATGTTGTTGGTGGACATCATCAGCGCGCGGGATTCCAGCTGCGCTTCAATGGTCAGCGGCACGTGCACGGCCATCTGGTCACCGTCGAAGTCGGCGTTATAGGCCGCACACACCAGCGGGTGCAGCTGGATCGCCTTGCCTTCAATCAGTACCGGCTCGAACGCCTGGATACCCAGGCGGTGCAGGGTCGGGGCGCGGTTGAGCAGTACCGGGTGCTCGCGGATCACCTCGTCGAGGATGTCCCACACCACCGCTTCTTCGCGCTCGACCATTTTCTTGGCCGCCTTGATGGTGGTTGCCAGGCCGCGGGCTTCCAGCTTGCCGAAAATAAACGGCTTGAACAGCTCCAGGGCCATCTTCTTGGGCAGGCCGCACTGGTGCAGGCGCAGGGTCGGGCCAACCACGATCACGGAACGACCGGAGTAATCCACGCGCTTACCCAGCAGGTTCTGGCGGAAGCGGCCCTGCTTACCCTTGATCATGTCAGCCAGGGACTTCAGCGGGCGCTTGTTGGAACCGGTAATGGCGCGGCCGCGACGGCCGTTGTCCAGCAGCGCGTCCACAGACTCCTGCAGCATGCGCTTCTCGTTGCGCACGATGATGTCCGGCGCGTTCAGCTCCAGCAGGCGCTTCAGGCGGTTGTTGCGGTTGATCACCCGACGGTACAGGTCGTTCAGGTCGGAGGTCGCGAAGCGGCCACCGTCCAGCGGAACCAGCGGACGCAGGTCCGGCGGCAGTACCGGCAGCGCCTGCATGATCATCCACTCCGGGTCATTACCAGACTTGTAGAAAGCTTCCAGCAGCTTCAGGCGCTTGGACAGCTTCTTGATCTTGGTTTCGGAATTGGTGGCCGGGATCTCTTCCCGCAGGCGCTGGATTTCCGCCGGCAGGTCGATATCGCTCATCAGGTCCTGGATCGCCTCGGCACCCATCTTGGCCTCGAACTCGTCGGCGAATTCTTCCATCGCCTCGAAGTACTGCTCGTCGTTCAGCAGCTGGCCGCGCTCCAGGGTGGTCATACCCGGATCGGTAACCACATAGGACTCAAAGTACAGCACGCGCTCGATATCGCGCAGGGTCATGTCCAGCAGCAGGCCAATGCGGGACGGCAGCGATTTCAGGAACCAGATGTGCGCGACCGGGCTGGCCAGCTCAATGTGGCCCATGCGCTCGCGGCGAACTTTCGCCTTGGTAACTTCCACGCCACACTTTTCGCAGATGATGCCGCGGTGCTTCATGCGCTTGTACTTACCGCACAGGCATTCGTAGTCCTTGACCGGGCCAAAAATCTTGGCACAGAACAGGCCTTCCCGCTCCGGTTTGAAGGTACGGTAGTTGATGGTCTCCGGCTTCTTGACCTCGCCGTAGGACCAGGAACGGATCATGTCCGGGGACGCCAGACCGATACGGATTGCGTCAAACTCTTCCAGCTGTTCCCGGTCTTTCACCAGGTTTAACAAATCTTTCAAGGCCTTTCCTCCACTTGAGGTAGTCAACCCGCCCCTTGCCATCTCGGGGTGGGCCAGCCGGCGCCCGCACACTCGCGGGACACCGGCCTCTATATGCGATCGCCTGTTACCAGGCGCCTACACCAGTTACCGGTCTTACTCGTGCTCGAGCTCGAAATTCATACCGAGCGAGCGGATCTCCTTGACCAGTACGTTGAAGGATTCGGGCATGCCCGGCTCCATGCGGTGGTCGGAATCCACGATGTTCTTGTACATCTTGGTCCGGCCTTCCACGTCGTCGGACTTGACCGTGAGCATTTCCTGCAGCGTGTAGGCGGCACCGTACGCCTCCAGTGCCCAGACCTCCATCTCACCGAAGCGCTGGCCACCGAACTGCGCCTTACCACCCAGCGGCTGCTGGGTAACCAGGCTGTAGGAACCGGTGGAACGCGCGTGCATCTTGTCGTCCACCAGGTGGTTCAGCTTCAGCATGTACATATAGCCCACGGTTACCGGGCGCTCGAAGGAGTCACCGGTACGGCCGTCGTACAGTGTGATCTGGCCGGAATCCGGCAGGTCCGCCAGGCGCAGCAGTTTCTTGGTTTCGCTCTCGTCGGCACCATCGAAGACCGGGGTCGCCATCGGCACACCGCCGCGGAGGTTGTTGGCCATGGCCAGCACTTCCTCGTCGGACAGCTCGTCCAGCTCCTCCTTGTAACCGCCGGTGGAGTTGTACACCTCTTCCAGGAAACCGCGCAGCTTGGCCACTTCCTGCTGCTCCTTGAGCATGCGGTCAATCTTCACGCCCAGGCCCTTGGCGGCCATACCCAGGTGCATTTCCAGAACCTGGCCCACGTTCATCCGCGAGGGTACACCCAGCGGGTTCAGGACGATATCAACCGGCTCGCCGTTCTCGTCGTACGGCATGTCCTCGACCGGCTTGATCACGGAGATCACACCCTTGTTACCGTGGCGACCGGCCATCTTGTCGCCCGGCTGGATGCGGCGCTTGATCGCCAGGTAAACCTTGACGATCTTCAGCACGCCCGGCGCCAGGTCGTCGCCGGACTCCAGTTTCTTCTTCTTGTCCTCGAAGGCTTCGTCCAGCAGCTTGCGGCGATCCTTGAGCTGCGCTTCGGCCTTCTCGAGCTGCTCGTTCAGGCTCTCTTCGGCCATACGCAGCTTGAACCAGTCTTCGCGCGGCAGGCCTGCCAGGAGCTCGGCGGTCAGCACGTCGCCTTTCTTGACGCCCTTGCCGCCTGCAACCTTCTGGCCTTCCAGTGCGGATGCCAGGCGCTCGAACGTGGCGCCTTCGACGATGCGATATTCCTCATTGAGGTCCTTGCGCACCTCGTCGAGCTGGGCCTTCTCGATATCGATCGAACGCTGGTCTTTCTCCAGGCCGTCGCGGGTAAACACCTGCACGTCGATAACGGTACCGCGGGTGCCACTCGGCGCGCGCAGGGACGTGTCCTTCACATCGGAGGCCTTCTCACCGAAGATCGCACGCAGCAGCTTTTCTTCCGGCGTCAGCTGGGCTTCACCCTTCGGCGTCACCTTGCCTACCAGGATGTCACCGGCACCAACTTCCGCACCGATATAAACGATGCCGGACTCGTCCAGCTTGTTCAGTGCAGATTCGCCCACGTTGGGGATATCAGCAGTAATCTCTTCGCTACCCAGCTTGGTATCGCGGGCGATACAGGTCAGCTCCTGAATGTGGATGGTGGTGAAGCGATCTTCCTGCACCACACGCTCACTGATCAGGATGGAGTCCTCGAAGTTGTAGCCGTTCCACGGCATGAACGCGATGCGCATGTTCTGGCCCAGGGCCAGTTCACCCAGGTCAACAGAGGGGCCGTCAGCGAGAATATCGCCACGGGCTACCACGTCACCGGTCTTCACGATTGGGCGCTGGTTGATGCAGGTGTTCTGGTTGGAACGGGTGTACTTGGTCAGGCTGTACAGGTCTACACCCGCATCGCCGGCCTCCACCTCTTCGTCGCGCACACGAACCACCACACGGCTGGCATCGACACGCTCGATCACACCACCGCGACGGGCCACCACACACACGCCGGAGTCGCGCGCCACGGTGCGCTCCATACCGGTGCCAACCAGCGGCTTGTCGGCACGCAGGGTCGGTACCGCCTGGCGCTGCATGTTCGAGCCCATCAGGGCGCGGTTGGCGTCGTCGTGCTCGAGGAACGGGATCATGGCCGCGGCTACGGACACCACCTGCTTCGCAGACACGTCCATGTACTGGATCTCGGCCGGCGGCTTGAGGCTGAACTCGTTGTGGTGACGCACGCTGACCAGCTCATCGGTAAAGCGACCCTGGTCGTCCACCGCAGCAGACGCCTGGGCAATCACGTAGTTCGCTTCGTTGATCGCGGACAGGTACTCGATGTCGTTGGTAATCTGGCCGTCAACAACCTTGCGGTACGGGCTCTCGAGGAAACCGTAGTGGTTGGCGCGGGCGTAGGTGGCCAGGGAGTTGATCAGGCCGATGTTCGGGCCTTCCGGCGTCTCAATCGGGCACACACGGCCGTAATGGGTCGGGTGTACGTCGCGGACCTCGAAGCCGGCACGCTCGCGGGTCAGGCCGCCCGGGCCGAGGGCGGATACGCGGCGCTTGTGGGTCACTTCCGACAGTGGGTTGTTCTGGTCCATGAACTGGGACAGCTGGGAGGAACCGAAGAATTCCTTCACGGCAGCCGCCACCGGCTTGGCATTGATCAGGTCCTGCGGCATCAGGCCTTCGCTCTCGGCCATGGACAGGCGCTCTTTCACCGCGCGCTCGACACGCACCAGGCCCACACGGAACTGGTTTTCGGCCATTTCGCCCACGGAGCGCACACGGCGGTTACCCAGGTGGTCGATATCGTCCACCATGCCATTGCCGTTGCGGATCTCGATCAGGGTCTTGAGCACATCGACGATGTCTTCCTTGCTCAGGGTGCCCTGGCCGGTCTCGTCCTCACGACCGAGGCGGCGGTTGAACTTCATGCGACCGACAGCGGACAGGTCGTAGCGCTCGTCGGTGAAGAACAGGTTCTCGAACAGGGACTCGGCGGACTCCTTGGTGGGCGGCTCGCCCGGGCGCATCATGCGGTAGATCTCCACCAGCGCTTCCAGCTGGGTGCGAGACGGCTCTGAGCGCAGGGTATCGGAGATGAATGGGCCGCAGTCCAGGTCGTTGGTGTACAGGGTCTCGAATTTGTTAACGCCCAGGGCGCGCAGCTTGGCGATCACCTCGTCGGTGATTTCGCTGTTACATTCAACCGCTACCTCACCGGTGGACTCATCGATGATGTCATGGGCCAGGACGCGACCGTGCAGGTACTCCAGCGGTGCTTCCAGGCGCTCCACGCCGGCTTTTTCCAGCTGGCGGATGTGGCGCGGGGTAATGCGGCGACCTTCCTCGACAATAACCTTGCCCTTGCCATCCTTGATGTCGAAGGAGGCAACATCACCACGCAGGCGCGACGGGATCAGCTCCAGGCTGCAGTTTTCTTCATGCAGCTCGAACTTGCTGGTATCGAAGAACATGTCCAGCATTTCCTGGGAAGAAAAGCCCAGGGCGCGCAGCAGGATGGTCGCGGGCAGCTTGCGGCGACGGTCGATACGCACGTAAACCAGGTCCTTCGGGTCGAACTCGAAGTCCAGCCACGAGCCACGGTAAGGAATCACGCGCGCAGCGTAGAGCAGCTTGCCGGAGGAATGCGTCTTGCCCTTGTCGTGATCGAAAAACACACCCGGGGAACGGTGCAACTGGGACACGATCACGCGCTCGGTACCGTTGATCACGAAGGTACCGTTTTCGGTCATGAGCGGAATCTCGCCCATGTACACTTCCTGCTCCTTGATGTCCTTGATGGACTTGTTGGCAGATTCCTTGTCGTAGATGATCAGGCGTACACGCACGCGCAGCGGGCATGCGTAGGTGATACCGCGCAGGGTACATTCCTTGACATCGAACGCCGGCTTACCCAGCGTATAGCTGACATACTCCAGCGCCGCATTGCCGGAATAGCTGACAATCGGAAATACGGACTTGAACGCTGCCTGCAGGCCGACGTCCAGTCGGTCATCGGGGCGCGAGTCGGCCTGAGTGAATTTGCGATAAGAATCCAGCTGTATCGCAAGCAGGAAAGGTACATCCATGACCTTTGGCAGTTTGCCAAAATCCTTGCGGATACGTTTTTTCTCAGTGTATGAGTAAGCCATTCATATTCCCCAGCTTGATCAGTGACAAGACTTCATTGGAACCGGCCCCCATATTCCCCATACTGTACTTACGGGAATGCGGAAAGGCCCGGTCCGCCCGGGCGAGAAGCCTCTGAGCAATGCAGCGATGGCTACACTGGTCGGAAACCTCTCGGTTAACTGCGCGCTTGCCAGCGGCGCAGGCTGCGGTATGTTTCACTCAGGGCCCACAGGTCCCCGAATCGCCAAACAAAACCACACTGCCGAAAACGGCAAAAAGGCCGGCGGACAAAGTCCACCAGCCTTGCCGCTGCGACCGCAGGTTGCGGCCGACAGCGGTAGTCGCAACAACCGAATTACTTCAGTTCTACAGTTGCGCCAGCTTCTTCCAGCTGCTTCTTGGCCTCTTCGGCCTCTTCCTTGGTCGCGCCTTCCTTCAGCGGAGCCGGAGCGCCGTCTACCAGCGCCTTGGCTTCTTTCAGGCCCAGGCCGGTGATGCCGCGAACAGCCTTGATCACGTTCACTTTCTTGTCGCCGGCAGATGCCAGGATTACGTCGAACTCGGTCTTCTCTTCTGCAGCAGCTTCGCCGCCAGCAGCGCCACCAGCTACAACAGCAGCAGCAGCGGTAACACCGAACTTCTCTTCCATTGCTTCGATCAGCTCGACAACGTCCTTAACAGACATTTCGGCAACAGCATTGATGATATCTTCTTTAGTCAGAGACATAAGTCAGTACCTGATTTGTGTGAGCAGTAAACTGCCCGTCAATTCATTTAAAAGTCGTTGAAAACTGCCGTTTCGCGCAGGCGAAACTATTAGGCAGCTTCTTGCTCTTTCTGGTCGCGAACGGCCGCAATAGTGCGGACCAGCTTGCCAGCAGATGCTTCTTTCATAACGCTCATCAGCTTGGCGATCGCCTCGTCGTAAGTCGGCAGGGTTGCCAACATTGCGACGTCGGTGACCACGCCTTCGAAGGCAGCACCTTTCAGTTCAAGCTTATCGTTGTCCTTGGCGAACGCCGTCAGGATGCGCGCACCGGCACCCGGGTGTTCGGTGGAAAATGCGATAAGACTTGGACCGACGAATTTCTCGAGGAGACATTCGTATTCGGTACCTGCCAGAGCGCGACGCGCCAGAGTATTGCGGACGACTTTCATCCAGACGCCGTTCTCGCGAGCCTCTTTGCGCAGGGCTGTCATGTCATTTACGGCAACGCCGCGGGAATCCGCAACGACCGCAGACAGAGCACCCTCAGCAGCCTGCTGGACATCAGCGACAATTGCTTTCTTGTCTTCGAGTCCAATAGCCATAGTGTCACTCCTGGATTTGGAAAAAAGACCGGGAATTACCACTCCCGATCCACTCCGGTGCTAAGACCTCAAATCCAGTAAAAATACTGGTTTGGGCAACACCGTCTGCGTAGGCTGGGACCGGGCCAGGGGCTCGATCCTGATTAAGCGGTGGACAGCGGAACTTGCCACGCCCACTACGCCTACGGTCTTTGACGGCCCGCCTTCCTGCCGGGGCATTCCGGCGGACCCCAAAGTTCGGTAAAACCGCAGCCAGGCATACCCGTCGGTAGCGCCGGCTGCGGCCTGCAACAGTTTCCCGGGGGAAACCGCTGGCTTATTTAACGTCCAGGGATCCCTGGTCGATGGTCAGGCCCGGGCCCATGGTGGTGCTCAGGGAGACCTTCTTCAGGTAAACGCCCTTGGCGGAAGCCGGCTTGGCCTTTTTCAGGTCAGCGATCAGGGCTTCGAGGTTCTCTTTCAGCGCCTTGGCGTCGAAAGCAACCTTGCCGATACCACCGTGGATGATACCGCCCTTGTCAGCGCGGAAACGCACCTGACCGGCCTTGGCGTTCTTCACTGCAGTGGCCACGTCCGGGGTCACAGTGCCGGTTTTCGGGTTCGGCATCAGGCCGCGCGGACCGAGGATCTGGCCCAGCTGGCCAACGACACGCATCGCATCCGGGGAGGCGATTACCACGTCGAAGTCCATCTTGCCGGCCTTGACGTCGGCTGCCAGCTCATCCATGCCCACCAGGTCGGCACCAGCCTCTTTGGCGGCGTCGGCGTTGGCGCCCTGGGTGAAGACCGCAACACGGACGTCTTTACCGGTGCCGTGCGGCAGGGTGGTCGCACCGCGAACCGCCTGGTCAGACTTGCGCGGGTCGATACCCAGGTTGATAGATGCGTCAACGGTCTCGGCGAACTTGACGTTGGACAGCTCTTTCAGCAGGGCGACGGCTTCGTCGAATCCGTAGGCCTTGCCTGCTTCTACTTTCTCAGCGATTGCGCGCTGGCGCTTGCTCAGTTTTGCCACGTTACACGCCCTCCACATCAATACCGGCACTACGGGCGGAACCGGCGATAGTGCGCACGGCTGCGTCCATGTCAGATGCACTCAGGTCGGGCATCTTGGTAGTGGCAATCTCTTCCAGCTGGGCGCGGGTAACCTTGCCCACCTTCTCGGTATTCGGACGACCGGAGCCGCTCTTGATACCGGCAGCCTTGCGCAGCAGCACGGAGGCCGGCGGGGTCTTCATGATGAAGGTGAAGGAACGATCGCTATATACGGAGATCACGACCGGTACCGGCAGGCCCTGCTCCATACCCTGGGTCTGGGCGTTGAACGCTTTACAGAACTCCATGATATTGACGCCGTGCTGACCCAGCGCGGGGCCGACGGGCGGGCTCGGGTTGGCCTGCCCGGCAGGCACTTGCAGCTTGATATAAGCTTCGATTTTCTTAGCCATTACAGCTTCCTCTTTCAGTGGGTGGTAGCGCCTGCGCTGGACGGCTGCAACAGCCGCAACGCCCGGCTCCCCGGGTGCCCCTGTACAGCAACTGATCAGTCACGGTTTTCAGGGACGCGAAAGCCCCCTTCCACCCGCAGCGGAAGAGGGCAAAAAAACTGCCTGTCTGATCAGGTCTTCTCGACCTGACCAAACTCCAGCTCCACCGGGGTGGAGCGGCCGAAGATCAGCACTGCGACCCGCAGGCGGCTCTTCTCGTAATTAACCTCTTCAACCACACCGTTGAAGTCATTGAACGGCCCATCGATGACCCGCACCATCTCACCCGGCTCGAACAGGGTCTTGGGCTTGGGCTTGTCGACGGAATCATCGATCCGGTTCAGGATCGCCTGGGCCTCACGCTCGGTAATCGGAGCCGGCCGGTCGGCCTTGCCACCGATAAAACCAAGGACCCGCGGGGTCTCCTTGACCAGGTGCCAGGTGTCGTCGTTCAGCTCCATCTCTACCAGCACATAACCGGGGAAGAACTTGCGCTCACTCTTGCGCTTCTGGCCCGCACGCATCTCCACCACTTCCTCGGTGGGAACCAGGACATCACCGAACAGGTGGTCCATTTCGTGCAGTTCAATACGCTCCTTCAGGGATGACGCAACGCGCTTCTCATACCCGGAGTAAGCCTGAACCACGTACCAATGCTTAGCCATGCGTCAACCTTTAGCCGATAACCTTGGAGGCTGCCCAACCCAGGGCAGAATCCAGCGCCCAGAGAATTAGCGCCATAATCAACACGAACACCACCACGATCAGGGTTGTCTGTGTCGCTTCCTGGCGAGAGGGCCACACCACACGACGCACTTCTGTCTGCGCTTCGCGCAGCAGCGTCCACAGCGCATGCCCCTTGGCAGTATTTACCGCCACAACCAACGCCACCAGGAAGATGACGACCATGGCCAGCACGCGATACAGCAGGGGGAATTCAGCGTAGTAGGTGTTGCCCGCCAAGGCAGCACCGATCAGCACTACCACCAGCAGCCACTTTAGGCCATCAAGACGAAAGGTTTTCGCCTCTACTTTAGCATTCATACAAAGAAGCCCTTAGCGCTTACAAAACAAGCCCGGCCACGGCGGACCGGAACTTGCAACGCCCTCAGGCAAAAGGAATGGGGCGCTTGAAAAGTTGGCAGGCCAGGAGGGACTCGAACCCCCAACCCTCGGTTTTGGAGACCGATGCTCTACCAATTGAGCCACTGGCCTAGAACAGCTTCCGGTCAATGCCGCGCATTTACGCGCCAGAGACCGAAAAATGAGGGGGCGGATCTTACCATCCTCCCCCTCTTTTGCAAAGCGGGTCACTGGAGACCAGTGACCGCGCCCGCCATCGATCTGATCAATCGATGATCTTGGATACCACGCCGGCACCCACGGTACGGCCACCTTCACGAATCGCGAAGCGCAGGCCTTCTTCCATGGCGATCGGTGCGATCAGCGTAACAGTCATCTGTACGTTGTCGCCCGGCATTACCATCTCGGTACCTTCCGGCAGCTGTACGTCACCGGTTACGTCGGTGGTACGGAAGTAGAACTGCGGACGGTAGCCCTTGAAGAACGGGGTGTGACGACCACCTTCGTCCTTGGACAGAACGTATACTTCTGACTCGAACTTGGTGTGCGGGGTAATGGAACCCGGCTGCGCCAGGACCTGACCACGCTCAACTTCGTCACGCTTGGTGCCACGCAGCAGTGCGCCGATGTTCTCACCTGCACGACCTTCGTCCAGCAGCTTGCGGAACATCTCAACACCGGTACAGGTGGTCTTGGTGGTGTCCTTCATGCCAACGATTTCGATCTCGTCGCCAGTCTTCAGAACGCCGCGCTCGACACGACCAGTTACTACGGTACCACGACCGGAGATGGAGAATACGTCCTCGATCGGCATCAGGAACGGCTGGTCTACAGCGCGCTCCGGCTCCGGGATGTACTCGTCCAGGGTCTCAACCAGCTTCTTAACAGCGGTGGTACCCATCTCGTTGTCGTCTTTGCCTTCCAGCGCCATCAGGGCGGAACCAACGATGATCGGGGTGTCGTCACCCGGGAAGTCGTACTGGTCCAGAAGTTCGCGAACTTCCATCTCAACCAGCTCGAGCAGCTCTTCGTCGTCGACCATGTCAGCCTTGTTCAGGAATACCACGATGTACGGTACACCTACCTGGCGGGACAGCAGGATGTGCTCGCGAGTCTGCGGCATGGGGCCGTCAGCTGCGGAACAAACCAGGATTGCGCCGTCCATCTGGGCAGCACCGGTGATCATGTTCTTCACGTAGTCGGCGTGGCCCGGGCAGTCAACGTGCGCGTAGTGACGAGTCGGGGACTCGTACTCAACGTGAGAAGTAGCGATGGTGATACCGCGCTCACGCTCTTCCGGTGCATTGTCGATACCGGCGAACTCTACCGCGGCGCCGCCCCATACTTCTGCACAAACGCGGGTCAGCGCGGCAGTCAGGGTGGTTTTACCGTGGTCAACGTGACCGATGGTGCCCACGTTCACGTGGGGCTTGGAACGCTCAAACTTCTCTTTTCCCATTGCAGCCTCCTAGTATGGGCAGACTTAAAGACACCCACTTGCAGAACCGAAGCACCGGGATACACAACACCCGGATACAAATAGCCGCAGAGACACCTGCCCCCGCGGCCACCGTAAAAATGGAGCTCATGGGCGGATTTGAACCGCCGACCTCACCCTTACCAAGGGTGTGCTCTACCCCTGAGCTACATGAGCTAAAACTGCTTTAACCGGTGAACCCCACCAGTTTATCGGCCGCCGCAGCGACCTCCCACCTTTGCGCCACACCGGGTTTCCGGCATGGAGCGGGCAGCGGGAATCGAACCCGCATCATCAGCTTGGAAGGCTGAGGTTCTACCATTGAACTATGCCCGCACGCTCCGCGCAGGAACCTCAAAGCAAAAGACCCTCAGCCTTCCGCTTTCGACACCCCGGCATACCGGGGCATCTGAATATGGTGCAGGGGGGTGGATTCGAACCACCGAAGCTTGCGCGTCAGATTTACAGTCTGATCCCTTTGGCCACTCGGGAACCCCTGCTCGAAAGCGGTGCGCATTGTCTACACTCACCGCTACGCTGTCAACAACTTTTTCTTTAAATTCACACACTTACCAGCGGAACCTAAAGTGAAAACAGCGTGAGAGACAAAATGGAGCTGGCGAGAGGAGTCGAACCCCCGACCGGCTGATTACAAGTCAGCTGCTCTACCAACTGAGCTACGCCAGCCCTGTCTCTCCTTACGGGAAAGCCTTCTACCCCGTAAGTGGAGGCGGGATTCTAGGGGATGTTATGCCGACAAGCAACCGTTTTGAGCGCGAGTTTTTTCTCCCCCCGGTCAACTGCGGCTCACCTCCCGGGCCTAGTCGGTTTCCAGCTCCGCACAGAGATTCTGGCGCCGATCAAGCTCGGGATAGTCCAGCTGCAGCTGCGCCCAGAAATCCCCCGCCAGCGCATCGGCAGCCCCGGGCGCCAACACCACCCACTGCTCGGCAATCATCTGCGGCTCCTCGCGCATCTGGGCGTCAATGCCCTGCGCCCGCAGCTCATCAGACAGCAACTGTGCCCGGTCCCGCTCGGAGAAGATGCCGAACGAGATACCGTGGGTGAGGGATCCCTTCGGGATCACGTAACTGTCGACCCCGGCGGCCTGCAGTTCCCGTAACCTGTTGAACGCCTCCCGGCGTGAAGATAGCGGCTCCAGGTACACCCAGTAGCGCATCTGCCCCGGCACCTCCACTTCGCGCAGCTCCGCATCCAGCTGCAGTGCCCGCAGGCGCTGCACAACGTCCTCGCCCTGGTACCCCTCTTCAAACGGCCCCACGAGGGTACAGACCGCACCGGCGGTCCCGGCCCGGCCCTCTGTCGTCGATGCGCCACTGCTGGCTGGCGCGCGAGGCGCCGGCGCGGCGCTGTCACGGGACTCCAGCTCATCCCGGTCCAGCTCGCTGAGCAGGCGGATGGTATCCCCGGCTTCTGCCGGCGGCGCGGTCGTCACTGCCGCGTCAGGCGTGACCGGCGCATGCCCACTGGTCTGCAACCAGGCAAAGACGCCCACATTGGCAAGAAAAAGGACAAGTACAATCCAGCGCATAGAGTCTGTTCCCGAAGACAGGGGAGATTCGATTGGTGTTGTTCACCGCTTGGTGATGTTCAGGGAATGCTGATACCCAGCCCCTCGAATACGAGATCCGGTACCAGCTCCGCGTCGTCGCCGAACAGGCTGGCGAAGAACTGGCCATCGCCGCCGGTCAGCCACAGCAGCGGCTCCATCTCCTCGCTGCGACGCAGCTCCGCCAGTGCCCGCTCGATGGCGCCCAGCACCATTGACGGCAGGCCGCGGTTCACCGCCTCTGCGGTATCGATGCCGGGCGCCAGCGACATCCCCTCAATGAACTGGCCCGCCACCTTGACCGCGTCGGTGTCGGCGTACAGGGCCCGGCGCATCAGCTCCAGGCCCGGCAATATATACCCCCCGCGGTGCCGGCCGCCAGTGCCCAGCAGGTCCAGGGTCACGGCACTGCCACAGTCCACCACCAGCGCCGGCGAGGGATCGCGCCGGTGCGCGGCCAACACCGCCAGCCACCGGTCCACCCCCAGCGCAGCCGTATCCCGGTAGCCGCAGGTAACGCCCGCACAATGGCGCTCCACCCGGGCAAACTGCGGCTCCAGTGAGAGGTCCGTGCGCAACGCCGCGGTCAGCAATTCCGCCACCCGCGCACCGGCCACATTGGCCACCCGCACCCGCCGCGGGCCGGCACCGGCCCACTGGGCCGGCAGGCGGCCCTGCGCCAGGTCACCGGTGGCGAACCCGCCTCGCGCCACCGCATGACCCGATTGCGACTGCACCAGGCGCCACTTGCCACGCGTATTGCCGATATCGATTTCGAGGATCACCGCAATGCCTCCCGCAGGGAAACTTCCCCCCCATGAAAACTGCGCTGCTCACCGCTATCCAGCTCCAGCACCAACGCCCCGCTGGCGTCCACGCCGCGGGCAGTGCCTCGCCATGATTGCTGTGCCGACTGCAGCTCCACCCGGCGCCCGGCAAAGGCATCGCGGGCCAGCCAGGCATCGCGGTAAGCGGCGAAACCCCGCTCCGGGTAGTCGGCCAGCAGCGTCAGCAAGCGGCTGAGCATGGCGGCAGCGAGCGCATTGCGCTCGATACCCGGCCGCACCTGCTGCAGGTCGATCCAGGGCTGGTCGATCGCCGCGGCCTGCGCCTGGGGCAACCCAACGTTCACTCCCACACCCACCACCACGCCGCAGCGATCGGTGAGGTCGCCACTGAGCTCCAGTAGCACACCGGCCAGCTTGCGCCCCCGGCACCAGACGTCATTGGGCCACTTGAGGCTCACATCCGGCACCGCAAACTCTTCCAGCGCCTCCGCCAGTGCCACGCCCACCGCCAGGCTGAGCCCCTCGAGCAGCTGTACACCGCCGCTGAACTGCCAGCCCACCGACAGGCTGACGCCGGCGCTGAACGGGCTGATCCACTGCCGCCCGCGCCGGCCGCGCCCGGCAGTCTGTCGTTCGGCCAGCATGGCCACGCCGTGACCTTCCCCGCGCTCCAGGAGGGCCAGCATGCGGGCATTGGTGGAGTCCACTTCGTCCCTCAGGACCAACCCCCCGAGCAAGTCGCGGGCCCGCGGCGCCATGGCCTCCTCCATCTGCGCCCCGGACAGCAGGTCCAGGCCTCCCGGGACCCGGTAGCCCCGCCCTTTTACCGATTCCAGCTCCAGGCCGTAATCCGCCAGTTTCTGCAACTGCTTCCACACGGCCGCACGGCTTACCCCCAGGGCCGCCCCGAGCACCTGGCCCGAGTGCACTTCGCCGTCAGCCAGCAACTCCAGTACTGGCCGCAGCTGGCCCAGGGGATTTTTCCGGTCGACATTGGTCACGTTCAATTTCCTGTATAGCGGCGCGTATAACGGCGGCCAAGGCTGGTCAGGATTTCATAGCCGATGGTCCCCGCGTACTCCGCGACCTCGTCGACGGTTACCTGGTCGTTCAGCACCTCGATATGCCCCAGTCTGTCACGCTCCCGGGCAGCCAGCGCGCTGATATCAAACACCGTGGAATCCATGGAAACCCTGCCCACCATGGGCAAACGGCGCCCGCAGGCCCAGCCACAACCGCGCCCGCCCTGGGCCCGGATAATACCGTCGGCATATCCACCCCGGGCCACTGCCAGCCAGCTACCGGCCGGTGCTTGCTGGGTGGCACCGTAGCCTACCCAACTGTCACGGGAGACATGTCGCTGCTGCACCACGGGCAGGCTGAGGTGAACCACGGCGCGCATGGGGTTGGCGACTGCAGGCTGCGGATTGACGCCGTAGAGCGCCGAACCGGGTCGGGCGATATCGAAGTGATAGGACTCATCCAGGTGGATTCCCGACGAATTTGCCAGGCTCAACTGGACTTCCGGCAATTGCTCCCGCAGTCGCTCGCCGGCACGCCGGAATGCTTCCAGCTGCCGGCGGTTGTGCGGGTGGGCGGGGTCATCCGCGCAGGCGAGATGGCTCATCACCACCTGGATGCCCGCCTCCCTGAGCAGCCCGCGCTCGCGCAACAGCTGGTCAAACTCCTCGGCGGTCATCCCCAGCCGGGTCATGCCCGAATCGATCTTGAGGCCACAGGGGGCCGGGGAACCGGCCGCATTACAGGCATCCACCCAGGCCCGCAGTTGTTGCAGGGTAAAGACATTCGGGATCAGCCCGGCCCGGATGCATTCCAGCTCGCGCCCCGGCCTCACACCGGTAAGCACATAAATCCGGGCGTCGGGCTCGAGGATATCGCGCAGCTCCAGCCCCTCGTCGAGGGTGGCGATAAAAAAGTCTCGGCAGCCGCGGCGGTAAAACACCGGGGCCAGCTCACCCACCCCCAGGCCGTAGGCATCCGCCTTGACCACCGCGCCGCAGCGGCTGCCCGCGCGTAACCGCTGGTCCAGCGCCAGGAAATTATCGCCGGCGGCCTGCAGGTCCACCGTGAGCAGGCCGTCGTGTATGCTCGTCATCTTTTACCTCACCAGTCCTCGACGCTTCTCTATACCCGCTGCCAGTTGCTAGGCGGCACTGAGCAGGGCTTCACGCTGCAGCGCCCGGGCACCCAGGCGAATGGCCACGGCCACCAGCAGCAGGGTCGCGGCGGATCCCGCCAGCAGCGTAGCCGCCGGCACGGATTCCCCCACCAGCAGGGCCTTGAGCCATTGCTGCTGGCCCACCAGTGGCACCAGCTGCCAGAAGAAACCACCCAGCTCGACCCGGGACATATCCAGCATCATCAGCAACAACACCGGCGCTACCTGCAGGATACTCAACTGCGTCTGCGCATCCTTGAAGGAGCCGGAACGCAATGCCAGCAGAATCTGCACCACCGCCACCAGCAGGGCAAGCGGCAGCAACAACAGCCCCATCGTCAATACCCCGCTGAGAGTGGTGGCCTGCTGTATGCCCAGCTCCGCCAGCGGCATCAACGGCATCAGCGACACCAGCGCAACCAGCGCGAGCAGCGCCCCGGCCCAGCCCATGCTGGCCACCGCCAGGGTTTTGGCCAGGATCACCTGCCACCCGGGCAACGGCTGTAGGAGCAGCGTTTCCAGGCTAAGCCGCTCGCGCTCCCCGGCAGACGTATCGACGGATGTCGCCAGACTGGCGACAAACAGGGTCAGGATCAGCAGACCCGGCACCATCGCCAGTAGCACCGCACCTCGGCGCGAGGGGGTACTGACATCACGCACTTCCAGTCGCCAGGGGGCGAGCAACTGCGGGGCAAGGCCGCGGGCAGTGACCCGCTGCTGAACCACCAGCTGCTGCAGCGCTCCCAACCGCTCCTGCAGGTGCCGCTGCGCGCGCGGGGATGAGGAAGAGGAGCTGTCGATATACAGGTACAGGGGCGGCGCCCCGAAGTTGCGGTACTCCTCGGCAAAACCCTCCTGCACCCACAGCACTATGTCGTAGTCACCCGCCAGCAGTTCCGCCGGGTCTCCCTCTGCCAGCGCATCGACCTCCAGGCCGCCACCGCGTAGCCGCTGCTCCAGCAACGGCGCAGATGCCGAGCCCAGCAGGGCCAGGCGGGAGATCTCCTCAGCCTGCTTCTTCACCATAAAGATACTGCCCCCCGCCAGCATGGCAGGAAACAGCAGGGAGAAGCAGACTGCCATCCACAGCGCCCGGCGATCCCGCCAGGCTTCAAGGAATTCCTTGTGCAGCAGCGCCGCCGTGGGGCCGCGCAGTATTTCCGTCAATCGGTTCAAGCCGGCACCTCCCCTGCCTGCCTGTCGCCATAGGCCAGGGCGACAAACGCGTCCTCCAGATTAGAGCAACCCGCCTCACGGATCAGGGCCTGCGGCGTACCGCTGCCGACGATACAGCCACGGGCCATCACCAGCACACTGTCGGACAGCTCCAGCACCTCGGACATGACGTGGCTCGAAAAAAGAATAGTGGTTCCCGCATCCCGCAGCCGCAGGAGGGTACGGCGCAGCAGGCGCGCAGCCAATACATCCAGGCCGCGGGTGGGCTCATCGAGGATCAGGTGCTGAGGGCGATGCACCAGCGCCCGCGCCAGGGAGACCTTCATCCGCTCCCCCTGGGAAAAGCCCCGCGTGCGACGCCGCCACAGCGGCTCCAGTTCCAGCTCCCGGCGCACATATTCCAGCGACTCGCGCAGTGCAGCTCCGGCAAGTCCCTGCATGCGCGCGAACAGCGTCAGGTACTCCTCCACCGTCAGCCGCTCGTACAGGCCTTCCCGATCACCCACAACACCCAGCTGCCGCTGCACTGCCAGTGGATCCCGGGCAACGTCGATACCGCCAACGCGCACCGTCCCGGAATCGGCCCGCAACAGGCCCCCGATAATTCGCAGGCAGCTCGTCTTGCCAGCACCGTTGGCGCCCAGCAGGGCGGTAATCCGACCATCGGGCACGCGGAAATCGAGCTCCCGCAGCACCGGCCGGCCGGCAAACGCCTTGCTGATCGAATTCACCTCGATCACTCTCCAGCCTCCTCGCCGGAGTCATGCCGGCCTCCAGTCCCAGGCCCCTTTACCGGATTCCCCGCAGTGCCACCGATATCGGGGCCGTAGCTGGCCACCATAAACGGCGGCCGGCTGATCTCCCGGGTACAGGTGCTGTCCAGCTCCTCCGCGGGCTGCGCAAGGAAGCGGGCGATCAGTTCGGGAATACAGCCGCGTGGGGAATTGATATGCCCACCGCTGGCAACCACCAGGTGCTGCTTGTCCGCCAGGTAGCCCAGCGCCTCGTCTGCATAACGCGGCGGGGTAATCGGGTCCGCCTCCCCGGAAATCAACAATACCGGCTGTGCCCTGGGTTCCGGCGCCGCATAGGGTTTTTCCTTTACCGGCCAGCCACGGCAGCCGTGCTGGAACAGGTCGAGAAAGGCGGTACCCAGGAAAGTGCCGTCGCTGTCAGCGGCGATCTCATCGGCGCTGATCCGGTTCAGTTCTTCGGCACAGGCCACCGAGAAGGTCAGGCCCATGGACATCGACTCGGTGCTCTTCACGAATAGCCCGGACAGGCCCACCAGGGGCTGCAGGTTACCGCTGTGCGCCTCGGTGATGGCAAAGGGGAGCTGGGCAGCAGCACGAGGGTCGTAGAGTACCGTACGGATGGCATTGGCAAATTCCCAGCGAGCCATGGGCTCAGTCAATGGCTGGCCGGTGAGCGGATCGGACAATACCGGGCGGCCACCCTGGTCCCATGATTCCAGCAGCGCGTCGAGCTGTGCCCGCCAATTGCCCAGGCGTGCGCAGGCCGGGTCGTTTGCGCAGTCGCGTTGCAGTGCCTGCAACGCATCCTCGGCTGCCCTGGCCGTCAGGAATACCTTGGTGTCGATGGGTGCCACCGCATCCAGTACCAGTTCGCTGACCGATTGCGGATGCCACTGCTGGTAGAGGAGTGCAGTGCGCGTGCCCCAGGATCCGCCCCAGAGCGCAATGCGCTCATGGCCCAGCCGGGAACGCACCATTTCCAGGTCTTCAACGGTCTGCCGGCTACTGAGCGACTCGGCAAATTCGGCCCGATCCAGGTAGCAGTCAGCCAGTTTGCGGGCAAAGGCGTCCAGGTCCAGGGAACGCTGGTCCTCGATACCACAGCGGAACGCGCCCGAGCGCCCGGCACCACGGCGATCCACCATGACAATGTCCCGCTCCCGGTTGACAGGCTCGAATGCGTTGAGGAGCGGCGCCAGGTCACTGGCCGCCTGCCCCGGCCCGCCCGCAAGCAGGTACAGAGGCTCCTCGCCACTGTTATTGACTGCCGGCGCCACCATCACGGCAAGTTGCGGCGCTTCCGGCTCGCTCTCGATCGGCAGCCGGTAGCAGCGCAACGGGTTGCGCCAGCCATCCAGGTAACAGGTCTCTGCGCCCGCCGCCTGGCCCAGTGCATCTGTACGCAACCACAGGCTTGCCACCAGCACGGCGAGCCCCGCAATAATCTTTCTGGTCCCGGCCAAACTGTATTCTCCTTGATCGCCCCATCGAGATCGCCCACAAGTCTACCCAAATTTACCCCCGGGTGCCGTTTTCCGCCGTGGCTGGCTACCGTGGCGTCCCCCTCTGGCCGGTGTTATGGTTACGGCTCAATCAGGGTTCCTCGTATTTCCAATGAGCTTTTCAGATCGAGAAAAACAATTAATACGCGCGGCGTTCGCGTGGGGACAGGTAAGCCATAAGGAGGGGTATACCCTCTCGGATGGCGAGATCGAAAAGTCAGTGCTTTTTCGCCGGCTGCTGGCCGGGCGTCCCCCACTGGCTTTCCCACCGCCGCTGCGCCATGGCTTCCCCTGGTACGAGGTGATCGAGGGGCGCGGACAGCATGTGGTGAATGCGTCGGAAGCCTCAACCGAAAACAGCATGATCGCACCGGGCAGCCTGCCTGGCGACAAGTGCGTCCTGATCGATGGTGCCTTCTGGCGGGTGGCCGAAACCATCCGCGAGCGCGAGGAGTACATCGTTGAATGGAGCCCTTACCCCATGCAGTGGCGACTGCGCAAACACTGGGAAGTCAATTACGAGATGACCCAGCAGCTCCACAGTTTCCGCAAGCACAATCCCGACGCTGAAATCCATTTCGACAATCGCGAGGGCCAGCGCGAGTACAGCGAGTTCCGCATCGATGAGGACCAGACAGTCTGGCTCAGCGAGTGGCAACTGAGCCGCATCGGCCTGTCCGGCTGGGTGTGGGTGGGAACCCTGCTGGAAACCGAAATCGACACGCCGCTGGAGGCCCTGGGCTCGGACCAGCACGGCCCGCTGATCCTCGGTGAACCCGGGAAAGCGAGCGGTGAAGCCTGGTTACGGATTGAGCGGGCCGGACAGGAATACCGCTTTATCCGCCTCGGTGAGCAAGTTGAATATGACAGCGTGGTGAAGGAAAGCGATACCGGCAGCCTGCTGCACGGGTTGCAGGATGAAGACCTGCTGGTTATGGACCGGCGCGACGGTAAACCGCTGCGCCGTTTTGCGGTACCGGTTCACCTGGCCCCCCTGGAGGAATTCGACCTGGACCGGCTTGGCTATGAGCTGGTGCCGGACAACCTCTTCCGCGACAGCACCTGAACCACTCGCCCAAAGCCCGGCCGGGCAGCCTCAATATCGCCAGCCCGGCCACGCCCCAACTGCTTTCAGTCCACATCCCTTCCCCGCGCTGCGCGGAGCAACAGGAACCAGGCTTCCAGCGGCAATTCGAGGGTGGCCGCAGCCACCGCCGCCTCAAGCCGGCCAGGGTTGCCGCTGCCGAGCACCGGTACCATATTGGTGGGATGGCGCAGCAGCCAGGCCAGCGCAATCTGTTGCGGCTCGAGGCCGAGCTCCAGGGACAGCTCCTCCAGGCAGGACTGCACCCGCCGGGCCGCCTCTCCGCCCCCCGTAAACAGAGCACCGCCCGCAAACGGTGACCAGGCCATGGGGAGTACCCGCTCCCGCTGGCAGAAATCCAGCTGGCCGTCGAACAGCGGGTCGCTGTGCAGTAGCGACACCTCGATCTGGTTGACCACCAGCGGCGCCTGCAGGCGCGACTGCAACAGCTCGAACTGATGTGGCAGGAAATTGGATACCCCCACCGCACGTATCTTGCCCGCATCCAGCAGGCCCTGCAGGACAGCCGCCAGTACATCGGCGTCCATCAGCGGATCCGGGCGATGCAGGAGCAGCAGGTCAAGGTAATCCGTGCCCAGCTTGGCCAGGCTGGATTCCACCGCGGCGTTCACGTGAGCAGCGCTACTGTCATAGTGGTTCAGCCGGAAACCATTGTCCTTACCGCAGAGCTTGATTCCGCACTTGGAGACGATCTCCATTTTCCCCCGCAGTCCCGGATCGAGCCGCAGGGCCTCACCGTAAAGGGCCTCGCAACGATAGTCTCCGTAGATATCCGCCAGGTCGAATGTGGTTACCCCCATATCCAGGAGCTTTTCGGTCAACTCAACCAGCTCCCGGGGGGAATAGCCCCAATCGACCAGCCGCCAAAGGCCCATGGCCAGTCGCGACATTGAGAAGCCCGGGGCAAGGGGGGATTGCACTCGCTGCATTGCTCTACAAACCTTGGTAAATGGGCGGCCGATTCTGCAGTAAGCGACCAGGGCGGGCAAGCCTGGCCAGGGCCCCCGCCATGGTGACCACTCACCAACTGGTCAGCGGCCAGTCCTTGTCCTGCCCACAGCGCACCCGGTGTCCAGGCGCGAGCAGAGCGCCCACGCTGCACCGCACTATCGACTTAAATTCCCCCTGAGACACCTTTGTCATGTAAAAAAATTAAATTGTTCCCACTGAGTTCCAGAATTGAGAACCAGGTTGTAATTTTTTCTGGCTCGGCGGCTAATTCAACTTTAGTATTTCCCACGCAGTGTTCCCCAGTTCACCGGCCTCCAGCGTGGTACCGGCAGACATGACGCTGCCCTGAAAATAAAGCCCACCACAACCGGGCACATATCCAACCCCAGCCCTCCCGTGCTCCCGCACGGGCCCATGCCAGCTGCATAAGGCGGAGGAAACAAGCATGGCTATCGACGATATCCTCGAGAACAAAGACGAGAACGCCAAGTCCTTTATGGACGGGATCATTGAACAACCCAAGGCCAGTGGTGGCTACGGCAGTGCTGCCGCAACCGAAAAGGAACAGTCGGTAATCGGCAAGAACATCAAGTTCCGCGGCGAACTGGTCGGCACAGAAAACCTGCATATCGAAGGCACCATCGAGGGAACCGTGATCATGGAAGGGCACGACCTTTCTGTGGGCGCGGGCGGCGAACTCAACGCCAATATCCATGCCAAGAACATCGTGGTGGAGGGGCAGCTGACCGGCGATGCCCTGGCTGATGAACTGATCGAGATCCGCCGCACCGCGGCAGTGAAAGGCAACCTGATCGCCCCCCGCATCAAGCTGGACGATGGCGGTAAGTTCCGCGGCTCCATGGATATGGTCGATACGGATTCCGAGATGAAGGAGCGTCACAAGGAATTCAAGGAAAAGCTCGTACACCCCAACCTGCCGCCGGCGGAAGCTGCAAAGCAGGCATCAGGTAAGAAATCCGGCTCGGCTTTCGACAGCAAAATCCCGGAAACCCCGAGTTTCACCCAACCCAAGGCAGGCGCCAAGGAAGACAAGAAAAAAGACGACCAGAAAGAAAAAGAGGAATAACCTCAACTGGTTAACAGCAGGTCACGACAAAATCCGTACACTAGCGCGCGATTTTGTCGTGACCACGCAGGACCTGCCATATGCAGCATCACTCATTCGGGTTGGCAGCTCTTATTGAAGAAATTGTCCAGCCCGGCTGTCGTATTCTCGACCTGGGACCATTGTCCTCGGGAACCACAGACGCATTCCTGCAACTTAACTGCCCTTGCTATATCGAGGACCTGATCGAGTTCTTTACGGAGCACGGTAACGGACTGGAACACAGGGAAGCACTCGCCGATCACCTGGTCCCCAAGCCCGAGCGGGTAAAGCTGGACGTTGTCCTCTGCTGGGACCTGCTCAACTTCCTTCCCCCGGAACTACTGCGCTACCTGCTCAAGCTACTGGAGCCGAACCTGAAGCCGGGGACCATTTTTCATACGATGATGTATACCGGCAAGACACTGCCGGAAAAACCCGCCAGCTTTCGCCACGTGGGAAACTTCACCTTCGAGACCGGCTTCGATGCAAACCTGCCCGACCTGCCGGCTTACCGCTATTCGACCCTGTCCCTGATGCAGGTTATGGGTTCTTTCACCCTGCGCAACTCTACCCTGCAGCGGGAAGGCATGCGCAAGGATATGATTGAGCATATGCTGGAATATGGTAATTCCAGGCCACAGGCTCGTATCCGCTCGGGTGGAGCCAGCGATGTCAGCTCCTATTTCAACCAGCGACCGGTGGACGCCATTCGGCTGCCCGGTTTGTCAGAGGTGCTGGAAAAAGCACGCAAGTCTCCGGTCAGTACGGTCCTCGATTGCGGCCCGAGAACCGGTCGCAATATCGACGGGCTGCAGAAGCAGGTGGGTGAGCTTTTCGTCCAGGACCTGTATACCCAGATACGCTGGCAACTGGATCGCGGCACCCCCTTTTCGGAAGCGGCCCAGTCCGCCCTACGCCAGGTATTACCCGAGCAGGGTCTCGACGCAATACTCCTGTGGGACCTGATCAACTTTTTCACCCCGGCAGAAGTGTCACTACTGAGTCACTTACTGGTCAATAACCTGCGTCCCCGGGGCCTGCTACACCTGGTGGTGTTAAAACACTCTGCCCTGCCCTCACGCCCGGGTATTTTCGAGATCCAGTCCGACGGCTCAACCAAGATCCATATCCCCGCCCATGGCGACCGCCCACGGAACTTCAACAGTATTACCGAGGTAATGCGCGCCCTGCCCTACCTGAGCCTGGTTGCCCAGGGACACGGTAAACTTCCCTGCGGGACGCTTTTTCACGAACTGACATTACAGAAAACAGCTGGCCACAATCATGTCTGAGTTACTGCAACACTTCTTTTCCCTGATGACGCCCGCACAGGTGACCGAGGTGTTTATCATCCTGATGCTGGCACTGACCGCGCTTGCACTGGTCTTCCGGATTACTGGCGCTGCGCCGGAATTTGTCGAGCACTCGCCGGGGATAATGACATCACTGGGTATTCTCGGGACATTTTTCGGCATTATCATCGGTCTGTTCGATTTTTCCCTGGACGACATCGACAACAGCATTGCGATCCTGATGGACGGCTTGAAGACGGCGTTTATCACCAGCGTGGTCGGGCTGTCCCTCTCCCTGCTGATCAGGGTCATCACGCGCATGATCCGCATACCCGGCAAGCAGCGCCCCGCCACGGTGGGGATCGCGGACCTCAATGAAAACCTGGTTGCCCTGCGCGGGGAACTGCACCAGAGCCTCGATAGCCTTGCCCGCAGTGCCAGCACCACCATGACCGGCCAGCTGGAAACCATTGTGGCGCATTTTAATGAGCGGCTCACACACCAGTTCGGCGACAACCTGAATCGTTTCTCCGACCGGCTCGGGGACCTGCTACCGGCACTTGAAAGCCTGGCGCAGCAGTACCGGGATCATGGTGAACAGGTCAATGACTGGAGTGAACGCTGCGGACAGCAGCTTGCCCGGCTGGCAGATGAACAGGAAAAGCTGGTCGCTCTGCATGACAGGATTGCCGCCCTGCCACAACTGGGCGCCGGGCTCAGCGAACTGATCGAGCGGCAACAGGCCCAGCTCGAACAGACCAATAACCTGCTGGCGGCGCAGCAAAAAGCCTCCCATGCGCTGGCGGAAATGGTCCCGGAGATCCAGCCCCGCCTGGAGGGACTGGGCCAGCAGCTGGCCAGCTCCCAGCGGGAAATCGCGGAGAATGTCGAGCATTCACACAAGCTTATCAGCACCCAGTCCAGCCAGGTCGAAGAACATTACAGCAAGTTGTCCGGGCTGCTGGAGCGACTGTCCCTGCTCGAGCCGCAAAGGCTCCAGCAGCTTGTCGAGGAAAGCAGCGTTATGCACCGCACCGCCATGCGGGAACTTGCCCAGGGGATGGCCAGCACTCATCGCGAGATGCTCGATGCGCTCACGCAGATCATCCGTACCGATCTGCAGAACACCGATATCGCCTTGCGACACCAGTATGAAAATATCGATCGCAAGGTTTCCGAGGAGCTCGACCTGGTATTTACCGGCATGGGCGAGGCACTGGCAACCATCAGTGGCCAGTTCACCCGGGACTACCGCCAGCTTGTAGCCCAGATGCAGAGGGTCATTGAAATGACACCACAGCAGGATGTCGAGCATGCGTCCTGAGCAGCCCGGGCTCCAGGCCACCAGCGAAGATTCGGAGTGGGTCAGCCTGTCCGACCTGATGGCAGGATTGATGATGGTATTCCTGTGTATTGCCGTAGTGATGATGCGCTCGGTGATGGAAGAGCGCGAAAAAATTCGCGCACTGGCCGAGGATTATCGCGACAACCAGCTGGCCATTTACCAGGCGTTGCGCGATGAGTTCAGGAATGACCTGCCCCGCTGGGGTGCGAGCATCGACAAGGAAAAGCTGGCTATCGCCTTCAACAATTCCGATGCGATGTTCCAGGCCGGGGCAGCGGAAATGAATCGTACTGCCACCGAGGTCATGCGATCTTTTTTCCCACGCTATATACGCGCGCTGAAGCCGTACATGGACTCAATCAGCGCCATCCATATTGAGGGCCATACAAGCTCCGAATGGGGCGGCGATGTCGGCCCGCAGGCCAATTATTTCAATAACCTTGCGCTGTCACAGGAACGCTCCCGCGCAGTCCTGCGCTTTGTACACACCCTGGTGCCCGCCGCCGAGGCAGCCACCATGCAATCCCTCGTGGCTGCGGTAGGCTACTCCTCGGCCAGGCCGGTACTGCATACCGATGGCAGCGAGGATGCGGAGAAATCCCGCCGTGTGGCCTTCCGGGTGATCACGGATTCAGAGGCGCATATCCACCAGATACTCGAGGAGGCGCTGTAGTGGCCATGTGGAAACAGGCTCTGGCCAGCCTTCGCCACGCCAGCAGGCAGGTCCTTGCCGATAACGGCGATCCCGACGCCCCGCGCCCCGGGCCATCGCTGCAGCCAGGACCGGAAACAGCGGCAACGCCACCGGATGCGCCAACCAGCCAGGGAGCACCCACAGCAGAGGCGATAGAGATACAGTTAAACGAGGGGATGCAGGTATCACTCAGTTCCCTGGAGCCCACACCGGTTGGCTGGACCTATCGGCGACACCCGGTAATGGTGTTTGGGGTTGAGGTGCCGGAGGTAGAGGACGCGGACCGACGGCGGGAGTTCTGGCAGCGGGTGCATCTGCTGCCGTGCTGCGGCGCCCTGGATTCCGGTGAACGCAGCGCCTGGATAGGCACAGACCTGGAAATGATGCGATCGTCGTTTGCAGACAGCCCGCTGACTCTCTGCCAGTCCTGCCTCACGACCCTGAACCATGACGATTACCGCCGCGCCGACTCCCGGGAGCGGCAGCAGATCCAGCAGGCATTCGACTTTGTCGGGCATGTACAGCGCTTCTCACACCAGTATTTCGATACTGGATATACCTTCTGGCAACCCGGTGAGGCCCCTTCTCCCGCCGATGAATCATCACTGGTGACAGAAGAGAAAGAGGAAAAGGGAATTGAAGCCTGTCCTGGCTGCGGTTGTGCATCAGACCAGGCAGGCTGGCGCCTGCCTGGGAGCATTGGCAACCAGCATTCCCTCCCCGCTGGTATCTGCATCCCCTGTGCAGTCCGGCAAACCCGGGGTTGCCTCCATATCGACGAGGAAGTGGCGCTTACTGCAGCACGTCTTCGCTTTGAGTATTTCGCGGCAACCTACCGCGGCAAAATGGAAAACTCCTGGAAACTGGCCGAGGCAATTCTCCCCCTCACCTGGCTCCCCCTGCTCCGGGGCCTGGAGAAATTGCTACCGGCGCCTGAACTCTTCTATCAGTTCGAATCCGGGCGCGCGCCGGCTGTACTGGCCTGGCCGGGCCAGCACCGCGGTATCCTGCCCGATGGGGCCAGTACCGCTGAGCCACCGACAGACTGGTCACTGTGGACCCGTCGGGAGATCCTGAGGGAATTCGGCCTCAAGGATTCCTGAAAAGGCCAGGGCAGCGTTATCCATGACCAGAGACTGGTCGTTGACATGAAGCCGCCCTGCATATCCCAGCGCCTCCCCTCCCCGGACATTTTGTTCACATATTTTACGAGGGTAAGCAGCCGCTCCATCTGTGGAAAGAGCGGCTGTTATCGCCTGTTCACAGATTCTCTGGAAAACGCTGTGGATAATCACTGGAATACCGCCTCTGACCCAGCCATCCTGCCACTCCGTCCCCGGCGCTCAAAAAAACAACCGAAAAATCAGTAAGTTCGGCCCTCTCTATGACAGCGGCCGGTGCCGCTTCATACACAAAAAATCTGGACAAAGCTGTGAATAGTGTGGGGATACAGCGCTCTGGGCGGCTCTCTACGGCGCGAGCTCAACTACGTGCAAAAATCAATCGTGCCGAACCTGTGATGCGGCAGCCGGCACAATGTATCCCGCGCTCTTTGGCGCCACGAATCATGTCGCTGGAAATTGAACAGTCGCGAACCGCCGACGGAGATGTAGCCTCGATCGTCATCCCATACCGCGCTCCAGTCACTACCCTGGAAAAAACGGAAAGTCACAGGGCGTGAGATACAACTATCGAGGCGTTATGCACAATCCGGTGCCGAACGAGCACTGGCGCAACTACACCCGCGATTCCCAGGCCTGCCCCATCCGCCCAGCGGTAACTGAGGCTCACTGTAAGCTCCTACCAGCAGCGCCAATGGTAAAAAATACACAGGGAATGCGCTCTACCCAGCCAGGTGACAAACTGTTTGCCACCCTGTTACTAACAGAAAACATGGATAGAGCTGTGCATAACCATGGGATATAGGCCCCGAGCGTAGCGCCTGCGTCGCAAATTGCAGGCGTATAAATAATCACCTTGCGCGGCCCTGCTGGCACTTCTTTCATCTACCCACACCAGTCGATTCCTGTCAGCCTGGTGCGTTAACCATGATGGGGGGAAATCCGGTGCTTGTTATCCTGGAGAAGACCTGGCGGGTAAAGGCCGGTGCAGACAGGACTGCCCGGGAATCACCATTCATCAGCGGGCGCTGTGAATAAAAGGGGCCGGACATGATGGCGACAGAGCCTTTGAAAAGACGTGTGTATGTACAGGCAAAAGTCTTTGAGTCGCCGTTCACGGCGCGGCGACAGTATGTTCGATCAGGCCCCGGCCCGGATTCCTTGGCCGGGCGCTAATTCATCGGTTGGAATTCTAAATCAAAAAAGGGCCACCCGTTTGGGTGACCCTTTTTTGATTTAGAAGCCCGACCAACTTGCCCACGCAAATTAGCACGACCTTTAGGTCGCCCGAATGGTGGCATACAGGGATGTGCGCCATCACCTGACCGTAGGTCATCGGCAGGCATAAAAAAAGCCCTGACCGCGTTAGCGATCAGGGCTTTTGCAATTGAAGCCTGCATGCAGGGGCGATGGGCTGTTGAGTCGCCATCCCTGGCGCAGCTGCAGATTGTTTGATCTGGCCCCGGCCCGGCCATCCATGGCCGGTCGCTCAACCGTGCACGAAGCTGTGCTTCGTCTGCGCACGGTTTAGCC